>NZ_JBBBDZ010000001.1:104523-658669 GCF_037153935.1 Mesorhizobium sp. CCNWLY176
TCTTTTTTGTTTGTGTGGGAAGGTGTTTGGGGGGGGGGGGTGCTGTTTGGGGGGGGGGGGGGCGGCCGCGGAAAAAACAGGGCATTACCGAGGGGGGGGTTCTCCCCCCCAATACACGATGTTTTTGATTACATCTTTTCCCACTTGCCGTCGCGTACGACATACCTGTCGATCTCGACCGCCATATTGGTCTGGCCGTTGTCGTCGAAGGAGACTTCGCCGAGGATACCGTCATGCTTGATCCCGCGGATCGCGGCGCTCAGCGCTTCCTTGTCCTCGATGCCCTTTTCCTTGATGACTTCCAGCAGGATCTGGGCGGCCTCATAGGCATATTTCGCATAGGAGCCGGCAGGGTCGGTGTAGCCCTTCGCCTCATAGGCCTTGTAGAATTCCTCCAGCTTCGGGTTGCTTTGGACTGCCGGCGTGCCGACGATCGTGCCTTCGGCCGCAGCGCCTGCGATCTCGATGAACTTGGGATCGTAGATGCCGGAAATGCCGTACATCGGCAGGCTGCCCATGCCGAGATCGGCCATCTGGCTGCGCACGAGTGCCGCTTCGGTGACAACGCCGCCGAAATAGATCGCATCCGGGCCAGCGGCCTTCGCGGTCGTCAGCATCGCGCGGAAGTCGGTGGTGCCGACCGCTGCGGAATCCGAAGCGACGATTTCACCGCCGGCTTCTTTGAAGAAATCGCCGAACCATTTCGCATTGGCCGCGCCATAGTCGGTCGTGTCCGAAATGATCGCGATCTTCTTGACCTTGCCTTCCTTGGCGATCGCCTCGGCCAGTGGCTTGTTCTCATTGACGAGTGTCGGCGTGACGCGCGTTACATTGGCGAAGTTCTGTTCCGTGATCTTCGGGCTGACTGCGCCCCAGACGATGAACGGCATCTGCGAACGGTTGAAGACCGGGATGGTCGCCAGCGCGACCGAGCTGTTCCAGTGGCCCGTGGCGGCGACGACCGCGGGGTCGTTCACCAGCTTCTGGGCGGCAGAAACGCCGACGGCCGGATCGGAAGCATCGTCGAGAACGACGCCTTCCACCTGATGCGGGTAGCCGCTGGCATTCGCTTGTTCGATTGCCAGGAGAAAGCCGTTGCGGGCGCCAAGGCCCTGCTGTGCATTGCCGCCGGAAAGCGGTCCGATGAAGCCGAGCTTGATCTGGTCTGCCTGAGCCTGGGCGGCGCCCAGCGCCACGGCGAACAGAGATCCGGCAATAAGTGATGATACGCGGACGATCGCGCTGCGCCTGTTATGCATGGTTCCACCTCAAAGGTCTTGTCTTGCCGCCAACGTAACGGCCCGGCCGATCATGATCGTCGGCTGAGCATCAGCCTATTTCCGCGTATTTGGTCTGGAAATTCGGAAATTGCTATCCGTGACTTCGGAGATTCATTATGTGCCCTCACAAAACGCACTGATAGTCGTTTCAACTTAAATGAGAGACTGATCGGATGGCGGAACTGCTGGTCCAGCAATTGGTGAACTGGATAACCCTTGGCTGTATCTATGCGTTGCTGGCTATCGGCTTCAGTCTGATTTTCGGCGTTTTGAACGTTATCCATTTCTCGCATGGCGACGTTGCCATGACGGCGCCCTTCATAGCTTTGGCTCTGGTCCAGGGGTCGATGGCGGTTGTCGGCGTGACCGGCCCTGCCTGGCTGCTGCTTGCGGTCGTGGTGGCGGTGCTTGCGGTCGGCGTGATCGGCATCGCGCTCGACAAGATCGTGATCCGGCGTTTCCGCGATGCACCGGCAATGATGGCGCTGGTCGCGACGGTGGCGCTCGGCATCGTCATTCGCGAACTGATCCGTCATCTCTACCCGCAGGGGTCTAATCCGCATGCTTTCCCGCGCCTGGTGTCGGGAATGGCGTTTGAAGTCGCCGGCGTTTCGGTAAGCTGGTTTGCGCTGCTCGTGGTGGCGATTACCGCAATACTGGTAACGCTCCTTTTCGTATTCCTGCGCATGACGGCGCTTGGCCTGCGCATTCGCGCCGCCTCCGAAGACCGGGTCGTGGCCCGCATGATGGGCATTCGCGATTCACGCGTTTTCCGCGCGACCTTCTTCATTGCATCCGCCATCGGTGCAATCGCCGGCCTGCTTTTCGCAAGCTATGCCGGCGTGACGCGCTTCGATTTCGGTGTCATGGCCGGGCTTCTCGGCTTTTCCGCTGCCGTTATCGGCGGTCTGGGTTCGATGCCGGGAGCAATCCTCGGCGGCCTGATTATCGCCGGCATAGAGGTGCTGGCGCAGACCTTCGTGCCGGATGGGGCGTCTTACAGGCTGGTATTCGTCTTCCTCCTCGTCATCGCGGTTCTGATATTCCGGCCAGCCGGCCTTCTCGGCCGCACCGTGATGGAGAAAGTCTGACATGCGGCAGGACATCGCTTCATCGGCGTCGCCAGGCAAGTCTGCCGCGGTCGCATTCACCGTCGCCTCCCAACTCGTCGGCGCGGTTTTCCTCTATCTCATATTGAAGGCCGATGGCGGCTTGCAGATCGTCGGTCTGCTGGCACTGCTCGGGCTCGGTTTCTTCATTCTGGAAAAGCAGCCCTGGATTGCCGAACAGGCGATGGCGAGCTTTGCCCGCGTTCCGCTTGTCTCCATGATTACCGCAGGCATAATCGTCGTCGGATTTCCCTTCATCGTCGGGTCCAACACCTATATTCTGCATCTGCTGATCGTGGCGCAGCTTTATGCGGTGCTGGCGCTCGCGCTCAATTTCCAGCTCGGCAGCGCAAACATTCCGAACTTCGCGACCGGCGCTTCCTATGGCATCGGCGCCTATGTTTCGGCGCTGCTGGCGATCAATTTCGGCCTCAGCTTCTGGCTGACGCTGCCGGTCGCAGCACTTGCGGCGACGCTGTTCGGCTTCATCATCGGTATTCCGTCGATGCGGACGCGTGATACGTATTTGGCGCTCGTCACCATCGCATTCGGTGTCGTGGTCCAGCAATTGCTGAACAATTTCGAATGGACCGGCGGTCCCAACGGTCTGGTTGGCATTCCCGCACCAAGCCTGTTCGGCCATTCCTTTGCCGATCCGCTCGTTGTTTTCGGCTGGAAACTGCCGAGCCAGGCGAATTTCTATTACCTCTCCGCCGCGTTGGTGGTCGTGGCGATCATTACCGCGCACCGTCTTCATTCCTCCCGGATCGGCCTTGCCTGGAACGCCTTGCGCGCCGACGAAATCGCAGCCAAGGCGCAAGGCATCAATGTTGCCTGGTACAAGGTCCTGGCTTTCGCGGTTGATGCGTTTCTGGCGGCCTTTGCCGGTACGATCTACGCTTTCTACGTATCCTATATTTCGCCCGACAATTTTACATTCCTCGTCTCGGTCACGATCATGACGATGGTTATCGTCGGCGGCATGGACAATATTTTCGGCGTCATCGTCGGCGCATTCCTGCTGACGATCCTGCCTGAAAAGCTGCGCGCTTTCTCCGACTACCGCCTGCTTTTCTTCGGCGTGGTCATCATCGGCTTCCTCATGATCCGGCCGCAAGGATTGTTCCCGCAGCGCATGCGCCGTTATGGAGGCGAATAGTGAGTACGCTTCTGAAAGTCGAAAATGTAACGATCCAGTTCGGCGGGCTCGTTGCGCTGAACGATGTGAGCTTTTCGATTGAAAAAGGCTCCGTTCTGGCGGTGATCGGGCCTAATGGTGCCGGCAAATCTACGCTCTTCAACGTCGTCACCGGCGTCTACAAGCCGACCTCCGGCCGCGTGACATTCGACGGCACGGAGATCACCGGGCGTCCATCCTACGAAGTGGTCGAGCGCGGCATTGCCCGCACCTTCCAGTCGTCGCGCCTGTTCTCCGATCTGAGTGTGCTCGATAACGTCATCATCGGCATGCACACGCGAACGCGAACGGGCGTGCTGACCGCGCTGTTTCGTCCAGGCGTTGCGCGCCGCGAGATGGATGAATGCGTCCGCAAGGCCGAATCCCTGCTGAAGCTCGGCTCCGGCGATCTGTTCGAGCAGCGCTATCGCCCTGCCGGAACGTTGGCGCAGGCCGACCGCCGCAGGCTGGAAATCGCCCGCGCGCTTGCCTCGCAACCCAAGCTGTTGCTCCTAGATGAACCATCCGTCGGGATGGACGAAACGGAAACTGATGCGCTCGTGTCAGACATCATTCGGCTACGAAAAGAAAATCCTGACTTGTCGGTCATTCTCATCGAGCACGACATGCGCGTTGTCGATGCTTTCCCGCAGCATGTGATGTGCATCGACTATGGAAGCCGTATCGCCGAGGGCGATTACGCCACCGTGCGCGCCGATCCGCGCGTTCAGGAAGCCTATCTCGGAAAGGCGGCTGTCCATGCTTGAACTGAACGATGTCGACACGGCTTACGGCGCAGTTCCGATGCTGCGCAACGTGGTGATGAGCGTGCAGGCGGGTGAGCTGGTCTGCCTACTCGGCCCCAATGGTGCGGGCAAGACTACGACCTTCATGACGGTCTGCGGCGTGGTGCGCGCGCAACGCGGCAAGGTCAGCGTGATGGGCAAGGACATCGCGGTACTTGGCACGGAAAACCTTGCTTCACTTGGCGTGGGACTCGTGCCGGAAGGCCGCCGCCTGTTCCCCGGCCTGACGGTTCTGGAGAATCTGCGGCTCGGCTATGATGCCGTCTCGGCTCGCGGCCCGAATTTCGAGCCGCAACTCGAAAAAATGTGCGCTCTGTTTCCGCGTATCCGCGAGCGTCTGCGTCAGCTGGCCGGAACTCTGTCGGGCGGTGAGCAGGCCATGGTTGCGCTGGCGCGTGCCCTGATCGGCGAGCCGAAACTGGTGATCATGGACGAGCCTTCGCTCGGTTTGTCGCCAAAGCTTATCGGCGAGTATTTCGAGATCACGCAGGAAATCCATCGTCGCGGAACGACAATCCTGTTGATCGAGCAGAACGCCGAGATGGGTCTCAGCATCGCGGATCGCGGCTACGTGCTCGTCAAGGGCAAGGTCGCTCAGGAAGGTCCGGCGAAGGAACTTCTGTCCTCGAAAGTGGCGAAAAGCCTCTATCTCTGAGCGTTTCGATCCCGCCCCCGTATTTTCTGCACCGGCCAACCTCTCCCGGCGATCAGCAGGGCTAACGCATATGGCACAGCCGACCCTCACTCCGCTTCGCTTCGCTCGGCACCTCTCCCCCTCAAAAGGGGGAGGAAGGGTGCCAGCCTTGCGGACGGCGTTTCCTCTCCCCCGTCGAACGGGGAGAGGTTGCTCGGCGAAGCCGAGACGGAGTGGGGGTCGAATTCCATATGCGACTGCTCTTCCAGCATTTAGGGACAAGCTAACCGTTGCCACAAAAAATCGTAATTTTCGCAAGCCAGCCCCTCCAGTAAACCAAAGACAAGGCCGCCGTTGCATCTGCAGAAACGCTCGGACAGCCAGAAAGGGAGCAGAAATGTCAGTTGAAAAGGTAGACACGCTTGTGGTTGGTGCTGGCCAGGCAGGGGTGGCTATGAGCGAGCATCTCGGCAAAAGCGGCGTCCCTTATCTCGTCTTGGAGCGGGACCGGATCGCCGAACGCTGGCGCTCGGGAAGATGGGATTCGCTGGTTGCCAATGGTCCCGCCTGGCATGACCGTTTTCCGGGAATGGAGTTTCCGGGTGCCGGTCCCGACGCCTTCGTCGCCAAGGAGAAGGTTGCGGACTATTTTGTTGCTTATGCGGAAAAGATCGCTGCCCCCATCCGCTGTGGCGTCGAGGTGAGAGAAGTGCGACGTAATGTCGGCCGGCCGGGTTTCCGTGTGGAAACCTCGGACGGTGTGATCGAGGCCCGCAACATCGTTGCCTCCACCGGTCCTTTCCAGAACCCGGTCATTCCGGCCGTAGTGCCTGAAGATGCAGGTTTGATGCAGATCCATTCCAGCTCCTATCGCAATCCCGGCCAATTGCCTGAGGGCGCGGTGCTGGTGGTGGGTGCCGGATCTTCGGGCGTGCAGATAGCGGACGAACTTCTGCGCGCCGGCAAGCGCGTCTACCTCTCGGTCGGCCCGCACGATCGGCCTCCGCGCGCCTATCGCGGCCGCGACTTCTGCTGGTGGCTGGGCGTTCTCGGCAAGTGGGATGCCGCAACGCCGGGTCCTGGCACGGAACATGTCACGATCGCGGTGAGCGGCGCTCGCGGTGGCGAGACGATCGACTTCCGGCGCCTTGCCGGGCAGGGGATGATCCTGCTTGGCCGAACGGAAGACTACAAGGAAGGCGGGCTGACCTTCGCGCCCGATCTTGCCGAGAATCTTGCGCGGGGCGATGCCAATTACATGTCTCTGCTGGACGAGGCCGACGCCTATGTTGTTCGCAACGGCGTGGACTTGCCGGAAGACCCTGAAGCCCGCCGGATCGAACCAGAGCCGAAATGCGTGACCGATCCCATCCTCGAACTGAACCTGGCCGACGCCGGAATAACCTCCATCATCTGGGCCACCGGCTTCACCGTCGACTACAGCTGGCTGAAGGTTGATGTGTTCGACGAGAAAGGCCGGCCGAAGCATCAGCGCGGGGTGTCATCCGAGCCTGGAATCTACTTCCTTGGATTGCCATGGCAATCGCGCAGAGGGTCCAGCTTCATCTGGGGCGTCTGGCATGATGCCAAGTTCGTGGCGGACCATATTTCCACGCAGCGAAAGTATCTGGAATATCACGAGTCCGCTAAACGCGTGACTGAAGAGGCATAGCCAACTCCGGCTTGAAAAGGATGCGACCGATTAGGAGCGCCCTTAGCAAGGATGAGAAAGACTATTCTTCAAAGTTCATCAGCGCTGTGGAAACATCACCGCGAAATGCGGATTGCGGTCCCGGTGCTTTTCGCAAACGGAGCCGTTGAGCCAAAATTCGCGCAACGGACGCCTTGACCCGAGCCGACCCGATGGAGACCAAGATGGCACATGATCGAATTCGTACGTTCAACACCAAGGACACCTATCCCGAGCAGAAGCTGGACAACGACCTTTGCCAGGCGGTGATTACGCGGGGTGGCAAAACCGTCTATCTGCGCGGCCAGTGCCCGCAGGATCTGGATACGGCCAAGAACATCGAAAGCCACGATCCGGTCGAGCAAACCCACAAGGTCATGCAGAACATCAGGCAGCTCATCGAAGAGTGCGGCGGCACGATGGAGCATCTCGTCAAGGTTGTCGTCTACATCACCGACGTCCGCCATCGCGAGGCGGTCTATCGCACCATGGGCGAGTATATCAAGGGCGTTCATCCCGTCTCGACGGGCCTCGTCGTTCAGGCGCTGGCGCGCCCGGATTGGCTGGTCGAGATCGACGGCACCGCCGTCATTCCGGACTGACCGGCATGACTTTCTCCATCGTAGCACGCTGCAGCAAGACCGGCATGTTCGGCGTTGCCGTGTCGTCCTCGTCGCCTGCTGTTGCCGCGCGTTGCGCCTATGCGCAGGCCGGTGTCGGTGCCGTGGCGAGCCAGAACATTACCGACCCGACTTTGGGCATCCGTGGGTTGGAGCTTCTGGCGCGCGGCGCTTCGGCTGCGGAAGCCATCGCTATTCTGAAGCGCACCACCTACAGCGAATACCGTCAGGTATTGGCTGTGGACGCGACAGGAATGAGTGCGATTCACTCCGGCCCCAAGGCACTTGGAATTTGGGCGGAAGCCCGCGCGGAAAACGTCGTATGCGGCGGCAATCTTCTGGCCAATGACGGCATTCCGCAGGCAATGGTCAATGCGTTTCTGGCATCGGAAGGTCATCTGGGCGATCGCCTCATTGCCACGATGCGCGCTGCGCTCAAGGCTGGCGGCGAGGCTGGCCCGGTTCGCTCTGCCGGCATGAAGCTGGTGCGTGACGTTTCATGGCCTGTTGCCGACCTGCGCTGCGACTGGACCGAAGAATGCCCCATCGAGCAGGTGGCGATGCTGTGGGAACTCTACAAGCCGCAGCTCGACGCCTACGTGACCCGTGCGATCAACCCATCGGATGCTCCGAGCTACGGCGTACCGGGCGACGAATAAAGACCAGGGACAAGGACCGTCATGAGCGAACTCAGCCACAAGGACTGGATCAGCAAGGCGGCTGTGATCCGCTTCCGCGACAAGGCTTTCATCGACGGCAAATTTGTGCCGGCACGGTCCGGCAGAACATTCGCCAGCATCAATCCCGCAACTGGCGAGACGCTGGCCGAGGTCGCTTCCTGCGGCGAAGAGGATATCGAGCTGGCGGTTGCGGCCGCGCGGCGCAGCTTCGAGTCCGGCGTGTGGTCTCGCGCAAAGCCCGCGCATCGCAAGGAAGTACTTCTGCGTCTCGCGCAATTGCTGCGCGACAATCTGCATGAGCTCGCCCTTCTGGAATCGCTCGACATGGGCAAGCTGGTCAACGACGCATCCACCGTCGATGTGCCGGGTTCAGCGGCGATCTTCCAGTGGTATGCGGAAGCGATCGACAAGATCTATGACGAGGTCGCCCCGACTGGCGAGGGCGATCTCGTACTCGTGCGGCGCGAACCGCTCGGCGTCATCGGCGCGGTCGTGCCGTGGAATTTCCCGCTCGACATGGCAACGTGGAAATGCGCTCCGGCACTTGCCGCCGGCAATTCCATCGTGCTGAAGCCTGCGGAGCAGTCGCCTTTCTCCGCGCTTCGTCTGGCAGAACTTGCGATGGAAGCAGGGCTTCCCGCCGGTGTCCTCAATGTTGTACCCGGCCTTGGCGAGACCGCCGGGCAGGCTCTGGGCCGGCACATGGATGTTGACTGCCTCGCCTTCACGGGCTCGACCGCTGTCGGCAAGCTGTTCCTGCAGTATTCCGGTCAGTCGAACATGAAGCAGGTCTGGCTGGAGACTGGTGGCAAAAGTCCGAACCTGGTCTTTGCCGATTGCAACAATCTCGATGCGGCAGCCGACATGGCCGCCTTCGGCATCTTCTTCAACCAGGGCGAGGTCTGTTCGGCCAATTCGCGGCTGCTGGTCCAGCGTAGCATCAAAGACGCGCTGGTCGAAAAGCTGGTGGAACGCGCGGCCTCCACGCAACCCGGCGATCCGCTCGATCCGGGCTCGAAGATGGGCGCCATGGTCGATGCCGGCCACACAGCCAACGTCATGCGCTTCATCGAGTCCGGCAAGAAGACCGCGCGGCTTGTTGCGGGCGGCGAGCAGGTGACGGTGAACGGTCGCGGCAGCTTCGTTCAGCCCACCATTTTCGACGATGTCGCGCATCAGGACTCGCTGGCGCGCGACGAAATATTCGGTCCGGTCCTGTCGGTCATTGCGTTCGATGACGAAGACGAAGCGATCCGCATCGCCAACGACAGCCCCTATGGGCTGGCGGCGTCTCTCTGGACCGACAGCCTTTCGCGCGCGCATCGCGTTGCCGGCCGGCTCCATGCAGGAACTGTCTCGGTAAACACCGTAGATGCGCTGAGCCCGATGACACCGTTCGGCGGTTTCAAGCAATCCGGCTTCGGTCGCGACCTGTCGCTTCATGCGCTGAACAAATATACGGCGCTGAAAACGACGTGGATCAAATACTGATGGGCGCAAAGGCTTGATCGACAAGCGTGAACGCGCAACATAGCGGCCCATGCCATTACGCTTCACGCTCAGACAGTTGGAATATTTCGTTGCCGTCGGCGAAGCCGGCAGCATTGCCAAGGCGGCCGAGCAGGTCAATGTCTCGCCGCCGTCGATTTCCGCATCCATCGCCCAGCTGGAAGCCGAGTTCGGCATCCAGCTTTTTGTTCGCAAACATTCGCATGGCCTGTCGCTGACGGCGGGCGGGCGCGTGTTCCTGAAGGAAGCCGCGCGCCTGCTCAACGATGCGGATGCCCTTCACGATATCGCTGGCGACATCGCCGAAAGGGTGCGCGGTCCGCTGGCGGTGGGATGCCTGCTGACTTTCGCGCAGATCGTCCTGCCGGCATTGCGAACCAAGTTCGAGCACGCTTATCCGGATGTGCGGGTCAGGCAATTCGAGCGCAACCAGGGCCAGCTTCTCGAGATGCTACAACGTGGCGAAGTCGATCTCGCGCTGACATACGATCTCGAGCTTTCACAGGATCTGACCTTCGAGCCGCTGATGTTGGTCCCCGCCTATGTCATGCTGCCGCCGGGACATCGCTTTGCGGGCAAGGCGTCGATAACGCCGGAAGAGCTCGCTGGTGAACCAATGGTGCTTCTGGATCTGCCCTTCAGCCGAGAATATTTTCTATCGGCTTTTCAACAGAAGGGGCTGAGGCCCTACATCGCCGAGCGGACGGGCGACATCGCCGTCATGCGCTCGATGGTGGCCAATGGTTTCGGCTACGGCATCGCCAATATGAGGCCTCTCAATACGCTGGCCCCGGATGGCAAGCCGCTGGTTTTCGTGCCGCTGGCAGGCGATCTTCGGCCGCTCACCATGGGCGTTGCCCTGCCGAACGCCGAACATCGCACCCAGACAGTGCAGGCGTTCATCGAGCATTGCCGGCGTTTCGTCGTGGAGCAGGGCGTGTTCGGCAGCGAGCGCGTCGTGGCGTAGGTTCTAAAGGGCTTTGTCGCAAATGCCCTTGATCGCTATTGCTCTCCTGATTGCACCGTTGCCCATTGTGGTCTGGCTTGCACTGTCAGTCGGGCAGGGGCTGGATGGCTGGTCGGTCGCAAGCGGCGAAACTTTTGTGCGGCTTTTCGACTGCACCGTTCAAGAAGTCCTGTTGCCTGTGCGTGGCTTGTTGGCGCGCCGATACGCAGAAATAAACAGCGGGTTCGCACGGCCGCCTTGCGTCATTGACCGGATTAACTTCCCGGAAGAGGTCAAACTTCGGGGATGTTTTCCTTGAGGATCAGATGCAGGCGTGGAGGGTGGCCTTCATAAGGCAGTCCCCGGACAGAGTGGGTGAGAATGTTCAGCGCCTCGCGAGCTTCCACGCGTGGATTCTGGTCGATCACTGCATCCATCGTGCCGTCAAGGAGAAACCGCTTCGTGCCTTCGGTCAATTCATGGCCGATGAAGACGATGTCACTTTCTTTGTTATGCTCGCGCATTGCCTGGGCAATGCCTTGATTGCCGGCGCCGATATTATAGATGGCTGCGAGGTCGCGGTGGCGGTCGAGTAGTGTGGTGGCTTCCGAGTAAGCGCGCTCGCGGTCGTCACCCATTTCGCGCAGTTCCACGATCTCAAGCTTTGGAAACTCTTCGGCGAGGATGTGGCGAAAGCCCATTTCGCGCTCCTGATGGCCGCGATAGGACAGGGAGCCCGCGAACATTGCGACCTTTCCGGGCGCCTCCGTCCCCAGCAAGCGTCCGACGACATGTCCGGCAAGGCGTCCTGCCTGGCGATTATCTATCCCGACATAGGCGACGCGCGGTACGTGCAGAATATCGGTCGCCAGTGTCACGACCTTTATATCGTTGGTCGACAATTCGCGGATTGCCTCGCGCACCGTCGGGTGGTCGAGGGCGATAAGGCCAACGCCTTGGGTATGGCCGTGCAGGTCGCGCAGCGTCTGGGCGAGCGTGTCGGGGTTGAACCCTTCGATTGCATGAATACGTACGTCAATGTCCGGCCGAAGAGCGGCCTGACTGCCCAACTGCTCGTTCAGTTTCCGAATAAAGGTATTCGTGCCCACCGGCAGTACGAAGTCGAGTCGGATCGTGTCCGCAGCTCGGTGTGCCGACATGGGCTTGACCTCCGCAATGTAGCCCAGCCTGCGGGCCGTATCGAAGACGATCTCGCGCGTCCGCACACGTACACCAGGACGATTGTTCAGGACGCGGTCCACTGTCGCTGCGGAAACGCCCGCCTCCCGGGCAACGTCTATGAGGGTTGAACGCATGTCATTTCCCTGCTTCACCGCCCCGGCGATGGGCGAATCTGATTGAAATTGATGTAGCCGCACTGGCGGTGCTTGCAAGCGACGCGCGGCGTTTTGCCGTCGAATGAAGTGAAAAGCGCAATCGGGGAAGTGCATCAAAAGCCATCATCGCGACTGCGAAGGGTAGATGGTGCGATGCGGGAGGCCGCTGATTCCGCAATAGTTTTTATCCAGATCCTAGATATGATGTGTTATGAGTTGATTTGATGTTGACATCATCATTTGTGAACGTCAATATTCATCATATTGGGCCCGACATGGTCCACTGGGAGGAAAATCAATGTCAGATCTGGTTCGCATTTCGCGACGCGGCTTGCTTGCGTCTGGGGGGAAGGCCGCACTGTGGGTGAGTGCGGTGGGAATTGCGCCGAAGTTCATTCGTCCGGGCCGCGCCTATGCGGCGGACGCGCTTTCGCCGGGCATGATCGGGGGGCCAACGGGCTTCGACGGCGCCGAGCGCTATCAGTACGGAGCCGATACGCCCGAGGGCAGGGCGGTCGAGGCGGCCAAGGCGCTTAAGGCAGCCGGCGCCGACAAGATCGTGCTCGGCCTTTCCGATGGTTCGATCGGGCAGCTCACCCAGCCGTTTCCGGCGGGTGCGCCGTCCATCAAGGAGCTCTGGGAGAAAGAGACAGGCATCACGCTGGAGATCGTCGGCGTTCCGAACGGCCAGGAATTCACCAAGACGATGCAGGACATCTCCACCAAGGGTGGGGCCTATGACATCTATGCCGTGGAATGGAACCGTCTCGGCGACCTCGCCGAGACCGGCGGCATCCTGAAGCTCGACGATTTCGTCGCGAAGCACAAGCCGGAGTGGGACGATCCCAAGACCGGTTACGTCAATGGCGCCCAAGGCGTCTCGTTGCTCAATCAGTATCGCGGCTCGACCTATGGCGTGTCGCTCGATGGCGATTTCCAGACCTGGGTCTATCGCACCGACCTGTTCGGCGACGAAGCCGAGAAGAAGGCGTTCAAGGACAAATACGGCTACGACCTCGCGCCGCCGAAGACGTGGAAACAGCTCGACGAGATCGGGACATTCTTCCATCGGCCAGACAAAGGCTTGCTCGGCTCGACGGATATCCGCAACCAAGGCTGGGGCTATACCAACTGGTATCAGCGCTATGTTTCGATGGGCAACCCGAACCAGTTCCTGTTCGATGACGCCGGCGCGCCGCTGATCAATTCCGAAGCCGGAATCATGGCGACGAAGGAATATGTCGACTCCCTCGCCTACAAGTCGCCGGACGCCGTGTCTTGGGGCTGGCCGGAACAGTACGGCAATTTCGCCAATGGCGGCGCGGCCATGACCTGCGCCTTCTCGAACCTGCCGAAATTCCTCGACAACCCGGGCAACAAGGACTCAAAGGTCACCGGCAAGATCGGTTCCATGCTGCCGCCCGGCCGAGAGGTCGATGGCAAGCTGATCAGCCGCTCGGTCCTTTGGCTCAACCTGTCGGCCTCGGTCTCGTCGCAGGCGAAAAATCCGGAGCTCTGCTACCTCTTCCTGCAGTGGGTCGGCTCGGCCCGCATCTATGCCTGGATGACTGCAAACCCGGGCGGCTACTTTGATCCGTTCCGCCTGTCGGACTTTGCCGATCCATTGGTGCGCCATACCTATCATGACTACCACATGGATGTCGTGCGGGAGACGGTGGCGCGCACCGTGCCTTCGATCAACTACCCGGGCGCGACCGCCTTCCACAACGCACTCGACGAAAACCTCGTCGCCGCATGCACCAAGGCGAAGACGCCGGAACAGGCCATGGCCGACACCGAGCGCGAATGGAAGCGCATCGCCCGCCGCACCGGCGAGGACAAGCTTCTCGAGGCGATCAAGACCAACAAGGAAGCCTGGCCGACAGTTACCGATCCGATCGGCTGATCCTCCCAAGCCGAACCAATGAGGGGGAGGTACGAAGGTTCCTCCCCCTCAGCAACAAGCCACTCCAGCGAAACCGCAAGATGAAGCGTTCAGTCCCTTTCGAAATCTTCCGCTATGCCGCGATCCTGCTGGCGCTTGGCGTGACCCTGGTACCCATCCTGTGGATGGTGTCCATGGCGTTCAAGCCGATCGGCGAGTGGTCCGCGACGGGAACTGCCCTGACATGGTGGCCCAAGGAGCCGACTCTCTCCAACTTCCGCTTCATCTTCGGCGAGTCGGATTCCAGCCTCATCGTCGCGCTGGACAGGACTGCGATGAAGCCCATCCTGTCCTCGCTGCTATCTGCGACGTTCGGTACGCTGATCGCGATGGCGGCCGGCACGGCCGCAGCCTATGGGCTGTCGCGTTTCGGTTCGGGCCAGAACCTGCCGCTGGCGCTGACGCAGCTTCGTCTCTTCCCGCCGATGGCGGTCATGATCCCGGTTATGATCATGTGGGCTTTCCTCAACCTCACCGACACCTGGTGGGGCCTGGCGCTGGTCTATGGCATCGTCACCCTGCCCTTCGCCTTCTGGCTGATGAAGACCTTCTTCGACGACATGCCGCGCGAGATCGAGGAGGCGGGCCTTGTCGAAGGTTGCTCGCGCTGGCGCGTCTTCACAAAAATCACACTGCCGATGATGCGCGCGCCGCTCGCGTCCGCTGCTCTCTTCGTCTTCATTCTGAACTGGTCCGACTATCTGATCGCGCTTCTGCTGACGACGCGCGAATGGGTGACGGTGCCGGTCTACATGGCCTCGCTGTCTTCCTCGATGACGGGCCAGCTCTATGGCGCCAAGGCAGCGCTGGGTCTCATCGCAGCCATCCCGCCGGTCGTCATGGGCATCGCCATCCAGCGCCACCTCGTGCGCGGGCTCACCTTCGGAGCGCTGAAGCAATGAGCGCCCTGACCACATCGGAGGCTGCCATGGCGAAGTCGACGCCGGAGGCGGCAATAAGCAGGCACGACGAGTCCGCACGGCTCGGCTTCCGGCTGACGCTGC
Source organism: Mesorhizobium sp. CCNWLY176 (assembly GCF_037153935.1). Taxonomy (NCBI): domain Bacteria; kingdom Pseudomonadati; phylum Pseudomonadota; class Alphaproteobacteria; order Hyphomicrobiales; family Phyllobacteriaceae; genus Mesorhizobium; species Mesorhizobium sp. CCNWLY176. The sequence goes on from NZ_JBBBDZ010000001.1 coordinate 119,261, forward strand.
CCGCGCAAATTCTTGTTCTGTTCATCGCGGTGTTCCCGCTTTTGATGCAGCTCTATATCAGCCTGACCGACTGGTCGCCGCTCTCCGGCCTGGACTGGTGGGGCGCCTGGGAGCTATGGAACGGCTTCGCCAATTACTCCGATCTCGCGTCAGACAACCGCTTCTGGGGTGCGCTCTGGCGCACCGCCGTGGTCATGGTCGTCTGCGTGCCGGCCGAGTTCCTGCTCGGGCTCGCCCTGGCGACGCTATTTGCCGACGACTTTCCCGGAAAGCGCTTCTTCTATTCCATCCTGCTGATGCCGATGATGGTGGTACCGGCGGTGGCCGGCTACATGTTTTTCATGCTGTTCCAGTCGGGAGGGCCGCTCAACGACATTCTCTCGACGCTGACCGGCACGCGCGTTGCCATCGCATGGCTTTCGGATCCGACGCTGGCGCTGATCGCAGTCATGATCGCCGATATCTGGCAGTGGACGCCGTTGATGTTCCTGATCCTTCTCGCGGGCCTCGTCGGCGTGCCGCAGGATCAGATCAAGGCCGCGACATTGCTTGGGGCCAATCCATGGCAGCGCTTCACCACGATCGTGCTGCCGAAGATGAAGACGATCATCATCATCGCGCTGGCGATCCGGGTGATCGAGAACTTCAAGATCTTCGACACGCTCTACATCATGACTGGTGGCGGCCCGGGCGTCGCGACCGAGACGATCTCAGTCTACATCTACAAGGTGACCACGCAGGACCTGATCTGGGGCTATGTCGCGGCCATCGCGCTCGCCATCCTCATCGTGCTCTCCATCGCTACGGTCTTTGCCATGAAGCGCATGGCCGCGGTGCGCGAGGTGCGGGCATGAGCGCGATCCATCTCCAGAACCTGGTCAAGACGTTCGGCAATTTCACCGCGCTGAAGACCATGGACCTCGAAATCGCCGACGGCGAGTTCATGGCGCTGCTCGGCCCTTCCGGCTGCGGCAAGTCGACGACGATGAACATGATCGCCGGCATGGAGGAGCCGACCGAAGGGCGCATCCTCTTCGGCGACCGCGACATGACGGGTGTGCCGATGGGGCGCCGCGGGGTCGGCTTCGTCTTCCAGAACTACGCGATCTTCACCCACATGACGGTTCGCCAGAACCTCGCCTACGGGCCGAGGATGCATGGCAAGCCGAAGGCCGAGATCGACCGCCGCGTCGGTGCGATTGCAGAACTGCTGCAATTGACGCCGCTCCTCGACCGCCGCGCCGGCCGTCTCTCGGTGAACATCCTCCAGCGCGTGGCGATCGGGCGCTCGGCCATCATGGAGCCAGCGATCTTCCTGCTCGACGAGCCGCTGTCCAATGTCGACGCCGCCTTCCGGGCAGTCATGCGCACCGAACTCAAGCACCTCCAGCGCGAGTTCAGGCAGACCATGGTCTATGTCACGCATGACCAACTTGAAGCGATGACGATGGCCGACCGCATCGCGGTGATGGACCATGGCGTGCTGCAGCAAGTGGGCACGCCCATCGAGGTCTACAACAACCCCGCCAATGTCTTCGTCGCCAAGTTCATTGGCGCGCCCGGCATGAACCTGATCCCCGGCCGCCCGGCCGAAAGCGATCGCGGGCTGGTCGTAGATCTGGGGCCGCTAGGTGTCACGCCGCCTTTGCCCGACCATCTCGCGGCCGCGCTGCGCCGGTCCAATGCCGCGGTGCTCTACGGTTTCCGGCCGGAGCAGGCGGCTATCGCCGAAGATGGCGAGGGTTTGACGCTGCCGGTCACTTTCGTCGAGCGCATCGGTGCGCGTACCATCGTGCATATGGGGCAGGGTGGCAGCGCGGTGAAGGCGGTCTTCGACAATAATTTGCGCGTCGCGGTGGGCGAAATGATGGTGCTCGCCCCTGATGCCGCCTCCGTGCGCATCTTCGATGTTGCAACCGGCAAGGCCGTCGGAGGTCGTCATGGCTGAGATCGCATTTCGCAACGTGTCCAAGCGTTATGGCGGGACGGTCGCATTGTCCGACGCCAGTTTTACGGTCGAGGACAACGAATTCTTCTGCTTCTTCGGTCCGCCGCTGTCGGGCAAGTCGACAATCCTGCGCCTGATCCTCGGGCTGGAGACGCCGGATGCGGGCGAAATCCTGATCGACGGGCGCCCGGTCAATCGGGTTTCGCCGGCCGAGCGCAATGTGGCGATGGTGTTCCAGAACCTCGCACTTTTCCCGCATATGAGCGCGGCCGAAAACATTCGCTTTCCCCTGGCCGAGCGGCGTGTTCCCGAGGCTGAGATCACTCGCAAGCTCGACCAGGTGTCCGAAAAGCTCCATATCCGCCACATCCTGCACAAGCCGCCGGCACAGCTTTCCGGTGGCGAGCGCCAGCGCGTGGCAATCGCCCGGGCGCTCGTTCGCGATCCGGTCGCCTATCTGATGGACGATCCGATCTCCGCGCTTGACGCGCGGCTGCGCGAGGAAACCCGCGTCGAGCTGAAGCGCATCCAGCGCGAGCTCGGCAAGACGCTGATCTACGTCACCCACGACCAGGAGGAGGCGATGTCGGTCGCCGACCGCATGGCCATTCTGGAAGCCGGCACGATCCGCCAGATCGACACCCCGCGCGGCATCTATGACCGCCCGGCGAGTGTCTATGTCGCCCGGCTGCTCGGTTCGCCGATGATGAACATCCTGCCCTCGCAGCCACGCGCCGGTGCGATCGACGTCGCCGGCGGCGCAATCGCCGTGCCCGGCCTTGCCGGAGGTGGCGAGATTGCAGAGGTGGGCCTGCGCCCCGAAGACATCAAGGTCGCAGCCTGGAGCGAGGGTGCTGCTACGCCGCCATCGAAGGTCTACGAGGTCGAGCCGCTGGGCGGCTATACGGTGGTGACGGTCGATGCCGGGTCGTCGCGGGTGCGTGCCTTGGTGCGTGGCCAGCCCGACATCCGGCCCGACGCGATGGTCGCGCTGTCCTGCGAGGCTGCGCGCGTCCACCGTTTCGCAAGCGATGGGAGCGCGCTTCAGCGATGAGCCAGGCCGTGGGAAAAATCGAGGGGGAGGATCGAATGGCGAATGCCAATGGCTCAGCGAATGGTGGCTTCGAGCCGGACGTCAAAGTCCGTGCAAAGGAATTCAGGATCGGGTGCATCGGCGCCGGCATGATCATGGCCGAGTGCCATCTTGCCGCCTATAAGGAAGCGGACTTCCCGGTCGTCGCCATTGCCTCGCGCACCAGGGCGAACGCGCAGAAGGTGGCTGACCGATGGAGCATCCCGACCGTCCATGACACGCCTGAGAAACTGATCGAGGATACGCAGGTCGAGATCATCGATCTGGCCTTCCCGCCTGATCAGCAGCCGGCGTTGATCCGCCACGCGCTGAAGCAGCCGCATGTGAAGGCGATCCTCGCGCAGAAGCCTCTGGCGCTGTCACTCGACGAGGCAAGGAAGCTGCGCGACGAGGCCAAGGCGGCGGGCAAGATCCTCTCCGTCAACCAGAACATGCGCTACGACCAGTCGATGCGCGTGCTCAAGCAGATCATCGAGCAGGGCGCGCTCGGCGAGATCGTTTTCGCGCAGATCGACATGCATGCGATCCCGCACTGGCAGGGTTTCCTCGAGGAATATGACCGGCTGACACTTTCCAACATGAGCGTGCATCATCTCGATGCGCTGCGCTTCCTGTTCGGTGATCCCGACGAGATCACCACGCTGACGCGCAAGGATCCGCGCACGACATTCGACCATTCGGATGGCATCGTCGTCTCGACACTACGCTTTCCGTCCGGCGTGCTCGCTTTGTCGCTGGAGGATGTGTGGTCGGGTCCGCGCCAGGAGGGCTACAAGGACGACCAGCACATCACCTGGCGCGTCGAAGGCACGCTCGGCACCGCCAAGGGAACGATCGGCTGGCCGACGGGTACGGCGTCCACGCTCAGCTATGCATCGGCTACGACGACCGGCGGCGAGTGGGTTTCGCCGAGCTGGGAGACGATGTGGTTCCCGCATGCCTTCATCGGTGTGATGGAGCAGCTTCAGCACGCGTTGAAATCGGGCGAGGCGCCCGCGCTCACCGTCGCCGACAATGTGAAGACCATGGCCCTGATCGAGGCCGGTTACCGCTCCATCGCTGAAGGCCGCACTGTGCGGCTTTCCGAAATCGCAATCGACTGAATTTCCAAGGGAGGAATTACACCATGATGCAAGCCGGTATTTTCACAGGATATTTCCCGTACGGCCTCGAAGAGACAGCCAAGAAGATCCGTGAGCTGGATTTCAACACCGTCCAGCTCGACCTTCATTTCAAGGATGTCGACCTGTCGGCGGGGCAGATCACGAAGGACAAGGCCAGGAAGGTGCGCGACACGTTCCGCGACCATCACCTGCCGATCTGCTGCATCTCCGGCTACACCAACATCATTCATCCCGACAAGGCCGAGCGCGACAAGCGCGTTGGCTACCTCAAGGAGATCATCCGCAACGCGCGCCATTTCGGCACGCCCTATGTCATCTCGGAGACCGGCACCTACAACACCGAGTCGGACTGGGTTCACCACGAGAAGAACAAGACTGAGGAAGGTTTTGAGGAATGCCGCAAGGTCATCGCCGACCTCTCGCAGACCGCCTATGATCATGGCGCAGTGTTCCTGCTCGAAACCTATGTGAACAATGTCGTCGGCTCGGTCGAAGAGACGGTGAAGATGTTCGCCCAGGTCGACCATCCGGGCCTCGGCCTGCTGATGGACCCGACCAACTATTTCGAGACCCACAACATCGATCGCATGGACCAGATCCTCGATCAGGTGTTCGACACGCTGACGGACAAGATCAAGATCGCTCACGCCAAGGATGTGAAGCGCTCGGGCGACGACAAGACCGAGAAGCATGCCGACATCGGCGATGCGGACGCGCTCGAGAGCCACACCTTCCGCGGCGTCGGCGAAATCGAACTGCCAGCCCCCGGCCTCGGTTCGCTCAACTACGACCTCTATCTGCAACGCCTCGCCGAGAAGCACCCGAACATCCCGGTCATCATCGAACATCTGAGCGAGGACGACGTGCCGCGCGCCAAGAAGTTCCTCGACGGCAAATTCCGGTCGAATGGTCTGTAAAGGGAGGAAAAGATGAAATTCGTTCTGAAACTCGCAGCCACTGCACTCCTCGCCTGCGCCGCCTTCACGGGCGTCGCAGGCGCGCAGGACGGCAAGAAGACATTCTATCTTCTTTCGCACGGCGGTCCGTCCGATGCGTTCTGGCTTGACTGGAATGCAGGAGCCGAGAAGGCGTGCACGCAGCTTGCCGTCGACTGCAAGATTTCCTTCTCAGGCGGCGACATGGCCGCGCAGAAGGAGGCCTTCAACTCGGCCATCGCCGCCAAGCCGGACGGCATCGGCACGACATCCGCGCAGCCGGGCCTCTGGAATGAGGAAGTGAAGGTGGCCAAGGCTGCCGGCATCCCGGTTGTCTTCTTCAACACGGACGACACGGCGACCGGCCGCCAGGCCTATGTAGGTGCGGACCTCCGGCAGGCTGGCGTGATCTGGGCGAAGTATCTCGTCGACAACAAGCTGGTGAAGGAGGGCGACAAGGTCTTCCTGCCGGTCGAAGTGCCAGGCGCCAGCTATCAGCAACTGGAGACGGAAGGCATCGCTAGCGTCTTCGATCCGTTGAAGATCACCTATGACGTCGTGGACGCGGGCACCGATCCGGCCGGCATCATCGCCAAGATGAGCGACTACATGCTCGCCAACAATCCGCCGGCGATCATCGCGCTGGGCGATTCCGTCGCGGCAGCCGTAAAGCCGGTCATGGAAAATGCCGGCATGGCGGCGGGCTCGATCCCGGTCGTGGGCTGGGGCAACTCGAAGGAGACAGCGGAGGCCGTCAAGGCCGGCTACTTCAACGCGGCTGCCTGGCAGTTCCCTTCCGCACAGGGCTTCATGCCCGTCGCGCTGCTGAACCTCGCCGCCTCGGGCGAGCCGATCGTCTACGACATCCAGACGTTCAGCCTGTACGACAAGGACAGCGTCGAACCGATCCTCAAGCTCTACAGCAAATGACGTGGGGAGCGGCGGCTGAATAATGGCGACAGTGACTGAAAGACTCGAGGAACGTCGGAACTGGTGGCAAGGCCTTTCGGCCTCGCCCCAGGTGACGTCTCTCATCATCCTGGCGGTGGTTCTGGCCGGCTTCTCGATCGCCAATCCGAACTTTCTGTCGCCGCTCAACATCTCCAACATGATGGCGTTCCTGCCGGAGCTCGGCATTATGGCGCTCGCCATGACGCTCCTGCTTACGGCGGGCGAGTTCGACCTCTCGGTCGGCGCGGTGTTCGCGCTCGGCCCTGTCATCGTCATGCTGCTGGCACAGCAGGCGGGCATCGATATCGGCTTCGCGCTTCTCGTTGGCCTCGCCGTCTGCATTGCGATCGGCGCCGTCAACGGCGTCATCGTCACCAAGATCGGCATCTCGTCCTTCCTGGTGACGCTTTCGATGCTTCTCATCGTGCGCGGAACGGCGCTCTACGTCACGCAGGGGTTTCCGCTGAAATCCTGGAACGAACCTGGCATCTTCGTCTCTCTTCTGGCGGGTAGCTTCCAGCTCGGGCCGTTCAAGCTTTACGTGTCGCTGTTCTGGTTCATCGGCCTGACCCTGATCGCCGCCTACATCCTCAACTGGTCGAAACTGGGCAACTGGATCAGCGCGATCGGCTCGAACCGCAATGCGGCCATCGCGCGCGGCGTGCCTGCCGACGCTGTTAAGATCGGGCTCTTCATCGCCGCTTCCGTCTTGTCGGGCCTTGCCGGCATGATCAGCGCCTTTCGCATTTCGGCGGCGTCGCCGGTGGCAGGGACGGGATATGAGCTCGAGGTCATCGCCATGGTGGTCGTCGGCGGCACGGCGCTGACCGGCGGCTACGGCACGATCCTCGGGACCGTAGTGGGCGCATTCATGCTGCGCGCGATCCGAAACGGCATCGTGTTGATCGGAGTGCCCGGCCTTGCCTTCAATATCTTCGTTGGCGCGCTCATCCTCGTCATGCTCGTGCTTCACGCGATGCTCAGCAAGCGGGGAGCACGGCGATGAGCGTGGAAGTCCTGCGGCTGGAAGGCATCCGCAAATCCTTCGGCAGCGTGAAGGCGCTAAAAAGCGCGTCGATGACGCTCCGCGAGGGCGAGGTCGTTGCGCTGCTCGGCGACAATGGCGCGGGCAAGTCGACGCTCATCAAAGCGATCTCCGGCGTGCATCCCGCCGATGGCGGCGCGATCTATGTCCGGGGGGAGAAGGCGACGATCCGCTCTGCCCGCGATGCGATCGAACTGGGCATCGAGACGATCCACCAGGACACATCGCTGGCGCCCGACCTGTCGATCGCACGCAATCTCTTCCTCGGCCGCGAGCCGGTGAAGCTGCCCTTTCTCGGCGTGTTCGCCCCGATCGACTTCCCCTTGCTGCGGCAGGCGGCGTCGACGCTGTTGAAGCGCGTCGGCATCTCCAAGAAGCTCGACGCCGATGCGGCCGTGAACACGCTGTCGGGCGGCGAGCGCCAGTCGATCGCGATCTCACGCGCCATGCAATTCGCCGCCAAGGTGATCATCCTCGACGAGCCGACCAACAATCTGGGCGTCGAGGAAACGCATGGCGTGCTGCGCTTCGTTAAGGAAATGCGCGCGGCAGGCCATACGGTGCTCTTCATCACCCACAACATCCACCATGTGTTCCAGGTCGCCGACCGGATCATCGTGATGCGTCGGGGTGAGGTCGTAGCGGAGCAGACTGTCGGCGACACGGACCTCCTGAGCGTCGAAGCGCTGATCATGGGGGTCGATGCGGCAACGCTGGCCGAGCAGGCGAAGGTGCATTGATGGTAAGCCTGTACGGCCAGACATTGACGCGGCGGCAGGTGGCGGAGCGCTCCGGCATGCTTTCGCAATTCGCCGGTGTGCGTCTGATGACTCTCGGAGACGGTGTCGAGCGGGGCATCCGCATGCTCGAATTCCGCACCGGCACCGGCCTGCGTTTCACAGCGCTTCTAGATCGCGCGCTCGACATTGCCGACTGCGAATTCCAGGGCAAGGCGATCGGCTGGCATTCGCCGGCAGGTTTCCGCCACCCCGGCCTGCACGAGTATGAAGGCGAGAACGGTTTCGCCTGGGCGCGGTCCTTCTCGGGCCTGCTCACCACCTGCGGTCTCGACCACATCCTCGGACCGGAAGAAGTGCCGGCCGACGAATACAATTATCCCGGCAAGAAGACCGTACGCCATTCGCTGCATGGCCGGATCGGCGGAATCCCGGCGCGGCTTACCGGCTATGGCGAGACGTGGACCGGCGACGACTGCGTTCTGTGGGCAGAGGGCATCGTCCAGCAATCTGCCGTCTTCGCCGAGGACCTGCATCTCATCCGCCGCATCGAGGCGGATGTAGGCGGCAACGAGATCCGCATCTGCGACCGCGTGGTGAACCACGGGTTCTCGCGCACGCCTCACATGTTCTTCTACCATGTGAATGTCAGCTATCCCGTGCTCGACAAAGGGTCGCGCTATCTCGCGCCAATCCGCGACGTGGTCTGGGCAGGGCATGCCGGCGACGCCTACGAGGTGCAGAAGGTCGGCTATCGCACCATACCTGCGCCGCAGATGAACTTCCGCGAGCAGGTGTGGCAGCACGAGATGGCCGCTGCCGCTGACGGAACGGTTCCGGTCGCGATCGTGAACGACAAGCTCGGCCTTGGCCTTGAGGTCGTGACGCGCAAGGACCAGCTGCCCTGCGCCTACCAGTGGGAGAATTTCCAGGCCGGCCAGTACGCATTGGGCATCGAGCCTTCGACCCACCACGTGCTGGGGGATCTGGCTGCACGCGAGCGCGGCGAGATGATCTGGCTCGAGCATGGCGAGGAGCGCGCCTACGACGCGACGCTGCGCGTGCTGAGCGGAGCGGGCGACATCGCCGATGCGGAAAAGCGCATCGCGTCGATCGTGCGTCAGCCCGACACCGATTTTCCGCTTCCTTCGGGCAATTTCGTGCCCCTGGAGCGACGTACATGACAGGGAGAGGCTTGAACGCGCACACCGAGGTCGGTCGGCATGGTGCCGCACGCCCCAGGCAGTTGAGGAGGAGCGCAGGACAACCGAGGACGAGATGGAGAATGAGATGACGGCAGCGACATCAAAGACGGTTCGAGACTACAGCCTCGTGGGCGAAAGCTCGCGCAAGGCCGTTGAAACCGGACTGGCTTCGGCCGAGTGGTATCATACGGATGTGCCGCGCAAGGCCATAAAGGAACTGATGCAGCGCAGCGACGGTCCCGCAATCCGTGACACCGTTATCTGGTTCGCGGCAATCCTGGCCTCTGCAGTCGGAGGCATCTATTTCTGGGGCACCTGGTGGTGCGTGCCGTTCTTCTTCGTCTATGGCGTGCTCTATGGATCGTCGAGCGACTCCCGCTGGCATGAATGCGGCCATGGCACGGCGTTCCGCACGCGCTGGATGAACGACGTGGTCTATCAGATCGCCAGCTTCATGCTGATGCGCAACCCGACCCAGTGGCGCTGGAGCCATGCGCGTCACCATACCGACACGATCATCGTCGGCCGGGACGCGGAGATCGCCGTGATGCGCCCTCCGGATCTCCTGAAGGTCGCGCTGATGTTCACGGGCCTGCTGGACTTCCGCTACTCGCTGCCCGGCCTGTTCCGGCAGGCCTTTGTCGGCCTGAACGACGAGGAGAAGAGCTACATTCCCGAGATGGAGCACTACAAGGCCGTTGTCGCCGCCCGCTGGCACGTTGCCATCTACATAGCCACCGTGGCGCTGGCGGTCTACCTGCGTTCCTGGCTGCCACTCATGTTGATCGGCCTGCCGCGCATCTACGGTAGCTGGCACATGGTCATGACCGGCTTGCTGCAGCACATCGGGCTGGCCGACAATGTCGTTGACCATCGGCTCAACACGCGCACCGTCTATATGAACCCGATCAGCCGGTTCATCTACTGGAACATGAACTACCATGTCGAGCACCACATGTTCCCGATGGTGCCGTATCATGCGCTGCCAAGGCTGCACGAGATGATCAAGCACGACCTTCCGACGCCAAACCCTTCGATTTGGCACGCCTACAAGGAAGTGTGGCCGGTCCTCAAGAAGCAGCTGCGCTACGAGGATTTCTACCTCAAGCGCGAACTGCCGCCGACGGCAAAACCCTATCGCGACGAATACCACAATTTCGTGATTCCAGCGGCCGCCGAATAGGCCGCCCGACAGACCGCCGGCCCGGCCGGCATTCCTCCCAACGACCTGGAATAGTGACATGAGTGAATGGATAGAAGCCTGCGAGGTAGACGATGTCGACGAGGAGGATGTCATCCGCTTCGACCACGCGGGAAAGACGTTCGCGATCTATCGCTCGCCCGACGACGAGTTCTTCGCCACCGATGGATTGTGCACGCATGAGAAGGTGCATCTTGCCGACGGACTGGTGATGGACGACATCATCGAGTGCCCCAAGCACAATGGCCGCTTCAACTACAAGACCGGTGCGGCCAAGGGTGCGCCGGTCTGTGTCAACCTGCAGACCTACCCGGTGAAGGTGGAATCCGGGAAGGTTCTGGTCCAGATCGGTTGAAGGGCTATGGAAACGGCACGAATCCATAACCGTAAGATCGTTGCCCGGTCTACGTCTCAGGCGGGCCTGCGGGAGATGTCCCGATGACGCCCGGCATGGTGATCGTTGGTGCTGGCGAGTGCGGCGCGCGCGCGACGCTGGCGCTGCGCGAAGAAGGTTATGACGGTCCGGTCACGCTGATCGGTGCCGAGCGGCATTTGCCATACGAGCGCCCGCCGCTGTCGAAGGACGGAATGGCGGCAGAGGCCATCGGCGCGAAGGTCATTGCCGATGACGCGCGCCTGCTGGAAGCCCGTATCGACCTGATGCTCTCCAGCGAGGTCGTCAGGATCGACCGGAATGCTCGAACGCTTGCGCTCGGCGGCGGTCGCGTCATTCCCTATGACAAGCTTCTGCTCGCAACCGGCGCGCGCCCGCGCCGCCTGCCGATGGCGGAAGGCATCGGCGGTTGCGTCTATCTTCGCACCCACGACGATGCCGAAGCGATCCGCGCCCGCCTGCGTCCCGACGCCCACGTCGCCATTATCGGCGGGGGATTTATCGGTCTGGAGCTTGCTGCGGCAGCGTCGATGCGAGGCTGCAGGGTCACGGTGCTGGAAACCCAGCCGCGCATTCTCATGCGCGGCGTGCCCGCCGAGATCGCCGATATCATCGCTGAGGCGCACGGAAGAAGCGGTGTCGTTATCCGTTGCGGGGTCTCCATTTCCGAAATGACAGCTGATGACTCGACACGCGCCGTCTCGCTGGTGGTCGACGGCGCAAGGATCGAGGCGGACCTTTGTATTGTGGGCATTGGCGCTGTCCCGAACACCGAAATAGCAAGCGATTCAGGCCTTGCCGTCGAGAATGGCATCCGCGTCGACGAGACCATGGCGACATCCGATCCGAACATCTTCGCTGCGGGCGATTGCGCCTCGTTCCCGCTGGTAATCTATGGCGGTCGTCGTGTCCGCCTTGAAGCCTGGCGAAACGCGCAGGAACAGGGCGCGCTTGCCGCCAGAAACATGTTGAGCAAAGGCGAGCAGCATAGCGCGGTCCCCTGGTTCTGGTCGGATCAATACGACCTCTCAATGCAGATCGCGGGTCTGGTCGATGAAGGCGTGACGACCGTCCGTCGGGAGGTCGGCGCGGATGCTTTCATACTCTTCCACCTCGCTGCCGATGGGCGGCTCGTCGCGGCCAGTGGTATTGGCCCGGGCAATGCTGTGGCTCGCGATATCCGGCTCGCCGAGATGCTGATTGCCAGGGGCGCGAAGCCGCCGGGTGACAAGCTGGCCGCATCGGACACGAAACTGAAATCACTTCTCGCCGCATGAGGATACCATGAGTACAAGCCGCAAGAGACCGACCGTCGCCGATCTGCGCGAGATGAAGGGCAAGCGCCAGCTAACGATGCTGCGCGTCATGACGCTCGAGGAGGCCGAGGCTGCCGAGCGCGCAGGCATCGACATCGTGTCCATCCCGCCGGAACTCATCCTGAACCCTCAGTACCGCGACGCGGCACCGACGCTTTTCTCCATGCCCGGCGACAACTTCTTCGAGATCGGCACCGGCGATGATTTCGTTCGCTGGGCGTTCAGGATGTTCAAGGCCGGCGCCGACTGCGTCTATTGCAGCGCCAGCTACGCCACGATCAAGCGAATGGCCGATGAAGCCATTCCCGTCGTCGGCCATGTCGGACTTATTCCGTCGCGCAAGACCTGGACCGGTGGCTTCAAGGCTGTCGGGAAGACCGCCGACAGCGGAATGGAAATCATGGAGGCGGTGAAGCAGCTTGAGGCCGCAGGTGCCTTCGGGGCTGAGATAGAGGTGGTTCCCGTTGAGGTCGCCGAAGCCATTTCGAAGCGCACTTCGCTCTTCATGCTGTCGATGGGGGCCGGCACGGGTTGCGATGCGCAGTACCTGTTTGCCGAAGACATCCTCGGCACAAATCGGGGTCACATGCCGCGCCACTCCAAGGTCTACCGCAACTTCGCTGCCGAGTATGAGCGTTTGCAGCAGGAGAGGGTGGCAGCATTCCAGGAGTACGTCGCCGATGTCGAAAGCGGGGTCTATCCCGAGGAAAAACACATCGTGCGCATGGATCCTGCGGAACTCGACAAGTTCATGAAGCAACTCGACGTCGCCTGAGCAGAAAGGCTTTATTCCCCCGGCATTATTATCGGTCAGGGCCATCAAGACCGTAAGAATTTCTCCCAACGGATGATGAGGAAGGCATTTCGTTCCTTCTTCCGATGTTCAATGTCTATAAAGTTAGTGGATATTGAGTGTTGGGAGTTTGTGGATGTCCAATCGCACCGTTGTCGGCTTTTCAGGCAATATCACGCGCCCCTCAAAGACGCGTGGTTTCGTTGATCACGTTGTAAGATCGATCTCCGCGCGATCAGCTTTGTCGGCTAATGTTTTTGATATTGAGGACCTCGGCCCGTCGCTCGCAACCGCTCGTTGGCAACGTGATCTCGATTCCGGTGCTGCGGATATTTTGCGCGCGATCGTTGATGCTGATGTCCTTGTTGTCGGCTCACCCACCTATAAGGGCAGCTATACCGGGCTCTTCAAGCATTTCTTCGACCTGATCGATCCTGCGGCGCTGCGCGGCAAGCCGGTCGTGCTCACTGCCACGGGTGGTGGCGATCGTCATTCGCTGATCGTCGAACACCAACTGCGGCCACTTTTCGGGTTCTTTGAGGCGTTCGTTCTGCCGACTGCGATCTATGCTTCGGACCGGGATTTCATCGACGGCACCTTATCATCAGAAGCAATCCAGGCGCGTACGGCGCAGGCCGTCGAAGAGGCGGCGCTACTTCTTGGCGCACGTTCGGCCATAGCTGCAGTCGCTGCCGAATAGGCAGCGAACACGAAGCCGTTTCAATCGACAGGACCGAGCCATGAATGTCGCCGTCAAGAATATTGCTGCGCCGGTCGAGATCGGGGAAGGGGCTGCTCCCATCCCCGAAGACGTGCTTGCCAGGTTTGCGCAGGATGCTTCGGCGCGCGATGCCGGCCGCGATCTGCCGTTCGATTCCGTCGAGACCCTGAAGAAACTGCGTTTTGGCGCATACCGACTGCCCAAGCGGGCAGGTGGCGGAGGCGCGAGCCTGGAGCGGTCCTTTGCCGCGGCTCTTAAGCTCGCAAAGGCCGATAGCAACTCATATCTGGCGCAACCACTTCATGCTGATCGAGCGGCTTGTCGTATATCCGACCACCGATCCCTTTCTGCAGAGGCTTCGCGAGTGGGTCAGCCAGGGCGAGCTGATCGGCCTCGCTGGCATCGAGCTTGACCGCAAGCAGACCGGCGGCGCATCCCCGCTGAGCAGCAAGTTGGTCAGGCATGGTGCAGGCTATCGCCTGTCGGGCAGGAAGTTCTATTCCACCGGCTCGATCTTCGCCGACTGGATCTCAACCTACGCGGCTCTGGAGGACGGAACAAACGCCAGCGTGCTCCTGCCGCGTGATCGAAAGGGTCTCGAACTGGTCGACGACTGGGACGGAATGGGCCTGCGCCTGACAGGCACTGGCCACCATATTCCACGACGTCGAAGTCGCGCCGGAGGAGGTCATGCGGGACGAGGAATTGCATCCGCAGGGAAAATTCTTCTCGTCCACGATTGCGCAGCTCTTCCTGACAACAGTCATTGCCGGCGTCACCGCAGCGATTGCCGAAGATGCCCGAGAGGTTCTCGGCAGTCGCGAACGGACCTTCTATTTTGCCCCGGCCGAAAACGCGAAGGACGACCCCTTGCTGCTCGCCTCAATCGGTGAGCGCCATGCCGATGCTTTCGCCACCGAGGCGATCGTACTCGCGGCAGCGCGCGTCCTCGACGAGGCGGCCACAGGCGGTCAGCGTCAGCGCGTGATGATCGCCATGGCCATTGCCTTGAAGCCACAGCTCTTGATCGCGGATGAACCGACAACGGCGCTGGATGCGTCGGTCCGGGAGCAGATCCTAAGCCTTATCGACCGCTTGCGCGGCGAGCTCAATATGGCGGTACTGCTGATCTCGCATGATCTGCCGCTGGTCAGCCGATGGACCGACAGGGAATCATCATGCATCACGGCAAGGCCATGGAGGCATTGCCGTCACCCGAATTGTTCAAGGCCGGGCGCCATCCCTATACGCGCGGGCTGATCGGAGCGTCTATCCGCCTCGATGACGGCAAGCGCTACGACAGGGCCCGCCTTGCCGAGGTGCAGGCGGTGCGCAAGCCGGATGGCGAGTTCGACTTCACGCTGAAGCAGGCCGTTCCTGCTACGACTGGGGTGCTTCCCACTAAAGAACCCGCACTGACAGTTCGCGATCTGGTTATCCAATATGAGGGCGCCAGGGCTGTCGACGGCGTTTCCTTTGCCATTCCGAAGGGACGCACGCTGGGGCTGGTGGGGGAATCTGGCTGCGGCAAGTCTTCCTTGTCACGCGCGATCATGGGCCTCGTCAGGCCCACCTCGGGTGAGGTCGTTCTAGGCGAAGACACCCTGTCCGGTTTGTCGAGCCGGGCCATGCGACCCCATCGCAGGAGGCTGCAGATGATCTTTCAGGATCCCTTCGCCTCTCTCAATCCTCGTCATGCGGTGGGCACGATCCTTGGCGGAGTGCTGCATGCAAATGGCATATCGTCCAGTGCCGAGCGTCAAACGCGTATTCGCGAAACGCTCGATCAAGTGGGTCTGACATACAATTCCATCCATCGTCTGCCACATGAGTTTTCCGGTGGCCAAAGACAGCGCATTGCGATCGCGCGCGCTCATCCTGCGCCCGGAACTGGTGATCTGCGATGAACCGACCTCGGCCCTGGATGTCTCGGTCCAGGCGCAAATCCTGAATTTGCTGGCAGACCTGAAGCACGAGCTCAGGCTGACCTACCTGTTCATCTCCCACGACCTTGCGATTGTTCGCTACATTTCCGACGAAGTAATGGTGATGCGTTCCGGCAAGATTCTGGAACGCGGCAGCACCGAAACAATCTGGGAAGCCCCAAATCACGAATACACGCGTACTTTGATCGCTGCTGCTGCGTGAGACCAGAGGTGGCCTGTTGCTGCCCAAGGCAGCTCCAGAGCACGAGGTTAGATCGCCCTCGGACGCGCCCGGGGCGAAGCTTCTGACAAGCAACGCACGATAGCCGCCGGCAATCAGCTGTCGGACAAAGCTTCTCCGATTGCCTTCATCTGGTCACGCCATGTGCCGTCTGCCAGCCCGGCTGTATCCAGACCCTCTGCCTTGAGGGCGTGTTTCATCACGGCAATCGAAAACATCGTTGGACAGGTGAGGACGCCAAACACATTGGTCTCCCATGCCGCACGCGCTTCATCCAGGATACGTTGCTTGTCGGGGCACAAAAGATGGCGCCTGCCTTCCAAGCACATCAATTGGGCCTCGCCTGTGATGCACCACAGTCGACGTTGATGGCGGCGCTAGCCGTTCGAGCCGCTCGCTTGCCGCCTGCTTTCATCGCGTTCTCGTCCCACCCAAGGCAGGTACGGACCAATGATCACGCCCTGCTTTCCAGCATCGGCGTCTCGTCTTGGCGCAGGGTCAAGACATCGACGCCAGTTCTCGTGACGGCGACCGTATGTTCGAATTGGGCGGAGAGCTTCCGGTCGTTGGTCACGACCGTCCATCCGTCGCTTGTCGTCGAGACCTTGCGGGTGCCCTGGTTGACCATCGGCTCGATGGTGAAGACCATGCCCTCGCGCAGCTTCAAGCCCGTTCCCGGCCGTCCGAAATTCAGCACCTGCGGTTCCTCGTGCATCTCGCGGCCGATGCCATGCCCGCAATATTCCCGTACAACCGAATAGCCGTTCCTTTTGGCATGCCGTTCGATCGCGAAACCGATGTCGCCCAGATGTGCTCCGGGCCGGACCTGTCTTATGCCTCTCCACATCGCCTCCTGGGCGACCCGCACCAGCCGCCTCGCGGCGGGCGGGGCATTGCCGACCAGGTAGGTCTTGCTCGAATCGGCAATGAAGCCGTTCTTTTCGAGCGTGATGTCGAAGTTGACGATGTCGCCGTCGCGGATGATCTCGCTCGGACCCGGCACGCCGTGGCAAACGACATGATTGATCGAACAGTTCAGGACATATTTGAAGCCATATTGTCCCTTGCTGGCTGGACGTGCGGCAAGATCCACGGTGATGAAGCGGTCGACCAGATCGTTGACCTGCAATGTCGACATACCGACGAGCTCCTGCCCGTCCAGCATCTCGAAGACGGACGCCAGCATCCTGCCCGATACGCGCATGAGCGCCAGTTCGTCCGGGGTCTTTACCACGTTAGGCGACCGCTAAATCCGCGACACTCACATGCGCAGTCGCGAACTGCACCTTCACGATTTCGTTGAAGGACAAGGTTGGATTGGCTTCAGCCAGCATGCCGATCTTCATCCAGAACTCGGCCTGCGCATTGATGGACCGGCACATCACTGTGCTGGCCCGACGGGCTTCCTCATGCAGGTCGTCGTCGATTTTCACGAGGCCCATGGGTGTCTCTGATATTTAGTGAACATACGAACCATATATGGTTCGTATGTTTTTGAGTCAATCGGATACTCAGGGTATCAGTGAGGCGCTTCCAGGGGTGCGCGCGGCCGACAGGCGCTGTGCTGCAATCGGAAGCTGGGCGGCGATGGTAGGGGCGGTGATCCTCGCCCGCGCGATTATGGACCGATGCGGGGATCAACCACGCGCCAGCCAACTAGGTGGTCCCATGCGGCGGCGTTGTTTTCAATTCCGCCGCATCGTTTAGGAAGGGCGAGGGCTGCTTGAAGGCCGTCACTTCCGAGCTTCATCCATTTCGGCTAGCTTGCGTACTCGCCGGCGGAAATCCTCGTCTGTCGAGAATTCCGCTTGCAAATATGCGGTGACCAGATCCTTGGCGAGCCAGGCGCCAACGATCTGCGCGCCGATACACATGACGTTGACGTCATCGTGCTCGACCGACTGGTGTGCTGAATGGACGTCGTGGCAGACGGCAGCGCGGATGCCCTTGACTTTGTTTGCAGCGATCGACGCGCCGACGCCGGTGCCGCAAACCATGACCCCGCGGTCGGCCTTTCCCTCATTTATAGAGGATGTGACCATCTTGGCGATATCGGGGAAGTCGACGGGGTTCGGGTCGTATGAGCCGGCGTCGTGAACCTCGTGGCCGAGCGACTTGATATGGTCGACGATGGTGGCCTTGAGGGCAAAGCCGGCGTGGTCCGAGCCGATGACGATGCGCATAGGGGATATCTCCACGGATTGGGATTATTGAGCGATCATGCGCGGCAGCCACAGCGTGAAATCCTTGGCGAAGGTCAGGATGGCAAGCGTGGTCAGCAGCGGAATGTAGAAGGGCAGAAGGGCTTTCAGCAGCTGTTTTATGGACACTTTCGCGATGTCCGAGACAAGGAACAGCGAGAGGCCCATGGGCGGCGTCAGCAGGCCGATCATCAGATTGAAGATCGTCACGATACCAAGCTGGACCGGATCGACGCCTGCGAGAACCAATGGCGGTGCGATGATCGGCACCAGGAGCAGGGTCGCCGTTGTCGAGTCCAGGAACATCCCGGCAATGAAGAAGATCAGGTTTGCGATGATGAGCAGCATCAACGGGTCCTTCGACCAGTCGAGCAAGGTGGCTGCAAAAACCTGAGGCACCTGTTCGACGGCGAGAATCCAGCCGAAAAGTGCAGCCGAGGCTACGATGATCAGGATCGCGCTGGAACTGCGGGCTGTCAGAACAGCCGAGTTCCAGAGATGCGCGAGCGTCAATTCCCGGTAGAAGGCGCCGCTGATGAAGATGACATAAACTGCCGTGATCGCGGCAGCTTCGGTGGGCGTAAAGGCTCCGGCCGTCATTCCCGCCACCATGAGGACCGGAGCGACGATTGCCGGAAGCGCCGGCAGGAGTGCGGCCACGACCTCGCCGACGGTTGGCCAGCGTTCGGCGCGGGGATGACCGTGCCGGACAGCCACGATCAGCACGGTGAGCATAAGCAATATCGTGCAGGCGATAGCCGGCATGATACCTGCGACGAGAAGCTGGACGATCGATACGCTTGTGACCGAGCCATAAACGATAAGCGGGATCGAAGGCGGGAAGATCGGTCCCAGCGTGGCGGAGGCTGCGGTTACCGCACCGGCAAAGGACGGATCGAAACCGCGTTTCTTCATGGCGTCGATCTCGATACGGCCGAGCCCGCCGATATCGGCAAGTGCCGCACCGGACATGCCGGAGAAGACGAGGCTTCCGAAGACGTTCACCTGGGCAAGACCGCCCGGCACCCGCCCGACCAGCGTGTAGGCGAAACGGAAGATACGATCCGTTATGCCCGAGAGGTTCATCAGGTTGCCGACGAAGATGAAGAGGGGGACGGCGACTAGCGGAAAGGAGTCGAGCGCATAGGTGATGCGTTGGGCCAGCAGTCCCAGCGGCAGCCCTTCGATGAGGATGTAGGCGATCGAGGGCAACAGAATGGCGTAGACAACGGGGAAGCCTAGCATGAAAAGCGCGAGAAAGGCGATGACGACGAGAAAGCCCATGTCAATCGTCCTCAGATCGCGATGTTCGTGTCGGCCTGCGGTGGTTTCCGCAGATGGACGAGGTGGACCAGAGCGGCTCCTGCGAAGCCGAACAGTGTCGCGCCCAGGAATATCCAGAAGGGGATGCCCAGTGTTGGCGTCGCGTTTGCGAGGTTCCTGGAAATATTTGCCGCAGTCACCCAGGCGATGAAACCGGTGATCGCAACAGCGCTGATGGAGATCGTGAAGTTCACCACCGCACGCAGCTTTCTGGGCATCGCCGCCTTGAATTCTCCCATTACGATGTTCTCGCCGTGCTCGATCACCAGCGGATAGGCGAGGAAAACAAGGCAAATGAGCAGAAAGCGCGTCAGTTCCTCAGCGCCGATGAAGGGCAGCGTAAACACCCCGCGCATGATGACCTGAGCGGTCGGAACGATTATCAGCCCCGCCATGACGGCAACAACGATGACCGTCAGGATACGTTCTGGCACGCGCATCTCGTATCTCCCAAGATTTCTGAAAACGGCAGGCAGGACGCGGCGAGGAGCCGCGTCCTTGCGGTGCGACCGTGTTACTTGACCGTTGCGATCTGTTCGATGAGCGGCGTGAAGTTTGGAAAGTCCTGGCTGATCTGCGCGCCGACCTTTTCACGAAAGGCGGCTACGTCGAGGCCGTCTGCTTCGGTGATGACGGTCATGCCGCGGCCCTTGAGATCTTCGACCAGCTTGGCCTCGGACTCGGTTGCCATCTTCAGTGACTTTTCGGCCTCATCATCGAGAACCTTCGTGATGGCTGCGCGCTGTTCCTCGCCAAGTCCTTGCCAGACATCCTCATTGACGAAGACGGCAAGCACGGCACGCATATGGCCTGTCATGGACAGATGCGATTGGACCTCATTGAGGTTGTTGGAAGCGATCATGGTCAGTGGGTTCTCCTGGCCGACGACCACACCCGTCATCAGCGCAGTCGGCAGTTCCGCGACCTCAACGGGGGTCGGAATGGCGCCGAAACCCTTGACCATGGAGACCCAAAGCTCGAGCGGCACGGCCCTGAAAGGCCTGCCGGCGAGATCTTCCGGCGTCTTGACGGCGAAGTTCGAAGAGATGTGCCGGTCGCCGCGATAGATGCGGCCTATGATGCGGATACCCTGCGCCACAAGTTTCTCGTTTATCGCCTGGAGCGCAGGCGATGTGTCCGGATCGGTTGCCGCAAGCGCATGCGCGCCGTCGCGATAGATAAACGGTGCGTTGAAAACCGCCACCTCAGGTACGAGGCGGGCTAGCGAAGCGAAGTCATGATGGCCCATCGATATGGAGCCTATGCGGACACCGTCCACCATCTCGGCCACACCGCCGAGCTGGCTGGCCGGATAGACGGTAACGGTGACGTCGCCGTTGGTGGCGGCCGCAATGCCCTGTGCCGCCTGCGCGGCATATACCGTCTGGATATCGCCTTCCGCGCCGACATGGGCATAACGTAATTCGGCGGCTTGCGTGGCGGTCGTGGCGGCGAGCGCGATGGTCACGCCAGCCAATACACTTAGAATTCTGTTGTGCAGCATGTTGTAACTCCTCCCATTGGTTTCATGCTTTTGGTTAAGTCGGCGGCCTCCTCGAGAAGGCCGAGATCAGGCTGCGACGACGGAATGCGTCGCCGATGGCGAAATGCTCACGAAGCTTCCGGTCGGCTGCATCAGGGTCCCTGTCGACGATGGACAGGAAGACCTCGCGGTGTGCGTCGACCAGGTAGTCGATGATGCCGGGCTCGGAGGCAGTCACCTCGCGGCGCTGTATGTGGCTGCGGCGCAGGAGGTCGCCAATCGCGCGGTAGAGCGTGTTCAGAGCCTCGCTGTGGCTGGCGTCGACTATCGCCTGGTGGAAAGCGAAGTCAGCCGCGCCGCCCTCGGCAGGGTCATGCAGCGTGTCCATCAGTCGGGTCAGCTTGGAGCCGATACCCTTGAGATCGGTCTCGCTCGCCCGGTCGCATGCAAGCCTGATTGCCTGGCATTCGATGGCGATGCGCGCCTGCATTACGTCATCGAGAATGTCGGGCTGCTGCGCCAGACTGAAAGTGAAAAAATCCGAAAGCACGGAGATGTCCGCGTGGCGCACGAAAGCGCCGCGGCCATGCTGAATATCGAGGAAACCCAGCATGGACAGCGAGCGCAGGGCCTCGCGCAGCATGGGACGGGACACTCCCAATTTGAGCGCCAGTTCACGCTCGCCCAGCAATCGCTCTCCTGTTTTTAGGGTCCCGTCGAGCAGCGCATTACGGAAGAAGGCAAATACCTTCTCAGCGCCGGACAGGTCTTCACTTTGAGCAAGCATGGGTCACATTCAACTGGAATGACAGTGGTAAGACCACTTCAATCAAACGCATTGCATGTTGTCAATAGAGGCTATGTCTCGTTGGGCATCTCGGCGCAGATCGCCTAAGTTTTCCCGCTTACGCGGATATGATTGAGGGAATGCCGGAAAACAGGGCGTCGATCGCCTTTATCGTATCCCTCTTCCACAGCATGTCATGGACCGCTGCGGCATCGGGGCCGGTCTCGTGGTCTTCCACCAGTTCTGCCGCCACCGCGCGCACCATCTTGTGAAGGAGACTGCCGGCATCTCCGAGTTTGCGTTCCGGTTCCGCCGCCACGCGCAGGTCGCAAGCCTGAGCTGACAGAAGCGCCTCGATCGAGACCAGCCAGCGGACAAGTTCGATCTGCTCGTCGAGTTTGCGGATGGTGAGAGTGGTCTGCGGCGCGAGGTCCTCGACGGTGTCGGAAACGACGATTGCATCTAGACTGGCGGGCTGCGCCTTCAGCCGGATTTCCGCGTGGAGTGCCGCGATAGACTTCTGCATGGGAACGAAACCGGCGGCCGCGCCGCCGACCGGCGACAGATAGTTCGGCAAACCTGAAAGCCGCCCGGTCATCAGCTTGATCGACCGCTGCGCCGAGGCGGTGGCGAGATGCACAAGCGCGATGGCCAGTGTGTCGAACGCCAGCGCTATGGAGGGCGTGTGGAAATTGGCGGAGGAATGGATCTCGCCGGTTTCAGGCAGAACCAGCGGATTATCCGCAACCGCATTCAGCTCGATTTCGACGGCATCGCGCGCGGCCTCGAAAGCACCGAGGACCGTTCCAGTTATTTGCGGCAGCGTGCGGAAGGAGATGGCGTCCTGTATCTGCCGCGAGGCCGCAGCCTGCGTCTGGCTGCTGCCTTCCATGGCTTTGCGGAACAGCGTTGCCGCCTGTTGCTGGCCGTTGGCCGGTCGCGCCGCCACCAGGCGCGGGTGGAAGATCAGCGCATTGGCGGCATAGCCTTCGCAGGCAAAGGCGGCTGTCGCGATATGGACAGTCAACAGCGCGCGCACCGCCTCGAGGGAAAGGGCTGCCATGGCGCAGGTGACAGACGAGGCATTGCCGACGGCGAGGCCATCCTTGGAGCCGAGTTTGACCGGCGCGAGCCCAGCCGCTTTCAAGGCTTCCGCGCCGGAAAGGACTCTCCCGCGGAAATAGGCGCGACCTCGCCCGATCAGCACCGCAGCGACACTCATCATGAGGACCAGATCGCCGGTGCCGAGCGACCCGCGCGATGGAATGACCGGAACGACGTCCCGCTCCAGCATCGCGATCATCAGATCATGGACATGCGGCGACACTCCGGCTCCACCCTGCGCCAGCGTGGCGATGCGGCAGAACAGAGCGGCCCGGCAGGTCTCGATGGGCAGCGGGTCGCCGACACCGGCGATGCGGCCGCGCACCATCTGCTCCTGAAACGCCGGTATCTCGTCCTGCGTGATGCGATGCCCGACATTGCCGCCAAGACCCGTGTTGAGCCCGTAGACCGGGATATTGCGCGCCAGATGATCGTCGACCACCGCGCGCGAAGCCTGCATGCGGGCGCGGATTTCTGGGCTCAGCACGACCCGCAGCGGCGTGTGCGCGGCGTTCACCACATCCGCGATGCTCAGCGGGCGGGCGCCAAGATGGAAATCGGGCACGCTCATGCGTAGCGCAACCTGTGGCCGGCGCCCATACCGGCGGCTTTCTTCAAAATGGCATGGCCGAGCGCGATATCGGACAGCGACAGGCCGCGATGCCAGAACAGGATGGTCTCGGCATCTTTCTCGCGCCCGGGCTTGAGACCGGCCACGATCTGCCCGAGTTCGGCATGGAGCGTCGCTTCCGACAGTTTGCCTGCCTCGACATGAGCGCGCAGCGACCCGAACTTGCCACCCTTGCACTGACCCCAATCGTCGACGACCATCTTGGACATGATATCGGTCAGCGAAAGCTCCACCGCGCTCATCGTGCCATAAGGCACGACGAATGCGCCCGGCTTGATCCATTCGGTCTTCAGCATGGGTTGCGGCGCGCTGAGCCGTGAGGCCTCCACCACGATATCCGCGTCCTCGACGCAGGAGCGCCAGTCGTCGGTGGCGATGACCTCCTTGCCGAGGTCGCGGCTGAGCTTCTCGGCAAAGGCGTTGCGGCTTTCGGGCCGGCGCGAATGGACGCGGATCGTTTCGAAATCGAACAGGCTGTCCAGCAGTCTGACGTTCCAATAGGCCGTGCCGCGTGCACCGATGTGACCGAGCGTCTTCGATCCCTTGCGGGCGAGGTATTTGGCACCGACCGCAGTCACCGCTCCGGTGCGCATGTCGGTGATGCCGCTGGCATCCATGATGGCGGTGGGCATGCCGGTGCGCGGATCGAACAGGTTCAAGATCCCGAATTCCGACGGCAGGCCCTGCTTGTAGTTGTCGACGAAATCGCCGACCACCTTCACACCCGCCGCATCGATCTCGCCGCCGATCCAGCCGCGCAGGACGTTGAAGTGGCCCTCGACGCCGGCCTTCGGCTCCAGATGCACGCGAGGCTCGATCACCGTTTCGCCGCGTCCCTGCATGCCAAGGCTCGCCTCGATGGCCGCCAGTATTTCGGCGTCCGAAAGTGCTGCCGCCTCGATATCGTGCCGGTTCAGGTAGGTCAGGTAGATCGGCTGCATGGGCACTCCTTGAAAAATCGAACCCGGCATCGCGGCTCGCGTCACCCCAGCCGGGAATATATCGCCGCGGACTACCGCAACCTGAACGACGCGTGTCCGACGCTGGTCATGGAGACGGAGACCTCGGAGGGCGCGGCGACGGAGCGGGTCGGCAGATGCGTTCCACACAGGACCGACATTCCGGCCCGCAGCTGTTCACCTCTGTCGGCCAAAACGCGCGTCATCCAGGCGACAACCTCCAACGGGTCCTGCGGCGCAGCACCCGTTGCCTCGGCGACTACTTTCCCGTCGATTGATACGCTTGTCGTCAGCGTCGCCAGATCGAGACTTTCGATCGCGATGCCCGGACCGCCGATGACCGCGCCGACATTGTATATGCCCTGAGCCACCGCTTGCGCCGCAGTCGGGTCGAGCGCGAAAGCATTGCGCGGGTCCAACAATTCGAAGCCGGGCCGCACGAGTTCCAGACTGGCCAGGATTTCGTCG
Organism: Mesorhizobium sp. CCNWLY176; assembly: GCF_037153935.1. NCBI lineage: Bacteria > Pseudomonadati > Pseudomonadota > Alphaproteobacteria > Hyphomicrobiales > Phyllobacteriaceae > Mesorhizobium > Mesorhizobium sp. CCNWLY176. The sequence continues at coordinate 143,846 of NZ_JBBBDZ010000001.1, forward strand.
CGACTGCATTGCCTTGCCGGCAGATCGCGCGAAAGGGTGAGGATGAGTTCCGGTTCGATGATAAGGTCGCGGTAATTGGCGCCATCGAGCATCGCGCCGCTCGGCACGATCAGGTCGGCGAAAACCGGTGCGATACAAGGCTCGTTGAGCCCATAATATTGCAGCGACGACGCCTTGTTGAAGGCGATCTTGTAACCGCCGATCTTACGGTTCGGTTTGATTGCATGAAGCTGCTGCACGACTTCGTGCTGCACCTCATAGGCTAGGCCGAGATCGGTGCCGATCGAGCCGACATGCCGGTCGAAGGTGCGCTTTTCGAGGATTTCGCCGGCGATAGCGCTCGAGAGAGAAGCAATACTCGTGGAACTTGTCATTATTTCCGTACCGGTTTTTTCAGGCCAAGATGTTCACGCAGCGTGCGTCCGTCGTAGTCCAGCCGAAACAGGCCGCGGCGCTGCAATTCCGGCACGACGAGCGTGGCGAAGGCATCCAGCTCTCCGGGGAAGTAGGACGGCATGACATTAAAGCCATCGGCCGCGCCGCCTTCAAACCGTGCCTGGAGCTCATCCGCGATCTGGGCCGGTGTTCCAACCACGCGCCAGTGCCCGCGTGTGCCGGCAAAGTGGCGCGCCAGATCCCTTATCGAGAGATTGTCGCGGCGCGACTGTTCGACGACAAGGGCTTGCCGGCTCTGCATTCCCTCGGTGGCCGGTAGCTCAGGCAGCGGGCCGTCGACAGGATAGCCCGACAGGTCGGTGCTGAGATAGCTGGACAGGAGCGCCACGCCGACATCGTCGGGGATCAGCTCCTGCAACTCGTCAACCTTGGCGCGGGCCTCCGCTTCGGTTGCCGCCACCACGGGCGCGACGCCGGGCATGATCTTGATGTCGTCCGGTTCGCGCCCGCAGGCAACCAGACGCGTCTTGAGATCGTCGTAGAAGGCCTTCGCCTCCTCGAAGGTCTGTGCGGCGGTGAACACCACATCGGCGGTGCGGGCGGCGAGATCGCGGCCTTCATCCGAGGCCCCGGCCTGCACCATCACCGGCGCTCCCTGCGGCGAGCGCGGCAGGTCCAGCGGGTCACGCACCGAAAAATTCCGGCCGTCATGGTTGAGCGCATTACCGTCACCATGCCACAGGCCGGCAACCACGGTTGCGAATTCGCGAGCGCGTTCATAACGGTCGGAATGCGGGCGCAGGCCGGTCGAGCCGAAATTCGCCGCTTCTATGTGGCTGGCCGATGTTACGAGATTCCAGCCGGAGCGGCCGCCGCTGATCTGGTCGAGCGAGGAGAAGGTGCGGGCCAGACCGTAGGGTTCGTTGTAGCTGGTCGAGGCCGTTGCGACGAGACCGATATGGCTGGTCTGGGCTGCAAGGGCTGCGAGCAGGCTGATGGGTTCGAAGCCGATCGAGCGCGAGGTCTGGCTGGCGATCGCGACATTGGCCTCGCGCAGGCCGGCGGCATCCTCGCAGAAGATGAGATCGAATTTGGCGGCCTCCGCCGTGCGTGCAAGCTGGATGTAATGATCGATGTCTATGCCAGCCATGATATGCGACTTGGGGTGACGCCACGCGGCGATGTGATGTCCGGTCGCCCACAGAAAGGCGCCGAGTTTCATCTGCCTGCGATCGGCTGTCATGATGCGCCTCCCCCGGCAAGGCCAAGATTTGCGCGCAACGTAGCGCCGGCATAGTCGTGCCGGGCGAGCCCGCGCTGCCGCAGCTCCGGCAGGACATGGCCGACGAAATCGTCGAGAGCGGCAACCTGCGGCGGCAGGACGATGTTGAAGCCGTCACAGTCGCCCGTCCGGAATTGCGCTTCGAGCCGGTCGGCGGTTTCGGCCGGCGTGGCTGACGGCTCCAGCGTGACGAATATCTTCACCGCATCGGGCTCGCGTCGGCATGCTGCGGCGCGGGCAGTCAGATCGTCATGGAACAGCTTGGCGCTTTCGGGTGATACTTCGTCCGTCAGCACGACATCGGCCGTGCGGGCGGCAATGCCCAAGTCCGACGCCGACAGGCTGGACATCACCAGCGCGGGCGTATCCTGCGGAGACCGCGCGACATTCAGAGGCCCGCGGACTGAAAAGAATTCGCCCTTGTGATCGAGCAGGTGCATTCTTTCTGGATCGTGGAAACGCCCGCCCGCCTTGTCGAAGAGCAGCGCATCAGTGTCCCAGCCTTTCCACAGGCCCCGGACGATATCGATGTATTCCTCTGTCCGCCGGCGAAAGTCGTCGGGAGAAAAACCGTCCGAGCGGCTGAAATTCGGCGCCTCGAGCAGGTTTTGCGCCATGGAGACTTTCCAGCCGGCGCGGCCATGGCTGATGACGTCGAGCGAGGCAAAACGGCGCGCGAGATTGTAGGGCTGATGCGCGACTGTCGACGCTGCGGCAACTAGCCCGATCCTGCTGGTCACCGTGGCGAGCGCCGCCACCAGCGTCGTAGCCTCGAAGGGCGCGGCATCGGCAAACACCACCATGTCGAGCGCGTTCGCCTCGGCCTTTCGGACCAGTTGCGCGAGCAGGCCGAAATCCAGTCCGGCGGCTGCGGCAGAACCGCTTCCGGGGGAGAAAGAAATACCGAGATGCATTGTCCGTTCGCGGCTCATCGGCGCTTGTTCCTCCTCCCGAATTCCGGCTCAGACCGCGAAGATCGCGTCGCGTTTCAGCTGTCCGAGCACGGCGCCCGAGGCGTCGGTCACCGCCAGCACCTCGCTGTTGTCCGCCGCCATCAGCGCCAGCGCATCGCGCAGGTTCGTGCCCGCTGCAACCTTGCCGGCTTTGCCCTTCGGTGCACCTTTGGTCATGGCCGTCTCGACGGTAAACAGGCTGAGCCGCTTCAAGGCGCGGTCGACGCCGACGAAGTTCTCCACGAATTCATCTGCCGGATGCGAGAGGATGGCATCGGGCGTATCATACTGCACGATCTTGCCGTCGCGCATGATCGCCAGCCTGTCGCCAAGCCTGATCGCCTCATCGAGATCGTGGGTGACGAGGACGACGGTCTTCCTGACGCGGCGCAGGATCTGCCGGAACTCTTCCTGCAGTCGCGCGCGGGCGATCGGGTCGATGGCGCCGAAGGGTTCGTCCATCAGAAGCACCGGCGGGTCGGCCGCGAGCGCACGCGCAACGCCGACGCGCTGGCGCTGGCCGCCGGAAAGCTGGCGTGGATAGCGGCGCAGCATTTCCGGGTCGAGGCCTACCAGTTGCATCAGTTCGTCGTTGCGTTTTGCTATCCTGTCGGCGGACCAGCCAAGCAGCTTCGGCACCGCGCCGACATTCTGCGCGATCGTCATATGCGGGAACAGGCCGACCTGCTGGATGACGTAGCCGATATGACGGCGGAAGATCACCGGATCGACGGAACGGACATCGGCGCCATTGACGACGATCCGCCCTTCTGTCGGGTCGATCAGGCGGTTGATCATCCGCATTGTCGTGGTCTTGCCGCAACCGGACGGCCCGACCAGCGCCACGGTCACGCCCTCGGGGATCTCGATGCTGAGATCGTCGACGGAAGCGGCCGCGCCTTCGCCATAGCGTTTGGTGACGTGTTCCATCGTGATCATGCGGCCGTTCTTTCTCCGAACAGGACTTTCTCGGTGCGGCCGAGCAGGAATTCGGTCGCGAGCGCCAGCAACGCGATCGGGACGGCGCCGACAAGCAGCCGCGACATGTCCATCCCGGCGACACCGACGGCGATGAAGTCGCCAAGACCGCCGCCGCCGATGAATGGCGCGAGCGTTGCGCCGGCCAGCACCTGCACGGCGGCTGTGCGCGCGCCGGCAAACATCGCGGGGGCTGCAAGCGGAACCTGGATTCGCCGCAGCAATTGCCAGCGGCTCATGCCCATGCCGATCGCCGCCTCGACTGCGTCGGCATCGACATTGCGCAGGCCGACGTGCGCATTGAGCAGGATCGGCGGCAAGGCGAGGAAGGTCAGCGCGACGATCGACGGCCAGAGGCCGATGCCAAGCAGCGGCATCATGATTGCCAGGATAGCCAGGCTCGGCAGGGTGCGGATCGCGTTGACCGTATTGATCGCGATGAAGGCCAGCCTCTCGCGGCCGAGTATGACGATCGCCAGCGGGATGCCGATGCACAAGGCAAAGGCCATTGACGCGCCCGACATCAACAGGTGCTGCCAAAGCGCGCGATTGAATTCGTCCGGATGCTCCAGGACCCAGTTGAAAGCCTGCTGGATCATCGTCAGTCGCCCCGCCAGCGAACGATAGCCTTCTCGGTCCGACTCAGCAGGACATCGAAGAAGGTCGCGATGAATGCCGTCAGGAGCCCGCCGACGAGGATCTTTTCGGGATAATTCTGGTCTATTCCCATCAGGATGATGGTGCCCAAGCCACCAGCATCGATGAAGGCTGCCACCGTCGCAATGCCGATGACGGTGACGAGTGCGATGCGGATGCCCGAGAGGATCAAAGGCAGCGCCAAAGGCAGTTCGATGCGGATGAGCCGCTGCCACGGCCCATAGCCCATGCCGTCGGCGGCATCGAGAATGTCTTCGGGAACGCCACGCAGGCCCGTCACCACATTGCGCAGCAGAATGAGCAGGCAATAGGACGAAAGCCCAACCAGGGCCGGCTTCATACCAAGTCCCAGGAACGGGATCATCAGCGCAAACAGCGCAAGGCTCGGAATGACGAAGATAATGCCGGTAATCGTAAGGGCAAACGCATAGAGCCGCGGCCGGCGCGCGCACACGATGCCCAGCGCCACCGCGATGATGCCGCCGATAAGCACCGAAAGCAGCGAAAGCACGAGATGCTGCCCTGCCGCCGCCAGTATTTCGGGTATGTGCTTAGGTGCCCAGGTCACAAGTCCGCCCGCTGATGAAAACCGGGCGCGATGGAGACGGATAGGCCGTCATCGCGCCCGGGTCTGATGATTTGGCCGGCGGGAATCCTATCTCGCCATGGCCCGGAAGTCTTCAGATGCCGTTGGCTGCCAGAAATTCGGTCGCAACTTCGGCAGGCTCCTTGCGGTCGCGTTCCACGGCGGCATTCAGTTCGCGCATGTTCTCATTGTTGAGAAGCGGGCTGATCTTGTTCAGCACCTCGGCGATCTTGGGGTTCTTTTCCAGCGCATCCTGCCGCACGACCGGAACGAGGTAGTAGGGCGGGAAAAGCGCCTTGTCGTCATCGAGCACGGCCAGCTTGCTGTCGGCGATCTGCCAGTCGGTGGTGAAGCCGAAGGAGACGTCGATCTGCTTGCTGGTCAGCGCGCTGTAGCGGATGCCGAGCTTGGCGAATTTGACGAACTCCTTGAACTTGATCCCATAGACCTTTTCCAGTCCCGGCAGCCCGTCCTTGCGTTCACCGAACGTGCCTTCAGCGCCGAAGGTGAGGTCTTTGGATGCCGGTCCAAGGTCGGTCAGCGTCTTCAGCTTGTACTTTTCCGCCGTCTCGGGAAGCAGGATGATGGCGTAGCCGTTGTTGATCTTGGTCGGATCGAGCAGCGTCAGCTTGAGGTTCTTTTCGTAGTAGTCCTTGACCTCGCCGTAGATCTTGTCGGCACTGCCGGACAGGTCGCCCTTGACCACCGCGGCAAGTGCTGTGCCGGTGTATTCGGGATAGAGATCGATGTCGCCATTGGTCAGCGCGCCATGCGCGATAAGCGTTGCGCCGAGGTTGAGGCGACGCTCGACCTCGATGCCAGCCTTCTCGAGTGCCTGGGCATAGATTTCAGCGACGACGAACTGTTCGGTAAAGTTCTTGCTGCCGATCTTGACGGCGTCCGCGAAGCTCGAAGACGTGATGGCGAGAGAGGCCAGGGCGCCGAGCCCGGCGGCTTTCAGTAAGTTGAAAATCATGACTGTCTCCGAGGAGTTGGAAGGGTTGCCTGCAGATGATAAAATCCCAAGTGCACTAGTAAATTATAAGGAAAATGCGACATCTGATAGTCGATTTTTCCTATTTAGTTGTGGTAACGGGAAAATATTTGCTGAATTTTGCCTACCATTTAAGCAGAATGTCTGTACCTGAAGCATTATGCCTATACATATCGCAATCCGTCCAGCGTCGGTTTCCTGCCATCGAAACGAGAGCTCCGCCGAACCTGTGTTTCGGCGTGGAATAAGGGCTCTGACGCATTTGATGATGTTGAAGGTGTTCCGATGCCGCGGGCTTCTAACAGTGAGAGTTTTTCGCCGCCTTGCATCTGCCGCTTGAGCAGCTTGAGCTTTTTGATTTGCCGCTCAGGGCGGAAAGTTTCGGGCTCGCTAGCAAAAGGAAAGACCAGATTCGCAGGGCACTCCGAACGGTCTGCCGAGCCTGGTCGGCGTCAGTGAAAGCGACCACCAGCGGCCGCATGATTGATCGAGGAGTGGAGCCAACACCCGTGGCAGCGGAAGTATGACCTCATCGTCGCTGGCGCGGGCTCTTCCGGCGCGCACCAGCCGCCCGGTCAAACCATTCCAACATCCTCATAACTTGCATGGAGCGCCCAGTCGCCTTGGCAGAAGCGATCTCGGGCGAAGTTGTGCTGGTGCCAGTACGGATAGATGTAGGCAGGGCGGCTCGCCAGATTGAGCCTTTTGAGTTCCTCTTCACCGAGCTTCAGGTCGACGGCTGCGATATTCTCCTTGAACTGCTGTTCGCTCAGGCCACCGACCACGAGGCTGGAGATTGCCGGACGCGAGAGCGTCCAGGCAAGCGAGACCTGGGCAACCGACACGCCACGATCTCTGGCGATCTCTTCCAATACGTCGACAATCGTCCAGAGCCGCTCCTCATCGCGGATCGGTGGTTCGGTCCAGCCGGCGGCCTGGCGCGAGTCGGCGGGCGTCCTGTTGCGGCCGAAGGCGCCCGAAAGCAAGCCTGCGGCCAGCGGGCTCCAGACCATGACGCCGAGACCCTGGTCCACCGAGATCGGCAGGAGTTCGTATTCCGCCTCGCGCGCCTCGAGCGTGTAGTGGATTTGCTGGGTAACGAAGCGCGGCAGGTTCTTTGCTTCAGACGCGCCCAGCGCCTTCATGATGTGCCAGCCCGAATAGTTCGAGCAGCCGATGTAGCGGATCTTGCCTTGCTGCATCAATGTATCGAGCGCCGAGAGCATTTCGTCTACCGGCGTCAGCCCATCCCATTCATGCATGAAATAGATGTCGATGTGGTCGGTCCGGAGCCGCTTCAGGCTCAGTTCGCATTCGCGTATCAGATGGTAGCGCGAGACGCCCTCGTCATTCGGCCCGTCGCCGATGCGCATGCGTGCCTTGGACGAAATGAGAACGCGGTTGCGTTTTTCTCCCAGTGCTTCCCCGAGGATCTCCTCCGAACGGCCCAGCGAATACATGTTGGCGGTATCGAAGAGGTTCACGCCGCCTTCGATGCAAGTGTCGACAAGCCGCCTGGCCTCATTCACGCCCTGGCTGGCGACCTTGGAAAAACCCCCGACGCCGCCGAACGAGAAGGTGCCCATCGCAATGGCCGAGACCTTGAGGCCCGAGCGTCCCAGCGTCCTGTATTCCATGGTTCTGACTCCCGAGAATAGTTTGATTGTCGTCTGTCGTGATGGTTCAGCCGGGCAGGGCTTTCCGCCGCGAGTGGGCGCAAGCGCGTGGCTAGATCGGCTGTGGTGTGGATGAATGCGATCTGCGGTATGGGAACGCCTCCTCGTTCCGCCGCCTGGACCTCAGTCCGCAGGCAGCTTTGCCGCAATTTTCGGGGCGCGGCGGCCGATGGGATGGGTCGCGCCCCGCTCGTGGCTTGCACGCAGCACCAGATCGGCGCCGACCAGGATTTTCACCGGTGGCTGTGGCTCTGCGGCGCTGATCAGGTCGTCGAGCATCGTCACGGCGAGATAGCCTATCTTGCGCTTGGAGACTTCGATCGTCGACAGCCCGGGCTCCATGGTCGCGCTTTGCGGCAGATTGTCGAAGCCGATGATCGAGAGGTCGTCGGGGATCGCGACGCCGTGCTCCTTGAGTGCCCGAATGAAACCGTAGGCAATAATGTCGTTGGTGCAGAAATAGCATTCGGCAAGGTCAAGGCCGTCCTCGAGCAACGCGCGGGTATCGACATAGGCGCCGTCATAGGTCGACTCCACCGATAGCACGTCAGCCTCGCGCACCTTGAGGCCGAGCCGCGCCATGTTGGTGAAGAAGGCGTCGCGCCTGAGCCGGAAATTGGTCGTGTCGACATGCGAGGCGACGAAGCCGATGCGCTCGTAACCCTGCTTTTGAAAGCGGGCGAGCACCTTGTGCACTGCATCCTCGTTGTTCATGTCGACGAAGTTGGCGTCGACCACCTGATAGAACGTGTCGATGAACACGGTCGGCAGGCCGAGCCCCTGGATCAGCCGGATGTCGGCCTCGGTGAGTTCCGTGCCAAGCGCAATGACGCCGGCTATGGGCGCGCCGGCAAGCGACTCCGCCACGGTGCTGATCGGCTGCCCCTCGAAGCTCACGACTTCGAGCGTGTAGTTACGCCGCGTGGCCTCGGCCGACATGCCGTCGATGTAATCGGAGATGAAAACGCTGTGATCCCGGTTCACGGTATGGCCATGCTTGGCAATTTTCAGGAAGCGCAGCGTCGCCCCCGGCTCCGAGCCGCTCTTCGATACGCGCGGCACGTAGTTGAGGCTTGCGACCGCCTCGAGCACACGGGCCCGCGTGACGCCGGAAATGTCGCCCTTTCCGTTCAGGACAAGCGAAACCGTGGCCGGCGATACACCTGCCGCACCTGCAATGTCCCGGATCGTCCGTGTTTTCTTGCCCTTCATGCGTACCCGAATGGCCCCCAATTTATGCTGCGGCTGCGAGGAAGTTTAGTAAACGTATTCGCTCCGGCTCGCGAGAGGTAGGCCAAAACCGACCCGTTCACAAGAAGGTTTCAACGATAACGGGCTTGCGCTGGCTAAATTGCTTTGCTAACTCTTTACTAAAGCTCGCACTTGTTTACTAAACATGGGAGGAGACCATGCAGAAAGCCGGCGGGCAGCTGGTCATGCTCGTTGCGATCAATGGCCTGCTGCTGGTTCTTGGCGCCGCCATTTCCGGCGGCTCCTTTCTTTCGCTGTTCAATCTCCAGTCCATGGCGAGCCAACTGCCGGAAATTGGTCTGCTGGCGATCGGCGTCATGCTTGCCATGTGCGCGGGCAATGGCGGTATCGACCTTTCCGGCATTGCGCTTGCGAATCTCTCCGGCGTCCTTTCGGCAGTGATAGTCTCGGCCTTCATTTCGAGTGGGGAAAGCGAGACGGCCTTCAGCCTGGCGTTCATCTTCGGCGCATTGGCGATCGGCTTTCTCGGGGGTGTGATCAACGGTCTTCTGATCTCGAAGCTGAACATCACCCCCATCCTGTGCACGCTCGGCACACAGATGGCGTTCATGGGGCTCGCGATCGTCGTCTCAGGCGGAAAGGCCGTGATGGTCGGCAGTCCGGCACTGCTTTCCAGCATCGGCAACGACATGTTCCTCGCAGTGCCGATCAGCTTCCTCCTCTTCGTGATCGTGGCTGGCCTGATTGCGGCTGTCCTGAAGTTTACGCCCTATGGGCTGTGGTTGATGCTGATGGGCACCAATCCTAAAGCCGCGGTCTATGCCGGCTTCCCGAAGACCGGCGTTCTGGTCGCAACCTATGCGATCAGCGGCCTGCTTTCCGGACTTGCAGGCATCATCATCGCTGCGCGCAACGTCAATGTGAAGTTCGACTATGGCAGCTCATATCTGCTTATCGCGATCCTCATCGCCGTCATGGCCGGCGTGAAGCCCGAGGGTGGTTACGGACGGGTGGTCTGCGTGGTGCTGAGCGCGGTGGCGCTGCAGCTGATGTCCAGCCTTCTCAACTTCGGCGGACTCTCGAATTTCGTGCGCGACTTCGCCTGGGGCCTGCTGCTTCTGACGTTCCTGGCGGTAGGTCGATACGACCTCACGGGCTTCCTGTTCCCTGGCATTCGCCAAACGGTTTCTTCGGTGCCTGTCCCTCACGCGCCGAAGCAAGACAACTGAGGGAGATCTAATGTGGAGGAGAGAATGAAAACGCTATCCAAGAAGTTTCTGGCAGGCACCGCGGTTGCGGCAGCGATGCTTACCGGTTCGATCGGCACGCTCCTGGCGCAAGATAAACCTGTCATCGCCACTGTGGTGAAGATCAGTGGCATTCCGTGGTTCGACCGCATGAGCACCGGCGTCCAGGCTTTCGCCGAGGCGAACCCGGATGTCGTCGCAAGCCAGAGCGGTCCGGCAACTGCCGATTCCGCGCAGCAGCTTCAGATCATCCAGGATCTCGTTGCGAAGGGCGTCAGCGCACTTGCCGTCGTGCCGATGGATCCGGCCGTTCTGGAAGGCACGCTCAAGCGTGCCATGGAGCGCGGCATCGTGGTGGTGACGCATGAGGCTGACAACCAGATCAATACCCAGGCCGACGTCGAGGCCTTCGACAATGCCGACTATGGCGCAGCGCTCAACGAACGCCTCGCAAAATGCATGAACAACGAAGGCAAGTGGACGACCTTCGTCGGTTCGCTCGGCAGCCGTACGCACATGCAGTGGGTCGGTGCTGGCGAGGAGAACGCCAAGAAATACTCCGGCATGCAGCTCGTCGATCCGAACAATGAATCCTTCGACGATGCCAACGGCACCTATGAGAAGGCCAAGGAGATCCTGCGCAAGCATCCGGACATCAAGGGCTTCCAGACTTCCGCTGGCAATGACGTGCTCGGCGTCGGCCGCGCGATCGACGAAGCCGGCCTGTCGGGCAAGATTTGCCTGGTTGGTACCGGCCTGCCGAACCCCTCGGCCGACCTGCTCGAAACCGGTGCCATCACGGCGATCGGCTTCTGGGATCCCCAGAAGGCCGGCATGGCCATGAACGCTGTCGCCAAGCTCCTTATCGAAAAGAAGGAACTCACGGACGGCATGGACCTCGGTGTCGAAGGCTACAACAAGGTAGCGGTGAAAAAGGGTGCGGGTGAGGGCCTGCTGATCATCGGCAATGGTATGGTCCTGGCCGACAAGGCTACCTACAAGGACTACCTGTTCTAGTCGCTCTTCCAAGCCGGCCGGGGTGCTTTCGACAAGCACTCCGGCCGTCAGCGCCTCGTATGGCGTGGCGCTGTCAATTCACGAAGGATCCCGACGTGTCGGCAAAAGAATACAGCGAACAAGCCTCCGGCCGGTTCCTGGAGCTCAGGAACATCCACAAGCGGTTCGGTGGTGTGCATGCCCTTCGCGGCATATCCCTGACGCTTGACCTCGGCGAGGCCTACCACCTGCTGGGCGAGAACGGCTGCGGCAAGAGCACGGTTATCAAGATCATGTCCGGAGCGCTGGAGCCGAGCGATGGAGAGATCGTGCTGGATGGCCAGACCTTTTCTTCGCTTTCGCCGATCCAGTCGCTGGCAGCAGGTATCGAGACCGTCTACCAGGACCTCTCGCTCCTGCCTAACCTGACCGTTGCCGAAAACGTTGCGCTGAACGAGCAACTCGTCAGCGCGAATGGACGCCTCGCCCGCCTCTTCGACCGCTCCCGCCTCAGGCAGACCGCCGAAAGGGCGCTTGCCATGGTCAGCCTGCCGACCGACCGCGCTTTCCTTGGCACCACTGTTTCCGACCTGCCGCTTGCCACGCGCCAGCTTGTCGCCATCGCCCGCGCTATCGCCACCCGGGCGAAGCTCGTCATCATGGATGAACCGACAACGTCGCTCACCCGGCGGGAGGTCGACAATCTCATTAAGGTCGTCGAGCGCCTCCGCTCTGAAAACGTCGCCGTCCTGTTCGTGACCCACAAGCTCGATGAGTGCTACCGCATCGGCGGCCATGCCGTCGTTTTTCGCGACGGCCAATGCGTGGCCCAGGGGTTGATCGAGCAATATACCAAAAAGGAACTCACCGAGCTGATGACCGGCCGGTCGATCGGTTCCGAACGCTACCGGACGGGCACGCCGGCGGAGGCCGAACTCTTCGCAGCGTCCGGCCTCGTGGCGCCCGGCGTGCACGATATCAGCTTCAAGGTCCGCAAGGGCGAAATCCTAGGGATCACCGGGCTTGCGGATTCAGGCCGCAACGAACTTGCCATGGCCATCACCGGTATCGAGCCCGCCAGCGGCGGCACCATCTCGCTTGATGGGCGCAAGGTTGCGATCCGCCGCCCTGCGGACGCGATTGGCCACGGCATCGGCTATGTTCCGGAGGATCGTCTCGCCGAAGGGCTTTTCCTCGACAAGTCGATCTTCGAGAACGAGATCGCGCTGATCCTGACCAAACTCAGCAACGCGTTCGGCATCATCGACAAGAGCAAGGGCCGTGCCATTGCCGCGCGCCTTTCCGAAGAGATGCGCCTCAACACGAAGGATCTCGACCTGCCGGTCGGGGCTCTTTCCGGAGGCAACCAGCAGCGCGTGCTGATCGGCCGCTGGCTCAGCATAGCGCCGAAACTCCTCGTGCTGCACGGTCCGACGGTTGGCGTCGACGTCGGCTCCAAGGACATGATCTATCGTGCGATCCAGTCTCTCGCCGAAGCCGGCATGGGTCTTGTCATCGTCAGCGACGACCTGCCGGAGTTGCTGCAGAACGCCGATCGCATACTGGTCATGAACAGTGGCCGTGTCGTCGCTGAATTCGAAGCAGAGCGGGCGACCGAGGACCAGGTTTACAAGGCCATGCTGACCTCGGAACTGGAGGCCGTCCAATGAGCACTTCACGGATCGACGGGCTCGCCGAAAACACATCCCGGTCCTTCAGCCTGGGAGACCTCGTACGCAGAAGGCCGGAAACGATTACTTTCCTGCTGCTGGTCGCGATCTGCGTGATCGTCGCGATCGTCAATCCTGCCTTCCTGCAGCCCTCGACGCTCATCGACATCGGCCGCGCAAGCGTTGTCATGGGGCTCTTCGCACTCGGCGTCTTCATCATATTGGCCGCCGGCGGTATCGACGTCTCGTTCACGGCGATTGCCGCCTTCACCATGTATTCGCTGACGGTGCTGGTGCTTAATCATTTCCCCGGCATGCCGATGGCGGTAATCATGCTGATCGCAGTCGCCGGCGGTGCGCTTCTCGGCATCATCAATGGCCTGCTGGTTCATCACCTGAAGGTTCCGTCGCTGATCGTCACGATCGGCACGCAATATCTGTTCCGCGGTTTCCTGCTTTCTTTCATCGGAACGGTGTGGATCATGTCGCTGCCGCCGCAGATGGGCGCCTTTGGCCGCATGCCGCTCTTCCAGTTTGAATCCGCCAATGGCGCGCTCGTCACGCTGCCTGTCTATTTCCTGATCCTGCCGATTGCGGCGCTCGTGACCTGGTGGATTCTGAACCGAACGCTGATGGGGCGGGCGATCTTCGCGGTCGGGGGCGACGCCAACATAGCAAGCCGTCTCGGCTACAATTTGCGCACCGTGCACGTCTTCCTGTTCGGCTATGCCGGTGCACTGGCTGGTCTTGCCGGCATTATCCATGTCTGCGCAAACCGGCAGGCCAACCCCTTCGATCTGGTAGGAACGGAAATCAACGTGATTGCCGCGGTCGTGCTCGGCGGTGCGCGGATAACCGGCGGCACCGGCACGGTGCTCGGCACCATCCTCGGCGTGCTTCTGATCGTCGTCATCAACAGCGTGCTGGTCATGGTCGGTATTCCCAGCACGTGGCAGCGGCTGGTCGTGGGCAGCTTCATCCTGCTTGCCGCCGCCTTCTTCGTCACGCGCCAGCGCAAGAAATAAGCCCTTACCCAAAGAGGAACCTATGAAGAAGTTTTTGAACGACCCGGTCGATTTCGCCGACGAGATGCTGGAGGGCATATACAAGGCGCATCCAGCCGTCACCTATGTGGCCGACGACAAGCGCTGCCTCGTGACCAGCAAGCTCAAGGCCGGCAAGGTCGGGATCGCAACCGGCGGTGGCTCCGGCCATCTTCCATTGTTCCTCGGCTATGTCGGCGACGGCATGCTCGACGGCGCTGCGGTCGGTGGCGTCTTCCAGTCGCCCAGCGCCGAGCAGATGTACCAGGTGACCAAGCATATCGATCAGGGTGCCGGCGTTCTCTACATCTTCGGCAATTACAGCGGCGACATCATCAATTTCGATATGGCCGCCGAACTGGCCGATCTCGACGGCATTCAGGTCAAGCAGGTCATCGGCAATGACGACGTCGCCTCTTCCGTCGTCGGCGAAGAGCACAAGCGCCGTGGCGTCGCCGGCATATTCTTCGTCTACAAGGCTGCGGGAGCCGCCGCAGCCGAGGGGCTGTCGCTTGACGAGGTGACCCGCCTGGCAGACAAGGCGCGCCTGAGAACCCGGACCATGGGCGTCGCCCTTTCCAGCTGTGTCGTGCCGGAAATCGGCCACGCGACCTTTTCCATCGGCGAAGACGAGATGGAGATCGGCATGGGCATTCACGGCGAACCCGGAATCATCCGCAAGAAGCTCGCCCCTGCCGATCAGGTCATCGACGAGATGATGGAGCGTATCTTTGCCGAGCAGGACTACAGGAACGGTGACGACGTAGCCGTTCTCGTCAACGGTCTCGGCGGCACGCCGATGGAAGAGCTCTACATCCTCTTCCGTCGTGTCTCACAGCTTCTGGAAGCGCGCGGCGTCAAGGCGAAGCACGTCTGGGTCGGCGAATTTGCCACTTCCATGGAGATGGCCGGAGCTTCCGTCTCGATCCTGCATCTCGACGAGGAATTGGACCGGCTGGTCGCAGCACCCGCGAATACACCCTTCTTCAAGCATGTCGCGGACTGAGGCAGGCCAATCATGGATAAGATCACGCCTTCCGATATCATCCGGCTTTTCGACGCATGGAAAACGCTGTTCGCCGAGCAGCGGGAGTTTCTCATAGCGCTCGACGGCAAGGTCGGCGATAGCGACCTCGGCATCACCATGAGCAAGTCTTTCGCCGCAGCTGCCGAGGCACTCCACGGGGAAGGCGAGGTGGCGGGTATCGCAAAGCTGCTTCGGACCGCGGGCGCCACCATGGCCCGCACGGCGCCGTCCACGATGGGAACCCTGACCGCGACCGGATTTTTACGCGCAAGCAAGGCGGTCGACGGAAAGGAGGCACTCGGGGCAACTGAAGTCGCCGCCTTCTGGCGCGCCTTTCGTGATGGCGTCGCCGAGCGCGGCAAGGCCAAGGTCGGCGACAAGACATTGCTCGATGTCCTTGACCCGATTGCCGTGGCCCTCGAGGCACAGGCCGAAAGCGCCGCGCCGCTCGCCGAGGCGCTGGCTGCGGCGGCTGCCGCGGCCGAGCAGGCGCTTAAGGCGACGGAGTCCATGCTGGCGCAGCATGGCAAGGCGGCGGCCTTCCAGCAGAAGACGATCGGCCTGCAGGATGCGGGAGCGACCGTTGGTTATTTCCTGGTCAGGCGGATGGCGGAGTTTGTCGCGGAGGCCTAGCGGCCAGGTGGCTCTAGCGTTCCGGTAATCCGGCCTCGATCATCGTCTGCTGGAGTTGCTTGCTAGCCTCAAGAAAAATCGGGCTGACATTATCGGTCGGTGATGCAACGTTGAGTGCCGTCGAACCGGGCCGCAATTCCAGGGCTTTCGCCATGGCCGCGCTTGCCTCGCCAGGTCGGCCGAGGCGCTGATAGGCCGAGGCCAACAGCATGTAGGGCCTCCCCGATGCCGGCGTGATGGCGATCGAGCGTTCCAGCCAGCGCACCGCTTCTTCGTTGTGGCCCAGTAGCAGGTTGGCCCATCCTATGCCAAGCAGCCAGGTCCAGCGCGAGACCACCGGTGTGTCGAACCGATCGGCCTGCTTGAAGGTTGCCAGCGCGTCCTCGAAGCGCCCCAGTTGGATCTGCGTGAGACCCAACTGGTAAAGAGCCGATCCATTCCATGGCGCGAAATCCAGAACCTCCGCGCAGGCGACCAGGCTGTCTATGAAGTGGTTGGTTGCGCTGAGAAAGCGGCAGTATGCTTCCAGCACGGGAATGTATCGCGGCCTGGCCTGCAATGCGCTCTCCAGCAGCGATCTGGCATTGCTCTCTGCCACGGCATTCTCGACCGGACCGTACCAGACCATCTGAATCCCGCGCGTCTGAAGTGCGGCAAGCGCGACTTGCAGATCGATATTGTCGGGTTCGCCGGCAAGCGCGTTTTCCAGCATCGTTTGCGATGCCAGAAAACGTTCTCGCGAGGTTTGGTTGATGGAAGCCATCGCCTGTTCGATGACGACTTTGGCGTTGCCGCCAGCCGTGGTACCAGCTTCCAGAAGCGCATTGAGGCGACGCGTCAGCGTGTCGCCGACCCCTGCCGCAAGCCGCGATTGCAGCAATTGTGCGTCAGGCTCGTTGACGTCTATCGACGCTGTGGCGACCGACTGGACCTCGCCGGTAGCAGCTTCGATCACGCGCGCCTGCAAGACCCAGGATTGCGGGCCTTTCTGTAGTTCGCCCTGCAATACGAAGTCCGATTGCGTGGAAGAGGGCGTTGGTGAGGGGTTGGCCGCCGGTGCGCCCGATCGCGGCGCTACCACGCGGATATTGTCGATCTTGGCCAGGCCGTTGATGAGGTGTTCGGTTACACTATTGGCGATTACGGTCGCCAGACGATCGTCACTGGCGACGACTATCGGCAGCATCGCGATTGTCGGTGCTTCGCGCTTGAACAAGAGGTTTGGCGCTAGGATCCAGATGGCAAATCCGATGATGGCGCAAAGCGCTGTCCCTGTGGCGACTGCCGCCGGACTGCGCAGGCCGAAACGATATCGTTGTCTTTGCCCGACTGGCTCTGGCTCGGAAGCCGCGCCTGTTATTCCTTCACTGTCCTCGACGACAAGCGTCGGCTCTTTCTGGTCCGAAATGGCGCTCGGCCTGCCCGACACCTCGGCCTCAAACAGATAGCCTCGGCCGGAGATCACCTTGAGCAGTTGTCGCTGATCGTCTCCGAGGGCGGAGCGGATCTCGCGGATGCACTGGAACAGGCTGTCTTCGCCGACATGAATGTTCGGCCAGACCGCTTCCATCAGCTCCTGCTTGCTGACGACGCGCCGGGCATTGGTGGCGAGCAAATGCAGCATGGCAAAAGGCTTCGGCCGCAGCCGTATAGGCTCGCCATCGGGACCACGCAGCTCGGCACGCTGCTGGTCAAGCTCAAAGCCGGCAAACCGGAGCACTGTATCCCCACCCCATATTAGGGACGGTGCAAATATCAGAAAAACTTCAGAATGTCATCATTGCCCCTTCAGGACACCTTGCGCCCTTTCATGAGATGACGTGTCGAGATTGCTAC
Organism: Mesorhizobium sp. CCNWLY176; assembly: GCF_037153935.1. NCBI lineage: Bacteria > Pseudomonadati > Pseudomonadota > Alphaproteobacteria > Hyphomicrobiales > Phyllobacteriaceae > Mesorhizobium > Mesorhizobium sp. CCNWLY176. The sequence goes on from NZ_JBBBDZ010000001.1 coordinate 161,032, forward strand.
TTTGGGTAGTGGTAGCGCGGGGATAATCCACGTTGAGTTTAATGGTGTTTGCGCGGAACCCGGCGCGTAGGGCCGATATCGTTTGTCGGTTGTGCGCCACGCTGGCGCCATTGCAGCAATCTCACTTTCTTTGGGTGTGTCGGCTACCCGTCGCGCCCACGCCGCGGATTTTTAATCTCGCGGCTGATCTTCCAGAATCTTTGCAGTGCCACGTTCACCAAGCCTGGGCTGCAGTCAGGTGGTTGCATGGATAGCGGAACAGAATTGGCGAGTTTTGGGAACGCATCGATTTCGAGGCGAAGCGGGCTTTCAGCAGAACAGATTTTGGCTAATCCGGCGCTGCATGGGGTCATACGCCGGCAAGCGCAGACTATGCTGGCAAGCTACAAGACAGACCCACGCCTGGGCTCTGTCTTCGCAACCCAGCAGCGGTGGCTGATGGCCCATGCGGGCCTTTCGCTGGCCTTTAGAAGGGAGGGCCCGGAACATCGCGCCGAGACGACCGCGGCGCGAATCTTCGAGTTGGTGGAGAAATACGGCGTCGCCAGTCGCAACACTGCTGATACGTTCCTGAAGGAGTTGCTGCACTACAAGATCATCGTTCCTGCTCCCGACAGCGGCGACAAGCGCGTACGTCCGGTGATGCCGTCAGAGTCTGCGCTGGTCGTCCTCAACAACTGGATCGTGACTCATCTGAAGACATTAGACGGGCTGGACGGCGGCCAGCGGTGTGTGACCTACTGGAGCGACCTGGACGGGCTTTCATGCATCCAGCCTCTGATCGCCGACAACCTCCTGTCCGCACCTGAGGTGCGGCAACCGGAACAGACATTCTCTCTTTTCACCTGGCTGAACAATGGCGGGGTGGTGATGGATTGGCTGTTCGGGGGAATTGATCCCGCTGACGCTACTGCTGACCGCATTCCGACAGGGGTATTGTCGATCGGCGATTTCGCGGAGTTCCTGAAGCTCTCAAGGACACATCTCGATCGTAAGTTTCGAGAGGCCGAGCGGCTGGGCAGCCTTGGTTGGAAGGGGCGCAGGGGCCGCTCAATGATGTGGATATCAAAGGATTTCCTCAACGAGTACATGACCGCCCAGGCCGTCAAGCTCGCCATCGTCGATGCGGCCTATGAAAAATGTTTCGGCCCCGACGCTTGATAGAGCATGATCCCGAAAAGTTGCAGACTTTTCGGACAAGATCATGCTTCAAAATCTATATCCTGGAGTGAGATGACGATTCAAGGAAACGTCATCTCACTCTAGCGTGAAGCTGCCATCTTTGATCTGAGCTGCTGCCAGGCACGCTCCCGCTCCCAACTGCGATCGCGTCGCGCGATCCGCCTTGCGTTATGCCCTGAGCTGACGCGAATCCGGGATGCTCCCAGAAATGGTGCGAAAACCTCCCAATAATGGTCGCGAATCCGGACTTTCCCCATGTTGACGGTCAGATGATCTGGCCATTAGGTTCCGCCCTGTCCAAGGCAGCAAGTAAAGACGGGACGGCTGAAGGATCAAGACATCGATGATGCTGAATAACTACTGGGACACTCTCCCGGTGGAGGGAATTTCTTTGTCGACGACTGGTGGGTGACTGCAGTCGTACCAAGGTACATTGGGTGGGTGGAATGCAGATGAGCAAGTTTGGCGGAGACAGCGGGCTCCGCCTTTTGGGACGGCAATCGCGACGGTTGAGAGTGACCGGACGCATGGAGAAACTTTTGGTGGCCGGCTTGGTAGCCGTGGCCTGCAGCGTTCAGCCGATCGGCGAAGCCCTTGCCAACGGCTGGTACGAAAGCCGCCCGTGGCAGTTCGATACCTCTGCCGACAAGGCCAACAAGGCGGCCGTGGTCGACATGATCGAGCGCAAGAAGGGCGGCTACTATGACGGCTTCTCGACCACGGTGAACAACTACAACAACACCAATGTCGGCACGCAGATAAACTGCAACAACGTTGCCAGCGCAACCGGCAATGAGGCGGCCAACAGCCAGGTTGCCAATTCCCCGACCGTCACCAACACGTCGGGCGTGAACTCTTCGGCCACTGGCAACGAGGCCAACAATTCAGGCGGAGGCACTGCCGGAGGCGATGAGCCGGGTGTCAGCAACGGTCAGGAGAATTCCGGAACCGTATCCTCGGGCGTGACGGGCTCGACGAGTTCCTCGGCTGCCGGCCCGATTAATGGCGGGCCAAGCACGCAGGGACTGAACAATACGCAGACGAATTCCGGCACCCAGCAGGCCAGCATCAACGGTAGCACTGCCTGCGACATGACGGGAAGCACCGTCAACGGAAACGTCAATTCCGCCATCAGCGGTCCGCTGAATTGAGGGTCGTAAAGATGGTATCAAAATTACTGAGCTTCACGGCTCCTCTCGTCGCGTCTCTTGCTCTGGCCGGCTGTGTCACCGAGGTTGCCGATATCGGCAGTGTCCGGAACCACCCCAAGGAAGCAGCGGTGATCTACACCTCGCCGGTGCGCAACAGCGCAACGCCTCTCAGCAAGTCGCTCGCCTGTTTCGGCGACAAGATGAAAGCGGCAGGCAGGAAACCCCTCGGCATCGCCATCGGCGACGTCAAGGACTACACCGGCAAGCAGGGCCAGGACGAGGGGTTCGCAATCACCCAGGGCGGTGCGCTGATGGCGTATTCGGCGCTCGGCAAGATGGGACCGGCCGTTCGCGTTCACGAGCGCTTCGACACGCGCATCGCCGAAGCCGAACTGGTCTACATGAACCAGCGCCAGCTCGGCGACGGCCAAAGTCATTCCGTCGACGACCCGAACACGGGCGGTCGATCCAGCGTACCATGGAAGCCCTATTTTGGAGGGACCATAAGGCAGTCCGACTATTTCATCGTCGGTGGCGTGACCGAGCTAAACTACAATATTCAGTCGGGTGGCGCCGAACTCGCCGTCAGCAATGTCGGCCCGAAGGCGCGGCGCTACACGATGAACATCGCTGTGGACCTGCGGATTGTCGGGACGCAGACCCTGATGGTCTACGACACCGTCAGCGTCGAGAAGCAGCTGACCGGCTATGAAGTGGGTGTCGGTGTCTTCCGCTTCTTCGGCAGCAACCTCTTCGACATCAATGTCGGAACCAAGAGCCAGGAACCGCTCCAGCTCGGCGTCCGCACGGCCATAGAGGCGGGCGTGATGCAACTGGTCGCGTCAGTCGCCGGTGTAAATCCCACACCCTGCTTCCCGCCTGAGCTTGGGCCTGCCAAGTGGGATGGTGCGAACGCCGCCGCTGTTCATGCCGCCGCCAGACAGGAGCTCGCGCAGCCACTGCCTCCGCCAGCGCAGCCCGCCGTGCCGAAGCTCGGCTATGCCGAGGAGGAAAAGGGAAACAAGGCCGTCGCGGCGAAGGTCGAGGAAATCCAGGATCTTAAGACGGCCAGTATTTCCGACCGCAGCGCTTCACCAAGCGGTGGGGAATATGCAGTCATCTTTGCCAGTGGCCAGGACAAACTCGACGATACGTCTTCCGCCACGATGGAGCAGGTCGCCTCGCTCGTGAAGAGCGGGCGCAGCGTCAACCTCACGGTCAGCGGACGCGATGCATCCGAACTGACCGCCGACCGGCGAACGCAACTTCACGAGGCTCGGATGAAGGCTGTCGTCATCGCGCTGATGCGTCACGGCGTGTCCAGGGGTGATGCCCGTGTCTTGTGGCGTGCATCGCAAACGCCGGTTCTCGCATCGGCAGCCGGCGGGGTGCAGGAAATCGCAAGGATCAGGATCGGGTGACAAGCCCCGGTTCGCAGGAACGCCGGGTTTGGGCTCCGGAAAACCAGTTCGTCCGAAGTACATCTGCCACCAGAAGATCAGGGCGGGTTCATCCCGCGTAGCTGACCACGATCAAACTCGTAAACGTTCAATTCAATCTCAGGAAACGACCATGTCAAACAAGATGAAAACGAAATCCAGGCTGCTCGGCAGCGTCGGAACGACTGTGCTCGCAACCATGATCTCCAGTGGCGCTCATGCCGGCGGCATCACCATCGACGACACGCTCGCCGTCAATGTCCGCGGCAGCCAGACGATCACCGGCACGCTCGACCTCGTCAACCCGATCAACGCAAACAGCGGAGCGGTTGGTGCTACGATCTCCGGCGTTTCGGCGGGCATCTCGCGGGACGGAACACAGACCGGTGTAACGGAAACCGTGTCCGGCAACCGCATCAATGCCAGCGCGACCGGCAACAGCTTCAGCAACTCCATCGACCTCTCCCTGGTCGAAAACGGCGTCAATGACGGCGCGGCTTCGCTCGGTGTCGCGCGCAACCAATCCGCCGTTCCCGAGGGCGGCGTCGCCACTGTGACGAGCCTTGTACAGGGCAGCTTCTTCTTCGTAGACGACCTGGACTTCCTAAGCGGGTCCGTATCGGCAATCGGCAACACGATCTCCGCCGTCACGGCGGTCAATGACGGAAGCACCAGCATTGCCGGTAACATTCCAACCGCATTTGCTTCGACGACGGCTGGCTCTTCGAACCTGGCATTCCCGGGCGGCGATGTGGATGGCAACCTGTTCGCCTCGACGGGATCGCTGGTCGCTGGTTCGATCCAGCAGAACCTCGAGGGCGGCCACAGCGCAGCGGTCACCGGCAATGCAATCGCGTTGTTGCTGGCTTCCACGGACGACTACACGCTCAGCGGCAGCCCGGTGCTCGATGACAACACGATCAGCGCCACGCTCAAGGGTAACGCTGCCGGCAGCACGATCGATATCGGATCGGCAGACGCACCGAGCTTCAAGGGTTCCGCCGCCGTCACGAATCTCCAGTTGAACACGCCGGGCTTGTCGGATGACTCGGCCGCGGAGAATCTGGGCTCTCAAATTGCAGCCATCATCACTGGCGATGCGGCGGATGCTCTTTACGAACTCGAAGGCGGGCTTTCGGTCAGCGGCAACCGCATCTCAAGCAGCATCACCGGCAACGAAGCACTTGGCGCTACCACCGGCGCCGCGGGTAACCGCATCCTGCTCGGCGACGGTCTGTCGTTCGCCGGCGCGGGGGGTGATGGAGCCGGGTCAACCACGTCCTATACCAGCGGCGGCGTCGAAAGCGCTGTTGCAGCCGATCTCATCATCCACAACAGCCAGGGCAATCAGGGCGTGTCGGCAACTGAGCGGCAGAGCTTCTCGGCGACGACGGCGGGTGGACAGGTTCTCGCTACGGTACAGTCGATCGACAACGGATCGGTCGCACAGTCGGCCAACCGGGTGACGGTAGCGGCTGCTGGAAATGCGGCGTCCAGCGCGCTGGCGAACGGACAGAATGCGGCCTCGTTCGAGGGCACGGTCGCACTTGCCAACCAGCAATCCAACCACAACACCGATCTTTCCGCGGCCAATACGGGAGCGACGATCGCCGCCGCTACGGGTAGCGCGGGCGGTGTGACCCATAACAGCTCAGTCGGAGTGACCGGCAACCGCATCGCCGCGACCGGCTACGGCAACGACGTCAGCCAGGCGGTCGATCTCGATGCGACGGCATTGTTGGCCGGTGCCGGCAATGTGGCGTTGACGGGCGGCACCGCCTCACAGGGCAATGTCTCGGCTTCGGGAAATGTCACCATCAGCAATCTTCAGAGCGGTTACGCCAACAATCTCACTGTTACGAACTCAGGTTCGTCGATTCAGCTGGACGCAGACTCGCAAGGAGCAGGGGCAGACGGAAGCACCGTCCTCGGCAGCACGCTCGCGGTTGGTGCCAATACGCAGGAAGCCGTTGCGCTCGGCAATGCGGCGGGCAATGCGCTTTCGCTTGAAGGCACGACGGTCGGTTCCGGCGCGGGTATCGCCAGCGTCCAGGTCCTCAATGCGAACTCAGCCGTATCGGCCGCTCTCGTCGACGCCGGGACGGAGCTGACGGCAGGCACCGATGTCGAGGGAAGCACGCTCTCGGTAACCGGAAATACGCAGCGCGCAGTCGGATACGGCTCGTCGGCGTCCAATGCCCTATCCGTCTCTGCAAACGCTGTCACCATCGGTGAAGCGAAGGCATCTGGCGACAATCTTGCTTCGGTCGTCAACGTCGCTCAAGGCAGCGCGCTTCCGTTCAGCGATACGGTCGGCAGCCAGCCGGTGGTGGATGCGGCCTATGGCATCCTCAACGATCAGTCGAGCCGGGCGGATGTAACTGCAAACGCCGATGCGGGCCGCATCGGCCTCGCCGTCGCAGGCGATCTGACGCAGAGCTCTGCTCGCAACGACCTCAACGGTGTCGTTGCAGCCGCCTATGGCAATGACGCCGCAAGCGCGATAACTATCGATGTGGGCGATCTTGCCCTCGACCTCGTCGAAGAAGGCGAGGGCGCCGCGGTCGCCAACGTAACCAACACGCAGGCAGTGGCCGCCGACATTTCGGCGACCGCCAGCGGTGGAAACGTGATCCTGGCCTCCGTGGCAGGCGACGTCACCGGCGCCTCGCTCTCAGCGTCACAGAACCTCATCCAGGCTCTCGCCTACGGCAATAGGGCAACGGACAACAGCGTGACGGTGACCGGCACGAATATCGAGGCTGCCGGCGATGGCCGGGGCGGAGTCACCTTCGACACCGATAGCGGTGCACTTGCCGCGAACGCTTCGTTCAGCGTGCAGAACGCACAGTCGGCGCAGGGATCGGTTGCGTCCTCGCAGCTCGACGATGCCGACAGCCCAACCAACGCGGCGGGAATTCTCGTTTCGGCGCTGGGCGACATTTCCGGCTCGTCGGTTGCGGCTGACGGCAATCGCTCGCTCGCCTCGGCAACCGCCAACAGCGCCGCCAACGCTCTGTCGATCGATGTCAACAGGCTCGCGACCACCAGCGGCGTGCAGAGCTTCCAGACCGCCGGCGCGGATGTCACGGCGCTGATCGGGCTACCGGGGACGCCGCCCACGCCGGGCACGCCGGAAGACACGTTCGGAATCGCGGTCACTGCCGACAATCCGGAGGATCTCGACGGCACTATCTCGGGAAGCCTCGTGACACTCCAGGGAGGCACGCTGCTCTTCCCCGTATCGAGCCTCAGTTCCGGACAGGTCGATTATCTGACCGCCAATGGCTGGACAATCTCCGGTGGCAATATCAGCGGTCCGGCAAGCTTGCTCGGCACGATCTCGGTCGGTGACTACGCAACGCTGCAGGGCGGCGGCACCGCAAACCTCTCCTATACTATCCCGGCAGTGTCGGCGACGGCAGGCACTCCCAACCAGGGTGGCGTGACGGTGGCGGCAGGAGCCGACATTGGAGGCTCGTCAATCTCGGTGTCCGACAATGTCACCGCAGGCTCGGTGACCGGCAATGCTGCGTCGAATGCGCTGAAAATCGCAGCGACCGACATTTCGACCGGCAGCGACCTGGTGGCATCGACGGCGGGCTCGCTTTCGGCTGATGTCATAGGTGCGGTGGCCGATCATGCGCTCTCGAATGTGCAGGAGGTCGCTGGGGAGGAAGGGGCCGCCTACATCGCTTCCCGCGTCCATGGTGCATTCACAATCGACACAGCAGAGGGTGCGACAATCGCCGGCTCTTCGCTGACGATCTCGGACAACACCCAGAGCGCGACGGCGGTCGCGAATACCGCAGGGAACGTGCTGAGCCTGGACGGCACCAACATCTCGGCCGGTTCGGCGCTTGCCTCCGACCAGTGGGGCGATGCCATTGTCGAAGCGTTCTCGAACCTCGAAATCTTCGCTCCCGCCGCCGTCAGCGGGTCGACGGTCGAGATTTCGGGCAACATCAACACGGCGCTGGGCGTAATCAACGACGCCACCAATACGCTGGCCGTGACCGGAACCAATATCGCTTCGGTCGGTACGGCAGGGGAGGGGGTGCTGACGGGCGATCTTGCCACGGGCCTGTGGAGTGCGACGGGCGATCATGTCCTGAGCAATCGCCAGACCGCCTACACGGCGGTGGAAGCCAGCGCCCTCACGCAGATCTACAACGAAGACGGCATTGCTGCCGAAACATCGGGGCTGAACAACAGCTCGCTGACGGTCAGCGGCAACCGCACGGTCTCGGAAGCTTCCGCCAACCGTGCGGACAACAAGCTGACGCTGGACGCAGCCTCAACATTGTCGGCTAATGGCGGCATCGTGAACCGGCAGGACAGTGAAGCTGCGGTATCGGCCCTGTCGGCCACGCTGGCCGGGGTTGCGCTTGCAGGAGATGCCACTTCGGCCGCTCTCGACAACAGCAGCGTCAAGGTCGACGGCAACAGCACGACGTCACTGGCCCGCGGAAATGCCGCCACCAATGTCCTGAATGCGGTTGCCGGCAGCAGCTACGGTGCATCCACGGCTGGAGCGGGCAGCTCGGTAGGAGCCGGGGGACTTGAGGCCCGCGCCAATGCCGCCGTGCTGAACGGACAGACGAACAGCGGCAACGTTTCTGCGGTGAGCATCGCTACGGTCTACGCCGTCGCGCTCAACGGGACGACCGGCATTGCAAATGGGTCCGTCTCCGTTTCCGGCAACCAGATCGCCAGCGAGGCCTATGGCAACAGCGCCGTGAACAAGGTGTCGCTCAGCGGGCTGAACACCGGCACGTCGTCGGCAGCGGTGAGCAGCTATCAGGCGAATTCCGGGGCGATCACCGCATCCGTCACGCAGGCAGCACTCGGCGTGTTGGGAACCGGAACCGTTGGCGGCAGCTCGCTCGGCGTCAAGGGTAACACCATCTCCGCCAGTGCCGTTGGCAACAGCGTGTCGAACGCAATCCGTCGCAACTAACGCGATCACAGTCGGCACAACCATTCGGTTCGCCCCCGCCCGGGCGGACTGAAGCAGGCGCAGGGCTATCCTGTGCCACTGAGGAAGGGGAGGAACACCCGCCCAAAGAGTTCCTCCTCTTCCGAAGTTTTTCATGGATCGTCGATCCAGGTCATGGCCGCGTTGCAATCGAGACCGCAACTCCCGAGAACCAAATCCGTAAACGATTGATCATTAAAACGCGTCCGCGTGGCGCTCGTGAAAGAACAGGACGATGCCCGACAAATTGGTCTCCAGGATAACCCGCGGACTTCTCGCCGAAATCCTTGGCGAGTGCGGATGGAAGGTGACGCTTGAGGGAAACGACGAGGCGCCTCGGATTGCAAGCGCCGTCAACGGCGTCAACTTCAACATCCATTTCGGTACAAGATGCACTGATGGAGATGGCTGGACGGATTTTACCGTCTCAGCTCCCTTTGCCATCGACGAAGAGATTTCCTCCGTTCTCGGTGCCTTCTGGAACCGCCGCAATCGATTTGCCCGGGTTTATCGCACCGACAAACAGCTACTGATCGAGATGGACGTGATCGTGGCCGGCGGCGTGAGCCGCGATCATCTGAAATATCAGTTCGCGGTCTGGAATGATCTCACTACTCTGTTCTTGCGGCACCTCAAGGCGGACCACGCCGTGCTGGCCCGCCAGAGCGCCGCGAGGGCGGCGGGTCTGGAAAGTGCTGGAACAGCGCCGATCACACTGAAGGCGATTGCTTCGACACCGGTCGGGACACTTTCTGCCTGAAAGGCTGTTGCGTTTTCAGGCCGATCGGCCGGTTGTGTGATTGCTCGTTCCGGTGTGACAGCACTCCCCGGAACGATATTGGGTGAGGCAGTCCAGTCCCAGTCAGAGAACAAGGAACGAAGAAACGAGATGCTGCGAAACGAACCCATCCACCCGCTGCTCGTGTCCAGGAAACCAGCCTACCTTATTGCCTCCTTGGTGGTCATTGTCGGCTTGGTCGACCTCGCTTTCGGCTACTCCACACTGACCGGTCGGCCGGCGCCTATGCCTGTTGCGGCAGCCGGCGCGCAACCGGGTGACGATTCCGTGCGTTCCGCATCGTCCGTCGATCTCCGCAATACGATCTCGCGGCAGGCGTCGGAATGGGGTGTGAGGACGTGCCTGCCGCAGATCGCACTGGTATCCGATTTCCTGACCGTAAATCGAAGCTATGCGGCCTTGTCGCAACGGGTCGACGGCGCTGTCGATGCAGAAGCATTCACATCGACCATCGCAGCACGCGATCCGCAGGGAATCGAGACCGTCTCCACCTTCGTATCGACGCCGGTCGGAGAGAGTGGATGCAACTCGTCCTATCAGGCCGTCGCATCATTTGCGGTGTCGTGTGAGGTCGCGCACCGGGAGTATTTTCCCAGCTTTAATGAGCCTCTTTCTTTCAGTGATCGTGTCCGCGCCTACACCAACGGCCAGGAAAGTCATCTTTTTCTGCTGCCCATCGGCGATATCGGCTGCACTGCAGTCAAGACACAGACTCTCTATTAGGGGTAGCTACCCTGCGGTGTGCCATCAACGACTTTGGCTTGGCGGAGTCAGGCGAAAGCAGAAATTTCTCGAATGAGCTGATATTTGGAATAAACTAACTCTACAGATCTTGTAGAAATTCGCAGTCTGCATGGGCAATCTGATGTCCAACGTGACAGGAACAGTCCATGCAGATGATTTCCCGCCGCTCGCTTCTTGCCGCGACCACGGCTCTTATCGCCTTTGCCAGCCACGGCGTTGCAAGCGCCGAGGACCTCAAGCTCACCATTGCCTATCAGACGGTCGTCGAGCCGTCGAAGATTCCGCAGGCCGACGGCGTCTATGAAAAGACCCTCGGTGCCGCCATCGACTGGCGCAAATTCGAGGCGTTGGTTTCCCGCAACGGCTCAGGCGTCGAGAAGGTCGCCGATCTTGCCGGCAAGAAGGTTGCCGTGCCCTTCGTCTCGACCACGCATTACAGCCTGCTGGCTGCGCTGAAGCATGAAGGCGTCGATCCGAAGTCGGTGGAGATCCTCAACCTGCGTCCGCCGGAAATCGCCGCGGCCTGGGAGCGCGGCGACATCGATGCCGCCTATGTCTGGGATCCCGCGCTCGGCCAGATCAAGACCAGCGGCAAGGTGGTGACCGACTCGGCGCAGGTGGCCGCGTGGGGCGCACCGACCTTCGACGCCTGGATCGTGCGCACCGATTTTGCCGAGAAGCATCCGGAAGCCGTGCGCGATTTCGTCAAGGTGACCGGCGCTTCCTATGCCGACTTCCTGGCCAATCCAGGCGCTTGGTCGTCATCGTCGGAGCAGGCCGGTAAGATCGCCAGGCTGACCGGTGCCAAGGTTGAGGACATTCCGGTTCTGCTGAAGGGCTATGTCTTCCCGACGCTAGCCGAACAGGCGTCGGACAAATTCCTCGGCGGCGAGACGGTCAAGGCCGTGACGGCGACCTCCGAATTCCTCAAGGAGCAGGGCAAGATCGACGCTGTCCTGCCGGACTACAGCAAGTATGTCACGGCGAAGTATGTGACCGACGCGCTCGCTTCCAACTAGTCCTTCGCCCCACGTGGCGAAGCCCGGCCTGTCCCGACCTTTCATAGGTCGTGGCAGGCGTCGGTGCTGGCAAGGAAAGCCTGAACATGGCTGCTCATCCAAGATGACAAAACTGACGCTGGACAATGTTACTGTGCACTATGAGGGCCAGCCTCAGCCCGCCGTGGTAGATACGTCGCTATCCGTCGCGTCGGGCGAGTTCGTGGTGCTGACGGGGCGTTCGGGCTGCGGCAAGACCTCGCTGCTCAATGTTGCCGCCGGGCTGGTTGCGCCCGCCGGGGGCAGGGCGAGCGTGAATGGGCTGCCGATTGCAGAACCCGGCGCCGATCGCGCCGTGGTGTTTCAGAACGATGCGCTGTTTCCCTGGCTGACCGTGCGCGACAACGTTGCCTTTGCGTTGCGCATGCGCGGCGTGCCGGAAGCGGAGAGGCGCGACCGTTCCGATGCCGTGCTTACCCAGGTCAAGCTCGAGGGGTATGGCGACAGAAGGATATGGGAGCTTTCCGGTGGCATGCGCCAGCGCGTCGGCCTGGCGCGGGCGCTCGCGGCAGAGCCCGATTTCCTCCTGATGGACGAGCCGCTCGGCGCGCTCGACGCGCTGACGCGCGAACGCATGCAAACGCTGCTTCTCGACATCTGGGCGGCAAGCGGCGTCGGGGTGCTTATGGTTACGCATGGCATCGAGGAAGCGCTGCTTCTGGCCACGACAGTCTTCGTCATGGCGCCCGGTCCGGGGCGCATCGTCAAGCGCATCGAAGCCGATTTCGGGCGGCGCTACGCAGCCGGTGAACCCGTGCGCTCGATCAAGGCGGACGCCGTATTCGTTCTGGCTCGTGCAGAACTCGCCGACGCCATTTTTGAGGGAGAGCTTGCATGACGCTCACCACCGGCAGGGAATTGCCGATCACCGGCCTGCGCCCCACCGGCGAACCGGTCGCGGTCTGGATAGGCGACGCAGACCCGACTCAGGACCAGTCGAACCAGTTGCGGCTGAGGCCGCCGGTATCGGCGCGCACGGTCAGCTTCATCACGGTCGCCGCACTTTTGCTCGCATGGTCGCTGGCGGCCCATCTGCAACTCGTCTCGCCGGTGTTCCTGCCGTCGCCATATGCCGTGGCTGCCAAGCTGATTTCGGTCGCCCAGAACGGCTTTGTCGACGCGACGCTCCTGCAGCATCTGGCCGCGAGCCTCGGCCGTGTCTTTGCAGCGCTCGTCGTCGCACTTGCGGTTGGTATCCCGGTCGGGATCGCCATCGGTGTCAGCGTTGTTGGCCGGGGCATTTTCGATCCGATCCTCGAATTCCTCCGGCCGATCCCGCCGCTCGCCTATCTGCCGCTCGTTATCATCTGGTTCGGCATCGGCGAGCCGTCGAAGATACTCGTCATCGCGATCGCCATGATCGCGCCGATCGCTCTGTCGGCGGCCAGCGGTGTGCGCGGCGTCAGCCAGGAGAGGGTCAATGCGGCGCGCGCGCTCGGCGCCTCGCGCGCGCAGGTGATCCGCCATGTCATCCTGCCAAGTTCGCTGCCGTCGATCCTGACCGGATTGCGCATCGCGCTCGGCGCAGGCTGGACGACGCTGGTCGCCGCCGAACTGATCGCCGCCACGCGTGGCCTCGGCTTCATGATCCAGTCTGCCGCCCAGTTCCTCGTCACCGACGTCGTCATCATGGGCATCTTCGTCATCGCCGGTGTCGCCTTCGTGCTCGAATTCGTCATCCGCCGCCTCGAAGCCGCGCTCGTACCGTGGGCCGGCCGGGACTAGCGCCGACCAGTAAAGGAAGAGCCATGACCATCGACATCCCCGATCGCATCAAGGTCTTGTGGTTTCTGCCGACGCATGGCGACAGCCGCTATCTCGGCTCGACGGAAGGGGGCAGGGCGGTCGATCTGCCCTATCTGACCCAGATCGCCAAGGCCGCCGACACGCTGGGATATTATGGCGTGCTCCTGCCGACCGGGCGATCTTGTGAGGATTCCTGGGTCATCGCTTCCGCGCTGGTGCCGCTGACCGAAAGGCTGCGCTTCCTCGTCGCTGTCCGGCCCGGTCTCCAGTCGCCGACCTTGGCCGCGCGCATGACATCGACGCTCGACCGGATCTCCAACGGGCGTCTGCTGATCAATGTGGTCACAGGCGGCGACCCCCTCGAAAACAAGGGTGACGGAATATTCCTGTCGCATGCCGAGCGCTATGAGGTGACGCAGGAGTTCCTGCACATCTACAAGCGGGTGCTGTCCGGCGAGACGGTCGAGCATCGGGGAAAGCACTTCCATATCGAGGACGGGCGGCTTCTGTTTCCACCGCTCCAACAACCCTATCCGCCGCTCTATTTCGGCGGATCGTCCGACGCGGCGACGGTTGTGGCCGCAGCCGAGATCGACAAATATCTGACCTGGGGCGAGCCTCCCGCAGATGTAGAACGCAAGCTGGATGACGTTCGCGAGCAGGCGCAGAAGGCGGGACGCAAGGTCAGTTTCGGAATACGCCTTCACGTTATCGCCCGGGAAACGACGGAGGAAGCCTGGGCTGCAGCCGACAGGCTGATCAGCAGACTTGACGACGCAACGATCGCTTCTGCCCAGCAGGTTTTCAGTCGGATGGATTCGGTCGGTCAGTCGCGGATGAGCGCGCTGCATGGCGGAGAGCGTGCGAAGCTCGAGGTGTCGCCCAATCTTTGGGCCGGCGTCGGCCTTGTGCGCGGCGGTGCCGGCACCGCGCTCGTCGGCGATCCCGATACGATTGCCGAACGGATCGACGAGTATCGCCGCCTCGGCATCGATACGTTCATACTGTCGGGTTACCCGCACCTCGAAGAGGCCTATCGTTTCGCCGAGCTTGTGTTTCCGAAGCTTCCGACCGATCACGCGACAAAGAGTGCGAATCCTGCCGTCAACACGGGGCCGTTCGGAGAAACCATCGCCGGCGACCATAGACCGAAGCCGGTAGCCAGCGCATCGTGAACGTTCTCGTTCGCTCCGGGCGACCTCATGTCGTCATCATCGGCGGCGGATTCTCTGGTGCTGCGGTCGTCTTGCATCTGGCCCACGCTCACGGTCCCGACGATCTTGAAATAACCGTCATCGAGCCCCGCTCGTTCCTCGGTGGAGGCGTTGCCTATTCGAGTGAGGAGCCGGCTCATCGCGTCAATGTCCCGGCGACGCGCATGAGCATGTTTTCCGACGATCCGGATCATTTCGATCGATGGCTTTCGGCAAACGGAGAGCTCGATCGCGACCGTGAGGCGCTGTGGACGAATGGCGATGCCTATCCGCGCCGCCGCGTCTTTGGCCGTTATGTGGAAGCGCAGCTTCATGCCTATCTTGCCTCGGGCCGCGTGCGCCATATCCGGGCGCTTGCAACCCGGATCGAGAAAACAGCCGCAAGCTGGACCGTTACGACGGAGCGCGGGGAACGGCTCACGGCAACGTTCGTCGTCCTTGCGGTCACGCACCCGGCGCCGGCGGTCCCCGAAGCGCTGTCCGGCATCGCGCAGGAGCGCGGCTTCGTCGCCAATCCTTATGCGTCCGATGCGCTTGCGGAAATCGACACGACCGCCAAAGTCCTGATTGTTGGTTCCGGCCTGACCTCTGCCGATATGGTCGCCGAGCTCGACCGCAGGGGACACCGTGGCGGGATCCTCGCGATCTCGCGTCACGGGCTCAGATCGCGCGGTCATCCGGCGAAGCGATGCGAGCCATTCGGCGATTTCGCCGCCGATCCGGCTCGAACGGCGCTCGAACTGCTTCGGCGCGTCCGCGCAACCGTGCGGGCCGCGTCCGGCTCAGGCGGTTCCTGGCATTCCGTCTTGGACCGGCTGCGTAGCGACGGCCTCGTCATTTGGTCGGCGCTTTCGCCCGAGGAGCGTTACAGGCTGGTACGGCGTCTTCGTGTCTTCTGGGATGTCCATCGGTTCCGCATCGCGCCGCAGGTCGAGGCCGTTCTGGAGCGTCGCCTGTCGGAAGGCTTCTTCGCCAACATTGCTGCCAGCCTTGTGGCCGCAAGACGCCAGGGCGATTTGCTTGCCGTCAGTTTTCGGCGCCGCGGACAAAGGGAGATCGAGACGCTTCGTTTCGATGCGGTGATCAACACGACCGGGCCGGCACATCGCACCATTCTGGAGCAGAATCCGGCTCTGCGCGGTCTTGCCGATCACGGCATCCTGCGCCTCGACCGCTACGGCCTGGGACTGGAAACGAATGGTGCAAGCCGGGCAATTTCGAGCGATGGCGTGCCGGTGGCGACGCTTCTGGTTGCAGGTCCGCTTGCAAGAGGGGCGTTCGGCGAGCTGATGGGATTGCCGGAAGTTGCTCGCCATGCGCAGGCGGTCGCCGCCGAAGTCGGCACCATGCTGGGGCGGAACGCCGCCGGCATCAACGGCCTCGGGAAGGCTGATCAAGGCTGAAAATCAGCCTGATATGCGGCTGTGCGACTTTGGAATGCGCTTCTCAATCCGATCCGAAAAACGCCAAATCGTCCTTTGTATATAAAATCTACAAACATAATAAATATTCGAAACCCGGCTTTCGTCGGATCGTGCAACGGGCGGGTCACTCAGGAGTTCGTAATGTCTTATACCGAACGCGACGCAGTAAAATTCGCCTATTGGGTGCCGAATGTTTCGGGTGGCCTGGTCATTTCCGACATCGAGCAGCGCACGAACCATTCGGCGGAATACAACCGAAAACTGGCGCAGATCGCCGAGAAGGCCGGGTTCGATTACGCGCTCAGCCAGATCCGCTTCACCGCCGGCTACGGCGCCGACGAACAGCATGAATCCGTGTCGTTCAGCCACGACCTGTTGGCCGCGACGACCACGCTCAAGGTGATCGCCGCACTCCTTCCCGGGCCATGGAATCCCGCACTTGCCGCCAAGCAGATCGCGACGATCAGCTACCTGACGAACGGCCGCGTGGCGGTGAACATCGTCTCGGGATGGTTCCGCGGCGAGTTCCATGCCATCGGCGAACACTGGCTCGACCATGACGAGCGCTACCGCCGCTCGGAAGAGTTCATCCGGGCGCTGCGCGGCATCTGGACGGAGGCGAGCTTCACTTTCCGCGGCGATTTCTACCGCTTCAACGACTATTCCCTGAAGCCGAAACCCGCCACGCCGCTGCCCGAGATTTTCCAGGGCGGCTCCTCGCGTGCCGCACGCGACATGGCCTCCCGCGTCTCGGACTGGTATTTCACCAACGGAAATACGCCTGCCGAAATCGCCAGGCAGGTGGACGACATTCAGGAAAAGGCGCGGGCGAACGGGCATTCCGTGCGGGTCGGCGTCAACGCTTTCGCCATCGTCCGCGAGACCGAGGAAGAAGCCAGATCGGTGTTGGCCGAAATCATCTCAAAGGCCAATCCTGAGGCGGTGAACGCCTTCGGCCATGAGGTCAAGAACGCCGGCAAGGCCTCGCCCGAGGGCGAGGGCAACTGGGCCAAATCGTCCTTCGACGATCTCGTTCAGTATAATGACGGCTTCCGTTCCAACCTGATCGGCACGCCCCTCCAGGTCGCTGAACGCATCGTCGCCCTCAAGCACGCCGGCGCAGACCTGATCCTGCTCGGCTTCCTGCACTTCCAGGAAGAGGTGGAATATTTCGGCAGGCGCGTGATCCCGCTCGTCCGCGAGCTCGAAGAGGCAAAGGTCCTCGCCGCCGAATAGGCCTGACTGCCGCCCTTGGGGACGAGGGCGGCTCCGCATTTCGACCGAAAGACGCATCGTGTCCGCACAAGCGGACGGCGAATGGCAACGTGCGGTTTCCGCGCGATCAAGGACGCTTGGAATGTCGATGGCAAACTACGCATTCGAGGTTTCACAGACCTCGGCCTATGCGCCGGAAATTCTCGAAGGCCTTTCCAGCGCGGAGCGGCGGGACGACGCAGCGTCTGCGCCTGTCCGCGACGAAAGCGATCTGTCGACGGGTCTGGCACTCGAAGACATCAACCTGTCCTTCGGCGGCGTCGTGGCGCTTGCCGGTGTGGACCTCTCCATCAAGGCCGGCGAAATCCGCGCGATCATCGGCCCGAACGGGGCGGGCAAGAGCTCGCTGATCAACGTCATCAGCGGCGTCTACCGTCCGGAACGCGGGCATGTCGTGCTGAATGGTGTGCGCTACGCCCAGGTGCCCACGCAAAAGCTCGCCCATCTCGGTGTTGCCCGGACATTCCAGAATCTTGCCTTGTTCAAGGGTCTCAGCGTACTCGACAATGTCGTTGCCGGCCGCGCCCACACGGTCCGGTCGAGCTTCGCCGGCCAGATTGTCGGTACGCCGCTCTCGCGCCGCGAGCGGCGTGACTCGTATGACCGCGCTATCCAAATTCTTGATTTCCTGCATCTCGGCGGCGTTCGCGACCGCCTTGCCGGCACGCTGCCATATGGCTTGCAGAAGCGCGTCGAGCTGGCGCGCGCGCTGGTCGCCGAGCCGCGTCTCCTTCTGCTCGACGAGCCGATGGCCGGCATGACGGCGACCGAAAAATCCGAGATGGCGTCTTTCATCCGCGCTGCGCGCGACCGCTTCGGCATGACGGTGGTGCTCATCGAGCACGATGTTGGCGTCGTCATGGAACTCTCGGATCGAATTGCCGTCCTCGACTACGGGCTCAAGATCGCCGACGCCACGCCTGCCGAAATCCGCAGCGACCAGCGTGTCATCGACGCCTATCTCGGCGTCGTCTCCGAAAACGAGGACGGTGGCGGCATATGATGGCAGATTTCGATTACCTCTTCTTCATAGAGGTGCTGGTCGGCGGGCTCCTGTCCGGCGTCATGTATTCGCTCGTCGCGATCGGTTTCGTGCTGATCTACAAGACTTCGGGCGTGCTCAATTTCGCGCAGGGAGCCATGCTGCTTTTCGCGGCGCTGACCTTCGTCAGCCTCGTCGAGCGCGGCGTGCCTTTCGCCCTGGCGTTCGCTATCACCTTCGCGGCGATGGTGGCGATCGGCATCGCCATCGAGCGCACGGTGCTGAGGCCCTTGACCAACAAGCCACCGATCACGCTTTTCATGGCGACGCTCGGCCTCTCCTATATTCTCGAGGGCGCTGCCCAGCTGATCTGGGGCACGCAGGTTCATGGGCTCGACCTCGGCATCGAAGACCTCCCGCTGGAAATAGGCGGCGTCTTCATCAGCCAGTTCGACATCTTCGCCGCCGCGGTCGCCGCCGGCATGGTGCTCTTGCTTTCGCTGTTCTTCCGCTACACCCGCATAGGCCTCAGTTTCCGCGCGGTGGCCGACGACCAGTTCGCGGCGCTCGCCGTCGGCCTGCGCCTGCCGTTGATCTGGACGACGGTCTGGGCCGCCGCCGGCCTCGTGGCGCTTGTCGCCGGATTGCTTTGGGGCGCGCGGCTCGGCGTCCAGTTTTCGCTCTCCCTCGTCGTCCTCAAGGCGTTGCCTGTGCTCGTGCTGGGCGGCTTCGATTCGATCCTCGGTGCCATTGTCGGCGGCCTGCTGATCGGCGCCAGCGAGAAGCTCGCAGAGGTCTATATTGGCGGGTATTTCGGCGGCGGCATCGAAACCTGGTTTGCCTATGTCGTAGCGCTCGCCTTCCTGCTTATCCGGCCCGCCGGCCTGTTCGGCCAGAAGCTCGTGGAGAGGGTCTGAGCCATGTCGGCACTTGCAACCGAATTCACCGTCGCGCTGACCCTTCCGAAATGGGCGGCTCCGGTTCTCGTTCTCATAATCGCCTATGGCGTCGTGCCCTTCGTGGGCACGAGCTACCTCTTCGAAGCCATACTGCTGCCCTTCCTGGCGCTGAGCCTTGCCGGGCTCGGGCTCAACATCCTCACCGGTTATGCCGGCCAGCTGTCGCTCGGCAGTGCGGCCTTCATGGCCGCCGGGGCATTCGCCGCCTACAATTTCAACCTCAGGGTCGAGGGCCTGCCGCTCGTCGGCAGCATCATTCTCTCTGGCCTTGTGGCAGCGGGGATCGGTATTGTCTTTGGCCTGCCGAGCTTGCGTCTGCGAGGCTTCTACCTGGCGGTTTCGACGCTTGCGGCGCAGTTTTTCGTGCAATGGGCGCTGACCAAGTTCAGCTGGTTTTCCAACAACTCCTCGTCGGGCGTGATCGACGCGCCGACACTGTCGATCGGCGGGATCGTCTTCAGCGGCGCTGCCGGGCGTTATCTTTTCTCGCTAACGATCGTGACCGTCATCACCTTCCTCGCCTACAGGCTGGTGATTTCCCAGACGGGGCGCAACTTCATTGCTGTCCGGGACAATGAGACGGCGGCACGCATCATCGGCGTGCCGGTGCTGCGGACAAAACTTCTCGCCTTCGCCATCTCGTCCTTCATCATCGGGGTCGCCGGCGTGCTCTGGGCCTTCGCCTATCTGCGCACCGTGGAGCCCGCCGGCTTCAACCTCGACCGCTCGTTCCAGATCCTCTTCATCATCATCATCGGCGGGTTGGCCTCGATCCGGGGAGCCTTCTTCGGCGCGGCTCTGATCGTGGTCTTCCCTCTGGTCCTCGCCCGGCTCGGGAGTTTCCTGCTCGGCGACATCTTCGATTCAGGCGTGCTCGACATGAGCCAGCGCATCGTGCTGGGCGCGCTCATCATCCTGTTTCTGATCCTCGAACCGGATGGCCTCGTGTCGCTCTGGGACCGGATACGAAGACGCCTCGGGTCGGCGCTTCGGCTGACCCGGAGATAGACGGAGCAAGCGCTCCGAACGGAATTTGTACCTGAAAATGAACATCGGACCGAAACCGGGACGATCCAATCAAGGAGTGTATCCATGACCATCATAAGCAAGTTCAAGGCGGTGGCGCTGTCGGCGGCACTCTCCCTGTCGGTGGCATTGCCCGCCGCCTATGCCGACGAGCAGTATTTTCCGCTGCAAAGCTATCGCGTCGGACCTTATGCCGCCGGTGGAACCGGCTTCTTCGGCGGCTTCATCGACTATCTCAACCTGATCAACACGCGCGACGGCGGCGTCAACGGCGTCAAGCTGACTTGGTCGGAAGGCGAGACGCAGTATGAGGTCGAGAAGGGGGTCGAGGTTTACGAGCGGCTGAAAAGCAACCCGGGCGTCGCTGCCTGGAACCCGCTGTCAGTCGGCATCGCCTACGCCATGATCGACCGCATCACGCAGGACAAGGTGCCGCTGATCACCATCAACCACGGCCGCACCGATTCCACTGATGGCCGTGTGTTTCCCTATGTCTTTCCGCTGCTGCTCAATCCCTACAGCGAAACCTCGGGCATCGTGAACTACATCGCCTCGAAGGAAGGCGGGCTCGAAGGCCTCAAGGGCAAGAAGATCGTGGTGCTCTACCACGGCTCGTCCTATGGCAAGGAAACCATCCCGATCTACGAACTGCTTGCCCAAAAATATGGCTTCGAGCTGCAGCAGATCGAGGTTCCGCATCCGGGCAACGAGCAGCAGTCGCAGTGGCTGACCATCCGCCGCGCCAAGCCCGATTTCGTCGTCTTGCGCGGCTGGGGCGTGATGAACCCGGTGGCGCTCAAGACGGCGGCCAAGGTCGGCTTCCCGGTTGACCACATCGTCGGCAATGTCTGGTCGAACTCGGAAGAGGATGTGATCCCCGCCGGCGACGCTGCCAAGGGCTACACCGCCATCACCACGCAGGCTTCGGGTGCCGAGTATCCGGTGGTCAAGGAGATCGTCAAGACGGTCTACGACGCCGGCAAGGGCAATCTGGAAGACAAGAAGCGCATCGGCTCGGTCTACCACAATCTCGGCATCGTCAACGGCATCCTGAATGTCGAGGCGATCCGCATCGCCCAGGAGAAGTTCGGCAAGCGCACGCTGACCGGCGACGAAGTCCGCTGGGGCTTCGAACATCTCAAGCTCGACCCGGCCAAAGTCGAGGCGCTCGGCGCCAAGGGTCTGTTCCACTCGATCAATGTGAGCTGGGACAACCATGAGGGCGAGGGCTACGTGACCTTCCAGCAGTGGGACGGCGCGAAATGGAACGTCGTCTCCGACTGGATCGCCCCCGACTGGGCGCTGCTGCGGCCGATCATCGAGAAGTCTTCGGAAGCCTATGCGGCCGAAAAGGGCATCAAGCTGCGTACCGCCGAAGATGCGGACGCCGTCTCCACCAACTGATCGACAGGATGGACGCCGGGGTTTTTCCGGCGCCCATCTTCCTCATCGCCCCAGGCGAACGGAAGAATCTCCATGGCCAATGACGACATTCTTCTCTCGGTGGACAATGTTCACGCCACCTATAACCACGCCATCACCGCTCTTCACGGGGTGAGCTTTAAGCTGCGCCGCGGGCAGATACTTGCCTTGCTTGGGGCAAACGGTGCGGGCAAGACGACGACGCTGAAGGCCGTCTCCAACCTTCTGCCGGCCGAACGCGGGCAGGTCAGCGCGGGCACGATTCGGTTTGAGGGTGTCGACGTCGCACGCCGGCGGCCGGGCGATCTCGTCCGTGCCGGGCTGGTCCAGGTGCTGGAAGGCCGCCACTGCTTCCGCAGCCTCACGGTCGAGGAAAATCTCGTGTCCGGCGGTATCGGGCGCAGCGCAAGCGGCGGCGAGATCAAGGCGGACCTCGAACAGGTCTATGGTTATTTTCCACGCTTGAAAGAGAAGCGGCGCACGCTTTCCGGCCTAACGTCAGGTGGTGAGCAACAGATGACAGCGATTGGCCGTGCGCTGATGTCGCGTCCGCGCCTGCTCGTGCTCGACGAGCCTTCGATGGGGCTCGCCCCGCTCGTGGTCCAGGATATTTTCCTGACGCTGCGCAGACTCAACCGCGATGCCGGCCTGACCATCCTGGTGGCCGAACAGAACTCGGCAGTCGCGCTCAAATATGCCGACGAGGCCACGGTTCTAGAAAACGGCGTCACCGTTCTTGCCGGCTCGGCGACTGAGCTCAGGCAGCGCGAGGACGTGCGCGCCTTCTACCTCGGCCAGAAGCCTCAGCCGGCGGAAGAGGCCACTCCCATTCCTGCCGTCGCCTGATCAAAACACCCCAGACAAGGAAACCAGCCATGACACTTTCAACCGTCAAGACCGACAAGGCCTCCGCAGCCGTTCCGGCCGTCGCGAGACCGGCCGTGCCTGCCCATATCATCAAGGACGACGCCGAGGCGCTGTCGATTGCGCGGAAACTCGCATCGGACTTCGCCGTGGATGCCGCCAAACGCGACCGTGAGCGCATCTGGCCGCAGGCCGAACTCGACGCATTTTCGCAGAGCGGCCTCTGGTCCATCAACGTGCCGAGAGCCTTTGGCGGCCCGGAACTGTCCTATGCCACTTTGGCAAAGGTGATCGAGATCATCTCGGCAGCCGACTCGTCGATCGGGCAGGTGGCGCAGAACCACCTGGGCGTGGTTGCGGCCATCCGCACCGTCTCCGATATCGAACAGCAGAAGCTGCTTTTCGCGGAAGTTCTGAAGGGCACGCGCTTCGGCAATGCTTTTTCCGAGTTCGGCTCCAAGCGTGCAGCCGACTTCGAGACACGTTTCGTCGACGCCGGCGACGATGTGATCGTCAACGGCCAGAAATTCTATTCGACCGGCGCATTGCTTGCACATCTGGTTCCGATCGTGGCGCTCGATGACGAGGGCCGCGCTTGGTATGCCATTGCCGACCGCGCGGCGCCGGGCCTCACCGTGATCGACGATTGGTCGAGCTTCGGCCAGCGCACGACGCTGTCGGGCACGGTCATCATCGACAGCGTCAAGGTGCCGAAGACCCATCTTGTGCCGGGCTACAAGGGTTACGACAAGCCGACTGCCGACGGCGCGATCTTCCAGATCATCCAGGTGGCGGTCGATACAGGCATTGCTCAGGCCGCAATCGACGAGACGGTCCGGTTCGTACGGACGAAGAGCCGTGCCTGGGTCGACAGCGGTGTCGACAATGCCTGGGACGATCCCTACACGATCCAGGCCATCGGCAGCCTGACGCTGAGGTTGCACGCGGCCCAGGCCCTGCTTGAAAAGGCCGGCCTGGCCATCGACCGCGCTGTCGCAAGTCCGACAGCCGAAGCCGTTGCCGAAGCGCAGATCGTAACTGCCGAGGCAAAGATCCTGTCGACCGAAATCGCGATCGAGGCGACCAACAAGCTGTTCGAGCTGGCAGGCACGCGTTCTACGCTTGCCGAGCACGGTCTCGATCGTCTCTGGCGAAATGCCCGCACGCACACGCTTCACGACCCGGTGCGCTGGAAATATCGATTCTCGGCAAGTATTTCCTCAACGGCGAAAACCCGCCGCTGCACGCCTGGAGCTGACATCTCCAGCCAGGCCTTGGCAACCAAATCCCGCGCAGTCAGGCGTCAGGCAGGCTCCTCCCGCGCCGTGTACCGTTCCGCCGGTATCCACGGTTATGTAGGCACCATGCCGGGCACCGGCTGCCGTATACGTCTAGCCATCAAGCAGGCGAAGCGCAGCCCGGTCGCTCGCTCCACCACGATCGCCAGAAGCGCTGAGGTGAGCGATGGCGAAAGGGGCCGCCATGGCTGTCTTAGTGCTTCGGCAAGGATGCCTGGAACGACAGCATCGTCTCGGTCTTTCCCCCGCTGTTCCACGGCATTGCGCGGTGATTGCGCGCGATGCGTCTGTATCTGATGATATTTTGCAACCAGAATTAAAATGCAATTGCGATGTCGAAATTGGCGGCCTCCATACGTCCTTGCAGCATAGCCGCGATAATGTGACCGGAAGGGCCGGCAGGAGCGGTGCAAGAGCGAGAGACTGACATGACCGGTTCCTATCGTTGGGTCATCGTTGCCGCTGGCGGCCTGTTGGGGTGTGTCGCTATCGGCGCGATGTTTTCGCTGCCGGTTTTCCTGCAGCCTATGGCAAAAGAGACCGGCTGGTCGGTGACCGGCATTTCCACCGCCATGACGTTCGGTTTTCTGGCCATGGCGCTGGCCAGCATGGTGTGGGGCAGCCTGTCCGACAGGTTTGGCCCGCGCCCCGTGGTGCTGGCGGGATCGGTCGCGCTTGCCGCAAGCCTCGCGCTGGCGAGCCAGGCCGGATCGCTGGTCCAGTTCCAACTGGTCTTCGGTGTTTTCGTAGGCGCTGCGACCGCTGCGATGGTTGCGCCCATGATGGCCTGCGTCACCGGCTGGTTCGACACGCAGCGCAGCCTCGCCGTTTCGCTGGTCTCGGCCGGCATGGGCATGGCGCCGATGACCATGGCGCCGCTGGCAGCCTGGCTGGTGACAGCTTACGACTGGCGAACCTCGATGCTGATAATTGCCGGCATTGCCGCCGTGACGATGATCCCGGCATCGCTACTGCTGCGCCGCCCGCCCGCACTGGAGCAGGGCAATGAGGCGGCCATGGCCGACGAACCGCAATCGGACATGACAGTGAAGCAGGCAGTGCGCTCGCCGCAGTTCATCGTGCTGATGCTGGCCAATTTCTTCTGCTGCGCCACCCATTCCGGCCCGATCTTCCACACTGTGAGCTATGCGGTGACATGCGGCATTCCAATGATCGCCGCTGTCTCGATCTACAGTGTCGAGGGGCTGGCCGGCATGTTCGGGCGAATCGGCTTCGGCATCATGGGCGATCGGTTCGGCGCGCAGCGCGTGCTGGTGCTGGGACTGCTGGCGCAGGCCTTCGGCGTGCTTGCCTACGTCTTCTCGCCAGCCAGCTCGGCGAATTCTACGCCGTGGCGGTGATGGTCGGCTTCATCTATGCCGGCGTGATGCCGCTTTATGCGGTGATCGTGCGCGAGAACTTTCCGCTCAGGATGATGGGCACCATCATCGGCGGCACTGCGATGGCCGGCAGCCTCGGCATGTCGACCGGCCCGCTGCTGGGCGGCCTGATCTATGACCGTTTTGACAGCTACGCATGGCTCTATATCGGCTCGTGGGGGATGGGCATCGCCGCGATGCTGATCGCCATGACGTTCCGGCCATTCGTGAAAGAGGAACGGGGGCTGGCTGCGGCGGAGCAGGGCACGCCGTAGCGGCCTTTGGTGGCTGCCTAAGACGGGACAGCGAATATCTGAACTAGCGCCCTTCCTGCCGGCGTGACTTCAGCCGGACGCCCGGCCCTGCGTCCTCCTCGAACAGAAACTGGACGCCACCCGTCTCGAATGCGCTCACCAGCAGGTCTTCCGAACTGCGATGAAGGGTGTGGCGGTGACATTCGAAGTCCTTGATTGTGCTGCGAGATACCCCGGCCAGCATTGCAAGCTGCTCCTGAGACCAGTTTAGAAGGCCGCGCGCGGCGCGGCATTGCGATGGAAGTAGGGGCATGGGATAAAAACTTGCCGTTTGCCGTGCAAGTCAACCATAATGGGCGACATAGGGCAAATGATTTGCTGATTCCTCCACGAGAGAAGACAGGTGCATGGCGAAAGAGACATCGCTCATCTTGATGATCTTCCTGCCGTTCATCGGCAGCGCGATGGCTGCGTTTTTTCCTTCCAATGCCCGAAACGCCGAAGCATGGCTTGCCGGAGCGGTGACTGTCTGCGGGCTTGTCCTGGCGTCCATGTGCTACCCGGCAATCGTCGCGGAAGGACCCATTCGCGCGCATATCGAGTGGCTTCCCACGCTTGGCCTGAACTTCACGCTGCGCATGGATGGCTTTGCCTGGCTCTTCGCCATGCTCGTCAGTGGCATCGGCTTTCTGGTCGTGCTCTACGCCCGCTACTACATGTCGCCGGAAGACCCGATCCCTCGGTTCTACGCCTTCTTCCTGGCGTTCATGGGGGCGATGCTCGGCATCGTGCTGTCGGGGAACCTGATCCTGCTCGTCGTTTTCTGGGAACTGACCAGCATCTTCTCCTTCCTGCTGATCGGCTATTGGTACCACAATGCCACCGCCCGCGATGGCGCGCGCATGGCGTTGACCGTCACCGGCATCGGCGGGCTCTGCCTGCTGGCCGGCGTTCTGCTGATCGGCCACATTGTCGGCAGCTATGATCTCGACGTTGTTCTGGCTTCGGGCGATCTGATCCGTTCAAGCGATCTTTATCTGCCCGCCCTCATACTCTTCCTGCTCGGCGCCCTGACCAAGAGCGCGCAGTTTCCGTTCCATTTCTGGCTGCCCAACGCCATGGCCGCGCCGACGCCGGTTTCCGCCTATCTGCATTCGGCGACCATGGTGAAGGCCGGTGTGTTTCTGATGGCACGCTTCTGGCCGGTGCTGGCGGGCACCTATGAATGGTTCTGGATCGTCGGCTTTGCCGGGATGGCGTCGCTGTTGCTTGGAGCCTATTTCGCGATTTTCCAGCGCGACATAAAGGGCCTGCTTGCCTATTCGACCATCAGCCATCTCGGCCTGATCACGCTGCTGCTCAGCCTCGGCAGCCCCCTGGGCCTGATCGCCGCCATCTTCCACATGATAAATCATGCCACCTTCAAGGCATCGCTGTTCATGGCAGCCGGCATCATCGACCATGAGACCGGCACGCGGGACATGCAGCGCCTGGGCGGGCTGTTCCGCTTCATGCCATTCACCGCCACATTGGCCATGGTGGCGAGCGCGGCGATGGCGGGCGTGCCGTTGCTCAACGGTTTTCTGTCGAAGGAGATGTTCTTCGCCGAGGCGATCGAAACCCACGCCGACTCCATTCTCGATACGGTCGCACCTTATGTCGCCGTGCTCGCGAGCGCATTTGCGGTGACCTATTCGATACGATTCATCCACGGCGTATTCTTCGGCAAGTTGCCGGACGACCTGCCGCACGAACCACATGAGCCGCCGTTTCTGATGCGGTTCCCGATCCAGCTTCTGGTGCTGACATGCCTCGTCGTCGGCATCGTCCCCGGCATGACCATAGGACCGTTCCTGCATACCGCGGTCACATCCGTTCTCGGGGCCGCCACGCCTGAATACAGCCTCGCGATCTGGCATGGCATCACCGTGCCTTTGATGATGAGTTTCCTGGCGCTTTTGGGCGGCGCGCTCCTTTATCTGCTTTTGAAGAATTATCTGGCGCATTGCGAAGAGGGGCCGCCCTATTTCCGTCGCCTCAAGGGCCAGCGCATCTTCGAACGCGTGCTGGTGGCGGTGTCGTGGAGAGGCGCGCGTTTTCTCGAGAGCCGTCTGGGCACGCGACGCCTTCAGCCGCAGCTTCGCCTGCTCGTCGCTGTGGCGCTCATCGCCGCCGCATGGCCGCTCTACCACATGAGTTTCGGGCTGGCCGCGTTCAGCTGGAAGGTCGACGATGCGGTCTTCGCAGGCCTTTGGGCAATCGGCATCTTCTGTGCCGTCGGGGCAGCCTATCAGGCCAAGTTTCACCGGCTCGTCGCCCTTATCTTCCTGGGCGGGGCAGGGCTCGTCACCTGCACCACATTCGTGTGGTTTTCTGCGCCCGACCTTGCCGTCACGCAACTGCTCGTCGAGATCGTGACGACCGTGCTCATTCTGCTTGGCCTGCGTTGGCTGCCCAAGCGATCCGAAGAATTTCAAACCGATGCGATCAGAATGGCTGCGAGACTGCGCCGATACCGCGATCTTGCCATCGCTGTGGCGGCAGGGGGCGGCATGACGCTCATCGCCTACGCCGTAATGACGCGCGCAGCCCCGCCGACGATCGCCGACTATTTCCTCGAGAAAGCTTATACGGAAGGCGGAGGCCGCAACGTGGTCAACGTCATCCTCGTCGATTTCCGCGGGTTCGACACTTTTGGCGAAATCACGGTGCTCGGCATCGTGGCGTTGACCGTGTTCTCACTGTTCCGACGCTTCAGGCCGGCGCCTGATTCCGTCGAGTCGCCGGAACAGCAGCGCGTACAAAACGCCACCGACGAGGCAAGACCAGACCGCACTGCCGGCGAAACGGTGAGCGATTATCTCTTGATCCCGTCGGTTATCATGCAATGGCTGTTCCCGGTCATCATCGTTCTGGCCGCCTATCTGTTCTTCCGCGGGCATGACCTGCCCGGAGGCGGCTTCGCCGCCGGCGTGGCCATGGCTGCAGCCTTCATTCTGCAATATCTGGCCGCGGGCACGCGGTGGGTGGAAGACAGGCTGAGGGTCTTGCCTCTCAACTGGATCGGCTTTGGCCTGCTTCTTGCGGCCCTAGTCGGCATGGGCTCCTGGCTGTTCGGCTATCCGTTCCTGACATCCCATTCGCAATATGTGGAATTGCCGCTGATAGGCTCCATCCCCGTGGCAAGCGCGATCCTTTTCGATCTCGGCGTCTTCTCGCTGGTTCTCGGCGCGACCGTGCTGATGCTGATCGCGTTTGCCCACCAGTCCGTCCGCCGGCTTCGCGCCTCGCGGATCGCGGCGGCCGAGGAGGAGACCGCATGATGGAACTGACGCTCGCCCTCGGCATCGGCGTACTGGTCGGCTCCGGCGTCTGGCTGCTACTGCGGCCACGCACCTATCAGGTCATCATCGGCCTGTCGCTCATCGCCTATGGCGTAAACCTGTTCATCTTCTCGATGGGCAGGCTGCGCATGAATGCAGCACCGGTGCTTTCCTCCGGCACCGCCATCAATCCCGCCGACTATGCCGACCCCGTGCCGCAAGCGCTCGTGCTTACCGCCATCGTCATCGGCTTTGCGACGACGGCGCTGTTTCTGGTCGTCCTTCTGGTGTCGCGCGGCTTGACCGGCAGCGATCATGTCGACGGCAGGGAGCCCAACTGATGGGTTGGACCAGCCATCTCCTGATCGCGCCGATCGTCCTGCCGCTCGTGGCCGGCGCGCTGCTCCTGATGTTCGACGAACGCCGTCACACGCTCAAGGCTGCGATCAGTCTCACCTCGGTGCTGGCGCTTCTGGTTATAACGGTCGTGCTGCTGCGCTCCGCCAACGCTGAAACGGCAATGACCGGTGTTTATCCGCTCGGCAACTGGCCGGCACCGTTCGGCATCGTGCTGGTGCTTGACCGCCTTTCGGCCCTTATGCTGGTGCTGACGAGCGTGCTGGCGCTCGCGGCCCTGATCTTCTCGCTGGCGCGCTGGCACAAGAGCGGGCCGCATTTTCATACGCTTTTCCAGTTGCTGCTGATGGGGCTGAACGGCGCTTTCCTTACCGGCGACCTGTTCAACCTGTTCGTGTTCTTCGAGGTGCTGCTGGCAGCCTCGTACGGCCTGGTCCTTTATGGCTCGGGCCAGCCTCGGGTGAGGGCTGGTCTGCATTATATAGCGATCAACCTCGCCGCTTCGTCGCTGTTCCTTATCGGCGTCAGCCTTATCTATGGCGTCACCGGCACGCTCAATATGGCCGATCTCGCGCTTCGGATTCCTGCGGTTCCGGCAGAAGACCGGATGCTTCTGGAGGCAGGTGCCGCGGTTCTCGGTATAGCTTTTCTGGTCAAGGCCGGGATGTGGCCCCTGGGGTTCTGGCTGCCCACCGCCTATACGGCCGCCGCAGCGCCGGTCGCCGCGATTTTCGCCATCCTCAGCAAGGTCGGCGTCTACGTTATCCTGCGGCTTTCGCTGCTGCTTTTCGGCGCCGATGCAGGTGCAACCGCCGGCTTCGGCAGTTCATGGCTGCTGTTCGGGGGCATGGCGACGATCGCATTCGGGGCCATCGGCGTGCTTGCGTCGCAAGCAATGGGACGGCTCGCCGGCTTCTACGTTTTGGTCTCGTCCGGCACGCTGCTGGCCGCCATCGGCATGGCCAGTGTCTCGGTCACCTCCGGCGCGCTTTATTACATGGTGAGTTCCACCTTGGCGATCAGCGCCTTCTTCCTGCTGATCGAACTGGTCGAGCGGGCACAGGATCCGGCGGCCAACGTTCTGGCGGTCACGATGGAAGCCTACGGTGACGACATGGACGAGGAAGAGGCGCCGGAAGAGGTCGGGCTGGCCATTCCCGGCACGCTTGCCGTTCTCGGCCTGTGCTTCGTAGGTTGCGCCCTGCTGCTTGCCGGCCTGCCGCCGCTCTCTGGTTTCATCGCCAAATTCGCGCTGCTGACCGCCATGATCGGCGGGAATGAAAACGCTGCCATGTGGGTTTTGGCCGCGCTGCTGCTTCTTTCCGGCCTTTCGGCCATGATTGCCATGACCCGCGCCGGTATCCGTACCTTCTGGGCCCCGATCGAAGGAACCGTGCCGCGCGTCCGGGTGAGCGAAATCATGCCGGTCGGATTTCTCCTGGTGCTGTGCCTGGTGCTGACCGTGCAAGGCGGCCTGGTCATGCGCTACATGGACGCCACCGCTCAATCCCTGCATACGCCGATGAACTATGTGCGGGCCGTGATGTCCACAGCGCAAGTTCCGGGTCCGAAAGCGGCGGAAAGCCAATGAGCCGTTTGTTCCCATATCCATTGCTCGCGACTTCACTGCTGGTCATGTGGATTCTGCTCAACGGGCTTTCCGCCGGCCATCTCGTGCTCGGCGCCATAATCGGCATCGCGGCATCCTGGGCCATGACGGCCTTGGAGCCCGCAAAGCCCCGGCTGCGCCGGTGGGGTCTGATCCCAGGGCTGTTCGTCACCGTGATGGCGGATGTCCTGCGCTCCAACATCGCCGTAGCCAGCATTGTCCTGCGTGGCAGGCGAGGGCAGCGAACCTCCGGCTTCGTCACGATCCCGCTCGAGTTGCGCGATCCGACCGGACTGGCAGTGCTCGCCTGCATCATTACCAGCACACCCGGCACGGCTTGGGTCGAGTACCGCTCCGGAACCGGCGCATTGCTGCTCCATGTGCTGGACCTTGCCGATGAACAGGAGTGGATCGACCTCATCAAGGGCCGCTATGAAAGACCGCTGATGGAGATTTTCGAATGAGCGCTACCATCCTCATATGGTCGGTCACGATCGCGCAACTGTTTCTGCTGGCGGCAATGGCCTGCGCAGTCGCGCGCATGGTGCTGGGGCCACGCGCCCAGGATCGCGTGCTCGGTTTCGACGCACTCTATGTCTGCGCCATGCTGCTTCTGCTGACCTTCGGCATCCGCACGGGAACCACGATCTATTTCGAGGCCGCCCTGGTCATTTCCCTTCTCGGTTTTGTGTCTACCGTGGCGCTGGCGAAATTCCTCATGCGCGGAGAGGTAATCGAATGACCCACGCCGCCGATCTGCCCGCCTGGGCCGCGCTGCTCACGGCATTTTTTCTCCTCCTCGGTTCCGGGCTGACCTTGCTGGGAGCGATCGGGCTGCTGCGGTTCGGCAGCTTCTATGAGCGGGTGCACGCGCCGACATTGGGTACGACCTGGGGAGCGGGCGGCATACTCATCGCCTCGATGATCTGCTTCACCGTGCTTCAGTCGCGCCCGGCCCTTCACGAGATTCTGATTGCCGCCTTCGTGATCGTCACGACACCCGTCTCGCTCATGCTGCTGGCCCGTGCAGCACTCTATCGCGACCGGACCGAGAACAATGGCGGCGTTCCAGCTTTCGAAGCCGAATCTGAAGGTACGGATGGAGAGGCTTCGCCGAAGAGTTCAGACCAAAAGCAAACCAAGGGACAATAAGGTTGCTTGTTGTGCGAGGGACCGCGCAAATCCTGTCGGGCGATGGGCAAGCGGAAGCCGTCGCCACAACCCGATAATCCGGTCCTCTTCCCACGCGCAATCGGGCAAATGCCCGGTATTTCGCGATCATTGCGATGTTGGAGGGAGGCGACATCGACGCGGCCGCCGATTTGCCCATATTCTGAAGACGCAAGGAACGCTACTCCTGAAACGGAGATGTAACCCGCCAGCTTGGCGGGCGCGCAGCCTGCCACTGGATCACATCGCTCCGCTCGACGCTTGAGGCCAGCGCAGAAGCGCCTGACGGCCGCTCTCGGTCAGATCGTAGACGCCGCGCTCTGTGCGTTGGAACCAGCCATACACATTGTGAAGCAGGATTTTGGCTGCGTTTGGCATGCCGGGTTTCAAATCACGCGGCCGTTTTTGACCTCCGGCCAGGGCAGCGGCGCATGCCAATGCTTCCTGGCGATAGGCTGTCATGATTGGGGCACGCGAACCACCACCGGCGACCGGATCGCCTTGCCTGCGCCGATGTTCGTCGATCAGTTTTGAACGGCGTTTTGGATCCCGGCGCGGCGTAGCTGCTATCGGGCTGAGCAGCACCTGCACCTGGCCGTTTGCAGAGACGCCAAGGAGGCCAAAACCGAGACGGCGACACAGATTGCGGAACCGCGCGTCACTTTCGCGGCCCTTGCCGCGGATCGACATGCGCGCGGCAAGCCAGACCTCGTCGCTTGCTGCCATCCGGTCGACGCCCTGGAGCACAAGTTCGAGATTGAACTGCAACTTCAGCTCGCAGATAACGACGATCGGTGGAGAGTCAGCGCTCAGCGCCAGCAAGTCGCAGCCGCCGATCTCGCCTTTGACCACAAATCCCAAGCCTTCGAGGAATCCTTTGACCGGGCTGTAGAGTGATGTTTCGAGCATGGATCCTCTGTTTCGTAACGAATCATCTCGCCAGATCGACCGTCCGACCCCATCGTCAATGCTGTCATTGAATACCGGGTAAACAATCGCAGCGTTGGTCGACAAAGGGAAGATTGCGATTGCATGACTGCGAGAACGCTCTTTTGGCGGTTTTCCGCTCGGTCCAGTTGCTGCCGGCAATCGGCGTTCGGGCAAAGCGGGATGGTCGACGCAAACGACAGCGGTCTCAGCTTTGCCTATTCAAAAGGAGTAGCGCTCCCTACCTAAAACGGTTGGTGCGTAGCAGTAAGACTCCTTTCCTTACCGCATGCTAATATAAGCAAGCAGGAGGGTGGAATGTCGTCCTTGCCCAACGCCGCAATAGCGGCAGTAGCTATCGCACTCTACAGTACCATGCCTACATCAGCCGCCGAGGAGGTCGGTGAGGCCGTCTTGATCAAGACCGATGTAACGGGTGCGAATGGTCCGCTAACGGTCAAAGCTCCGGTTTACCGGGATGAGCGTATCCGAACGTCGAACTCCGGGCTTGGTCAATTCGTCTTCAGGGATGGAACTAAACTTGCGGTTGGATGGGGCTCTTCCGTCGTTATCGACAAGTTTGTCTTTGATGACAGCAAATCTGTGAAGAAGCTCACGATCAAGGCGGTCAAGGGAACATTCCGCTGGATCAGCGGAAATTCGAAGTCCTCGGCCTATGAGATTGTTACGCCAGCCGGAACGATCGGGGTTCGTGGAACCGTGTTCGATTTTTTTGTCGGAGCGAACGGCACCACTGCGGTGGTTCTTCTAAGCGGCTCCGCCCAATTCTGTGGCAGCAATGGCTGTCGGCAACTGAAACGGCGATGCGACTGTGTCATCGCGACGCGGTCGGGCGGCGTAACCGATCCCAAACGGGTCAATCGAGGAATGCTCGGCACGCTGGGCAGTATGCGGGCACTGCCGTTCCTGTCTGGCAACCAGCAGCTTTCGGGGGGATTTCAGTCCAGCACCGGCTGTGGCCTTTCCATGGCATCTCTGCGTGAGATGGACCAAAACAAAAGTGTCAGCCAACCAGCCGCACCCAACCCCGACCGCCCGGACGTGCCCAACAAGCCGGATACGCCTGAAAAACCCGGAAAACCTGACAAGCCGGGCAAACCCGACAAGCCCGGGAAGCCTGACAAGCCTGGGAAGCCTGACAAACCGGGCAAACCCGATAAGCCGGGAAAACCGGACAAACCTGGTAAGCCTGACAAGCCGGGTAAGCCCGATAAGCCTGGCAAACCGGACAA
Organism: Mesorhizobium sp. CCNWLY176; assembly: GCF_037153935.1. Classification (NCBI taxonomy): domain Bacteria; kingdom Pseudomonadati; phylum Pseudomonadota; class Alphaproteobacteria; order Hyphomicrobiales; family Phyllobacteriaceae; genus Mesorhizobium; species Mesorhizobium sp. CCNWLY176. Next base: position 194,865 of record NZ_JBBBDZ010000001.1, read on the forward strand.
GCCCGGTAAGCCTGACAAGCCTGATAAGGGGCACCATGGCCATGGGGGACATCACGGTAACAATGGGAAGGGCAACGGCCATCACGACGGGTCCCCTCCGGGAGGCGGAAATGCCGGCAATGACGGTTATTAGTCCGTCACTTGGCGTAGTTTGTTCTTGTCTGCAGGATCAATGAGAAATTGATCTGACCTGCGGGATATCCGGTCGTAGAAATCCTGCAATCCGGCGGGCAGCCGTGTCGCCTTCACTTTCGCGGTGATGGCGATCCTGCGAGTTCCCGCCGACCGTGAACGCAGGGCCTGGACAAGCCGCCCGTGCACCGTCTGCAGATCTGCGAATTCCTGCGAGGCAGCAACCTGCTCATCGCCGACGACCGCGTAGACATTGGTGCGATCACGTTTGCCGCGCAGCGCCAGCGCTCCCGCGTTGAGCAGGGCGCTGCCGGCAAGCGCCTGTGCCGTGGTCTCGGAGACGAGAATGTCGAAGCTCACCATTTTGCAGGCGGACTCAATTCGCGAAGCGACGTTTACGGCATCTCCGACGGCCGAGTAGTTGAACCGAGCCTCTGCGCCCATATTCCCGACGCAGGCGATTCCCGTGTGGATGCCGATGCCGATGCCGACCTTGTGCTCCGTCCCAAAGCCAAAAGCATCGCTGGCATTGAGCTCGGCCAGGGTTTCACGCATCGCCAGGGCAGCACGAACGGCCTTGCCGCAATGATCGTTGACGTCCAGCGGGGCATTCCAGAAGGCCATGATGGAATCCCCGATGAACTTGTCCAGCGTGCCTTCGTTCTCGGTGACATGACGGCTGAGCGCATCGAGAAGCGTGTTCAGGAAACCAACCACGGCGGTGGGTGGCAGCCGTTCGCTTATCTCGGTGAAGTTTCGTACGTCGACGAACATCACGGTCAGTTCACGGTCGTCCCCGCCGAGGCGAAGGGCGCCCCGCGTATGCTCGACGCGATACAGAAGCGATGGCGAAAGATATTGACCAAATGCCCGGCGAATCTCACGGCGTTCCCGGTCTGTCACGAGGAAACGGAAGGAGGTGGTGGCAAAATGCGTGATCGTTCCCGCTGCGACTGGTGCCAGCGGGTCGAAGAGAAGCCCGGCAAATGAAAAGGCAAGCCAGGAGGCAACGAGGGCGCAGGCCGTAGCCAGCAGACCAGCCACAAGAGCGATTGCCGGACTGACAAAGATGGTCAGCGCCACAAGAAGGCTGCCAAGAGCCGCGATGGACAGTATCTCGAGACCGTTCGCCCAATCAGGGCGAGAGAGAAACTGGCCTGACAATATCTGCTCGACGGTTTGCGCATGCACGGACACACCTGGAACGTTCTCTCCCAGGGCTGTGGTGCGAATGTCCTGCAACCCCGCAGCCGATGTTCCGATGAAGACGATGCTGCCTTCGATCGCGGCTCTCACGTCAGCGGTGGCGCCACTGGCTGCGAGAATGTCCCTGGCGGAAACATATCTTTTCGCATTGTCTCGGCTGACATAGAGCCACAGTTCGCCCGCCGCGGTCGTCGGGACCACGAAATCCCCGACCTTGATCGAGGTGACGATGTTTGGTGCGTCCGCAGCGCCGATCAGCAGATAGGTGGAGGCGCCTTGCGCAACGCGCAGCGCTTCAAGGGCGAGGTTGGGATAGAGCTGTTGGCCATCGCTCAACAACAGCGGAACCGTACGCACGACCGACGACGAGTTTCCGGGATTAAGGCTGATATGCCCGATGCCGGCTGCATTTGCCTCGAGCTGCGGCTGAAAAGGCGTTGCCGCTTTCATATGAGGCGGCGCGTCGATAAGATTTTCGCCGGTGAAGGCAAAGCCGGCCTTCACCTGGGGCCGGTAATTTCCTTCGTTGGATAGGCCAAAGCCCAGGACGACCGGCTTTCTGATAATGGATTGAGCAAACAACTCGTCATTGTCCGGCAGTTGACGCAGAAGAGCAGGGTCGACGCCTGCTATATCGCGCACAACATTGCGCGGCGACAGGCGATCGGGCTCAGCAAAAAGAATATCGAATGCGATAGCCGACGCGCCCATCTCCGAGAGCCTGTCGACGAGTGCTGCCATGCGGTTTCGGGGCCAGGGCCATTGCCCGAACTGTCGCAGCGAAGCTTCGTCTATGTCGACGACCCGGACCGGCATCTGCTCGAAGGACCGGGGCGCCCAGTGCTGATACTGATCGAACGTCGCCTCGCGAGCCAGTTTCAACTGTGGTGGGTCACTTGCCCGAAGAACGGTAAGCGCCGCGACAATAAGCAATCCGATGACGACGCCAAGCTGCTGAGCGCGTGTCATGACTTCTCGTCAGAACCCTTGTGCGAGTGGCTTTGCCATAAACCAGTCCGGCGAATGGAGCGGTCGCCATCGACCGTCCCACCAGTGGCACCATACGCCCCATTCTTGCGAGGGCACAATCATGCGCCTCTTATGACTGCTCGCAACAGCAGGCGACCATCGACTTCGAGTGGCAGCGTTACTTCATCAACTGAGGCACGGTCGTTTCAAATCGCATGTTCGGCAATCACCGCCAGGAACGCAGGGCCGTAGCGATCCAGCTTGGTCTCGCCAACACCTGGAACTCCTGCCATCTCCGCGCGCGAAGTGGGGCGGGCGGCGGCGAGTTCGATCAGCGTTCGGTCATGGAAAATCACGTAGGGCGGCAGATTTTGCGTCCGGGCGATTTCAATGCGCTTTTCCCGCAATGCCTGAAACAGAGCGCGGTCGGCGTCGGGCAGGGCGATCGATGTCTGGTTGCGGGAAACCTTTTCCCGCCCGGCGCGTGGCGGTGGCGGCACGCGCAGCATAAGCGTGGGCTTTTCGCGCAGGAACTGGCGCCCCGTCTCCGAGATCGCCAGCCCTCCATGGCCGGCCAGGTCGGCCTCGATCAGCCGCAGGGCCACCAACTGACGCAAGATCGCGCGCCAGGTGCGTTTGTCATGCTCCTTGCCAATACCGTAGGTGGAGATGCGGTCGTGACCAAAATCGGCGATGCGCTTGTCCTCTGCACCCAAGAGTACATCGACGATGTAGGCCTGGCCAAAGCGCTCTCCGGTCCGGTGAACGCAGGACAGAGCTTTTTGCGCAGCGATCGTTCCGTCGAACAGCCGTGGCGGCTCGGCACAGGTATCGCAATTGCCGCAGGGCTCGCAACCGTCGCCAAAGTAAGAAAGCAGCACCTGGCGACGACAGCCTGCAGTCTCGGCCAACCCAAGGAGTGCATCGAGCTTTTGCCGTTCCGTGCGCTTGCGCTGCTCGGGCGCGTCTGATTCCTCGATGAAGCGGCTGCGCAGCGCAATGTCTTCATAGCCATGCAGCATCAGGGCGTCGGAAGGCAGGCCGTCGCGTCCGGCGCGTCCGGTCTCCTGATAATAAGCCTCGATGCTGCCCGGCAGATCGATATGGGCGACGAAGCGTACATCCGGCTTGTCGATGCCCATGCCGAAGGCAATGGTGGCAACCATGATGACGGCTTCATCGTGTTGAAAACGCGCCTGGTTGGCCCCGCGCGCAGCCTTGTCCATACCGCCGTGATAGGGCAGCGCATCATGTCCTTGCGTGCAAAGCCAGGCGGCAGTCTCCTCCGTCTTTCGTTTCGACAGACAGTAGACGATGCCGCTTTCGCCCTCGTGCTCTTTCAGGAAACGCTTCAATTGCGCCCGCGGATTGTCTTTCTCCTGGATGGCATAGCGGATGTTAGGGCGGTCGAAGCCTGCGATGAACGCATCACTTTCCGCGATCTTGAGATGTGCCAGGATTTCGGCCCGCGTCGGGGCGTCAGCGGTCGCCGTCAGCGCCATTCGCGGTGTGTCGGGGAACAACGCGGCCAGCGTGTCGAGCTGGCGGTATGAGGGGCGGAAATCGTGTCCCCATTGCGACAGGCAATGCGCTTCGTCGATGGCGATCAGCGACAGGGGCACTTGGCCGAGACGCTCGAGGATGTCGCGCCGGAGGAGTGTTTCCGGGGCCACGTAAAGGATGTCCAGCGCACCGGAGGACACGTCCCGCCACAGCGCGCTTCGCTCGTCGCCTGGCAGGTCGGAGTTGAGTGCCGCTGCCTTGACCCCAGCCTGGCGCAAGGCAGCCACCTGATCGGCCATCAGAGCGATTAGCGGCGAGACGACGAGGCCCATGCCGGGTCGCGCCATGGCCGGAATCTGGTAGCACAGCGATTTTCCGCCGCCGGTCGGCATCAAGACGAAGGCGTTGTTGCCGGCCATCACATGGTCGACTATCTCCGCCTGAGGTCCTCGAAAGGCGTCGTAGCCGTAAACGGCTTTCAGGATATGTGTGGGATCAGCGGTCAAAACGGCCTGCGTTGGGAATCAGTAAATCCAATACCTCATAGCAGATTGTGAGGTGCCTGGCCTGTTGACGCGCGGCGACTGTAATGGGCCAAACCTGTTTTACACCAATTCCGTTCCGTTGAATTAAAGTTTTGGCACTCCTATCAATCGAGTGCCAGAGGGCCTATAAAGCTGATGCGGTTGCCCTATGCGCCGATCGCAGAAAGACTTCCAATGAAATTCCGGCCACTCCACGACCGCGTCGTCATTCGACGTGCGGAAGGCGATATCAAATCCAAAGGCGGGATCATCATTCCCGATAATGCGAAAGAAAAGCCCCAGGAAGGCGAAGTGATCGCCGTAGGCCCGGGCTCTCGCGACGAAAGCGGCAAGCTGATTCCACTCGATGTCAAAGCAGGCGACACTGTCCTGTTCGGCAAATGGTCGGGCACCGAGGTCAAGATCGACGGCGAGGATCTCCTGATCATGAAGGAGGCCGACGTCATGGGCATCGTCGAGAAGACTGTCGCGGTCAGCAAGGCCGCCTGACCGGTCGGTTTCCGATCCCGCAATCTCAAGACTGAACTGGACGAAAATCATGTCTGCCAAGGAAATCAAATTCTCCACCGACGCCCGCGACCGCATGTTGCGTGGCGTCGAAATCCTCAACAACGCCGTCAAGGTGACCCTCGGCCCAAAGGGCCGTAACGTCATCATCGACCGCTCCTATGGCGCGCCGCGCATCACCAAGGACGGTGTCACAGTCGCCAAGGAAATCGAGCTTTCCGACAAGTTCGAGAACATGGGCGCGCAGATGGTGCGCGAAGTGGCCTCGAAGACCAATGATCTGGCTGGCGATGGCACCACCACCGCAACCGTGCTTGCTGCCTCCATTCTGCGCGAAGGCGCGAAGCTCGTTGCTGCCGGCATGAACCCGATGGATCTCAAGCGCGGCATCGATCTTGCGGTGGTCGCCGTCGTCAAGGACATCCAGGCACGGGCCAAGAAGGTCAAATCTTCCGACGAGATCGCCCAGGTCGGCACCATTGCCGCCAATGGCGACGAAACGGTCGGCGCGATGATCGCCAAGGCGATGAAGAAGGTCGGCAATGAAGGCGTGATCACCGTCGAGGAAGCCAAGACCGCCGAGACCGAACTCGATGTCGTCGAAGGCATGCAGTTCGACCGTGGTTACCTGTCTCCCTATTTCGTCACCAATGCCGACAAGATGCGTGCCGAACTGGAAGACGCCTACATCCTCATTCATGAGAAGAAGCTCGGTAATCTGCAGGCTTTGCTGCCGATCCTCGAAGCGGTGGTGCAGAGCGGAAAGCCGCTTGTGATCATCTCCGAGGACGTTGAGGGTGAAGCGCTGGCGACCCTCGTGGTCAACAAGCTGCGCGGCGGCCTCAAGGTCGCTGCCGTCAAGGCTCCGGGCTTCGGCGATCGCCGCAAGTCCATGCTGGAGGACATTGCTATCCTCGCCGCTGGCCAGATGATTTCGGAAGACCTCGGCATCAAGCTGGAAAACGTCACGATCGACATGCTCGGTCGGGCCAAGCGCGTGCTCATTGAAAAGGACACCACGACGATAATCGATGGCGCCGGCGAAAAAACCGCGATTACCGCCCGTGTCCAGCAGATCAAGGCGCAGATCGAGGAAACCACCTCGGACTACGACAAGGAAAAGCTTCAGGAACGTCTGGCAAAGCTCGCAGGTGGTGTCGCGGTCATTCGCGTCGGCGGTGCAACCGAGACCGAGGTCAAGGAAAAGAAGGACCGTATCGACGATGCGCTGAACGCTACCCGAGCGGCGGTCGAAGAAGGCATCGTCGCTGGCGGCGGCGTGGCGCTTCTACGCGCCAAGGCATCGCTGACCGGGCTTACCGGCACGAACTCGGACGTTACGGCAGGCATTTCGATCGTGCTGAAAGCGCTTGAGGCCCCCATTAGGCAGATCGCCGAGAATGCCGGCGTCGAAGGCTCCGTCGTGGTTGGCAAACTAATGGATAGCAAAGATCCCAATCAAGGGTTCAATGCGCAGACGGACGCTTATGTCGATATGATCAAGGCGGGCATCGTCGACCCGGCCAAGGTGGTGCGAACGGCTTTGCAGGACGCCGGCTCCATCGCAGCCTTGCTGATCACCGCCGAGGCCATGATCACCGACGCTCCTGCGAAGGATTCCGCCCCATCGATGGCTGCCAACGGCGGCGGCATGGGTGGCATGGGATACTAAGTATGCCCGAACCGTTCGGCCGACGCGGCCGAACGCCGGAACGAAAACAACAATCGGCAGGGAGAATTTCAATGGCTATACAGGGCAGCAATAGTTCGATCGCGCAGCGTTTCGAAAGCTATCAACCGTCAAAGTCGATCCTTGTGTGGGCCTGCGTTGCCACGGCGGTCGCTACGATGATCATCGGATTCAGCTGGGGCGGCTGGGTGACGGGCGGCACTTCGCGAAGTGCTGCAACCACCGCAAGCGACATTGCGCGCGGAGAACTGGCATCCGCTGTTTGCGTCGAGAAATTCAGAGCTGGGGCTGATGCTTCACAGCGCATCACCGCTTTCAAAGCCCTGACCGATTCCTACAAGAAGCGGCAGTTCGTGGAAGAGGGCGGATGGGCGACCATGCCGGGACAGACATCGCCTGACAGGCTCGGCGCGCAGGGTTGTGCGACCGTTCTAGCAACCTGAGGTTACGATAAAAGTTCGATGACAGCCGGGAGCCTGGCTCCCGGCTGTCTATCTCCCTTCGTCAAAGCAAGGAGACCACGAAATGATCGTCTTCACACCGAAAACCAAGTCGACGCCTGAAGTCAAAGAAACCGAGGAAAACCGTTTCGAACGCGTTCGCAAGGCCGCCGCGGAAAAGCGCCGAAAGGCGGATACCGACAGCGCACCCAAGACGACTGAGGATAAGCGGCTTCTCTGACGAGGCTGATTCCAAAGCAACTCATTCGATGTGAGTTTTCACTTGGCCGGCGACGACGCGGCTGCGCTGCCTACTTCAGAATTCTGTTTGTCATCAGCCATTTCACGGAGCGAGGCCATCCATAGTTCGCACCCATGCGAAGGTCGGTAAAGCTCTCCGAAACAGGTTTCCCGGTTTCCGCGTCGAGGATGCGAATGAACATCGTATGCTCTGTTCGGTTGACGCGTGTCACGACACCCAGCAAGGCCAGGGCCGCGCCGTGCCCTTTGGCAATCTGGCTTTCACAGCCACCGCAGTTGCGCAAACCATACTGCGGCGCAGGCTGCTTTTCCGCCGCAGGCACGTCAATTATGGTAAAACGTCCGGACTGGGAGAGCATGTCCTTCGCAACTTGCGCCGACTCGGAAAGATAGCGCCTGTCGTGTTCATCCGGAGGAATTATCCCCGCTCCGGCGCTCTTGTCCTCCAGTTCGAAAGGAAACACCTCGATGGACATCGGCTTTGGTTGTTGAGCGTGCGCAAATGAGCAGATACCTGCAAGCAGCATCGTCACGACGGTCACTGTGCGAAGGCGCATGATAGTCCTCCCGTCAATGTGGCGGCTATCCTACACCACTCGGCCACTCAAATCACGACCCGTCTGCGACGGTATCCGCTAACCGCCCCTGATCGAGGAGCGCCAGATAAGGTCGGCATGGAGCCTGACGCTTTGTCGGGCAATTGCCGGGTCCGCTTCGTCCAACCAGGTCACCGCCTCGCGCGCGATCGCCTCGACGGGCTGGGAAAAAGTCGTTAGCTGATAAGAAGACCAGGAAGCCTGTGCGATATCGTCGAAACCGGCGATGCAGAGTTGATCTGGAACGCTTATCGAAAACTGGTGCCGGGCAGTGTCCATGAACCCGCAGGCAAGCAGGTCCGTCGCGCAGAACACCGCGTCCGGCCGCTCGCGCCGCGTTAGAAGCCGCTGGGCCAATATCTTGCCGCTCTCGTAGCCTGTAGGCCCGAAACGATCCACGACGACGTCGATGCCGAGCGCCTTGGCCGCCGCGATGAAACCACGCTCCCGCGCCATCAGGCTTGGCGTTCCGGCTTCCGAATTGGCAAAGGCCATTCTTTGGCAGCCGGCTCGCACGAAGGCGGTCAGAACCCGGCTGGCGGACTCGGCATCGTCTAGGTTGATCCTGAGCGGGCCTTCCTGTTCGTCGTCACGGTTGATGAGTACAAGCCGCTGTCCATTCTTGAGGCAAAGCTGGGTGATCGACTTGTCCGGCATTCCAGACAGGATGATGGAGGCATCGGCCCGATACCGGATCGCCTGCCGGAGCGCGAGATCGACGCTGCCGTCGGAACGATCCGTATTGACCAGCATCGCGATCTTGCCCGCATCCTGCAACTGCTGCGTCAGGGCGCGGATCAGGTTTGAGCGGTAGGGCGTGCCCATGTCCGAGACGATGAGGCAGACGATGCCGCTTTCATTGCGCATCAGCCCACGCGCCAGATGATTGACGTGATAGCCCAGGGCCTCGGAGGCCTCAAGCACCTTGCGGCGGGTCTCCGGCGAGACGCTGGCACCATGCGTGAAGGTGCGCGAAACCGCTGAACGGGAAACGCCCGCGCGCTCCGCAACCTCCTGAGCGCTGACGAAAACCTTTTGCGACACGATGAGCTCAATTCCTCCGAAACTGCACCGAGAAGTGCACCACTTTGCAATGGCGTGCAAGTCGCCGTATTCTCTGCTGTGCCAGTTTTTATTATAAATTTGTTGACACTCTAAGTCCGGTCATGCAGCATTTGCACACGCTTGCAAAGAGCGGCCGGCGTGGAGGCGCCGGTACAACCGGGAGGAAATCATGGGTTCGGTTAAACTGGGCGCAGCAGTCCTTGCTGCGGGTGCTTCTCTATTTGCCTTTGCTGCGCAGGCCGAAGGCAACCTCAATCTCATATGCTCGGCGGACGTCGTCATCTGCGAACAGATGAAGGGCGATTTCGAAAAACAGTCCGGCATTTCGGTCAACATGGTTCGCCTGTCGTCCGGCGAAACCTACGCCAAGATCCGCGCCGAAGCGCGCAATCCCAAGACCGATATCTGGTGGGCGGGCACGGGCGATCCGCATCTGCAGGCAGCGTCTGAAGGCCTGACGCTTGAATACAAGTCGCCGATGCTCGACCAGCTGCAGGATTGGGCCGTGAAGCAGGCCGAAAGCGCGGAGTATCGAACTGTCGGTGTCTACGCCGGCGCGCTCGGTTGGGGCTACAACAGCGAGCTCCTGAAGACGAAGAACCTTAGGGAACCCAAGTGCTGGGCAGATCTGCTCGATCCAGCGTGGAAGGGCGAGATCCAGATGGCCAATCCCAACTCGTCGGGAACGGCCTATACGGCGCTTGCATCGCTGGTCCAGATCATGGGCGAGGAACAGGCTTACGACTATCTGAAGAAGCTCAACGCCAACATATCGCAATATACGAAGTCGGGCTCCGCGCCGGTCAAGGCCGCAGCGCGCGGCGAGACGACGGTCGGCATCGTCTTCATGCACGACGCCGTTTCGATGACCGTCGAGGGTTTTCCGGTGAAATCCGTAGCACCCTGCGAGGGCACCGGCTACGAGATCGGCTCCATGTCGATCATCAAGGGCGCAAAGAACCTCGACAACGCCAAGAAATGGTACGATTGGGCGCTGACTGCCGAAGTCCAGTCCCGCATGAAGGACGCCAAGTCGTTCCAGCTTCCGTCCAACAAGAATGCCGAGGTGCCGAAGGAGGCGCCGCGGTTCGAGGACATCAAGCTGATCGACTATGACTTCAAGACATATGGCGATCCGGCAAAGCGCAAGGAATTGCTCGAGCGCTGGGATCGGGAAATCGGCGCCAACGCCAATTGACGTGACCCTCGTTGCAGCGCGCCCGGCCTAATTTTTCCTGGCCGGTCGCGTTCATCCTTCCATCCAAAGCTCCGGGCGGCCGGGGGCCTTGAGTCTTGCCCATGGAACATCGCAATCGCCGGCTCGATATCGTTCTCCTGCTGGGCGCCGTCGCGTTCTTAATACTGCCCTGGTACAGGATCGACGGCGGCTTCTACGGCTTCAGCTGGCTGGCGAATTTTCCGGGCGACCCGGCCGTCTCTCCCGCAATCCTGCAGACGACCATGCACGGGCGTCCATGGCTGGGGATCGCAGCGCTTTTGCTGGGGCTTGCGCTCGCTGCCCGCTTCATCGGCGATCCGATGCGGCGCGGTACTCTCCTTGCCTGGGCCGGTGCGCTCGGGGTCGTCTTTCTGACGGTGCAGGGATTGGCCGTCGGGTTCTCCGGCTGGACCTGGGCGATAAGCGAGACCCTGTTCGGCGCACTGGCGGACGGTCAACCATCCATGGGCGCCGGCGCGGTGCTGTTGGCGCTCGCCTTTGCGCTGATATTCTCCTTTGGCTTGGCGGAGCGCGGCGTCATGCGGGGCGACGCGTTCGTGGTCAGCGCGATTGCGCTGTTGATTTTCTTAGTCGCCGTTTTCGTCTTCTATCCCGTCGGAAGCATGCTGGTCGGCGCCTTCCAGGACTTCGACGGTTCTTTCAATCCGGACGGTTTCACCCGCAACATCTCCGATCCCTCGATCTGGAGCATTGGCTGCTTAACCGGTGGCGGCCGGTGCGGCGTAGCGCTCAGAACCTTCTGGCTGGCGGTCATGACCGCCGGAGCCTCGACCTTGCTGGGCCTGGCATTTGCGCTGGTCGCGACGCGTACCGGCTTTCGCTACAAGAAGGGGCTTCGGCTTCTCACGGTGCTCCCGATCATCACGCCTCCCTTCGTCGTCGGCTTGGCTTTGACCCTACTGTTCGGCCGCTCGGGCGTGGCAACGCAGGCGATATCGGAACTTTTCGGGATCGAGCCCGGCCGCTGGCTTTACGGCCTCACCGGTATCTGGATCGCGCAGGTTCTTTCCTTCACGCCCATTTCGTTTCTCGTGCTGATCGGTGTGGTCGAGGGCGTCAGCCCGTCGATGGAGGAGGCTTCGCAGACCCTGCGCGCCGACCGCTGGCGCACCTTCTGGCATGTGTCGCTGCCGCTGATGAAGCCCGGTCTGGCGAATGCCTTTCTCATCGGGTTCATCGAGAGCATGGCCGATTTCGGCAATCCGCTGGTGCTGGGCGGCAGTCACGGCGTGCTGTCGACGGAAATCTTCTTTGCCGTGGTCGGCTCCCAGAACGATCCGTCCCGCGCCGCAGTGCTTGCGATCATTCTGCTTTGCTTCACGCTTTCGGCTTTCCTCGCCCAGCGGTTCTGGCTGTCTGGCAAGAACTTCGCGACCGTCACCGGCAAGGGCGACTCCGGCGCGCATATCGCGCTGCCACGCTCCCTTTCCATTGGCGTCTATGCGCTGGTCATTCCCTGGGCGATCTTCACAGTGGTGGTCTACGCGATGATCCTCGTCGGCGGCTTCGTGAAGACCTGGGGCCTCGACAATTCGCTGACGCTACAGCACTACAAACGCGCCTTCTCCATCGGCACGCGTGACGGCTCGATAGCCTGGACCGGCGTCGCCTGGAACTCCTTCTGGACCACGATGGAGATCGCGCTCATTTCAGCGCCGATCACCGCGGCTGTCGGCCTGCTCACCGCCTATCTGATCGTTCGCCAGAAATTTGCCGGGCGCTCGGTGTTCGAGTTCGCCCTGATGATGAGTTTCGCGATACCGGGAACGGTCATCGGCATCAGCTACATCATGGCCTTCAACCTGCCGCCGCTCGAGATGACCGGCACGGCGATGATACTGATCGCCTGCTTCGTCTTCCGCAACATGCCGGTCGGCGTGCGCGGCGGCGTTGCGGCGATGAGCCAGTTGGACAAGAGCCTCGACGAGGCGTCGCTGACCTTGCGTGCCGACAGTTTCCGCACCATCCGCAAGGTGATCCTGCCGCTGCTGCGCCCTGCGATCACCGCCGCACTGGTCTATTCCTTCGTGCGCGCGATCACCTCGATAAGCGCGGTCATTTTTCTCGTCAGCGCCGAATACAATATGGCGACCTCCTACATCGTCGGTCTGGTTGAAAACGGCGAATACGGCGTCGCCATCGCCTATTCCACCATGCTGATCCTGGTGATGCTCGTCGTGATTGCCGGCTTCCAGCTTCTGGTCGGCGAGCGGAGATTGCGGCGCGAAAACCGCATCGCCCTTCCGGTATCCCTTCATGAGGAGAAGACGGTATGAGCATCGAGGCCCCTGGTTCGGTCGTCTTCCGCAACGTCCGCAAGGATTTCGGTAGCTTCACCGCCATTCACGACCTGTCGTTGACCATAGAACCCGGAACGCTGGTGACACTGCTGGGGCCATCGGGTTGCGGCAAGACCACGACGCTGCGCATGCTGGCAGGGTTGGAGCATCCGACTGCCGGCAAAATTCTCATCGGCGGCAAGGATGTGACCATGCTGCCGGCCAATGAGCGCGACGTCTCGATGGTCTTCCAGTCCTACGCGCTGTTTCCGCATATGACCGCCCTGGACAATGTCGCCTACGGCCTCGAATCCTCCGGGTTGAAGCGCAAGGAAGCGCGTGAGCGCGCCGAAGAGGGGCTCACGCTCGTCGGCCTCGGCGGAATGGGCAAGCGGCTTCCGGCCGAGCTTTCGGGCGGGCAGCAGCAGCGCGTGGCGGTTGCTCGAGCGCTGGTTCTCGAACCGCAGGTGCTGCTCCTCGACGAGCCACTTTCCAACCTCGATGCGCGCCTGCGCCGGCGCGTGCGCACGGAAATCCGCGAGTTGCAGCAGCGTCTCGGCTTCACCGCAGTCTATGTCACCCACGATCAGGACGAAGCGCTTGCGGTCTCTGACCGGATCATCGTGATGAAGGACGGCGTCATAGCGCAGCAGGGCGCGCCGCGCGAACTTTATGAGGCGCCGACTTCCGCCTTCATTGCGGATTTCATGGGAGAGGCAAACGTCGTCGCCTGCGATGTCATCGATGTCGGCAATGGCGCGGCGACTATTCGCGTCGAGGCACTGACGCACAGCGTGCCGGGGCGCGATGCAAGGCCGGGGCCGGCAAAGCTAGCAGTGCGCCCCAATGCGATCACGCTCGAACCTTCTGCCGAAGGCGCCTTCTCCGGTCAGATTACGCACGCCGCCTATCTCGGCGACCATGTCGAATATGAGGTGAAGACGGCTGCCGGCACGCTCTTCGTGGTCGATCCCGCTGTGGAGCGGCCGCTGACGCCGGCAACCCGGGTTGCGATCGGCTTCAAGGAACGTGGCGTCGCGATCATCAGCAGCTGAACCACCTGAACATCCATGAAATTGAGGGTAGAACCATGACGTCGCACGTCGTATCCGGGCTCGAGGGCCGGCTGGCACTGGCCGAAACAATGGCAAGGGAGGCCGGCGCCGTGGCGCTGGACTATTTCAAGAATCGCGAAACGCTGGTGGTGGAGACCAAGCGCGATCCGCAGGATGTGGTGTCGGTCGCCGATCGCGAGGTGGAAGTGTTGATCCGCACCCGCATCGCCGAAGCCTATCCCGACGACGGGGTGCTGGGCGAGGAATACGGGCTCGACAAGGGCCGTTCCGGCTTTACCTGGGCCATCGACCCGATCGACGGCACGAGCCCCTTCGTCAACGGCATGCCGAACTGGTGCGTTTCCATCGGCCTGATCCATCAAGGCGAACCGGTGGTCGGCGTGATTTCAGCGCCTTGCCACGACGAGCTCTATGCCGCAGCCCTTGGGCTCGGCGCGCGGCTGAACGGCAAGACCCTGTCACTGGACGCTTCGCGCACCATCCGCAACGCCGTCACGGGTATCGGCGCCAACAATCACGTCAAGCCCTCGGAAGTGGCCAGGATCGTCGAGAACCTGCTCGAAGAAGGTGGTAATTTCATCCGCAACGGGTCGGGCGCCCTGATGCTTGCCTATGTCGCGGCGGGCCGTCTGGTCGGATATTATGAACCCTACATGCATGCCTGGGACTGCCTCGCCGGCTATTGCCTGGTGAAGGAAGCGGGTGGCTGGTTCCTGCCTTTCCCTGTGGATGGTGATGGCCTGACCAAAGGAGCGCCGGTTCTGGCGGCCGCACCCGGCGCTATCGATGATTTGAAGAGAGTGGCAAGGATTTGATTTCCATGACGTCTCGCAATTCTGTTGCGCAGACACGAAAATCCATGCCGAGTATTGATTAGGCCGCGAGGCTGCCGGTGCGTTTGGAGAGGTTGATCGCCACATAATCCGGTCCACGACATCGCTCCGTGACACGGCCGGGATGAGCATTTCCTTGCCGTTGTCATGCTTGAACCACCCGTAAACAACGACACATTTTCCCGGAAATCGGCAGAGTAGTTTGCGGTTTTAGCGGCTTATCGTTTCGAGGTGCGTCGATGCGACACTTTCCGCTATCCGCCGGCGCCCATCTGCGCGAAATGCCTTTCGATGGAGGCGGAATGGAAGGCGGTTTCGGGCAGGGGCAAGATCGTGTCATGGGTGGTCTTCCACCGGAAATATTTCGACGATTTTCCACCACCCTACAATGCGACCACCGTGCGGCTGGAAGAGGGGCCGTTGATCGTGACGAACCTCACCGGGCCGGAGCCCGAGGGAAGCTGGATCGGACGGTCGGTAGCGCTTGAATATGTCGATCATGACGGGCGCAAGCAGCATGCCGCCAGGATCGTTGACTGAGTGGCCATAATTGTAGATTTGGAGCCCAACTCCAGGAGTGCCGAAACCATGTTCGAGCAGGAAGTTCTGATCAGCACGCATCACGGCAAAATGCCGGCCTTTGTCGTTTGTCCGCATGAGGACGGACAGTGGCCGACCGTCATTTTCTACATGGATGCGCCGGGCATACGCCCCCGAGCTGTGGAACATGGCGCGCAAGATCGCCAAACAGGGTTATTTCGTCGTGCTGCCGGACCTCTATTACCGTATCGGCACCGTGCGCTTCGACCTGCCGCGGCGCGAGGAGGCGCGTTCCATCATCGCGTCAGGAGGCTATCTTGATTTACGATTTCTGTGTGATCGGCGGCGGCATCGTCGGGCTTGCCACCGCCAGGGAGCTGCTGGCGCTTCGCCCGCAGGCCAGCCTGCTTCTCATCGAGAAGGAAGATACGGTCGGCAAGCACCAGACAGGGCACAATAGCGGCGTGATCCATGCCGGCATCTATTATACGCCCGGCAGTCTCAAGGCGCGGCTCTGTATCGAGGGCGCGCGCGCGACCAAGGAGTTCTGCGACGAGCATGCGATACGCTACGACACCTGCGGCAAGCTGATCGTCGCCACCAACGCGCTCGAAATGACCCGCGCCGATGCGCTGTATGAACGGGCAACCTCGAACGGTCTCAGCCTGCGGCGGGTGGGAGAAGGCGAGCTGAAGGAGCTGGAGCCGCATATCGCCGGCGTCGGCGCTTTGCTCAGCCCGGAAACGGCAATCGTCGACTATCGCGAAATTTGCCGGAAAATGCTGTCTCTTCTGCAGGCTGCCGGCGCGACCATCCATTTCGGCAGAGCGGTGGACCGGATCAAGGAGACCGGCTCCGTCGTCGAGATCGGTTCGAAGGGTGAGACGTGGCAGACGCGTCAGCTTGTCTGCTGCGCCGGACTCCAGTCGGACCGGCTGGCACGCATGGCAGGCGCGGATATCGCCTACAAGATCGTGCCGTTTCGCGGCGAATATTTCCAATTGCCGCCCCGGCTCAACCGGATCGTGAACCACCTCATCTATCCGGTGCCTGACCCCGATCTGCCATTCCTCGGAATCCACCTCACGCGCATGATCGATGGATCGGTGACGCTCGGCCCCAATGCAGTGCTCGGCCTGTCCCGCGAGGGCTATCCAAAATTTTCCATCAATGCCCGCGACGCCGTTGGGATGCTAACCTTCCCCGGCTTCTGGAAGCTCGTGGCACGGCATCGAAGCCATGCGATTCACGAGCTCGCCAATTCACTTTCGAAGCGCGGTTATCTGGAAGAGTGTAGAAAATATTGTCCAGAGCTTGAGCTTGCGGACCTGATGCCTTACCCCGCCGGTATCCGTGCGCAGGCGGTTACGTCATCCGGCGAGGCCGTGCACGATTTCCTGTTTGCTGAAACAGCGCGCAGCCTCCATGTCGGCAATGCGCCTTCGCCTGCTGCGACGTCGGCCATTCCGATCGGGCGAATGATCGCTTCCAAGTGTATCGAGCACAGAGGCGCAAGTCAGGCGGCAGCCGCGGTCCCGCCGACGATATAGCCGAAGGTCAGCGCGGGGCCGAGCGTGATGCCGGGGCCGGGATAAGAGCCTGACATGATCGAATTTATGTCATTGCCACAGGCATAGAGGCCGGGAATGACACGGCCATCCTGCTGCTTGACCTCACCCTTGGCGGTTATATCCAGGCCCATCGTCGTGCCAATGTCGCCGGGGAAAATCTCGATCGCGTAGAACGGCGCTTCAAGCGGCCTGACGCAGGGGTTCGGTTTGTTCTCGGCGTCGCCGAGATAGCGCTGATAGCTTGTCGTGCCCTTGCCGAATTGCGGATACTCGCCGCCTGCCGCAGCGGCGTTGACGGCTGCCATCGTCCGCTCTAGTTGCGCGGCGTCGATGCCGCATTCGCGAGCAAGGTGTCCAAGAGTTGCGCCGCGCTTGAGGTAGCCGCTTTTCAGATGCCTCCCGATCGTGGACGGGAAGGCATGTACGGCACCCAGTCCGTACCGACGCAATGCGCGATGATCGGCAATCAGCCATGCCGATTTCTGGCCTTCCTCCAAAAGCCTGGCAATGAGACCCTGGACGAAATCATGATAGCTTGACGCCTCATTGACGAAGCGGCGCCCGTCATGCCCGACCGCGATGACCCCGGGCTTGGCGCGATCGAGGAAGAGGTGCGGGAAGGGTCGCTTCGATCCGTCCGGATTAGGGAGAAGCGAAACCGGCGTCCAGAAGCCGCCATTGGTGTTTGTCTCGACGAAGGCTGCGCCTACCGCTTCGGCCGTGGTAATCGCGCCGCCGGTTCCCGCCGAAGGTGACATGGAGTAGTGGGGCAGGCCCTTGCGGACATGTTCGAAATGCTGCTTGCGCCGCGTCGTATCATGCGGAAAGCCGCCGGCGGCAAGCACCACACCTCGCGTAGCCGAAACACGAACGATGCCGCGTGGGCCATCGATTTCAGCGCCGGTGATGCGGCCGCTGGCGTCCTGGACAAGCTTTACCAACTCATGACCGGTGAAAAGAGGGATGCCGAGTTCAAAAACGGTTTCGGCAAGGCGTCCGGCTACCGCTCCACCCATGACCAGGCGCGTGTTGCGACCCCAGGTAAGCCGGTCGCGAATGTAGCGAAGGACCGTCTTCGTCGCATAGGCCGCGGACTTGGCAGAGCGAGTCAGGCGCAGGAAATGATAGATGTCCGGCCTGCCGAGCGGCAACCCTCCCAAAATGGTGAAATCGGCAATGGGCGGGCGCATGCGATGGAGGTTTTCGCCAAGCCGGCGTCCGTCATAGTCATACGCGTCGAGCACACGGCCGCCCTCTGTCGCACCATCCGCATCGGGATGATAGTCCGGCGAGACAGGCCGGTGAGACATCTTCAATGCCGTCTTGTTATGGAAGAAGTCGATCGCTTCCGGCCCCTTTTCGAGAAAAGCCTCGACCAGCTCGGCATTGAAATGGTTGCCTGTTTCGCCCCGGATATAGGTTCTCGCCGCCTCGGGGCTGTCAGGCATCCCGGCAGCCAGCATCAGCGGATTGCAGGGGACCCAGATGGCGCCGCCCGACACGGCGGTTGATCCGCCGATGACATCGGCCTTTTCGATGATCATCGGGTTGAGTCCGTGATGCTTGGCGCAAATCGCGGCGGCCATTCCCGCGGCGCCGGATCCGACAACCAACAGGTCACACGATGCGGGCAGGTCAGGAATTGGCATGGATAGGCTCTTCGCGTGGGTAGCGTCCCATGGCCCAGCCGCCATCGACGGCCAACACCTGCCCGGTGATGAAGCTGGCTTCGTCGGAAGCCAGGAAGCGCACGGCACGCGCCACATCTTCCGGCGTGCCGACGCGGCGCAGCGGTGCGCCATCAATCATCACATGGCGACGCCATGTTTCGGTCCGGATGCGCTCGGCGGTAAGCGGCGTCTCGATCAGGCCCGGCGCCACGGCGTTGACTCGGATGCCCGAGGGACCGAAATCGGTTGCCATCTGGCGCGTCAGCCCGATAACGGCGGCTTTTGAAGTCGAATAGCCGCAACTGTTGAAGGCACCGATCTGCCCGAAAATCGAGGCGGTGTTGACGATAGCGCCGCTGCCCTTTTTCATCATGATGCCCACGGCCCAGCGCGACAGCCGGAACAGGCCCAGCACGTTGATCTGAAAATAGCGCTCGAAATCCTCATCCGAAGTGCCAAGAGCATTGGCACCGCGCGCTATGCCCGCATTGTTGATCAGCACATCGAGTGAAAGCCCGGCCTTGTCGATCGCGGCTGAAATCGCATCGGGCAGTGCCGTGTCGGTCACGTCGCCAATCACGGGAATGACACGACCATTGGCGGTGGCCAGTGCTGCGATGCCTGCGGGTTCGCGGTCCACGGCCACGACGTAAGCGCCGGCGAGGAGGAAGGCCTCGGCAATCGCCAGGCCGATGCCTTGGCCCGCGCCGGTTACGACGACGGTCTTGCCGTCCATGGTCGAAGGTTGAAGCGTCATGGCGTCCTCTTCTTAGAATGCGGCAGTGCCGCCGACCGAGCGGCCGCCGTCGACGATGAGAACCTGCCCGGTAACGTATTCGGCCAGCGGGCTTGCGAAAAAGGCGGCCGCATGGGCGATGTGCTCGGGTTTGCCAAGCTTGCCGGTCGGTTGCTGGGCGCGCATCTCGGCCAGCCCATCGGGCCGTTCCAGCAGCATGTCGGTTTCGATCACGCCGGGCGCGATGGCGTTGACGGTGATCTGCCGCCCCGCCAGTTCCAGAGCCAGCGCCTTGGTAAAGCCGGCAACGCCTGCCTTGGAAGCGACGTAATGGGCATAGTGGCGCGCGCCGAACGCCGCGCGCGAGGCAAGATTGATGATCCGTCCCCCCTCGGGCAGCACGCGCGCCGCTTGCTGGCATAGGGTGAACATGGCGATCAGATTGACCTCGTACATCCGGCGGAAGTCATCCGCCGTCAGCGTCTCGAAGGGAATGACGTTGAAGATGCCTGCATTGTTGACCAGCACCTGCAGGTCCGCCGCCCCTTCGATCAGCGACTGGGTCGCGACCGGATCGGTGATGTCCAGCACTACGGCCCGCGCCTTATGTCCATTCTCTTGCAACTGCCGAACTGTTTCGTCAGCCGGGGCGGCAGCCCGGTCGGCGACGACGATGGCATAGCCGTCGGAAGCCAGGCGGTGGGCGATGGCGCGGCCGATGCCGGACCCCGCGCCGGTAACGATGGCGGTGGGAAGAGACTGCGAAGACATTGGATCACTCTGGTTGATAGACGGGCCGTGCCGCGGACGCGGCCCGAAAAAGAGGGGGAAAGCCGGCGCGGCATGATCCCGCGCCGGCCGAAGGCTCAGTTAAGCCCGAAGGTATTTTCGTCGAGCTTGGAATAGATCTGCTCATTCACCAGCTTTGCCAGCGCCTGAGGATCGTTGCGGTCGATCCCTTCAAGCAGCCCCGACCATTTGGTCGTCAGATCGATATACTGCTTGATGATCGGGCTCGGGTCAGCAATGCCGCGTGCATCCATCGTGCGCTTGGCCAGACCGGCAAGCATTCCGTCCTGGAACTCTTTCAGCTTGGCTTCCATCGCCGGATCGGGATCCATGATCGCGATGCCGCGCTCGGCAGAGCCCTTCAGGGCCGATTCCACGCCCTGATGATAGGCCACCTGCGCCCGCGCCAGCGCAAGGCCGGTCAGGTCGAGGATCGCGCGCCGGTCTTTCGGGGCAAGCCCTGCCCAGAAGTCCTTGTTGTAGACATAGGTCGCGCCCAGCGAAGACCCCTGCGGGAGCCGGTTCACGACTTTCGCGATTTCCCAGAATTTGTAGCCGAATTCGAGGTTTGTCGGGTCCGATAGCGTGCAATCGAGCGAGCCGCGTTCCAGCCCGGTGTAGACATCGGTCATTGGCACGGCGACAGGGGTCGCGCCAAGGAAGGCGATCCATTCGTTCTGCGCGGTTCCGGCGGTGCGGATCTTCAGCCCGCGGACCGAGGCCGGATCCGAAATCGGCTTCATGCAGAAAAAGTTGTAGATCGGCGTCGAATAGCCGCCCACGAACACGGTGTTGTGCTTGCCGTACTCCGCGACCAGTTCCGGATTCATCAGCCCGATCTCGGTCAGCGCGAAAGCAGCGGCGTAATCGTCCCTGGTCAGAAATGCGAGGTCGTTGATCAGGCCCGACAAGGGCAGTTCCGATGGTGTGTAGGAGGCGGCGACGATACCCAGTTGCGCAACGCCGTCACCGACGGCCTGCAATGTTGTCGGCGCGGGCACCAGCGAACCCGAGGAATAGATCTCGAACTTTACATCGCCACCGGTTGCCTCGGTAATTTCCTTGACGAAGGGTTCGTAGGCTACGCCGTTCAGGATATGCGAAGGCGCCATCCAGTTGGTCGCCTGATAGTCGGTAGCCATCGCGGCCGTTACCATCAGCGGCACTGCCGCGACGGTCATTAGAACTCGTTTCATTTTTCTCTCTCCCATGGTTGCGCTTTCCGCGCTGTTGACGGCCCGCGCGGGTGCTGATCGCCGCGCAAACCCTTTTGCAAAGTGACTGCTACCTACCCATCATTCCCGGCAGCCACAGGCTGATCTGCGGGAAGGCAATGAGCGCGGCGAGCACGAACAGGTCGACGACGATGAACCAGGTCACGCCTGCGAATATCTGGTTGAGCGTCACTCTGTCGCCGAGCGCCGATTTGATGACGAATACATTCATGCCCACAGGCGGGCTGATCAGCCCGATCGTCATCAGCTTGATGACCAGGATGCCGAACCAGGTAAGGTCGACCCCGTGGCTGTTAAGCAGCGGCACCAGCACCGGCATGGTGAGCAGCATGATGGAGATTTCCTCCATGAACGTGCCCATCACGACCAGGATGATGCAAACAAGGATGACGATGGTCATCGTCTCGTAGCCGTCGAAGAACCCCATCACCCAGGTCGGTATGGTGGCTAGCGCCACGAAGCGGGCAAAGAGTGCCGCTCCCAGAACGATCATGAATATGGCCGACGTACCCGAGGCGGTATCGACGAGTGCTCGCTTCAGCATTGGAGCATTCAGCTTGCCGCGGACCGCCGCGATCACGCAGGCCAGAAAAGCCCCGACAGCACCCGATTCCGTTGCGGTGAAAGCGCCGGTGAAGATGCCGCCCATGACCACGAAAGTGACCACCGGCAGCGGCCAGGCATCGCGGATGAGAGCCCATTTCTCGGCGGCCGAGGTCGGGTCGACATAGCGCGGCGCAAGGTTGGGGTTGAGCATGCAGCGCACGGTGATCATCACGATAAAGGCTATGGCGGTGAGGATGCCCGGCACTACGCCCGCTATGAAAAGCGTGTTGATCGAACTGTCGACCAGCAGGCAGTAGACGATCATCAGCACCGAGGGTGGTATGAGGGCCGCAAGCGTTCCGGCTGCTGCCACGGAACCGGTTGCCAGGCCGGGATTGTATTTGCTGTTCAGCATCTCCGGGATGGCGATGCGCGAGAAGGCTGCGGACGTCGCCACGCTCGAGCCGCTTGCTGCGCCGAAGAGCGCGGAGGCAAAGACCGTCGAGGAGGCGAGACCGCCAGGAATGCGGGCTAGGAAAATGCGCGCCGCGCCGAACAGGCCACGCGTCAGCCCGGCTTCGACCGCCACGAACCCCATGAAGAGGAACATCGGAATGGCGGAAAGATTCCAGTCGCCGATAAGATTGAACGGGATCGCCTTCGATATGCCGATGGCGGCGCCGAGGCCCATCATTGCCCAGATGCCGAAGAAGGCGGTCGCGCCCATGGCGACGCCGATCGGTACACGAATGCCGATCAGCGCGAGGATGGCGAAGATGCCGACGAAGCCGATCTCAAGACGTTCCATGTCGGTTTCCCCTCAAATCTCGACGGCGGAATGGGTGGTTGTCATGCGGTTGCGCTCTCCCATGAACACGCGCATGACAAGCACGACGACGACGAGGCAGAAGCCGAATGGGAGAAGGAATTTGGCGGGCCAGGTGGTGATGCGCCAAATGCCGTCAACGGATTCATTGACCTTGTAGGCGTGTTTTGCCACGCCCCAGGAAAACCAGGCCAGCACGCTGTAATAGACCGCCGAGACGATGTCGGCGAGGATCAGCATGACCTTCTGCGCCCGCTCCGGAACCTTCTCGTAGATCACCTCGACGACGATCGAGCCGCCTGACAACTCCACCCAGGCGAGGGGCAGGAACACGGCGCCGATCATGTAATAGGCGGCAACGACTTCGGCAGTACCTGGCAGGGGAGCGCTGAAGAGATATTTGCCCAAAACGTCGATCATGACGTGGAACATCATCAGCAGCACGGCAAGCCCCGCGAGCCAGGCCAGCAGCTGGGTAAGCCTTTCGACTAGTTTTACCATTGTTTCCTCCCCTGCTTTTGGTGCCCTATTGCATCCTGTAGCCGCCGTTGACGTCGATGACGGCGCCGGTGATGTAGTCGGCATTGGGGCCAAGCAGGAACGAGACGGCGCCGGCAACCTCCTGCGGCGTGCCGATGCGCTGCAGCGGGATATTCGCCGCCGCCGTCGCATCGTTTTCCGGCGGCAGCGACTGCCGCAGCATCGGCGCATCGATCAGTCCGGGAGCAATGGCATTCACGGTCACGCCAAGCGATGCCGCTTCGCGCGCACCCGCCTTGATGAGCCCAAGGACGGCGCTCTTCGAAGCGATGTAGGCCGAGCTGGAGCGATAGCCGCCGAGCTGTGCTGCCACAGAACTGAAGCCGACGAAGCGGCCATTCTCGATCTGTCGGCGACTGGCGCTGCGCAGAAATTCGCGCAGCAGCAGGAAGGTGCCTGTGGAATTGACGGCGTGCGTGAGTTCCCAGTCCTTGAGCGTAATCTCGGTGAGGGGCGGCCGCTCGCCATTGGCAGCGAAGAGCAGGATACCGGCGGCTGCCACGACCTTGTCGACAGGGGCGCCTTGCTTTTCGGCCTCGGCGTAGGCTGCAATCACCGCCTGCTCACTCGTCACGTCGAGGACAATGGCGCGGTGACCGGCACCGGGGAGACCTTCGATAGCGGCTTCTGCCGCTGCTTTAGACAGGTCCGCGGCCAGCACTGCGTAACCGTCTTGCGCCAGGCGCGAGACAACAGCTTTCCCGATGCCACCGGCAGCGCCGGTGACCAAACAAACTTTCGACATGTTCAGAGGTTCCTCCCTCTCCGTTGTGGACGCAATGAACACATTACGGTGGAAACTGCAAATAGAAATTGCAGATATGAGCCATTTTGGATACATTCTGTGCAAATCGGAAGGAGGGCCTGCCATTGTCGGATCTGCATACGAGCACTGAAGTGGCCATCGAACGGATGCGCGAAGCGATCCTCAGTGGTGACCTTCGCCCCGGCGAAAAACTGCATCAGGACAAGCTTGCCGAGATGCTGGGAATTTCGCGTACACCACTCAGGACGGCGCTTACCGCGCTCGCGCAAAGCGGGCTTGTCTCATACGAAAGCAACCGGGGTTTTTACGTCCGCGAATTCTCCTTCGCCGATGTCGCGGGTGCGTTTCAGGTCCGGGCCGAGTTGGAAGCGACGGCGTGCAGGCTTGCAGCCTCCAACATGTCGGAGGCTGCCGAGCGAAACCTTTTCGAACTCGTCGAAGAGGGCGACCGGCTTTTGTCATCGGACTCACTGCCGCCGGAAAACCTTGTGCCTTACCGGCGCATGAACGTCTGCTTCCACACCGCAATCATGAACCTCGCGGCGAACCCGTGGATCAGGACGTTCGTGGAGAGCCTGCACAATGTGCCGCTTGCCTCCGACCGCGTGATCATGTGGCGGGACTTTTACGTGATCCGGCGGTCGCATGACGACCACCATCGCATTGCACGTGCGCTGTCGCTGGGGCAGGGCGAACGCGCGGCCGCAATCATGCGCGAACATATAACCTTTGCCCTTGAACACCTGCATACGCAGCTTGAGCAATTTCCCGGAGATTTCCTGCGTGTCCCGACAGTGGACCCGCGTCCCAAGCGGGCCCGGGCCCGAAACCAGAACCGGAGGAATACCGCGTGACAATCAGACTCTTCTTCTCGCCTGCTTCGCCCTATGTGCGCAAAGTCATGGTTTGCGCCCACGAAAAAGGGTTGGCGGATCGGATCGAGAAACTGCCGTCGGCGGCGGGACCGGTCGATCGGGACCAGACCATCGTCCAGCACAACGCATCCGGAAAGGTGCCGTGCGCACTGCTTGCAGACGATACACCACTTTTCGACAGCCGCGTGATCTGCACCTATGTCGACTCGCTCGCCTCCTCGGAGGGCGCGCTCTATCCGCAGGATGCGCGCCGCTTTGCGGTGCTCACACTCGAGGCTTTGGCCGACTCTGTCCTTGATGCCTGTCTGCTATGCCGGTACGAGAAAGTGATGCGTCCGGAGGCTCTCTTTTGGGAGGATTGGTATCGAGGCCAGATGGACAAGGTGGATTCCGGGCTCGATGCGCTGGAAGGCAGATGGTTTGCGGATGTTTCAGGTGATTTTCACGCCGGCGCGATCGCGGCCGCCTGTGCGCTGGGCTATCTCGACTTCCGCTTTGCCGACAAGGACTGGAGAAGCTCCCGCCCGCAGCTTGCTCGATGGTTTGCGAAGGTTTCGGAGCGCCCGTCGATGAAGGCGACCTTGCCGCCTGCCTGATGACGGCACGCGCCGGCTGCCATGGCAAAGTTCCGCTCGCGCCAAGCGCGGGCGGTCTCCAATGCCTTTGACTATTCGGCCGCACGAGCCGTTTGCACCGGGTGGCCGATGCTGGCAAGAATCCGTCCAAGCTCCTCGCGATCCTTGGCCGAAAGTTCTGGCAAACCGGGCAGGCGAACCGGGCCGACGTCCCATCCTCCCAGCGCCAGCGCCTCCTTGACCACTGTCACATTCGCGCCGTTGTTGAACTTCGTGCGCATTGCCTCGAATGGCGCAATCGGCGCAATCAGCCCGCGCGCATCGTCATAACGGCCGGCTTCCAGCGCGGTCCAGATGGCCAGCGATCTTTCCGGATCGATATTGACCAGGCCCGATGTGAAGCCCTTTGCGCCGGTGGCATAAAATGCCGGAGCCCAGCCCTCCGCCAGCCCGCAGACCCAGACCGCTGCGCAGTCGCTCGTTGCCCTGATGCATTCGGCCATATGCATCAGATTGGGTGTGGCGAACTTGATCCCGGCGATGTTCGGATGCCGGGCAATGCGCACCACTTCGCCGACCGGCATAGTGTCGGAGCGCAGGTAGGCGACGACCGGCACGATTGCTTCTTCGGCAATGGCAATGAAATAGTCTGCCTGCGCCTGCGGCGCCGCAAAGGGATCGAGCGGGTGATGGGACATCAGCGCCTCGGCACCGGCATTGATGGCGAGCTTGGCCGTTGCAAGGGCCTCGCGCAAAGACCGGCCGACAGCTGCGGTGCGAACCGACTGCGATCCTTCCATGGCGGCGAAGGCGACGGCCTGCAGGCGAACGACCTCGTCGAAGGTAAGGCTGAAAAACTCGCCGGTGTTGCCGCCTGAAACGATGTTGTGAATGCCGGCATTAGTCTGGCGTCGCACCAGCCTTGCAAGCAACGCCTCGTTCAGCGAACCGTCCGCCTGATAGGGCGTGACATGGATGCCGGATATTCCGCCGAGCGATGCCCGAACCCGTTCGATGCTCATGCAGAGTCTCCTTCAAACCGGACAGTGAGGAACATATTCAAACCCATTCAGGTGCCGACCTGTGGGTCGATGGAGCCGATTTATCAATCATATGAACAACATCTTTTAAATCAGTCAAGCAAGATGAAAACATAATTGACAACTTGAAAGGGCATGGCTAGCCTTCAATCGCTACCTGGGAGGATCGTGTGGCATGAAAATCGTTCGATTGCGCAGCTTCATGGCGCGCGATGCCAATCGCCCTCGCGTCGTCGTCGCGATCGACACGGATGCCGGCATCACTGGTTGGGGCGAGTGCTACAATCACGGGCCCGACAAGGGGCTGATCCCGATCCTCGATTACTTCTTCGAGCAGATTAACGGCGAGGATCCCCGGCGCATCGAATACCTCATGCTGAAGCTTCAGCAGCAGGCGCGGTTTCCTGGCGGCGCCATGCATCTTTCCGCCTTTTCGGCCATCGACCATTGCCTGTGGGACATTTCCGCCAAGGCGCTCGACGTGCCGGTCTACCGGCTTTTGGGCGGCGAAGTGCGCGACCGCGTGCGGGTCTATCTCGGGGTCTACACCGCACCCGATCCGGCGATCGCGATCGATACGGTTACCGCAGAGAACGAGAAATACGGCCTGACGGCTTTCAAGCTTAGCCCTTACCGGGTCGACTTTCATGCAGAGCGGTGGGGCGAGGTGGTTCGCACCAGCGCCGACTATTTTCGCCGCCTGCGCGAAATGGCGCCCACGAATTTCGAGTTCGCCTTTGACGCGCATGCCAAGCTCTTCGAGCCCTGGCAGGCGATTCAGCTCGGCGATGCGCTGGCCCCGTACGATCCGCTGTTCTTCGAGGAGCCGATCAGGCCGGAGAATTTCGAGGCCTGGGGCGCAATCCGGTCAAAGATCAAATGCCCGCTGGCCACCGGCGAGAGCCTCTACAGCCGCTACGAATTCCTCAAGCTGTTTCAGGTGCGCGGCTGCGACATCGCCCAGCCGGACATCTGCGTCGTCGGCGGCCTGCTCGAAATGCGGAAGATCGCAGCAATCGCCGAAGCGCATTTTATACCGATCGCCCCTCACAATCCCATGGGACCGCTCGCCACCGCGGTGAACCTGCATTTCGCGGCAGCGACCCCGAACTTTAAGATCCTCGAATACCGGCTGCCGACGGAAGCGCCCTATGTGAAGGACCCGTATCTGCCGAAGGACGGCCATCTGGAACTGCGGCCGGACCGCGCCGGATGGGGTGTCGAGATCGACGAGAAGTATCTTGAGAAGGACCACTACCTTCATTGGCAGCGAAAGCTGCCCCAGAAGCCGGACGGTTCGCTCGGCTATCCATGAACGCTCTTAGCAATCATGCCGGCGTGCAAGTCGGCGCCTAACGGGAGGAAGATGCACGATGAGACGTATGATAGCCGCCGCACTTCTTGCATCGGCAGCCGCTTTTGCAAGCGCCGATGCACTCGCAAAGTCGCCTCCGAACATGCTGGTGATAGGCACCAATCTCGGCGGTATCCGCACGCTGGATCCGGCGGCGAACAATGCGCGCACGGTCTCCGAGCTGATGTCCAACGCCTATGACAACCTCGTGCAGACGAAGCCTGCAAGCATCGACAAGCTGGAGCCGATGCTGGCAACGGAGTGGTCCGTCTCCGACGACAAGAAGACGATCACCATGAAGTTGCGCCCGGATGCAACCTTCTCCAGCGGCAATCCGGTGACAGCCGAAGACGCCGCCTGGTCCATCCAGCGTATCATCAAGATGGGACAGGTCGGGTCCACCGATCTGGCGCTGTGGGGCTTCACCAAGGACAATGTCGACCAGCTGGTTCGCGTGAGCGATCCGCACACGCTCGTCATCGAGCTGCCCACCGAAGTGAACACCGACCTGGTGCTCGCCTCACTTGCCGGTTCCTCCGTCGGCATCGTCGACAAGAAGACGGCGCTCGAACATGAGGCGAATGGCGACTTCGGCTCCGGCTGGCTTGCCGCCAACACCGCCGGCAGCGGGCCATTCGTGCTGAGCCAGCTTCGCCCCAACAACCTTGCCATGTTCGATGCCCGAAAGGACTATTGGGGCGGTGCACCGGCGATGCAGCGCGTTGCCGTCATGCACATTCCCGAATCCGGCAATCTGCGCCTGCAGATGGAAAAGGGAGATGTCGACGTTGGACACTACATGTCCAGCGGCGATCTTGAGGCACTCTCCAAGAGCCCTGACGTGGTGATCGACAAGGTGCCTGGGCTGGGATTCTACTACATCGCCCTGAACACGAAGGATCCGGATCTCCAAAAGCCCGAAGTGCGCCGTGCCTTCCAGCACGCCTTCGACTGGAAGGCGATCCAGGGCAACATCATGAAGTATCTGGGCGATCCCTGGCAATCGATGGTGCCCAAGGGCATGATAGGCGCCCCGGCCGATCCGCTTGGCCGCAACACCTATGATCCGGAGTTGGCCAAAAAGCTGCTGGCTGGGGCGGGTTATCCGAATGGATTGAAGAAGACGCTCAACCCGTCCAGCGACGCACTTCGGCCGTTCGCCGAGGCGCTGCAGGCCAGCGCCCGTAAATCCGGCATCGACTTGAATCTCGTTCCTGGCGAGTTCACCCCGGCCTTCCGCGAACGCAAGTTCGAGGTGCTGGTCGGCAATTCCGGCGCCCGCCTGCCCGACCCGTTCGCGGTTGCGACGCAATACGCCTACAATCCCGACAACAGGGACGAGGCACGGCTAGGCAGTTACTATCTGTGGCGTGTCGGCCAGCAGAACGAGGAGCTCAACAAGCTGGTGGACGAGTCGATGCGCGAGGGCGATGCCACGAAGCGGGCCGATATCTTCAAGCAGATGGACGACATCTACAGCAAGATGGACCCGGGCCTGGTGATCTTCTTCCAGCGCAGTGATCCCTATGTGATGCTGAAGAACGTCAAGGGTTACGCCGGTCATACGACCTGGTCGACCCGATGGCACGACGTAACCAAAGAATGATCGCCGCCAACACAGACGGGCGGGACGCACCGCTCAATGTCGATGACGGTTTCGACGACGCCGAGCCGTCGCGCGGCGCCCAGTTGGTGCGGCGCTTCGCCGGCCGCGCCTTCGCCATTGCGACGACCCTGCTTGGCCTGCTGGGGCTGACATTTGCCATGGGCCGCCTGCTTCCCAACGACCCGGTGATCGCCATCACCGGACCGGAGGTCAGCAAGGAAGTCTATGACCGGGTGTTCCTGGAACTCGGCCTCGACCGGCCGGTCTGGGAGCAGTTTCTGACCTATGTCGGCAAGGCGCTACGCGGCGATTTCGGCGTCTCCACAACCACCGGCCAGAAGGTCGTCACCGACCTTCTGATGGTCTTTCCAGCGACGTTCGAACTCGCGATCGTGGCGCTCCTGGTTGGTGTTGGGTTGGGTGTGCCGCTCGGCATCATCGCGGCGGTTAAGCGCGGGACAATCATCGACCTTATCGCGCGCCTGATCGGCCTGGCCGGCCATTCCATTCCGAGCTTCTGGCTGGCCTTGATGGCGCTGCTTCTCTTCTATGCCAAGCTTGACTGGTTCGCTGCCTCCGGCCGCGTCGATGTCTTCTACGAAGGGCTCGTCACACCGGTAACGGGGTTCCTGCTCCTGGATTCGGCACTCAGCCGCAACTGGGACGTTTTCTGGAACGCGCTCAACCACATCGTCCTGCCGGGAACGATCCTGGGCTACTATTCGGTCGCCTATATCAGCCGCATGACCCGCAGCTTCATGCTGGAACAGCTCTCGCAGGAATATGTCATCACCGCGCAGGCCAAGGGCCTGTTGCCGCGGCAAGTGATCTGGCGCCATGCCTTCAAGAATATCCGTGTGCAGCTGCTCACCATCATCGCGCTCACTTTCGGCGGATTGCTCGACGGTGCGGTCCTCATCGAAACCGTCTTCGCCTGGCCGGGGGTGGGTCAGTATCTCACACGCGGCATCCAGATGAACGACATCAATATCGTGATGGGCTCGGTGCTGATGATCGGCGTGCTCTTCCTGGTCATCAATCTGGTCTCCGATGCGCTCTATCGCATCCTCGATCCACGGACACGGTAAGGTCATGAGCGAGCAGATACTGGAAAGACGGGTCGGCATACGCGGGTGGCTCTTGCAGCCAAACCCTCGCGGCCGCACCCAGGCCACCGCGCAGCAGCTCTACAAGAACTGGCAGCGCTTTTGCGGGTATCCTCTCGGGCTTGTCGGCCTGGCCATCATCGTGCTGCTGATCGTGGTGGCCATCTGTGCGCCGCTTCTGACCAGCTACGACCCGATCGCGCAGAATATGGCGAACCGGCTTGCGGCGCCCTCATGGGAACATCTTCTGGGTACCGACGAGTTCGGCCGTGACGTCTTTTCGCGCATCGTCTACGGCGCGCGCACGACGCTCTACATCATCATGCTGGTTGCCGTGATCGTAGCGCCCATCGGCCTGCTGATCGGCACCTGCGCCGGCTATTTCGGCGGCTGGGTGGACGAGATTCTGATGCGCGTCACCGACGTCTTCCTGTCCTTCCCCGGTCTGGTTCTGGCGCTCGGCTTTGCCGCAGCGCTCGGCCCCGGCATCACCAATGCGATCATCGCTATTTCGCTCACCGCCTGGCCGCCGATCGCGCGGCTGGCGCGCGCCGAGACGCTCAGCTTGCGCAAGGCGGATTTCATCGCCGCCGTCCGGCTGCAGGGCGCTTCGGCCTGGTCCATCATCCTGCGGCATATCCTGCCGATGTGTGTGCCTTCGGTGATCGTGCGCATCACGCTCAACATGGCGAGCGTTATCCTGACCGCTGCCGGTCTCGGTTTCCTCGGCCTCGGTGCCGTGCCGCCTTCGCCCGAATGGGGCGCCATGGCATCCAGCGGCCGCGAATTCATGATCGAAAGCCCGTGGGTCATTGCCGCCCCCGGCATTGCCATCGCTCTCGTCAGCCTTGCCTTCAACCTGTTCGGCGATGCTCTGCGTGATGTGCTGGATGCGCGAGGTGGCGAATGACCGCGCCCCTGATTGAGGCCGCCAACCTTGAAGTGGGCTTCGGCGGCGGCAAGATAAAAGCCGTTCGCAGCGTTAGCTTCACGCTCGGCCGCGAAAAGCTAGGCATCGTCGGCGAATCCGGCTCGGGCAAATCGACGGTCGGGCGCGCCATCATGCGCCTGCTGCCGCCCACCGCGCGCGTCGTCGCAGACCGCTTGCGCTTTCAGGAGATCGATCTCTTGACCGCCAGCAACCGGGACATGGTGCATGTGCGCGGCCGCCGCATCGGCCTGATCCTGCAGGACCCGAAATATTCGCTCAATCCGGTCATGCGCGTCGGCGAGCAGATCGCCGAAACTTACCTCCAGCACTATCCCGCAGCAGGGGGCAAGGCGGCGGCGCGGGCGCGGGTTCTGGAAATGCTCAACGCCGTCAAGATCCGCGACCCGGAACGCGTCGCCAGGCTCTATCCGCACGAAATCTCCGGCGGCATGGGCCAGCGCGTCATGATCGCCATGATGCTGATTGCCGAGCCCGAAGTCATGATTGCGGATGAGCCGACCTCCGCGCTCGACGTGACCGTGCGCCTCGAAGTGCTGAGCCTTCTCGACGAGTTGGTGACGCGCCGCAATCTCGGCCTGATCCTGATCAGCCACGACCTCAATCTGGTCCGCCGTTTCTGCGATCGTGTCATCATCATGTATGCCGGGCGCATCGTCGAGACCTTGGCGGCATCGCAGCTCGGAGAGGCGAGGCACCCGTATACACGGGGGCTGCTGGCATCGCTGCCATCCATCGACCACAAGGTGTCGCGCCTGCCGACGCTGAAGCGCGATCCTTCATGGATCGACGCGGTGGAAACGAACTCATGATCGACGTCCGCAATCTCGTTGTCCGCCTCGGGTCGCCGCCGCAAGCGGTGGTCAAACGCGTGAGCTTTTCGGTCGAGACCGGCGGCAGCTACGGTTTGGTCGGCGAGTCCGGCTGCGGCAAGTCAACGGTGCTGCGCGCCATCTCCGGCCTCAACCCCGACTATCGCGGCGAGATCGAGATCGGCGGCAAGGTTCTTAGCCCTGTTCGTCCCAAGGAATTCTACCGTTCGGTGCAGATGGTGTTCCAGGACCCATACGGCTCGCTGCATCCGCGCAAGACGATCGGCGCGCAGTTGCTCGAGCCGTTGCGCAACCAGCGCCTGCCACGATCGCGTGAAGCGGTGTTCGAGGCGCTGACATCTGTCGGGCTCAATCCCGAGCTGCGTTACCGTTTTCCGCATCAGCTCTCCGGCGGGCAGCGCCAGCGCGTCGCCATTGCGCGGGCTCTCATTTTGGAGCCGCAGGTGCTGCTGCTCGACGAGCCCACATCTGCCCTCGACGTGTCGGTTCAGGCGGAAATCCTGAACCTGCTCAACGAATTGCGCGAGAAGCGGGGGCTGACCTATCTGCTGGTCAGCCATGACCTCGCAGTGATCGCCCATATGTGCGACCGCGTAGGCGTGATGCAGGCCGGACAGATCGTCGAGGAGGTCGAGGCAGACAGGCTGCGCGCCGGCACGCTTGAGCACCCCTATTCCAGGCTGCTTCTGGAAGCGAGCCAGCAATATGGCGGCTCGACGGAAGAGCCGCTTACGATGAACGGAGCCGCGTAAATGAAGATCACAGCCATCGAAACCTACCTGATGCAGGTCGGTGGGCCGGGGGAGGCGAAAAGCACGGCGTCGGCCGGACATTATGAAGGCGGGAATTTCGGCGGCTCGCGCAACTGGCTGTTCGTGCGCATCCTTACCGACGAGGGCATTCACGGTGTAGGCGAGTGTTCCGGGTGGCCGCGCGTCATCGAGACGGCGGTCAAGGATCTCACGCCGCTGCTCATCGGTGAGGACCCGGCGCATATCGACCGCCTCTGGCACAAGCTGCTGGCTTCCATGATGGGGCACGGCATGCTGGGAACGGTCGGCGGTGGCGCGCTGACCGGCATCGAGATGGCGCTCTGGGACATCAAGGGCAAGGCGCTTGGACAGCCGGTGTGGAACCTGCTCGGCGGCAAGTTCCGCGACCGGGTGCGCGTCTACGGCCATGCCCACGACACCAACAAGGCGGATCGCCTGCTGGCGCTCGGCTACACCGGCATCAAGGTCGGCTTCACCGGCACGGTCGATCTGGACCTCGTCGCCTCCATCCGCGACCACATCGGGCCCAAGGTCGATCTGATGGTCGACGCGCATGGCCCCTCGTGGATGACGACGCAGGATGCGATTGCCGTCGGCCGGGAACTGGAAAGCCTGGACCTCCTGTTCTACGAAGACCCGGTGGCGCCGGAAGACCTCGATGCGCTGGCGCGCGTCAGGGACGCCGTCAACGTTCCGCTTGCGGCAGGCGAGCGCGTCAGCACCATCTGGGGCATCCAGCCCTATATCGAGCGCGGTCTGGTCGACGTGATCCAGCCCGACACCGGCCGCGCCGGCGGCATCACCCAGATGCGCAAGATGGCGGCGATGGCTGAAGGCCACTACATAACGCTCGCGCCCCATTCTGGATCGCTGGGCCCTGTCGCGGAATTTGCAGCACTGCACGTGATGGCGACGATCCCCAATGCGCTGATGCTCGAGCGCCTGGAATTCGACTGGGAAGGCCGCGACGATGTCATCACGCCCACACTGAAAGTCGTGGACGGGCATATGAAGGTGCCGGACGCTCCGGGGCTCGGCGTCGATATTGTTATCGAGGAAATCCTCAAATATCCGAGCCGCCGCAACGTGCGCGAGATCAGCCCCGACGACGGTACCGCCTACGCGCTTGGCACCGCGCACGAAGTGCCATATTTCCAGACCCGTTTTGAGCGCCGGCAGAAGCTGCGGATCCATCGCTAGAGTTTGAATATGCTGCTCGATATCCGTGATGGTAGATTCGGCGAGGCGAGAATGTGAGATGATTTCGATGGTTTTCGAGACAAAGCCGTCAAGTTTTGCCGACCAGGTTTACGGGCGCATCCTCGACGAAATCCTGAGTGGGGCGTTCGCTCCGGGTAGCCGCTTGCCCGGCGAGAATGACCTGAGCGAAACCTTTGGCGTGTCGCGGCCAGTAGTGCGCCAGGCGCTGGCGCGGCTGCGCGTCGATGGTCTGGTGGAAGCGCGGCGCGGTAGCGGCACCTATGTGTTGAGCCGTCCGTCGGACAATCTGACCGATGTCACCAGCCTGACCGACGTATCGCGCTTTCTTCGTTACCAGGAATTGCGACTTTCAATCGAAGGCGAGGCTGCGGCATTGGCTGCCGAGCGCCGAACCGAGAAAGCTTTGTCCGACATTGTGCGGGCGCACGAACATTTTGCGCAGCAGATCGGGCATGGCACCTTCGACGCAGAAAGCGACCGCACCTTTCACCTCGCCATACTCGACGCCACTGGCAACGAGTTCTTTCGCGGCGCGCTGGAAGGCAACGGCGTCGTACTCAGCGACTTCATGGGAATATCCCTGTCGATAACCCGCACGGGATCGACCGATCGCGCGCGCAAGGTTGTCTCCGAACATACCGACATCGTCGAGGCGATCCGCAAGCGTGACGCGGTGTGGGCGAGGGCGGCGATGGAACTGCATATCATTCACGCGCGGCGGCGGCTGACGGACCGAACCCTCGACCCATAGTTTTTACGACGGCCGGTTTTCATTCGAGCTTTTCCAAGCCTAAAAGGGCTATGCCGAAAATGTCGTCAAGGAGCCATTGCTTGAGGAGGCGCTGGGTGACTGCTCACACAAACTTGTGGCAAAACGCCTGTCAATTGAACCGGAATCCGTTCTCCAAAAGAGGCTCAGGCTGAAGGCTGTTGGCAACAGGCATTCAGCGTCTTTGAAGTGGGCATATGCTGAAGTCCCGCATCATCGGTGCCTGAAGGCAACATCAGATATGTCACGCCGTTTCTGTTTGCCTTGACACTCGCCTGGCGCATCAGAAGGCGAATATCGTCCGGGGTGTATCCGTCCCTTTTCATAACCTTTCGGATGATTGGTTCGTTCAAGATCTCATCGAGCGTGGGTTCGCGTCCATGTCCCATACGGCACCTCCAAATTTTGATATGCGGATCATAGACGCAAACGATGACCGCGTGATGTCCGCAATCCGGCTGATATGGGAATTCGCACTTCCGTTGTCACGGTTGTCGGACTGCACGTAATTGTGAGAACGCGAGTGTTCCCGACAGTCGGTTCGCTGGAAGGGCGACGGAGCCGTTGGCTTCCCGTGCCTATCTCCCCGAAAATCTGGGGAGTTGTCGGATGCTTGTTCTCTCCTTGGCAAGGCGCAGCATGCTGGCAGGAGTGCCGGTAATGGCGACCGGTTTTTTCCACCCCGTCGGGCGTGGGTTCATTCGCTGTCGAGCCCAAAGCGGAGAATGGCGCGCCTGATGATTTCGGCGATTCCGGAGCGGCGCTGAAGGCAGGCGTCGCTCTGCGATCGATGGAGGCTTCACCTGCAAATAATGCCGCTGCGACGGCGTTGGAGCGCACCTGTCCCGCTGAATGCTCGCGTGAAAACGCCATTGTGGCACGCGCTTGAACATGAGCGATAGGGCAGCCGGGAAATCCAGGATGGGTTCCTAGAACGCATCTCGTTACGACCATCGCTCGTAGGCATCCCGAATATGACTGCTGTTCTTCCTCAAACGGTGAAGGTGGAACCCGTCAGTTCAACCGCGTGGGGTTCAGTAAAGCCATTTCGCAGGCGCCATCACGATCTGCGGAAACAGTATCAGCAAAGCGAGAAGCACCAACTGGATGAGGATGAAAGGGGCAGCTCCTTTCACCACCTCGATGTATCTGATCTTGGCGATTGCGCAGACGACGTTCAGAACCGCACCAACGGGCGGCGTGATCAGCCCTATGGCTGCCGTCATGATGAAGATCACGCCGAAATAGACGGGATCGATGCCGGCTTGCTTGACGATCGGCAACAGCACCGGCGTCAGGATCAGGATCGTGGGGATGAAGTCGAGTGCCGTTCCCACCACGACCACCAGAAGGGTGATGACGATCATCAGCAGCAGTGGGCTTTCCCGCAACGGCCCGAGCCAGGCGCCGATTTCGCCGGGCACATTGGCAATGGCGATCATGTAGGCCGTGATGCTCGCCGCCGCGACGAGGAACATGACGGCTGCCGTGGTGCGCACGGTGGCCGTGAAGCAATCGTAAAGGCGCTGAAGCGAAAGCTCCCGGTAAACGAAGAAACCGGTCAGGATCGCATAGACGCAGGCGACGACGCCGGCCTCGGTGGGTGTGAAAACACCGGCTTTCAAACCGCCGACGATGATCAGCGGAAGAATGAACGCGAAGCCCGCATCGAGCGCTGCCTTGCCGATTTCCTTTCCGGAGCGGCGGGGAAACACTGCTGTGTCCTCGCGGCGGCTCAGCCACCACCAGGCGATCGCCAGCGCGAGCCCCATCAGGATGCCGGGAACGATGCCGGCCAGAAACAGCCGCGTGATGGAAACGCCGCCGGCAACGCCGAAGACGATGTAGCCGATTGATGGCGGCAGGACCGGCGCGATGATGCCGCCGGCGCCGATCAAGCCGCCCGAGCGGCCCATATGATACCCGGCCTCGCGCATGATCGGTATCAGCATCCCCGCAAGCACGGCCGTATCTGCGATCGCGGAGCCCGAAAGACTGGCCAGCAGGATCGCAGTGACGATCGCGACATAGCCCAGGCCACCACGCAGATGCCCGACCAGCGCCAGCCCGAAATTGACGAGACGGCGCGACAGCCCGCCCGCATTCATCGCCTCGCCTGCGAGCAGGAAGAAGGGAATGGCGAGCAGCGGAAAGCTGTCGGCGCCATTGGTCATCTGCAGCGCGATCGACTGCCAGTCGAGCGCGCCGAGATACCACATCATGGCGACGCCGCTCAGCAGCAGGCCGAAGGCAATGGGAACGCCGATCAGAATCGTGGCCAGCAAGACTCCGATGAAGATGAGAAGCACGATCATGAAAGATCATCCGTTTCGGCCGTGCCAGGCGACAGCACCGCGCCCAGCAGATCGGCGAAAGCGATCACGCCGATCGCAAGCCCGGCCAGGAAAGGCGCGGCATAGGTGAGGCCGGTCGGGAGCCCCGATACCGGAGCGATATTGGACATGTTGGCCACGGTTTGGCTGAAGGCACCGCTGGCCAGAATGGCACTGCATATGACGATGCCGATGTCGGCAAGGATGCGGCAGATGCGCTTGCTGGCAGGCGACAAGGTCGCGGTGAGCAGGTCGACGCCGAGATGTTCGCTGCGGCGGGCAACCAAAATCGCGCCCAGGAAGGAAATCCAGACGAACATCATCCGGGATAATTCGTCGGTGACGGTTATGCCGCTGTCGAAGACATAGCGCATGACCACATTGGCAAAGACCAGCGTCACCATGGCAGCCAGCACGAGCACCAGTGCGGCTTCCAGCGCGCGGAAACCAAGGTCGGCCGCTCTGAGCAGAGCGGCGCCGACATATCTCGATGTCATCGGTCGTCTCCCTCGATGGCGAACACGCGTGCCGGCGCGCCATCGGCATTCACTATCTTGAGCGGCGCTGCGCAAAGGAGCAGGCGTTTCTCACGCAAAGCAGCAGTGTTGACGACATATTCGATCAGCGTCACGCCGGCGCGCAGAAGAATGTCGTGCGTCACGTGCTCCTCGTCCGGAACGCGCACATTGTCGAGCAGAAGCCGGATCGGATAATCCTGCGGAAAATCCACGGCGAGCGCCCTGGGCTTGAGTTCCAGCAGCCACTGTGCTGCCTCGCGCGTCAGCCAGGGCGCCTCGGTCCAGAATTGCCTCGTCTGGTAGTCGCGCTTCAGATCCCATTGGGTCGCCAGCAGCAGGATGTCGCCCTCCTCACCGCCGGGATCGGCAGCGGCAAGCGCGGCGGGCTCGATCGCGGTGTTTGCCTCCACGGCCGACAGGTCGAAGACGCGGCAGCGGCCGACGACCTGTTCGAGTGGCGTCGCCTCGATGGTGGGTGCGCCATCGATGAAATGAGCCTGCGCATCGACATGCGTGAAGCCGTGGCAGGTGGTAGCCAACCGTGTCACGCGAAACTGGTCTCCGGCGGACTTGTCGCCCTTGACGGCTATCTCCGGCTGCCACCGGAAATGCTCACTCACCGGCATGCTCAGATCGACGATGCGCATAGCTCTATTCCTTCGTTAACCCGCCAGTTCGGCGATGCGCTCAGGCAGGTCCGGACCAAACTTGGTGGCGAAGTCCCCGCGAACCGTATCCGCCACGATGGCCCGGAACGCCTCGCGATCCGGATCCTCGACGGTCTCCATGCCTTCCTGCTTGAGCGCCTCGAGGCTGGTGACTTCACGCTCGGTATTCATCTGGCGCTGCCTCTTGGCAGCCTCCTTGGCTGTCTCCAGCAGTGTGTTGCCGAGCTCTTCACCCAGGGCCTCGAACTTGGCCTTGTTCATCACCAGCGGCGACGTGGTAAAAGCATGCTGAGTCAGCGAAAGATAGCGCTGAACCTCGAAGAATTTCGAATTCAAAATCAGCGTCGTCGGGTTCTCCTGCCCGTCGATCGATCGCATTTCAAGCGCTGTGAAAAGCTCGGTAAAGGCCATCGGCGTCGGTGCTGCGCCGAGCAGTTCGAACGCCTTGATGTGAGCGGGATTGGGTGTGGTGCGGATCTTCAAGCCATGCAGGTCCGCCGGCGTTTTGACCGGGCGTCGGCTGTTGGTGACATTGCGCCAGCCGGTCTCCCAGGTCGCCAGGGCAACCAGCCCTGCATCCGAGAAGCCGGCGCGCAGTTCGTCTCCGATATCACCGTCAAGCACGGCTGCGACGTGGCCGCGGTCCTTGAAAATGAAGGGCAGATCGAGAACGTTCAGTTTCGGCACCAGGCCGGTAAAGAACGGATTTCCCGTCACCATCATGTCGAGCGTGCCTGCACGCACGGCATTGATCATGGTGGAATCGCTGCCGAGTACGCCGTTGGGAAACAGCTGGACGCCAAGCGCGCCGCTGGTCCGCTCCTTCAGGGCCTCGTCCATCCACTGGCCGGCGTCCTGCCAGCTGTCCGTGTCGGGGTGAGGATGGGCGAGGCGCAACGTCTTGGCGGCGCTCGCCCGCGCCAGATGAGGCATCGCCAGCATTGCCGCAGTCGTGCCGGCTCCAGCCAGGAAAGTACGTCGGGTGAGGTTCAGTTTCATGGTTCCTCCCATGTCGATTCGTGTTGGTATTATCTGTTTCAGGCTCGCCCTTCAGCGAAGAAATGAGCATCCTGAAGGCGGCGCAGTTTCATAAGCTCGCTGTCTTCCGGAATTTCGAGATCGGCCATTCTGATCGGCTCGCCTTGCCTGACCGGACGTGACAGGCGTTTGTTCGAGGCAAGGTAGAATGGCGCCGGTGCGTCCGGCACAAGCGGGCCGGCCGGCAGCATCATTGATGAAACGCCCTCGATCGAATGGTGATGTCCGCCCATGGCAAGCGTTGTGCCGGCAGCCAGATCGACATCGGCAACGGCCACAAGATCGACGTGGTGGGAAGGCTCGGTGGCGCCAGTGGAAACGCCGTTCATTCCGGCCGCCAGGATGCTGGTTGCGGCTTCGAGGCCAAGAAGATGGCGCGGAATATAGACCATTGCGGCGTTGCCGTTCCGGCTCACCACATGCCCTTTCTCCTCGAGCATCTTCCAGGTCGGGCGATCTTCGCAGCGCACCACCACGAAGACCCCGCCAGCAAAGCTGATGCCGCCGGGATCACGCAGGCAATGGAAAACCTCAAGCCTGCGCGGACCGGAAAGGATACCACCCTCCGAGGTCTCGCACAGAATGGTAGGCACTTCGTCGATCCGGGCTATCGGCGCATGAAGCTGCGGACGATCGGGCGCGAAGCCGACAGCGTTGGCGACGACTGAAAGTTCGCACAAATCGGGCACTGCGCGCTGCGGCAGGGCCGCCGCCGCCCTGGACCGCGCCTCGGCCACCAGCGAACTGTCACGCCCGTCGAGACGCGCGTATTGGCCAAACTCCGGCGCCGACACGGTCCTGCCGTTGCTCGTCAGCGTCCCGGCAGCGGCGTCGAAGACGAAATCGTATTCGCTCGACTTGCCTGCCGCGATAATCTCGAAACCCAGGGTCTCGGCCCAGCTTACAAGTCCGATCAGCAGGCTAGGCTGATCACCATCGACCGGCGTAACAACCTTGCCGCGCGATCTGGCCATAACGGCAAGGCCGGGACCGACCACGCTGTCAACTTCTTTCGAAACCAGTGCGAGATGCCGTCCAGCCTCGATCGCCATCCGTGCGTGTCGCGCTCCGGCCTCCGGGTGACCGGTGGCTTCCACAACGACGTCCACGGGCAGGCCGGCAACATGCTCAAACTCACCGGCGGCGATGAAGGCACCTTCATTCCAGGCTTTTTCCGCCGCCTCCGCGTTATCGCAGACGCGAATGTCCTCGCGTGCAATCCCAACCGCCAACATGGCCTGTAAAGCAGTTTGCGCATCGACGTCGACAGCCACGCGAGCGCGCATGAGCGGCACCCGCAGGCCCTGCGCGAGGAAGCTTCGCCCGAAGCCACCCGTTCCGATAACGCAGGTCTCGATGAGACGGTCGCCGGCATTGAAGTATGCGTGATAATTCATCGAGAAATTTCTTTGTCTTTCTGAAAATAGTCCTGGGCCGCAGAACGGCCTCGAATTGAACTCGTATCCAGCGGGCGGTGGTTCCCGTCCCGCGCGTCTCCTTCCCGCGCGCGCAACCTCACTGCATGCAATCACGCCTCAGCCGAAACTCAGGCGGCCTGTTTGGACCGCAGTTGTCGCGCATCAGGGCCGCTTTAAAAGCTCATTGCATGCAATATAGGCAAGCTGTCAATGGGCTTGTGCCTTTTTTGCGGTGTGTCTAGGATGTTTGCATGCAATATGCCTCAAAAACGACAGACCAATCCGGACTTGAAGCGACTTGGCCGCGGGGTCGGCGCTCTACCTTCGTGGCCCAGCGCGTTCGCGACATGATTGTCGCGGGAGATATAGAAGCGGGAACGAGGATCAACGAGCGCGTGCTGACGGAGCAGCTGGGCGTTTCACGAACTCCGCTGCGCGAAGCCTTCAAGATCCTCGAGGGGGAGGGCCTTGTCCGCATCGATCCCAACCGCGGAGCAACGGTGGTCGGCATCTCCCCCGAAGAGGTGGAGGCTGCCATCGAAGTGCTGATCGGGCTGGAGAGCGTGGCAGCGGCGCGCGCCTGCGAACGGGCAACACCGCAGATGATCGCAGAGATCGAGCGGTTGCACGCTGAGATGGTCGATGCCTATCAGCGCGGTGAGCTCATGGAATATTTCCATATCAACCAGACAATTCACCAGCGAATCGTCGATTGCGCACACAATGCCACGCTGTCACGCATCTATGCCGCAGAAAGCGCGCGCATCCGCAGA
This sequence comes from Mesorhizobium sp. CCNWLY176, assembly GCF_037153935.1. Classification (NCBI taxonomy): domain Bacteria; kingdom Pseudomonadati; phylum Pseudomonadota; class Alphaproteobacteria; order Hyphomicrobiales; family Phyllobacteriaceae; genus Mesorhizobium; species Mesorhizobium sp. CCNWLY176. The sequence goes on from NZ_JBBBDZ010000001.1 coordinate 236,275, forward strand.
TATCGCTACGCCGGCAATCGCCGATCCGAACGCTGGGCGCGGGCGGTGTTCGAGCACGAGCAGATTCTCGACGCGCTCAGGCAGCGCGAGGGGGCGCTCCTGCGCGAGGTGCTGCGCGCGCATCATCTGAGCGGATGGGGCGTGACGCGGAACGTGCTGGAAGGTGAGTTGTCGAAAGCGGAGAACCAGACATTACCGGGAGACCGGTAACGTCCTTGTTGGTTCGTGCGTGCTTCAGAAGCTTACTGCAAGATTGGCTTTGAAGCTTTGGTCGATGGCCCCGCTGCCGAATTGGCCGGCATAGGAAAGACCGAATTTGGCGGCAGGCGACAGGGTGAAATCGAGCCCGGCTTCGACGATCGCGCTGTTTCGTGCGATCGGCACGCCGGCGACTGTGAAGGTACTGCCGCCGGTGAAGGCGAGCGAACTCAGCGGTGTGACATCGCCGAAGGCGTGCCGCCAGCCGACCGTGCCGTGCAGGGTGGCGTTGAAGTCTTGTATCATGATGTCGGTGCTGCCACGCACGCCGAGCGTTGCGAAAGTCGTCTCGGTGGTCGAGCCGGAGCCCGTCAAAGCTGCCTTGCCACCCTTTTCGCCGAAGCCGTCGGTCCTGACGGCAACGTAGTTGAGACCGGCGAACGGTTCGAATGTCGAGCCGCCGGCATGCAGGCGGTAGCCGACTTCACCGAAGACCTGTGTCGTGCCGGCATCGTACTGCGCCTTGAGACTGTCCGAAAAGCCGGGGAAGGCGACCTCGCGGCTGATCTCGATGTTGTTCCAGCTGTATGCGGCGCCGCCGCGCAGGCCGAGGTTGCCCCACTGGCCGCCGCCGAACACGCCGAAATTGTAGGCGCTGGCGCTGCCCGATGAAGCCCGGCCGTCCGCATCGAAGGAGCTGTGGCTGTAACCGCCGAATATGCCGAGGCGGAAATTGTCGCTAATGCTCGCGTCGGCACCGCCAACGAATCCTCCGGTGCTGCTGTCGAAAGCCGCTGCGTTGCCGTCACTGCGGGTCTTGTCCCACGAACCGTAGGCCTGGCCCCAGACGGCGAAGCGGTCGGTCGTCGCTTCCGCGAGCAAGGGGCCGTCCGGACCGTATGCCATCACCGGCAGGGAGCTTGCGGCATCGCCGAACGCAGCCCTTATCCGATCATTCGCGGCGTTGGCGAGGAGATTGCTGTCTTCGGCGAGCATGCCCTGGACCGAGGCATGGACCTCGCCAGACAGTGCGTCGAAGGCCTTGCGGGCTGCTTCCTCATCGAGATTGACGATGGCCTTGTAGAGCGCATGCTGGTTGCCCAGCTTTTCGGCCGCACCACCGGTAGCGATCTGGTTGCGGGTAAGCGCGATGTCGGTGAATGAGACGGCGTTGCGATCGAGCTTCAGTCCGATCGCGTTGGTTGTGTAGGACAGTGTCGGCGTCAGAAACGCAAGGTTGGTGGTGACCGAGGCGAACTGGCCGAAGATTCCTGAGGCGGCCGTCAGGATGGTGTATTGCGTCGACTGTCCATAGTTACCGCTCCCCGCAAGAACCTGCACGGTACCGCCTGAAAGCGTCGTCTTACCCGAGACGGCGAGCCGGTCTGATTTGCCGGTGGCATCGACGTCGACCTGGAAGGTGGAGCCGGCGGCGAAGCGTGCGTCGCCGGCGACATCGAGCGTGCCGATGGAATTGCCGGCCGCGACCGTCGAGCCGGACAGCGCCGTAACCTTGCCGACGGTGCCCGTACCGCTGAGGATCGCACCCGATTCCACGGTGACGCTTGAGTTCGCGAGCGAGCCGTTGACGGCAAGCCGACCGGCACTGATCGTGGTTTCCCCGCTGAGCAGGCTGGTGCCCGTCAATGTCAGCGCGCCGCTGCCCGTCTTGGCGAAGGTGCCGGTACCGTTGATGGCATTGGCGAAGCTGGCGTCGACGTTGTGGTCGATGACGAATGCTGCATTGTTGAGGACGGCTCCCGTTCCGAAGCTCGATGCCGTGCCGGCAAGCGTTCCGGACGCTATCGTCGTGCCGCCAGTATAGGTGTTGGTGCCGGTGAGCACGGTCTTGCCCGAGCCGGCCTGCTGAACCGCGCCGCTGCCCGAGATCGAACCGGCAAAGGTCATGAGGTTGGATCGGTTGAAGGCGAGTACGCCGCTATTGTCGACGTTGCCGGCCATGGAGCCGGTCGTGCCGCCATTGCCGAGCTGAAGCGTGCCTGCCTTGATCCTGGTGCCACCCGAGTGGGTGCTGGCGCCGGTCAGCATCAGCGTCGCGCTGCCCGTCTTGGTGAAGACGCCGGTGCCGTCGATGGCGTTGGCGAAGCTGGCGTCGACGTTCTGGTCGATGACGAGTTCAGCCTCGTTGAGGATGGCTCCGGTTCCGAAGCTCGATGCCGTGCCGGTAAGCGTTCCCGACGCTACCGTCGTGCCGCCCGTGTAGGTGTTTACGCCGGTCAGCGTCAGCGTCGCGGTGCCGGACTTCGTCAGTTTGCCCTGGCCGGAAATGGTGCCGGATGCCGTGAGGTCTGCCTGCGTATCGAGCATGCCGCCCGCGGCGCGTAGGTCGATGTCGCGCGCAGTCGTCATCGCAGCCGTGTTGCCAAGAGTACCGCCGGCAAAGGCAAGGCCGCCGGAGGTCGCGCCGAGATTGGCGTCGGAAGAAACCGAGAGCTTGCCACTCTTGATGACCGTGCCACCGGTGTAGCTGTTGTTGCCGGTCAGTATGAGGGTGCCGTGATCATCCTTGACGAGCGTACCGCCGCCGGTGAGTTCCGATGCGATCGTGGCCTCGGTCCCGGCGCTGGAGGTCGTCCCGTCTCCGACGCGAATGGTTGTTGCCGCATCCGCGAGCGTGATGGCATCGCCCTCGACCTTGTAGCCGTCGCTTGCAAACTGCATGCCGGTGACGGCAATTCCGCCGAGGCTGCCGTCGACCGTCACGGTGCCGGCCTGGCCCTGGAATATGGCGTAGCCGGGTTGCGGCTTCATCGGTGCATTGAAAGCGCCGTCCTGCTTGGTCCAATTTCCACCGGTAGCGCTCCACACTCCGTCGCCGCCATCAACCGTGCCGTTGTTGAAATTCGCGGCTGAGCCGCCGTCCCAGAACGACAGTGTGGTGCCGCCCGCGTTGACCATGTTGATTTGCGAAGCGATTGCGGTCTGTACGGTCAAGTCGCTGGCAAGGAAGGCGGCAGGAACGGTGCCGATGGCCAGCCCGTTGTCGGTCAGCGCGCCGCCATAGTTGAATAGGCGATAGATGCCTGCGCCAAAGTCGTTGCCGCCGCTGACATTGATGGTGCCGTCGAGTGTAAGGTCGCCGACGACATCGATGCGATCGCCAGTCAGGCCAAGCTCGTAGTCGAGATAGGCACCGCTCGCCAGAGACAGCGAGCCCAGGGTCAACGGGCCGAGGCCCGATCCGGACGCGAGATGGCCGCCATCGGAAATCGTGACGGCCCCGTCGATGGAACCTGAGCCGCTGAGCGTCGCGCTGCTTTCGACCGTGACGGCGGTGTTGCCCAGCTTGCCGTTGACCTGCAGCCGGCCGGCCTGGACCGAGGTCGTGCCGTTGTAGGTGTTGTTGCCCGATACGGTCAGCGTGCCAACGCCTTGCTTGACCAGTCCGCCATTGCCCGAGATGACACCGGAGAAGCTGGTGTCGCTGGCATTGCCGGCGGTCAGCGTGCCGGCACCGAGCGTCACTCCGCCGGCGCCCGCAAGCGATCCGATGATCTGGTCGTAGCCGTCGAGGTCAAGGGTCGCGCCCGAAGCGACGCTGAAGGCACTGCCTGCCGCAAAGGTGTCTTCCGCCCCTGCCTTCAGCTTCCCGGCTTCCACTTTGGTAGCGCCGGCATAGGTGCTGGAGCCTGACAGGGTGAGCGTGCCCGATCCGGACTTGGTCAGGCCGCCACTGCCGCCGATGTCGCCGGCATATGCAGTTGAGGTGTTGTTGCCGCCGGTGGTGAGCGTGCCGGCGCCCAGGGCGACTTCGCCCGTACCTGCGAGCGATCCGATGGTCTGGTTGTAGCCGCCGAGGTCGAGCTTTGCGCCCGACTCGATGCTGAAGGCGCTGCCGGCCGCAAAACTGTTGGCCGCGCCCGCCTTGAGGGTGCCGGCGTCGACGAACGTGTCCCCGGTATAGCTGTTGGCGCCGCTGAGCGTGAAGATGCCCGTTCCATCCTTCGTCAGACCGCCGGTGCCGGAAATCCTGCCGGAGAATGTTGTCGAACCGTCATTGCCGCCAGAGGTCAGAGTTCCTGCGCCGAGAGTGACATCGCCGGCTCCCGCCAGCGATCCGATGATCTGGTCGAAGCCGTCGAGATCGAGCTTGGCGCCCGAAGCCACCGCCACGTCGCTTCGCGAATCGAATGCGCTCGAAGCGCCGGCTTTCAACGTGCCTTCGCTTACGGTCGTCGCGCCGCCGTGATCCATCCCGTAGATGACCAGCGTACCGGCACCCTTCTTTTCGATGGCGCGCGGCACCCCGCCGCCGGTCAGGATGATCCCGGTCTGCGTGGCAGTGCCCTGCTTGACCCAGAGTTCGGTATTGTCCTGCTGGACGGTCAGGATGTTGGTAAGCTCGACACCGGCCGCATAGTCGAGCGCGCCATCGTACATCATGAGATAGCCGGTGCCGATCGCCGAGCTGTTCTCGACCCGCAATGTGCCGGCCTGCACATTGACTATGCCGTCATAGCCGCTGTTGTCACCCGTCATTGCCAGCACGCCGGCGCCATATTTGTTCAAAATCCCCGAGCCGCTGATGTCGCCGTCAAACGCGATGTCGTCCGATCGGTCGAACGCCAGGGTGCCGGAATTCGCCACATTGCCGGCCAGCGAGCCATTCGTCGCTCCGTCGCCGACCAGCAGCACACTGTCGCTGTCGATCGTCGTTCCGCCCGTATGGCTGAGGTCGCCACTCGCCACCAGCATGCCGCCACCGGTGACGGTAACAGTTCCGGAGCCGGAAACATCGCCGGCGAAAGAACCGTAAAAATCCGACCGGTTGAAGACCAGCGCACCGTCGTTGACGACGTCGCCAACGATCGAGCCGGAGCTTCCGCCATCGCCAATCTGCAAGGTGCCGACATTTATCTCGGTGCCGCCGGTATAGGTGTTGGCGCCAGTCAGTGTGGTCGTGCCGGTGCCGTTCTGCTCTACCCGCCCAGTGCCCGAAATCTCGCCGCCCAACGTCAAGCCGTCGTCCGTGCGGTTGAAAGCCAGCACGCCTTCGTTGGCGATGTCTCCGGCAACCGAGCCGGCAGTGCCGGCGTTGCCGAGTTGCAGCGTGCCCGCCTTGATCGTGGTCAGGCCGGAATAGGTGTTGTCGCCGGCCAGCACCAGCGTGCCAAGGCCTAGCTTGTCAAGACCATGGCCGGTGCTGGTCAGAACCGACGAGATGATGGCCGTCACGCCGACGTCGGTGTTGACGAAGCTCGCGTCCGTATTGCCGTAGGCGTCACCGGACAGGTCCAAAGTTCCGCCGGCCAGCTCATAACCGTCCGTTGAGAACTGGAGGCCTTGGAAGGCCAGGGTCCCTTCGACCTTGACCGTGGCGGCGGTGCCGGCAAAAACGCCGACCTCGCCGCGCCAGCTGTCATTGATGCCGGCTTCGCCGGGCGCGCCGGTCCAGTTGCTGTTGGCTGCGTCCCATGTACCCACGCCGCCGTCTACTGTGCCGTTGCCGGTCATGTCTGAGCCGTCCCAGAACTGCAAGAGCTGGCCGTTATTGCGCAGCAGCAGGTTGACCTGGTTGTTGACGGCGGTGCTGATGATGGCGTCGGTGGGCAGCGTGTCGAATGAGCCGGTGGTCGTTCCGGAAACATTGAACAGCCGGTAGTAGCCGGTCACCGCGTTGGGTGTTTCCAGTGTGCCGCCCAGTGTCAGGTCGCCCTCGACGACGACAAGATCGTTGGTAGGGCCGCCGGCCACACCCTGCGTGCCGAGCTCGAAGACGCTGGTCGAACCGGAATTGAGCACGAGGTCGCCATCGACGGTGAGGGTGCCGGGGCTGTTGCCGGCGGCAAGCGTGCCGTTGACGATGGTGGAGGCAAGTGTGCCGCTGCCGCCGATGGTGGCACCGGCGTCGACGGTGATGCCGGAAGACGAGGCGATCGAACCGTTGACGAGGAGGGTGCCGGCGGAAACGGTCGTCGCGCCGGTATAGGTGCTGTCGCCGGTCAGGACGGTCGTGCCGGTGCCTGTCTGGTTGAGCTTGCCGGTGCCTGTGATTTCATTGTCGACGGTGACGATGTCGGAACGGTTGAAGGCAAGCGTGCCGCCATTGTTGACGTCGCCTGAGCCGAGCGTGCCGGATGTGGTGCCATCGCCGACCTCGAGCGTGCCGCCGCTGATGGTGGTGGTGCCGGAATAGGTGTTAGCGCCGCTCAGGGTCAACTTGCCTGCGCCGGCCTTGGAAACCGTGCCCGTTCCGCTGACGACGCCGTCGAAAGCGCTGTCGTTGAAGCGGTCGAATGCAAGTGCGCCGCTGTTGTCGACATCACCCGATAACGAACCGGCAGTGCCGCCATTGCCGATCTGCAGTGTTCCGCCCGATATTTTGGTGCCGCCGCTGTAGCTGTTGTCCGCAGCAAGGACGGTAGTGCCCGGCCCGATCTGTTCAAGGCTGCCGCTGCCGTCGATCGCCCCGCCGAGCGTGACGGATCCGGTTCTGTCGATGACGAGCTTGCCGTTGTTGGTCACTGTGCCTGCCAGCGAACCGCCGGCACCGCCATCGCCGATCTGCAGCGTGGCATCGGTGATGGTCGTGCCGCCGCTATAGGTGTTGGCGCCGGCCAGCACCAGTGTGCCGCTGCCTTCCACGGTCAGGGCGCCCGAACCGCTGAACCCTGCCAGGGAGGTCAAGGTCGTGCCGTCGAGTGCCACGGTGCCGCCACCGGCGCCGATGGTGCCGCTGCGGTTCATGTCGAAGGACGATCCCACACTGAGCGTACCGCCGTCGAAATTGAGGGTCCCGTTTGACGCGCCCATGTTGTCGTTGGACAGCACCGAAAGGGTGGCATCGCCGGAAATCGTGGTGCCGTCCTGATAGCCGTTGGTTGCGAGTAGGGCGAGCGTGCCGCCGCCGGCGACGGTGAGGCTGCCAACGCCATTGATCGCACCGGCATAGGAAAGCGTCGTGCCTTCGACTGGGGCGATCGTTCCCGTGCTCGACAGCGTGACCGCGCGGTTCATGGTGAAGCTGTCCGTGGTGGCCAGTGCGCCGCCCGTAAAGATCAGCCCGCCACTGCCCAGCGTGTCGTCGCCGGTGACCTCGAGCGTGCCGCCGGCCAGCGTTGTCCCGCCGGAATAGCTGTTGGCGCTGTTGGTGAGTTTCAGCGTACCGGGTCCGCTCACGGTAAGCGCGCCGGTTCCGGTGAACTGGCCGGAGTGGATAAGGGTTGCTCCCGCAGCCTGAGCCAAGTCGCCGCCCGTCCCGTTCAGCACGACATCGCGCATCGCCGCCGACGAACTGCGGGTCTCCAACGTGCCGCCCTGAAGCGTCAGCGCACCTGCCGTGTCGCCGAGGCTTGAATCGTTGAGCACTGACAGCGTGCCGCCGATCAGCGTAGTGCCGCCGAGATAGGTGTTTGCGCCGTCGAGCGAGACCTTGCCGCCGCCGGTGACGGAAAGCGCGCCCGCGCCGCTGAGAAGGCCGTTGTAGGTAAGCGTGATTCCTGACGCCGCCGACAGGGTGCCGCCGCCTGTGTCGAGGGTAGCATCGAGGTTGGTGGTCAAGGAAGCGGTTGCCCGCAGCGTACCGCCGTTGAAGCTCAGCGCGCCGGTGCCGAGATTGGCGCCTGCCGAGACGGAAAGCGTGCCGCCGTTGATATTGGTGCCGCCTGAATAGGTGTTGGTGCCGCTCAGTGTTGCGGTGCCGCTGCCGGTTTTGTTAAGGGCGCCGCTGCCGGCAAGTGCTGTAGCGAGCGAGCCGCCTTGGATGTTGAAGGCCGTCGTGGCGGTAATCATGCCTGTGCCGGTGACGCTGCCGCCGGTCACCGAGAGGGTGTCGACGCCAAGATTGTATCCGGAAGCAACATTCAACGTCGCAGTGCCGCTGTTGGTCAGCGTGCCTATGCCGGTCATGTTGCCGCCGGTCAGCGAGAGCGTGCCGTTGTTCTGGTTGCTCAGGTTGCCGGTGACGGTCACGTCGCCGCCCAGCACTTTTATCTGTCCGTCGTTGTAGATACCGCTCGCACCGGCGGACAGCGTCGCGGTTCCGGTAGGGCCGTTGAAATTGATGGTGCCGCCGCCCTGGTTGTTGATAGCGCCGGCATCGATGAGGTTGCCGCCGGCATCGACATTGATGGTGGCATTGTTGTTCAGCGTGTTGCCTGTGCCGCGCAGCGTTGCGCCGGCGCCGACACTGATCGTGCCGGCGCCATTGTTGATCGTCTGGGCGCTCAGCGTGCGCCCGGCAGCGATCGCGGTCGTGCCATAATTCGTCAGCGTGGTGATGCCGGACACATCATCGGCAGTGGTCGAGCCGCTCACCGACATCGTGACGCCGCCGTTGACCTGGATCGTGTTGTTGAACGCGCCCGCCAGCGTCGTATTGCCACCAAGCTCGATCGCGCCGATGTTGCTGCTGGCGAGCGCCTTGATACTGTTCACGCCGCCGGTGATGATGATGGCGGTGGAGGTTGCGCCGTTCGACCCGCCGGCGGCTCCCTGGACGCCGCCGGCGATCGTGCCGCTGTTGATGATCGTCAGGTTCTGGCCGATAATGCCGAAGCCGCCGGGCTGTGGCCGGTAGGGCTGGAAATTCTGGAAATCGGTGCCGCCGCCGCCGCCCTTGATCGTGCCGGTGTTCGTTATCGTCAACCCTGCGGAACCCGTGGCGCTGATGCCATTGCCACCGCGGCCACCCGCACCGTTCTCCGACAGGTTGGTAAATGGGTAGATGCCGTTCACGCTTCCGCCGCCGCCGCCATTGCCGCCGGTGATCGTGCCGGAATTGGTGAGGTTGGCGCCGGTCGTGGCGATTATGCCGGAACCACCACCGCCACCACCGCCGCCGCCGCCATAGGAGCCGGCGGGGACGGAACCGTAACTTCCGCTACCACCGTTGCCGCCATTGCCGCCGGTGATGGCATTGCTGTTGTTCATATCGCTGCCGAGGACCAGTCCGGCGCCACCGGCGCCACCACCGCCACCGCCGGCGCCAACTATATAGCCGCCACCGCCACCACCGCCACCATCCGAGCCGCCGCCGCCGCCGCCGCGGGACCCTTGACCGCCCGTGGATCCGCCTCCGCCGCCAGGTGCGGTCGCGCTGCCATCTCCATAGCTGCCGCCGGCTCCGCCGCCGCCAGCAGTGGTACCATTGCCGCCGGCGCTGCCACCACTCCCGCCATTGCTTCCGATGAACTGGGCCAGCGCCGGCTGGTTCGTCGTCAGCAGCCCAAAGGGCGCGACCAGGGCAGTGCCGGCAAGCAGGATCGCGCGGTAGCGTGCATACGGTGAGCTTGCCGGGGCTTCGGCCTTCCTAGCGGCAGGATACCTCTGGACGCTATCGTTTTGGGCGGCGTCCGGTCGGCTGCGGCGAATGCTATTCACTTGGTCTTCCCTCTGGCAAACGCAAACCGGCAACAGGCGTCGCGCAAAGCTTCGCCGCCGCCGAAAACAGCCATGCTGCCGGTCGCAGTTCACATCAGTTGCAAAAATTCCGGTGCCGCTCGCCTATTCCCCAAGCGCCGACGAGCCGGACCTTATGACCGGCAAAAATTGTGGTCAATTATCCGGAAATTACTATTTTTGGGTGGAATTTTGCCGAGCGTTTATAGCCGCTTAACTGATATCGCCTGGCAGGCTCGTGGAGGACGCAGAGCCGACGGTCGAATTCTCGACGGCCTGGGCCTCAGTGATTTTGTGCCGGAGACTGCGCGATACCAACATCGCCGAGCTGCCGCCCATTCCTGAACAATGTAACAGCACCGACCCGTGCAACATGGGGAGCCCTTCAAAAGGTCTTCAGGAGGGCATTGCGCTGCTGCGGGGTGAGGGGACGTGTCCGCCGTCCTTCGAGCAGGAGATGGAGTTTGGCGGTTTCCTCGAGTTCCTCGGTCGCGTATTGCGCATCCCGCAAGGTCTTTCCGGCGACCACCGGTCCGTGATTGGCGAGAAGCACGGCATGGCTGTTCTTCGCCTTCTCGGCGACCGCATTCGCAAGCGCGGTATCGCCCGGCGGATAGTAGGGCACCAGCGGAAGGGAGCCGACCCGCATCACATAATAGGCCGTCAGCGGTGGCAGCACATCATCCGGGTCGACGTCTTCCAGAATGCTGACCGCGACCGCGTAGGTGGAATGCAGATGCACGACGGCACCGGAAAGTTTCTGCTGGCAATACATGCACTGGTGCAGGAAGGCTTCCTTGGTCGGCTTGTCGCCGTCGACATGGACGCCCTCGGCGGTAAAGCGCGACAGGCGCGCCGGGTCGAGGTTGCCGAGGGAGGCATTGGTAGGGGTCATCAGCAGGTCGCCATTGGACAGGCGCGCGCTGATGTTGCCCGTCGAGCCGAAGGTTAGTGCCCGATCGAACAGCGACTTGCCCACGGCGGCGATTTCGTCGCGAAGCTTGGTTTCTTCCGAGAGGATGGCGGTCATCGCATCAGTTCCCATGCCTTGAGGAAGAAATCGTCACTGCCGAAATTGCCGGACTTCAAGGCCAGCGCCAATGGCGCCTCGTCACCAAGGCTCAGTGTCCACGGCACGCCCGGATCGATTTCGGGGCCGATAAACAGGGCTTCGACGCCAAGACCATTGACGACCGCGCCCGAGGTTTCGCCGCCGGCCACAAGGAAGCGGCGGTAGCCGTCATTGCGCAGCGCGATCGCCACATCGGCCAGCAGATGTTCGACCACCGCGCCCGCCCGGTCGCGCCCTAGCACATCCTGGGCCTTCTTAACATCCTCGGGGTCGGAACTTGAATAGACAAGCGGGATCGCAGCGGAGCTGTTGGCCTTTACCCAATCGATCACGGCATCCGCCGTGTTCCGGCCATCGGCAATCGCGAGCGGGTCGAGCTTCATTGCAGGCGTACCGGCCGCGATTGCAGTCTCGACCTGTCGGCGCGTCGCGGTCGAACAGGAGCCTGCCAGCATGACGGCGGGGCCAGCCGGTCCAGCAAAGGCTGCCGCTGTCTGTCTGGGTGCCAACTTCCCGGCCCGGCGAAAATTCTCCGGTAGGCCGATGGCAATCCCGGACCCGCCTGTGATCAAGGTCATATCGGCGGCGGCCTTGCCGATAGCGCGCAGGTCGTCGTTGGTGATCGCGTCAACGATGATGACCTTCTCGCCCTTGGATGCGGCCGCCTTGAAGGCGGCTGCGACGGCTTCGTGTCCCTTGCTGACCGCATCGTGGATGACGAGGCCAACTGGTAGTGTTGTCTGCTGCTGCAAAACCCGAACCAGATCGGAATCGGTCATGGGCGTCAGGGGGTGATCCTTCATCGGGCTGTCGGACAGGAGCTGGTCACCGACGAACAGATGGCCGCGATAAACCGTTCGGCCGTTGGTCGGGAAGGCAGGGCAGGCCAGTGTCAGGTTGCCGCCGAGTTCCTCGAGCAACGCTTCCGCCACCGGTCCGATATTGCCTTGCGGCGTGGAATCGAAAGTGGAGCAATATTTGAAGATGATCTGCTCGGCTCCGTGGGCCTTCAGCAGGCGTGCCGCTTCCAGCGACATTGCGATTGCCTCAGCGGCAGGGATTGTCCGCGATTTCAGTGCGATGACGACGGCTTCGGCATCGCCGAAATCGAAATCGTCCGCGGGAACGCCAACAGTCTGCACCGTGCGCATCCCCTCCCGCGATAATGTCAGCGCCAGATCTGTCGCTCCCGTCAGATCATCCGCAACCGCACCTAATAGCATGTTCATTCACTCCGGGTATTCATGGGATTGGCTCAGGCAGTTGCGCCTTCGACGATGTCGTAGCCGGTATCGACCACCAGTTTGTCGAGGGCCCGTTCAGGGCTCTCCAACAGCTTCTCCACCGCTATCTTGCCGATCAGAAAGCGGTTCGAACGGACGGTCGAAAGCGGCAAGGGCAGAACCTGGCCAATATCGAGACCGTTGAAACCGAACAGGGCCAGCCGCTCTCGAACGGCAATGCCCGCGACCAGGCAGTGGAAAAAGCCGCCGACCGCCATGTCGTCATTGGAAAAAACCACGGCATCAAGACCCGGCAGGCGCTCAAGCAGAATTGCGAGCGTGTCGCGCCCGGCCATGGTCGAGCTCGGTCCATCGAAGCACTGTTCCCCTTCCAGGGTCATGCCTGTTTCGGCGAGCGCCTGAACAAGACCGTCATACCGCATGCGCGCGCGCCGGTCGGCGATCCAGTCGTGGCCGACATAGCCGAAACGCCGATAGCCTCGCGCGATCAAATGCCGGCCGACGGCATAGCCCGCCTGGTGATGGGAAAGGCCGACGGCAATATCGATCGGCTCGGCATCGATATCCATGAGTTCGGCCACGCGCACGCGGCTGTTATCCAGCATCCGGCGCGTGGCGTCGGTGTGGTCAAAGCCAGTCGTGATGATCGCCGCCGGTTGCCAGGCAAGCAGTGATGAAAGGATGCTCTGTTCCTTGACCGGGTCGTAGTCCGTGACGCCGATCATCGGCTGGTAGGATGTCGCAGCCAGCGCCGCATAGATACCCTGCAACACCTCGGGATAAACGATGTTCGACAGGGACGGCAGCAGTACGCCGATCAGCAGGGAGCCGGAGGAGGCGAGCGATCCCGCCGCCCGATTCGGCACATAGCCGAGCTTTTCGATGGCCAGAACCACACGGTCGCGGGTCGCATCGGCAATCGGACCCTTGTTGCGGATGACGCGCGAAACCGTGTTTTCGCTGACGCCGGCAAGCCGCGCGACATGGGTGAGCGTCGGCATCTCATATTGCATTGCGGCGCTCCTCCCTGTCTTGCGCGGGCTCTTCGCTCGCCTCGGATTTTTGATATCTCAGCGCTAACATATTTCACTTGAAGAAGGCCAGAGCTGTGATTACAATTTTTGTGTTAGCGCTGAGATAGCGTTTTGGGTTTGCCTTCAGGCAGATCGTCTTCGGCCTGATAATACTGTTAGTGCTTGCTGATCCACAGATTCAAAAGGAACCGCCAATGCCCGGTCAAACTCATATCGCCGTCATTGGCCTCGGTTCCATGGGCCTCGGCATGGCCCGCTCGCTTATCCGTGCCGGTCACAGCGTCGCCGGCTGCGATATCAGCGAACAGGCACGGGAGAGCTTCGAGGCGAGCGGCGGCAAACCTTTCTCCACCCCCGCCGCCGCTGTCGAAGGTGCTGACATCGTCGTCGTCGTGGTGGTGAACGCTGCCCAGACGGAAACCGTGCTTTTCGGTGAGAAAGGTGCTGTCGCCGCCATGAAGCCCGGCGCCGTCATCATTTCCTCTGCGACCGTCGCGCCGGCGGAGGCGAAAGGCTTCGCCGCCCGCGCGGCAGACAAGGGCCTGCTCTATCTCGATGCGCCGATCAGCGGTGGTTCGGTCAAGGCCGAGGCTGGCGAGCTCACGGTCATGGCCTCCGGCCCCGTCGAAACCTTCGCCGCTGCCCGCCCGGCGCTCGATGCCATGGCCGGTACGGTCTATGAACTCGGGGATGCCGTGGGCATCGGCTCCTCCTTCAAGATCGTCAACCAGCTGCTGGCCGGCGTGCATATCGCGGCGGCCTGCGAGGCCATCACCTTTGCCAGGAGCCTGGACCTCGACATCTCGCGGGTCTACGAGGTGATCACCAAATCGGCCGGCAATAGCTGGATGTTCGAAAACCGCGTCCCGCACGTCATTGCGGGGGACTATACGCCGCACAGCGCCGTATCGATCTTCACAAAGGATCTCGGCATCGTTTCGGATATCGGGCGCAAGCTGAAGTTTCCGCTGCCCATCGCCAGCGCCGCCCTGCAGCTTTTCGTGATGACTGAAGCAGCCGGCATGGGGGGTGACGATGACTCGTCGGTCGCCCGCCTGCTGGCGCAGATTACCGGGCTCAAATTGCCGGGTATGGACGAGGAAGACTGATATGCCGCGTTTTGCCGCAAACCTCTCGATGATGTTTACCGAGCATGATTTTCTCGATCGCTTCCAGGCGGCGGCGGACGCCGGTTTCGAGGCGGTAGAGTATCTCTTTCCCTACGATTTCCCCGCGGAGGTGGTTGCTGAAAAACTGACGAATGCCGGCCTCAGTCAGGCACTGTTCAACATGCCCGCTGGCGACTGGTCCAAGGGCGAGCGCGGTCTTGCGGCCTTGCCGGAACGGCGTGACGAGTTTCGCGAGGCGGTCGCCAAAGCGGTGCACTATGCCACGATCATCGGTACGCCGCTGTTGCACATGATGTCCGGGCTTGCCGATCCGCGTGACCCTGCCGCCGCGGCCAGCTACCGCTACGCTCTGTCATTCGCCGCTGAGAAGACTGCGGAAAAGGGTATCGGCCTGGTGATCGAACCGATCAACGGCCGCGATATGCCGGGCTATTTCCTCAACGATTTCAATAGCGCTGTCGCGCTGATCGACGAGTTTGGTCCTCGTAATGTCAAACTGCAGTATGACATTTACCATCGCCAGATCATCCATGGCGATGTCTTGACGAGTCTTGGCCAGATGATGCAGGTCATTGCTCACATCCAGATAGCCTCGGTTCCTCTGCGGCATGAGCCGGGAACGGGTGAGTTGAACGATGCTATGATCTTCGCGGAGATCGACAGGCTCGGTTACGGCGGATATGTCGGCTGTGAATATCGTCCTCTGGGCGATACGGTCGCGGGACTAACCTGGCTGAACAAAACCTAGCCAGGGAACTGTCCGGGGAGGAGGGCATATGTACACAGCTTGGTTCGAGGTATTCGATCCTCGTTTCGAACGCCTGATCCTGTCGAATGTGCACGTCGATACCCTTTTCTCGGGTGGCCGGTGGCTGGAAGGTCCCGTTTATGTTCCGGCATCGCGCCATCTGCTTTTCTCGGACATTCCGAACAATCGCGTAATGCGCTACAACGAGTGCGACGATTACATCTCGGTTTTCCAGTCGCCCTCGAATTTCTCCAACGGGCACACGCTCGATGCTCAGGGCCGCGTGGTTTCCTGCGAACATCTTATGCGCCGGGTAACACGAACCGAGCATAGCGGCGATATCACGGTGATCGCCGATCGTTTCGATGGCAAGCGGCTGAACTCGCCGAACGACGTCGTCGTCGGCCGGGATGGCGCGATCTGGTTCACCGATCCGACATATGGGATCGCGACGGAATACGAAGGAAGTCGCAGCGAAAGCGAAATCGGCAGCAGCAATGTCTACCGGATCGACGCCGACGGGTCGATCAGTCTTGTGGCCGACGGTTTCGTGCAGCCAAATGGCCTGTGTTTTTCACGCGACGAGCGCGTACTGTATATCGCCGATAGCGGAGCGAGGCCCGGCCAGCTCCTGGCATTCGAAGTCGTCGAGGGCCGGTCGCTGACCAATCGTCGCCTTCTTCGCGAATGTGAAATCGGGATTTACGACGGCTTCCGCGTCGATCGCGACGGAAATATCTGGACCAGCGCCGGCGATGGCGTGCACTGCCTATCGGCGGACGGCACATTGCTCGGCAAGATCAAACTTCCCGAAGCGGTCGCCAATGTCTGTTTTGGTGGCCCGAATTTCAACAGGCTCTATATCTGCGCCACACGGACGCTGTTTGCCGTTTATCTCAACACGACTTCACCCCACGAGAGCGAGGCAGCCTGAAACCGGCCGAAGTGTTTCGATGTGCCAGCCCGTTTATGAAGCCGCGCAGTGGCGCCAGCCGGTCATCACACAGGCTCGTTGAGGCGCACCGGCCCATTTATGGATGACAACCGCAGTTGCGGTGGGTATTGCGCATGGCGTGGATTGAAAGCTTCAAACAGCAGAGACAGACATTGACCAACAAAAAACCGACTGTTCTCATGATCATGGACGGGTGGGGCTGGCGCGAGGAAGTGCACGGCAACGCCGTCTTGCAAGCCAGGACCCCAAATTTCGATGGTTTGTGGTCACGTCATCCACATTCTTTCCTGACGACGCATGGCCCTGCCGTCGGCCTGCCGGAAGGGCAGATGGGCAATTCCGAGGTCGGCCACCTGAACATCGGTGCCGGGCGTATCGTGATGCAGGATCTGCCTCGCATCGACGCCGCAGTAGCGGACGGCACCTTGCGCAAACTCATAGCCGAAACTGGCCTGCCGGAAGTCCTGGCACGGACGGGCGGCTCCTGCCATATCCTTGGGCTTGTTTCCCCGGGCGGCGTTCACTCGCATCAGGGTCATGTCGCGGCACTCGCCCGAGCACTTTCCAGTCTCGGAATACGTTCAGTCATACACGCCTGGACGGACGGACGTGACACGCAGCCGGGACAGGCAGGTGACTTCCTTCGGCAACTCGCCGAGGCTCTTCCCGCAGATGCCTCGATTGCGACCGTCAGCGGCCGATTTTACGCCATGGACCGCGACAATCGCTGGGAACGAATTTCACTCGCATACGCGGCAATCGTCGACGGTGAGGGCGTCGCTGCTTCTTCCCCCCAGCAGGCAGTCGAGATAGCCGCTCAGCGTGGCGAAACGGACGAGTTCATACTGCCGAGTGTCATCGGCGATTATGCCGGCCTTGGCGAAGGGGACGCGATCCTGTGCGCCAATTTTCGGTCCGACCGGGTTCGTGAAACCCTGTCAGCACTTCTCATCCCCGACTCGTGCGGCTTCCAGGGCAAGAACAAGCAGCCCGGTATCGCGATGGCAATCGGCATGGCGTCCTATGGAACTGAACTCAATGCGGTGATGCGCACACTTTTTCTGCCTCAATCGCTCGATGACGGATTGAGCGAGACGATCGCCAAGGCAGGCCGAAGTCAGCTTCATATGGCGGAGACGGAAAAGTATCCGCATGTCACCTATTTCCTCAACGGCGGGCGCGAGACGCCTCATGCCGGTGAGGAGCGCCTGATGGTGCCGTCGCCCAAGGTCGCTACCTACGATCTGCAACCGTCGATGTCCGCGCCGGAACTCACCGAAAAGGTAGTGGCGGCGATAGACGGCGGCGAATACGACTTCATCGTCGTGAACTTCGCCAATCCGGACATGGTTGGGCACACCGGCAGCCTCGAAGCGGCCATAACGGCAGTGGAGACCGTGGACGCCGCTCTGGGTGTGATTTGCCAGAGTGTCGAGCGCGCGGGCGGATTCCTGCTGGCCATCGCTGACCACGGCAATTGCGAAACGATGATCGATCCGGAAAACGGCGCGCCCCACACGGCCCACACGCTCAATCCGGTCCCCGTCATTCTGTTCGGCCGGAGCGACGTGTCGCGTTTGAACGAAGGCATCCTTGCCGACGTCGCGCCGACCATTCTCGCACTGATGGGAATAGAACAGCCCGAGAAGATGACTGGCGGGCCGCTTTTCCCGGTTGCCACTGAGACGCGGTGATCGGTCTCTAAACCGTTGCGGTCGCCGGCTCGGCTTGCGGCAGCAGGGCGGATCGGTGCGCGGCCTTGGCGTATTTCTGGGCGATCATGGCGCAGGCCATGAGCTGTATCTGATGGAAGAGCATCAGCGGCAGAACGATCGCGCCTACGCCCTGGCCGGCAAAGATGACATTCGCCATCGGCACGCCACTGGCCAGGCTCTTTTTCGAGCCACAGAAGGTGATCGTGATCTGGTCCGCCTTGTTGAAGCCGAGGAGCCTGCTGCCATAGGTCGTGCACAGAAGCACTAGGCCGAGCAGCACCATGTCGGCGACAACGACCACGGCGATGTCTCGCAGCGAGAACATGTGCCACAGCCCCTCGACCACTGCCGTGCTGAAGGCGAGATAGACGACCATCAGGATAGAGCCACGATCCACTGGCATCAGCAGCTTCTTTTTTGAGCGTATCCAGTTGCCGATCTTCGGTTCCAGAATCTGACCGAGCACAAAGGGCAGGAGCAGTTGCACCAGGATCTGGCTCACCGCATCCCATGAGAACCCGCCATGTCCGCCGAAGGAGAAGAGCAGGCCGACAAGTAGCGGTGTCAGGAACATGCCGAAGATGTTGGAAGCCGATGCAGAGCAGATAGCTGCCGGGACATTGCCGCCGGCCATCGAAGTAAATGCGATCGAGGATTGCACCGTCGATGGCAGAACGCAGAGAAACAGAATGCCAAAGTAAAGCGGCTGCGGCAGGATCGAGGAGGGCAGATAGCCGAGCGCCAGGCCCAGCAAAGGAAACAGGCCGAAGGTCGTCAGGAGAATGACGAGATGCAGGCGCCAATGCAGCAGGCCGGCAACAACCACATCCCGCGAGAGCCTGGCGCCATGAAGGAAGAAAAGAAGCGCTATGGCCAGGTTGGTCGCGATCGAAAACCATGCTGCGAACTGGCCGCTTGCCGGTGCAACCGAGGCGAGCCCGACGGTGCACAGGAGCAGGATCAGAAAAGTATCCGGCAGAAAGCGGCGCATGACATGTCCTCAAAGGCTGCGATGGGCGTCTTTTCGCCTATCGCAAAATGGGATACAAGGAATAACAGTTATCGCAAATTGGGATATCCATGCTCGACCTTGCCCAACTTCGCAGCTTCGTCACCGTCCAGCAGATGGGAAGCTTCACCTTCGCGGCAGAGAGGCTGGGGCTCGGGCAATCCACCGTCAGCCAGCACATCCGCAAGCTGGAGACGGCGATCGGCAGGCAACTGCTGGCGCGGGATACGCACAAGGTGGTGCTGACGCCCGACGGCGAAGCCCTGCTCGGTCACGCCAGGACCATGCTGTCGATAGAGGGGCAGGTGCAGGCGCTCTTTACGGCGCAGAAGCTGCGCGGCACCTTGAGGCTCGGCGTGTCGGAAGACTTCGTGACTAGCCGCCTGCCGGCGGTGCTGGAGGACTTCGTCCAGTCTCACTCTTCCGTTGATCTTGAACTCACCGTCGCGCTCAGCGGTGCGCTCTACCAGATGCAGGACAATGGCGAACTCGACCTTGTGCTGGCAAAGCGCCGGCTCGGCGACACCCGCGGCCGGCTCGTCTATCGGGAGCCGCTTGTCTGGCTTGCCCGCGACCCGGGCCGTGTCCTGTCGCTTGCGACCTTGCCGCTGATCGCCTTCCCCGCACCGAGCGTCACGCGGAGCATCTCGCTGGAGGTGCTGGAGCGGCACCGCATGCCATGGCGTATCGTGTGCACATGCGGAAGCCTCAGCGGGCTGACGGCCGCAGCCCGCGCCGGCATGGGGGTTCTGGTGCAGCCGCAGAGCATGTCTCCCTTGGGCCTGAAGGAGATATCTTTCGAGCATCTGCCACAGCTGGAAGATGTGGAGTTCGTCCTCATTCCGAGCAAGGGTGCCGATCGGGCCCTCGTCTCGGCTCTTTCAGAAGATATTCTGATCAAGGTGAGAGGCCTGCGTTAAGCCGTTGCGCGATAATGGGTGGCCTTCGCCCAGACGGGCGTCTTCGCAAAATCGGGCATGAATCTCTGCCGGCTCGATCAAACCGAAACCTGTGCCAGGAAATTTATCTAACATTTGTTAGAATAATATGGCTTATGATGAGCCGCAGTGTCCGTATCGTGGAGGGGCCGTTGTGGGCGAGTTTTCTGAACAGGTTTGCTTAGTCACAGGTGGCGGCCGCGGCATCGGCCTGGAAGTCGTGAAAATGTTCCTGGCCGAGGGCGCGATCGTTCATTCTTTGGATATTTCGCATTCCGATGTAATTCGAAAGGCCGGTCTCTTGCGGCACGATTGCGATATTACCGACCTTCAGGCGGTCGAGGATGTTGTCGGAACGTTTGGCGGGAAAGTCGACGTTCTGATCAATAATGCCGCTGCCGTGACGCGCGCTGCGCCCATCACTGAACTCGGCCTGGATGAGTGGAACAGAACCTTGTCCGTGAACCTCACCGGGGCATTCTGCGTCACGCGTTCCGTGCTGCCTTTGATGGGATACGGGGGCAGGATCGTCAATCTTTCGTCGACCTTCGCGCATGTCGGGTCGCCGGGCCGTGTCGCTTATTCGACGACAAAGGGCGCGATGCTCGCCTTTACGCGAAGCTTGGCGCTCGATGTTGCAGAACAGGGTATAAGGGTGAACTCGGTCTCACCGGGAGGGATTGCCACTGACCGGCTGCTCGAATTGTTTGGTTCGGAAGAGGCGGCCCAGGACTATCTGCTTCCTCTCCACCCGATAGGGCGAATGGGAAAGCCCGCCGATATAGCTGACGCGATCTGGTTTCTTTGCTCGAAGCGGTCGAGCTTCATGACCGGTGCCGACATGCTTGTCGATGGGGGCTACACTGCGCGCTAGGGAGTGTTGATATTCAAATCATGACGGCCTGCAAATGACACTTTTCTGCGCTTCCGGTGCTCATGGACCAAATGTCCACTCCGCTCCGGTTCTCGAAAACCACCATTTTCGACTCGTCCTGATCTGAATCTCAACACTCCTAACCGGCGACGCGGCATAAAACTTGTGCTTGTCTTATTTTCGAACATTCGTTAGATTTTGTCGAGATCGAAAACGATCTGCCGGGAGGAATGCCATGCCGAAATACAATCTGATCGCGCTCACCAACCCGCTTCCGGGACGGGAAGATGAATTCAATGATTGGTACACCAATGTTCATCTCGGCGACGTTCTGAAGCTGCCGGGAGTGAATGCGGCTCAGCGTTTTGCACTTTCAGATGTCCAGCATCGGCCGGGTCCGTTCGAGTGGAAATACATGGCCGTCTATGAGATCGAGATAGACGATCTGTCGAAGACGCTGGCCGCGCTCAAGCAGGCGAGTGGCACGGAGGCGATGCCGCTCTCACCTGCGCTTTCGCCGGAACGGATGGTGTGGATCTACGAGCCGGTCACAGAGCGGGTTGAGGGTTCTTCGGCGGTCGAGGTGCTTTGACATGGCCGGGTTCGTCAAGGGCGCGCTGGCGGGTTTGAAAGTCGTCGACCTGACGCAGATGCTGGCTGGGCCCTACTGCACCATGCTGCTGGCGGACCAGGGCGCCGATGTGATCAAGATCGAGCCGATCGATGGCGATCCGACGCGCCAGTTCGGTCCGTTTCGCGCAGACGATGAAGCGCACCATTTCGGCGCTTACTTCCAGAGCACGAACCGCAACAAAAAGAGCGTCGCACTCGACCTGAAGTCTGAAGAAGGCAAGGCGTTGTTTCGCCGGCTGGCAGCCGACGCGGACATTGTCGTGGAGAATTTTCGCGCCGGCGTCATGGATCGGCTGGGTATCGGCTACGAGAGCCTCGCCGCGGAAAATCCTCGGCTCGTCTATGCCGCGATCCGCGGCTTCGGCGATCCGCGCACCGGCGCCAGCCCCTATACGGACCGTCCGGCCTTTGACGTCGTTGCGCAGGCGATGGGCGGCGCAATGGGCATAACGGGTCCGGACTCGGCGACGCCGATGAAGATCGGTCCCGGCGTCGGCGATATCTTCCCGGCGACCCTTGCGGCCTTTGGCATCATGGCGGCGGTCCACCATGCGCGCCAGAGCGGGCAGGGGCAGTTCGTCGATGTCGCGATGTATGATGGCGTACTCGCCATGTGCGAGCGCATTGTCTATCAATACTCCTACACCGGAAAATCGCCGGTTCCCGAAGGCAATCAGCATCCCATTTTGTGCCCGTTCGGGACCTTTCCTGCAAAGGATGGGCAGGTGACGGTGGGCTGTCCGAGAGATTCGTTCTGGCGCGAACTGGTCGCCATTATCGGCCGGCCCGAACTCGCAACAGACCCGCGTTTCCTGACCAACAATGACCGCCTGGCCCATTCCACCGAGACCGTCGCCATTGTCGAAGAGTGGACGCGCAACCACACCAAAGCCGAAATTTCGACAGCGCTCGACGGAAAGGTGCCGTTTGGTCCGGTCAACACTGCAGCCGACATCTATGCCGATCCGCACGTCCTGGCACGCGGGATGCTGGCGGAAGTCGAGCATCCCGGCTCGGCCACGCCGGTAACCATCGCCTCCACCCCGATCCGCATGACCGCGACGCCGGGCGGGGTTGCGCGTCGCGCCCCGCTGACTGGTGAGGACACGGACGCAATGCTGTCCGGACTGGGGCTGGGCAGTGCCGAGATCGCCGATCTCAGAGCGCGAAAGGTGGTGGCCTGACAGCCTCGTACGATCCTTCAGCGGATCGGCGAGAAGCTCGTCGGCTTCAGGATCATCGTCTCCATTTTCTGGATGAAGGGCGTCGTCTTCGGCCCGAAGGCGATCCAGGCGGGGTCAGCGTAAAGCTGTGCCCGAAGTTCGTCGCGCTCGGCCATGCTCTTGTAGCCCCACATGGTAACGACCTGGTTGAGCGTGCCGATGTCGGAGACGAAGTATCCGATCATCGGCAGATATTTCGTGTGCAGCGCCAGCCCTTCGGCCTCGTACAAGGCCAGGAACTCCTGAACCTTGCCCGGATGAAACGTATAGGTGCGCTTCTCGATGATCACGGTTGAACCTCCCTGTTCGTGTCGATCCATGCTTAAACCAATGGCATTTTATTTTCAAACATATGTTAGAAAATTATCTGGCTTTTGGCATTTCCTGTTATATGTTCGGCGCTCAGGCGCAGGCCGGGAGGAGAAAGAGTATGATTGAACGGACATTGTTCTCGTCCGAACATGAGATGTTTCGCGAGCAGGTTCGCCGCTTCATGGAGCGCGAACTGGCGCCGCACCACGAAGAGTGGGAAGAAAACGGCGAAGTGCCGCGCTGGGCCTGGAAGAAGGCCGGCGAGCAAGGTTTTCTCTGTGCGGCGATCCCGGAAGAATGGGGCGGGGTGGGCGCAGACCGCCGATACTCCATCATCCTGATGGAAGAGCAGGCGCGGCTGAACCTCACGGGGCTTGGGTTTGCCCTGCATTCCGACATCGTCGCCCCCTATTTCGATCACTATGGAACGCCCGAGCAGAAGCTGCGCTGGTTGCCGAAAATGGCGAGCGGCGACTACATCGCCGGCATTGCGATGACAGAACCCGGGGGTGGTTCCGATCTTCAAGCCATCCGCACCAGCGCGGTCAGGGATGGCGACGACTATGTCATTACCGGTCAAAAGACCTTCATCACCAACGGCCAGACCGCGGATATTTTCCTGGTTGCCTGCAAGACGGATCGTACGGAAGGCGCCAAGGGCATCAGCCTGATCGTCGTCGAGGCAGATCGTCCGGGGTTTCAGCGTGGCCGCCGGCTGAAGAAGCTGGGCACCAAGGCGCAGGACACGTCCGAGCTGTTCTTCAACGAGGTGCGCGTTCCCGTTTCCAATCTGATAGGCGAGGAAGGCAAGGGCTTCGGCTACATGATGCGCGAGCTGGCATGGGAGCGCATGCATGTCGGCATCCAGGCTGTTTCCTGCTGCGAGGCCGCACTCGACTGGACGATAGACTATACGAGGAACCGCAAGGCCTTCGGTAAGGCGGTCATCGACTTCCAGAATTCGCGCTTCAAGCTTGCGGAGATGAAGACCGAAGTGCAGGTCGGCCGCATCTTCCTCGATCGTTGTCTCGAACTGGTGCTGGAAGGCAAGCTCGACACGACCACCGCAGCCATGGTCAAGCTATGGACCAGCGAGATGCAGGGGAAGGTGCTGGACGCCTGCCTGCAACTTCACGGCGGCTACGGCTTCATGTGGGAATATCCGATCACGCGCGCCTTCGCCGACGCGCGCGTGCAGCGGATTTACGCAGGTACCAACGAGATCATGAAGGAACTCATCGGGCGGACGCTGTAGCGGCCGAAGTGAGTTCGCCCTTCCGCTTCTCGGCGAACGCCCGCCAGCCGATCGGCTGGCGCCCGGTCACGGTCTGGACCGTATCGTAGACGGCGCCGGAGATCGGCATCCTGCCGGCCTCGATTGCCGTCACGCCCTCGGAGAGGCTGGCTGCATAAGTTTGCTCCATGCCTTGCTTCAATGTGATCGGCAGCAGGTCGGAGGCGGGGCGAGGCCTGTAGGCGACCGGCGTTTCCGTAATTTCGGAAAGCACTTCGGCGATCTCGCCGAAGCTCAGGGCCTCGACCGCAAGCGGGTAGGTCGCGCCTGCATGGCGTTCGGGATGCAAGAGCGCCTCGACGGCGACTGCGGCCATGTCGTCGGACGAGATCCACGATACTTTCCGGTCACCGACAAAATGCACGACGCGGTCGGGGCGTTGGCGGAACCCTGCCCAGACTGTGTCGATGAAGAAATTCGGGCGCAGGTGGGTGTAGGAAAATCCCATCGCTTCGATCACGCGCTCGACCATCTGGTGCCAGGCGAAGTGCGCGTGAGGCGTATCTTCTTCCGCGAGTGCTCCAAGATGCACGATATGGCGCACACCTTCGGCTTTCGCCGCATCCAGAAGACGCTTGGAATGAACCAGCATGTCGACCGAATAGCCGGTAGCCAGAAATAGCGCATCGACGCCCTTCAGAGCCGGACGCAGCGTGTCGGGTGAATCATAATCGAAATGCACGGGCATCAGCCCGCGCTTGCGCAGGCGCTCTGCGCTGTCTTCGCTTCTGGCTGCCCCCAGCGGCTGGATCTCTTTTAAACCGGATGCGCCGGCAAGCAGGTCGATCACGGCTCCACCGACAGTGCCGGTCGCACCGGTGACCAATATCCGTCTCGTCATGTCTTCCTCCCCGAAGCGTGGCCTGTGCGTGCTTGACCGCAGTAAAATTCTAACAGATGTTCGTTTTTAGTGGAGGAACGCAACTTATGTCCAGCGGTAAAGCAGGCTCGGCAATGCCGGGACCGGTCGAATACGCCTTGCTCGCAGGCGTCAGCCTGACCTGGGGCACCTCCTATATGTTCACGAAGATTGCTGTCGGGACGTTGCAGCCGTTCACGCTCATCGCCTGTCGCTGTTTCGTTGCCGCGATCGCTCTCCTTTTGATCGTGGCCTTCAGGCGTTCATTCAAACGCCTCGCATGGCGAGACCTGGCTGCCTTTGCTCTGGTGGGGCTGATGTCGAACGCGGCGCCGCTTTCGCTGATCGCGATATCGGTGTCGCATGTGAATTCCTCGGTTACCGCCACAACCTTGGCCCTCGTTCCTTTGATTACGGCGATGCTCGCCGTCTTTGGCGGTGACCGTCCCAAGCCGCGCAACATAGCCGGGATTCTGGTCGGCCTGGTGGGGATCGTCCTTTTGTTCGGCCCCGACGCGCTTCTCCATGCGAGCGAAAGTGCGCGCGGCGCAATTGCCGCTGTCGGCGCAGCGCTGGTGTTTTCTTCCGCTCTGTTTGTCATGGCGATCGTCCGTCACCACCACCCGCTGACGGTCACGGTTGGATCGCTGACGGCAGCGGCGCTCTGGATGATTCCCACCGCGCTGATCGTCGATGGAATACCGCCGGCCTGGCCTTCGATCGGGGTGACAGGAGCGGTGCTGGTGCTCGGCCTGCTCAACACCGCGCTATCCAGCCTCATGCTGTTTGCGTTGGTGCCGCGCGCCGGGGCGACCTTCACTTCCTATAACAACTATCTCGTGCCGGTCATCGCGGTGCTGTGCGGAACCGTCTTCCTCGGCGAACCCATGACCGCACAATCGGCCCTCGGCGTCATCGTGGTGCTGGCTGGCGTTGCCATCTCCACGATCAGGCGCTTGGCCCGTCCGGAACGGCTTTTGCATCCGTGACGAGGAAAACCGGACAATGACAATTTCGCGGCTTGCGACGCTTTCGAACAAGTGTTAGGTTTTTGACGAGGATGAAATCCGGCCCTGCCGGATGAGACAATGACAAGCCGTCAACGGCTTCATCGGAAGGCGACCCGCAGCCGTTCCGATGGATAAGGGAGGAGCGGAAATGCGTCGTCTTGAAGGAAAGCTGGCCGTCGTTACCGGCGCTGCAAACGGCATCGGTCGCGCGTCAGCACTGCGTTTCGCATCGGAAGGCGCCAATCTCGCGATCCTCGACCTTGAGGCCGATGGCCTTGAAACGGTCGCGGAGGAAGCCAGGAAAGGCGGCGCAGAAGTCATGACGATTGCCGGCGACTGCACCAGCGAAACCGTGATCGTCGATGCGTTCAAGAAGATTTACGACCGCTTCGGTTTTGTCGACGTCCTGATGAACAATGTCGGGCAGAGCGCGCGTGAGCGTGCCTCCGAGTTCTACAAGTCGAGCCCTGAAGTGTGGCGCTTCGTCATCGACGTGACGCTCATGTCCACGCTGATTGCCTCGCGCCAGGTCGTTCCTGTGATGCGCGAGGCCGGCAAGGGCAAGATCGTCAACGTCGCCTCCAATGCCGGCCTGGCAGGCGAGATCGGCATCAGCGAATATGCGGCCGCCAAGATGGGCGTGATCGGTTTCACCCGGTCGCTTGCGCGTGAGCTTGCGCCGTTCAAGGTGAACGTCAACGCGGTTTGTCCCGGCGTCACCAAGACCCGCGTCATCGACCGTATTTCCGAAGAAATTCTGAAGAAAATTCGCGACTCGATCCCCCTCGGCTTCTTTGCCGAACCGGAAGACATCGCCGCCGCCGCCGCTTTCCTGGCAAGCGATGACGCCCGCTACATGACCGGACAGTCGGTCGTGGTCGACGGCGGCCGATGGATGGTTTGAGGGCGGTAATGCTGCTTTCGCCTGCGAAAAAACCGAACAAAAGTTAGAATTCAACATATCTAAGAGGTGGTGGGCCTATGGCTGGAATGCTCGAGAACAAGGTGGCGCTGATCACCGGTGCAGGCAGGGGCATCGGGCGCGAAATGGCTCTGATGATGGCGGCACACGGTGCAAAGATCGTCGTCAACGATCCCGGCGTTTCGCTTCAGGGCAATGATGAGACCGATGTTCCCGCCCGTGAGGTCGTGCGCGACATCAAGGCTTCGGGCGGCGAGGCCGTCGCCGACTTCGGCTCCGTCTCCGAGGTCGAGGACGCGCGCGCCATGGTAAACCGCGCCGTCGAAACCTTCGGCAAGATCGACATCGTCGTCAACAATGCCGGCATCCTGCGCGATATCATCTTCCATAAGATGACGGACGAGGACTGGGATTCCGTCATCAAGGTTCATCTGTATGGCAGCTTCAATGTCAGCCGCGCGGCTGCCGAACATTTCCGCAAGCAGGAGTCGGGCTGCTTCGTCCACATGACCTCGACTTCCGGTCTTGTCGGCAATCCGGGGCAGGCGAATTACTCGGCAGCCAAGATGGGCATCATCGGGCTTTCCAAGTCGATCGCGCTGGATATGGCCCGCTTCAACGTGCGATCCAACTGCATTTCGCCCTTTGCGTGGAGCCGGATGGTCGGCTCGATACCCAACACGCCCGACCAGGAGGAACGTCTGAACGGCCTGCGCATGCTGACGCCGGACAAGATCGCCCCGGTGGCGGTGTTCCTGGGTAGCGATGCGGCCAGAGAGGTCAACGGCCAGATTTTTGCCGTGCGCGGCAATGAGATATTCCTGATGAGCCAGCCTCGCCCGCTGCGCTCCGTTCACCGTTCTGAAGGGTGGACGCCTGAAACGCTTCGCGACCACATGCTGCCGACATTGAAGCCGTCCTTTATATCGCTTGATATGTCGCGCGACGTGTTTTCCTGGACCCCGGTCTGACGATGTCCGAATATCGCCGTTATGACGAAATCGCTGTCGGTGACATCTTTCCGGAAGCACCGCTGAGCTTCACCGTGAGCGAAAAGGTCGTGGATGGTTTTCTCGCAGCCACGGGCAATGAGGATGCGCTCTATGACGCGGGAGAAACACGGCGCGCTCCGTCGATGATCGCTTCGGTCTATCTGATCGATCTTCTGATGGCGCGCCGCAGTCCTCCCGGAGGCATTCATGCCAAGCAGGCCATCCGTTTTCACCGGGCAATCACAGTTGGCGAGACGTTGGTCATGCGGGGGTGCGTGGTCGAAAAATATATGCGCAAGGAGCGCCCTTACATGGTCGCTGATTTCGAGGCGCGAGGCAGTGATGGCACCCTGGTCACGAGCGGCCGGATAACCTCCATCTGGGGGAAGGATCAATGAGCGCCAGCCTTTCGACCCGCCAATTTTCCGCGCCTGGCGAAGCGTCGCCGGTATTGGTGCGGCACGTGACGCAGAGGATGATCAATGCCTATGCGGAAGCGTCGGGAGATTTCAATCCCATCCATGTCGATCCGGAATTTGCGGCTGCCGGCCCATTCGGCCGGACGATCGCCCATGGTCTGATGACGCTCGCTTTCGTCTCGCAGATGCTGAATGAGTGGACGGCAGGCGCATTCGACGAAACCGGCGAAATCGATGTCGCTTTCGTCGGTCCGGTCTATACGGGCGACACCGTCGAAGTATCAGGGACCGTGGAAGACATTGTCGAACGAGACGGCAGGCGGTGCGCGCGGATCAAGCTTCAATGCAGCGCGGGCGTGCGGCAGATTCTCGCCGGCCACGCAATACAGCCGATAGAGTAAGTGGAGAAGAACAGTCATGGCGCGTGAAGCGGTGATCGTGGGGGTCGGCGACGTCCCGCTCAAGGACGGAAAAGTGGTCGGCGGCGGGTCTGTCCTGCAGGTGCAGGCGCGGGCGGCAAAGGCGGCTCTCGACAATGCCGGCATCCCCATGCGCGATGTCGACGGGTTGCTGGTTGCGGGGCTTTGGGGTGTACCGGGACCGGGCCAGCTGCCATCCGTCACGCTCGGTGAATATCTCGGCATATTCCCGCGCTTTGCAGACACCACCAACATCGGCGGGTCGGCGTTCGAGGCTCATGTCGCGCATGCCGCAATGGCCATCGAAAAGGGCTATTGCGACGTAGCACTCATCGTCTACGGCTCGACGCAGAAAAGCGAACGTAGCCGAACGCTGGGCGGCCGTCCGCCTGTCCTGACCATGCAGTTCGAGAATGTCTGGGGCATCCCGCAGCCAGTCGGCGGCTATGCGATGGCCGCGCGCCGCCACATGCATGAATTCGGCACCACGGAAGAACAATTGGCCGAGATCGCGGTTGCGACGCGGAAATGGGCCAGCCTCAATCCGGATGCGACCATGCGCGATCCGATCAGCATCGATGACGTCATGGCATCGACCAGGATTTCCGATCCGCTGAAGCTCCTCGACTGCTGTCTGGTGACCGATGGCGCCGGCGCCATCGTCATGACGACGGCGGAGAACGCAAAGGCCCATGGCAGCAGGCCGATCCACATCCGCGGTTATGGCGAGGCGCATACGCATTGGTCCATCGGGGCCATGCCGGATCTCGCGCGGCTGACCGCTGCCGAAATGGCGAGCAAGCGCGCCTTTGACATGGCCGGCGTCAGCCACGACGCGATTGACCTGGTCGAGTGCTACGACAGCTTCACCATCACGGTTCTGATGACGCTGGAAGCGCTCGGCTTCTGCAAGCCGGGAGAGGGCGGCGCATTCGTCTCGGGCCAGCGGACAGCACCCGGAGGGGCGTTCCCGCTCAACACCAATGGCGGCGGCCTATCTTATTGCCATCCGGGCATGTACGGCATCTTCCTGCTGGTCGAGGCGGTGCGGCAGCTGCGCGGCGAGGCGGGGGACCGGCAGGTTGATAATGTCCAGACCGCGCTCGTTCACGGCACCGGAGGCACGCTGTCGTCCGGCGCCACCGTTATCCTGGCGAACAACTGAGGGGATGCGTCATGGGCGATACCGCAACATATGAAAAGCCGCAGCCCGTCATCGATCCCGGCACCAAGCCGTTCTGGGATGCGGCGCGCGCGCATCGGCTGTCGATGCCGAAATGCCGGGCTTGCGGCCAGCATCATTTCTATCCGCGCGAGCTATGCCCGCATTGCCATTCGGACGATCTCGAATGGACCGATGTCAGCGGCAAAGGAGAAGTCTATTCGTACACCATCGCGCGCAAGCCTGCTGGCCCGGTGTTTGCCGCCGACGTTCCTTATGTGATCGCCATGATCGCCCTTGATGAGGGGCCGCGCATGCTGACCAATATCGTCACCAAGGATGTCGAGCAGGTGCGGATCGGCGACCGCGTGACCGTCAGCTTCGATGACGTCACGCCGGAGCTGACCTTGCCAAAATTCACGCTCGACAAGGACTGACATGAACACCACTCATGTTCCCGAACATATCCTTCAGATCGGCGAAAGTCTCATTCGCTTCGTCGAGCAGGATGTCGTTCCCATCGAAAACGCCAATCGTGCGCTGCTTTCCAGCGACCGGACGATCTATGACGAAGCGGGGCGCTTCACGCCCGAGGTGGAGGCGCTGAAGCGCAAGGTGCGCATGCTTTCGGCCGAACAGGGCTTTTACACGATGTTCGGCCCGGAAGAGATCGGCGGCGGCGGGCTCGGTCCGGTGGCGTCGGTCTATCTCAACGGCGTTCTTTCGGCGCATTGTGGTCCAGCTCGCCCGTTGATCCATCCGGTGGTGATCCCGTCGCCTTTCACCAATGGCCTGTCGCCGGTGCTGACCAATCTCGTTGAGCCGTTGCGCGAAAAATACCTGCCGCAACTGGCAAGCGGCGACAAGACACTTTGCTTCGGCCTCAGCGAGCCGGATGCGGGGTCGGACGTTTTCGCGATGAAGACGCGGGCCGTCCGCGACGGCGACGAATGGGTGATCACCGGCTCGAAGCAGTGGATCACCAACGGACCTTATGCCGACTATGCGATGATCTTTGCAGTCACCGATCCGGAACTCGCCGCTGCCCGCAAAGGTGGGATCACTGGGTTTTTCGTCGATACGTCGTGGGCTGGATTCTCGGTCGTCTCGACCATCCCGATCATGGGACAGCTGGGCGCGGAGATCGGCATCCTGGCCTTCGACGGCATGCGTGTGCCGGACAGCCATCGCCTCGGCGATGTCGATCAGGGCCTGAAAGTGGCGCTGCGCGGCGTCAACAATGGTCGGCTGGGGCTCTCGGCGACATGCATCGGCCTTGCCCGCTGGGCGCTGGTTCAGTCGGTCGAATACGCCAAGGTTCGCAAGACCTTTGGCCAGCCGATCGGCGAGCACCAGGCGGTGCAGATCCTTTTGGCCGACAGTGCCGCCGATCTTTACGCCGCCGAGACCATGCTGATGGATTGCGCCATCAAGCTCGAACGCGGCCAGCGCGCCCTTGCCGAGACCTCGATGGTAAAGCTGCACTGCACCGAAGCGGCAAACCGTGTTTTCGACCGCTGCATGCAGGTGCATGGCGGCATGGGTCTGACCAATGAGCTCAGGCTGGAAGCAGGCTACAGATTTGCGCGTTCGATGCGCATTCCCGACGGCACCAGCGAAATCCAGCGTCGCACCATCGCGCGCGATCTGCTGAGCGCGGGCGTGAATTTCTGAGGAACGACATGAAGCACGTTACACCGTCCGCGGGCCTCGATGCCCTGTTTCGTCCATCGTCGGTTGCCATACTGGGTGCCTCGGACGATCCGACGCGCATTTCCGGCAGGCCCCTAAGGTATCTGCTGGAAGGCGGTTTCAAGGGCGGCATCTTTCCGGTCAATCCCAATCGTGAAACCGTGCAGGGCGTCAAAGCCTACAAGTCGCTGGCCGACGTGCCTGCCGTGCCCGACGTGGCTTTGCTCGCGGTGCCCGCCAGTCTCACGGAACAGGCAGTGCGCGATTGCATAGCCAAGGGCATAAAGGGTGCTGTCATCTTCTCGGCCGGCTATGCGGAAAGCGGCGAAGAGGGTCTGGAAGTCCAGAAACGCATCGCCGATATCGCGCGCGCCGGCGGCCTGCGTCTGCTGGGACCCAATTGCCTTGGCATCTTCAACCCACAGATCGGTTTCTTCGGCACGTTCACGCAGTCGCTCGACCGGGAGATGCCGGGGCCGGGGCCGCTCGGCATCATCAGCCAGAGCGGCGCCTATGGCTCGCATATCGCCTATCTCGCCCGCAAGCGCGGCATCGGCATCAACTACTGGATCACCACCGGCAACGAGGCCGACATCGATGTGGCCGAGAGCCTCGAATGGATGGCGGTGCAACCCGACATCAAGGTGATCATGGCCTATGTCGAAGGCGTTCGGGACGGTCCGCGTTTCCGCAATGCGCTTGAGCTCGCCCGCCGGAACCGCAAGCCGGTCGTGATGATGAAGGTCGGGCGCTCCGAAATCGGGGCGAAGGCAGCATCTTCGCATACGGCATCGCTGGCCGGGGCGGACGCGATCTACGATGCGGTGTTTGCGCAATATGGCGTTCACCGTGCCACCACGACGGAAGAACAGATCGACGTTGCCTATGCCTGCGCGCGCGGGGTGTTTCCAAAGTCGAACAAGCTCGGCGTGGTCACGCTTTCCGGTGGTGCCGGCGTCCTGATCTCGGATGCTGCCGAGCGGTATGGGCTGGACGTCGCGCCGATGCCGGCCACCGCGCAAAAGAAGCTGAAGGACCTGCTGCCCTTCGCGTCCGTTGAAAATCCGGTCGATACCACGGCGCAGGCGTTGAATGACATGAACCTGCTCGCCCGCAATATCGAGGTCATCCTCGATGAAGGCGGCTATGACGCAGTGATAGGCTTCTTCAGCTCCGTTCCGAATACGAGGACGCTGTCCGGGCCGCTGCGGGACGCAATCGCAAAGGGATGCTCGCGCTTTCCCGATCGCCTCATCGCATTGTCGATGATCGGCGATCCTGAGGTAGTGGCTGCCTATGAAGCGAGCGGTTTTCTGGTGTTCGAAGATTCCGACCGCGCCGTGGCGGCACTCGCCGCTTTGGTCGGGTTTTCGGCAGCTTTCGACAGGTCCGATGATGCTCCGAGTATCCAGCCCGCCGCGTCGATAGGTACGGAAGCGCTTTCCGAAAGTGCGGCCAAGGCGCTGTTGGGCGCTGCGGGAATTCCCTTCCTTGACGAGCGGGTCGCAGCTTCTGCGGCGCAGGCCGGCGCGGACGCAGATGCCATCGGCTACCCGGTGGTATTGAAGATCGTCTCGCCGGATATCGAGCACAAAACCGAGATCGGCGGGGTCATGGTCGGCGTCGCAGACCGGGCAGGCGTGGAAGCCGGCTTCGAGACGCTGATGGCACGTGCGGCCGAACATCGGCCCGACGCCCGGATAGAGGGCGTGCTGATTGCGCCTATGGCGCGGAAGGGCGTGGAAACGATCATCGGCGTATCCCGTGATCCGGTATTCGGCCCAGTGGTGATGTTCGGCATAGGCGGTGTTCATGTCGAGGTGCTGAAGGACGTGGTCTTTCGGCTTGCCCCGTTTGGCCGCGCGGAAGCTGTTCGCATGATCGATTCGATACGCGGACGGGCGCTGCTGTCCGGCGTACGCGGGTCGGCTCCTGCCGATGTCGATGCCCTTGCCGATGTGCTCGTTCGGATTTCAGAATTTGCCGCCGCGCATCACGATGACATCGAGACGATCGATCTCAATCCCGTCGTCGTGCTGGCTGTCGGCGAAGGAGTCGTCGCACTCGACGCGCTCGTCGTGCCAAGACGGGACTTGAATTGAGATAACTTTCGAACTAGCGTTAGAAAATGAAATTTCGGGGTGCGAGCCCCTTGGTCAATCGGGAGGATTCAATGGCCGTCGATTATTCTGGCTACAAGTTTTTCATCTTCGAGCAGGACGGCCGCACCATGACGGTGACGATGAACCGGCCGGAGGCATTGAACGCCATGACCGCCGAAATGCACGAGGAATCTTCGCGCATCTTCTACGATCTCGGAATGGATCATTCCATCGACGTCGTCATCTTTACCGGTGCGGGCAAGGCCTTTTCCGCCGGCGGTGACATCGTCGGCATGAAGAAGATGTACGAAGACACCGAAATGTTCGATCGCTCGATCAACGAGGCGAAGAAGGTGGTGTTCGGCATTCTCGATTGCGAGAAGGTTATCATCTGCAAGATGAACGGCGATGCGGTCGGCCTCGGCGCGACGATGGCCTTGTTCTGCGACATCATCTTTGCTGCCGATCATGCTCGCATCGGCGACCCGCATGTCAGGGTTGGTCTGGCGGCAGGCGATGGCGGTGCGGTGATATGGCCGCAGGCGATCGGCTATGCGCGGGCCAAGGAATATCTGCTCACCGGTGATCTCATCAATGCCAAGGACGCGGCGGCGATGGGGCTGATCAACTATG
Organism: Mesorhizobium sp. CCNWLY176; assembly: GCF_037153935.1. Taxonomy (NCBI): domain Bacteria; kingdom Pseudomonadati; phylum Pseudomonadota; class Alphaproteobacteria; order Hyphomicrobiales; family Phyllobacteriaceae; genus Mesorhizobium; species Mesorhizobium sp. CCNWLY176. Next base: position 270,224 of record NZ_JBBBDZ010000001.1, read on the forward strand.
CCGTTCCAGCTGACGAACTGGATGCGCGCGTCGATGCCTTCGCAAAAAAGATAGGCTCGGGTGCGATGAAGTCGATCAAATACACCAAGACGGCGATCAATATCGGCCTGAAGCAGCTTGCCCACAGCATGATGGACACCTGCATGGCCTATGAAGCGCTGACCAATCGCAGTCAGGATCACCTCGAGGCGATCAACGCTTTTTCTGAAAAGCGGAAGCCGAAATTCAATGGTCTCTGAGTGAACCGGACGGGGAGGTTCGGTTCGTACACGGGAGGAGCACGCAATGGATTTCGGTGAACCCGATCATGTAACGATGTTGCGCGAAAGCATCCGGCGTATGCTCGAACGTCATGCGCCACGCGAAATGATGGCGAAGTGGGACGAGGAGGACAAGGTTCCGCGCGCGCTCATGCAGCACATCACCGAGCTTGGCGTATGCGGCATGACTATACCGGAAGAGTATGGCGGAACCGGACGCGATATCCTTGCCACCATGGTGACGGTCGAGGAGCTGTCGCGGCGGTCGATGGTGATCGCGACGCTCTATCTCATGAATTCCTGCTACGGATCGATGAACATCCTGGCCTCGGGCAGCGAGGAGCAGAAGCAACGGCTATTGCCGAGGCTTGCCAATGGCGAGCTTCTGTTTGCCTATGGCCTGTCGGAGCCGGATGTCGGTTCCGACCTTGCCAGCGTCAAGACACGTGCCGAGCGCAAGGGCGACAAGGTCGTCATCAACGGCTTCAAGCGCTGGTGTTCGGGGGCCGAGAGTGCGGATTACATCTACGCTCTGGTCCGCTCGGGCGAGCCCGACGCACGCTATAAAAACCTGTCGCTGGTTCTGATCCCGCCGACAGCCAAGGGCGTAACGCTCACGCACATTCCTGCGATGGGCGCGCGTGGTCTCAACACCAACGACGTCACGCTCGACAATGTCGAGATTGGCATTGAGGACGTGGTCGGTGGCGAGGAAGGGTGGAACCAGGGCTGGCCGAAACTAGCCGGTCCGGCCCTTGAGGTCGAGAAACTGGAGGTCGCGGCTATGGCTTTGGGCATTGCCACGCAAGCGGTCGACGACGCGTGGGAGTACTCGCAGACGCGCAGCCAGTTCGGCAAGCGCATATGTTCGCACCAGTCGATCCGCCACATGCTGGCCGATGTGCAGACCAAGCTGGCTGCTGCGCGCCTGATGCTCTATCGCGGCTGCTGGCTGGCGGACAACAACCTGCCGTGCAGCGTCGAGACCTCGATGGCGAAAATGTATGTCTGCGAGATGGGCTTGGACATCGTGCTGACCTGCCAGAAGGTCATGGGTGCTTATGGTTATGCGCGCGGCTTCGATATGGAACGCCACGTTCGCGACATGCTGCTGATGCCGATCATCGGAGGATCGACGGCAATCCAGAAGAACAACATTGCGAACCGCATGGGCTTGCCGAAAGCCTGACGGTTCTGGGGAGGAGGCACTGAGATGATCGACACGCTTGGCGACGTGCTGCGCAACAACGCCTACAAGTTTCCGAACGAGAACGCCTATACCTATTCGGGCCGCCACGTCACGTTCGCCCAGCATGCCGAGCGCGCCAACCGGCTTGCCTCAGGCCTGTGGAAACGCGGCATAAGGCGGCAGGACCGTGTGTCGATCCTGGCGCAGAACACACTTGAATTCATGGAAGCCTACGGCGCCTGCGAACTGGCCGGTTACATAGCGGCGACCGTCAACTGGCGTCTCGCGCCGCCGGAAATACTCTACATCCTGACGGATTCCACACCACGCGTGCTGATATTCGAGGCGCAATATGCCGGCGTCATCGAACAGATCCGCGACAGGCTCCCGCATATCGAGACATATCTGTGCTTCGGCGGTGCGGTACCGGCCTGGGCCGAAGACTACGAGGCTGTGCTTGCTGCGGGAGACGTGGAAGGCGCCCCGTCACGCCCGACGCCCGACGACATCATGCATCTCATCTACACCAGCGGGACGACCGGCCGTCCCAAGGGCGTGATGCGCACGCACAGAGCGGAGATTGCGATCGGCATCCTGATGGCGACCGAACTCGGGCTGATCGTGTCGGACCGGCTCCAGTTGATGATGCCGATCTTCCATGTCGGCGCGCGGTTCCTGCAGATCGGCGTTCATATACGCGGCGGCAGTGTCGTTCTTCATCGCGAATTCAAGCCTGCCGAAATCGTTGAAACTATCGTTCGCGAGCGTGTGACGATGACGCATATGGCGCCGACCATGGTGCAGGTGGTGTTGAGCGTTGCGGGGATAGATGAAGCCGATCTCTCCTCGCTGCACACGATCTGCTATTCCGCCGCCCCAATGCCCGTCCCGCTGCTGAAGCGCGGACTGAAGCTGCTGGGCCCGGTCTTCCTGCAACTCTACGGCATGACCGAAGGTGGCGGCACGACGCTTCACAAGCGCCAGCACAAGCCGGACGGAACACCGGAGGAAATCAAGCTGCTCGGCTCGGTCGGGCAGGCCGCGCCCAATGTCGACATTCGCATCATCGATGAAGCCGGTACAGAACTGCCCGTGGGAGAACCCGGCGAGATCCTGATCAAGACCACCAGCCAGATGCTCGGCTATTGGAACAATTCGGCCGCCACCATCTCCGCCCTGCGTGATGGTTGGTACTACACCGGTGATCTCGGCTATCTCGATGAACAGGGGTTCCTCTATCTGGTCGACCGCAAGAAGGACATGATCATTTCCGGCGGCGAGAACATCTACTCGCGCGAGGTCGAGGAGGCTCTTGCCGCCCATCCCGACATTCAGGATGTCGCTGTGATCGGCGTAAAGGATGAATATTGGGGTGAGACCGTGCGCGCCGTTGCCGTCGTCAATCCCGGCGTGACGCTGGGCGAAGCCGAACTCATCGAGCATTGCAAGAGCCTGATCGCGAGCTACAAGAAGCCGAAATCGGTGGTCTTCGTCGATGAACTGCCGCGTCTGCCCAGTGGCAAGGTCAACAAGGTGGTGCTGCGGCAGTTACACGGCGCGCCCGCAGCGGCAGGGGCGTGATATGAGCAGCGACTTATCACGTCCACCGGTCACACGCTGGCTGGCCGAGCGGGCTTGCGCGATCCGTCGCGAAGATCTGCCGGACGCTGCTGTCACGATTGCGCGCCAATGCATTCTCGACTGGTTCGCGGTCACGCTGCCTGGGGCATCCGAACCGGCGGTGACGTTGCTGGCAGACGAACTGCTTTCCGACGGCGCGCGGCCGGTCGCAACGCTGGTTGGGCGGTCGGACAGAACGTCGGCAGCCAACGCGGCGTTGATCAACGGCACCGCGTCGCATGCCATCGACTTCGACGATGTGAACATGGCGATACTTGGCCATCCCACCGTCGCGATATTGCCCGGCCTTCTGGCCCTGGCAGAAGAAATTTCAGCGTCGCAGGACGAAGTTTTGGCCGCTTTCGTTGCCGGTTATGATGTCGTCTGCCGCGCCGGTGCGTTGATGAGCCCGGGTCACTACCAGCACGGCTTTCATGCAACCGCGACGGTCGGCAGCGTCGGGGCCGCCGCCGCCTGCGCGCGTCTCCTGAAGCTTGATGCCGAAACCACGGCAACCGCCTACGGCATCGCCGCCACGATGGCATCCGGCCTGAAGTCGATGTTCGGCACGATGTGCAAGCCATTGCATGCCGGACGCGCTGCCCAGAACGGACTTCAGGCTGCACGGCTGGCCAAGCGCGGCTTCACCAGCCGGCAGGATGCGCTGGAATGCGCGCAGGGACTGGCTGCGACCCAGAGCATTGACTTCAATCCCGAAGAGGCGATGAAGGAAGCCGCGCTGGATCATCACATCGCCAACAACCTCTTCAAATATCACGCCTCCTGCTATCTTACCCATGGTGCGATCGAAGCCGGAAAGGCAATCCGCGAAAAGCACGCTGTTTCCTCGAACGCAATTCAGGCCGTTGAAATCCGCGTGCCGCCGATTACCGATCGGGTTTGCAACATTGCGGTACCCACCACAGGTCTCGAGGCCAAGTTTTCGTTGCGCCTGACCGTCGCCATGGCGCTGGCCGGCCGGGACACGTCTGGCATTGCCACTTACACCGATGCGCTGACGCAGGAGCCGGAACTCGTCCGGCTGCGCGACATGGCGACGATTTCCTTTGATGAAACCCTTCCTGAAGCCAAGGCCGAGGTTTCGATAAAAACGGCGGATGGGACACGCCTGTCCGCGATCCATGACGCGGGCGTGGCGGACGCCGATCCGGTGCGCCAGAGCCTGAAGCTTGCAGCGAAATTCGATGCGCTGGTCGTGCCGGTTATCGGCGGAAGGGCCACTGCTTTGCGCGCTGCGCTGACTGATTTCGGCGGCGAAGAAACGGTCGGCGGCATTATGGCGCTTGCCCGGGGAGGAATGCATTGAGCAAGAAATTGGGGACTGCTGTCGTTACCGGTGCCGCCAAGGGTATCGGACGAGGCATCGTCGAGCATCTGGCCCGCGAAGGCTATCACGTAGTTGCAATCGACAGGCTCGACGAAGTTCATGATCTGGCAGCCGGCCTGCGAAGCTCCGGGGCTGATGTCGATTCCGCGGTTCTGGACATCCGCGACCGTGCCGCGATTGCCGAGCTGATGCTTCGCTACGCGCCTATCGATGTCATCGTCAACAATGCCGCCATCACAAGTACGCACCGTTTCGAAGACCTGACCGAAGATCATTTCCGCGAGAATTTCGACATCAACACGGTCGGGACATTCATCGTTGCGCAAGAGGGCGCGCGCCGCATGCGCAATGGCGGGCGCATCGTCAACATCGCCTCGCGATCCTTCGCCGGGGCTCCGCAAATGGCGCACTATGTTGCCTCCAAGACAGCCGTGGTCGGGTTGACGCGCGCCATGGCGATCGACCTGTCGCCGCGCGACATTCGCGTCAACGCCATCGCTCCCGGCGTGGTCGATACCGATATGCTTCACTACATGACGCCGGAGCGTCAGCAGGTGATGCTGTCCCTTCAACTGCTTGGCCGTATCGGCCAGCCGGAGGATATTGCACGCGCCGTCTCATTCCTGGCCTCTCCCGAAAACCGCTACATCACCGGCCAGGTTCTGGTGGTCGACGGCGGCCGTTCACTTGGCCAGGGCCAATTGCCGCCCGAGGAATCCGTTTATGACTGAACTGTCCGACGAACATCGCATGATCCAGGAATCGGCGCGTGAATTCACGCGCACGCAGGTTCGCCCGCTGGCCGACAAGCTCGATCCTGTCAAGGGCGAGATGCCGCGCGAACTGATCGACCAGATGGCCGAGCTCGGCTATTTCGGCATCCTTATTCCCGAGGAGTATGGCGGTCTTGGACTGGGGGCCTTCGAATATTGTCTGGTCGCCGAAGAGCTTGCGCGTGGCTGGATGAGCGTTGCTTCGATGATCGCGCGCGGCAATGCGCTGATCGGGTCGCTCAAGGCGATGACGCCGGAACAGAAGAAGATCTATCTGCCGCGCATGGCGCGGGGCGAGTTTCTTGGAGCGTTCTCGCTTTCCGAACCGGACGCCGGTTCCGACGTCGCCAATATCTCCTGCCGCGCAAAGCGGGTGGGCGACGAATGGGAGATTACGGGCAACAAATACTGGTGCACTTTCGCCGACGGCGCGGATTTCATCATGGTCTTTGCCCGCACCGATCCGTCGGTCGATCCGAAAGCGCGGCATCGCGGAATCTCGGCCTTCATGGTCGAGAAATCGCGCGGCCGGCTGCCGGAAGGCGTCTCGGGAACCGTCATTCCGAAGATCGGCTATTTCGGCTGGACGACCTGGGAACTGGCTTTCGACAAATGCCGGGTGCCTGCCGCCAATCTCATCGGCGAAGAGGGCCGGGGCTTCTATCTCGCGACGGCAGGGCTGGAAACGGCGCGCGCCCATACTGCGGCGCGGTCCATCGGTCTTGCGCAGGCCGGGCTGGACGATGCGGTTGCCCACGCAAAGGAGCGCCGTCAGTTCGGCAATCCGATTGCCGCCTTTCAGGCTATCCGCTTCAAAATCGCGAGCATGGCGACCGAGATCGAGGCCGCGCGCGCGCTGATGTACTCGGTCTGCGAAAAGATCGACCAGGGCGTGCGCTGCGACAAGGAAGCCTCGATGGTGAAGCTGTTCGCCTCCGAAATGTCCGAGCGCGTCACCAGCGAAGCGCTGCAGATTCACGGAGGCGGGGGTTACACCACGCTGAACCAGGTCGAGCGCCACTGGCGCGACGCCCGCCTGACCAAGATTTTCGAAGGCACATCAGAAATCCAGATGCGGATCATCTCGGACCATATACTAGGCCGGGACTGACCGCGAATTTCCCTGTTAAACCGTTATCCGGGGTGTCGCTCTTGCCTTGGCGGGAGCGGCCTCCGATTTCGTGTTTCCCGGCTTTCCCAGGCCGTCGAGAACCACCGCCGCAAATTCGTGGGCAACTTCATCGATGGTCCGTCCGCCCGGCTTGAACCACTCGACGGTCCAGTTCAGCGCGCCGAGAATGAACAGGCGCGACAGGGTGATGTTGGCGTCGGCGCGGAACTCACCGCGCTTTTGCGCATCGACCAGAATGGTCTGCCACAGCGAGGCATAGGAATCGCGCAGCCGCATGTTCTGGGCCCGGATTGCTTCGGGCACCTGCCCGATCACGCGGCGGGTCGCCAGCGTATAGTCGCCGATGTCGATGATCGCCGAAAGGTGGGCGCGTATCGCGGTTTCAATGCGTTGGCGAACATCTGCGTCCGCAGGAAGAGCTGCGAGTGCGGAATTCACAGTGTCGAGAACGGCATGCATGCCGATGTCGAGTACCGCGCTGATAAGCTCGTCCTTGGACTTGTAGTGATAGTAGATGCTGCCCGCCTTGAGGTTAGCCTCGTCGGCAATGGTCCGCATGGTCGTTCCGGCGTAACCGTAGTCGCGAAAAATCTTCGCGGCGGCGTCCAGAACGCGCTTTTGTGAAATTGCCGACTTTGCCAGCTTTCTTGTCATATTGGGCCTGCTCCTCGTCCTCTCGCCGATAGTGTACGACTTTGCACGCAAGGATGGAAACTTTTCTAACAAAGAGCAGATTTGTTATTTTCTAACTAGTGTTAGGTTTTGGATTGGTGTAGCTTTCTTACGACCTTGAAGGTTACCGGGAGGAAAACGGTGGAACTGGTTACTGTCGAACGGCACGAGCGCGGAATCGCTCGTGTGGTGATGAATCATGCTGCAGCGCGCAACGCGCTGGGCGAGGATTTGCGCAACGCGCTTCTGCGTGTTTTCCAAGGTCTCTTTGACGACGCCGGAACGCGTGTCATCGTTCTGGCGTCCGCGCTCAAGGATTTCTCCGTCGGTGGCGACCTGTCCCGCATGGATACGCTGTCGGACCCGAAGAATGGACGGCGGCGGATCGCATCCGCCCACAAGCTTGCACGTGTGCTGCTGGCCGCTGAAAAGCCGATGATCGCCGAGGTGCGCGGCCACGCGGTTGGCGCAGGGGCCGGTCTCGTACTGTTCTGCGATACGATCGTAATGGGCGAAACCGCCAGCATCGGCTTCCCGTTTCCGCGCGTTGGGTTAGCCCCTGATTTTGCTATCGGATACACGCTGCCGAAGCGGATCGGACTGGCCAAGGCGAGGCAGGCGCTTCTCTATTCCCGCAGCTACAAAGGGGCTGAAGCACTTAACATAGGCTTAGCGGACGACATCGTGGCGGACGACGCCGTGGCCGAAACTGCCCTGCAGCGGGCACGCGAACTGGCAGCGTTCCCGTCCTTGGCGCTGTCTCTCACCAAACGCATGCTTGAACTGTCCGACGATGCCTTTGCCGTTCTCGATTTCGAGGCAACCGCACAGCCTGTCTGTTTCGCCAGCGACGATTTTCAGGAAGGGCTTGCCGCGTTTAGGGAAAAGCGCAAGCCGAACTTCGATCCGTCCGTTCAATAGCGGTGCGGTGAAGGATGATGCGCGCGCCCAATACGCTTGCCGACATGCTCGACAACAATGCCTGGAAATATCCGGACGAAACCGCATTCGTCTGGGGCGAGAGGCAGGTAACCCACGCCCAGTTTCACGAGCGTGTCAGCCGCCTTGCCAGTGCATTGCGTGGATTGGGGCTGAAGCGCCAGGACCGCGTCGGCATCCTCAGCCAGAACCGACTGGAATTTCAGGAGGTCTACGGCGCCTGTGAGATTTCCGGGTTCGTTTGTGCGACCGTCAACTGGCGGCTGGCGATCCCCGAGATGGTCTACATCATCAATGACGGTGCGCCGAAGGTGCTGGTTTTCGAGGCGGATTACGCCGAGACAATCGCTGCAATGAAGGATCAGCTGAAAACGGTCGAGCACTTCATCTGCCTCGACGGCAACTCCGATTTTGCCCTGGACTATGAGGACCTGCTCAATTTCGGAGATGCCTCGGGCGTCCCGTTCCGGCCAAAGCCGGAGGACATCGCCTTTCTGATCTACACATCCGGAACCACGGGACGGCCAAAGGGCGTGATGCTGGGGCAGGGCGGTCAGGTTGCCGCTGCAGAAGTTCTGGGCTCGGACCAGCGCAATTCGCCGGCCGACCGCCTGCTGATCATGATGCCGCTGTTCCATATCGGTGCCAAGATCATCCAGCTCGCGCAGCATTGGCGGGCAGGCACCGTGGTCGTCCAGAAGGGTTTCGACCCCAAGGCGGTGCTGACCTGCATCGAACGGGAGCGCATCACGGTGACCCACATGGCGCCGACGATGATCCAGACACTGCTGGATTCGCCTGAAGTCGGAACCACCGACATATCGAGCCTGCGCATGATCGTCTATGCGGCAGCACCAATGCCGATCCCCGTTCTCAAGCGCGGCCTGAAACTGTTCGGTCCCGTCTTTCAGCAGCAGTTCGGGCAGACCGAGGGAATCGGCACGACATTGCTTGCCCATCAGCATCGGCCCGATGGCACGGATCGTGACCGGGAAATCCTGACCTCGGTCGGGCAAGCCTCGCCGCGCGTCGATGTGCGGGTCGTGGACGAGCATGGCGAGGATTTGCCGACCGGAGAGGTCGGCGAGATTCTGCTGACGAGCCCCGGCGTGATGATGGGGTACTGGAACAACACCGCGGCGACGCTCGAAACGCTGCGCGACGGCTGGGTGCATACCGGTGACATGGGCCGTCTCGACGACGAGGGCTTCCTCTATCTGGTCGACCGCAAGAAAGACATGATCATTTCCGGCGGCGAAAACATCTATTCGCGCGAGGTCGAGGAAGCCGTGGTGACACACGACGCGGTTTCGGAGGTCGCCGTGATCGGCGCGCCTGACGCGAAGTGGGGCGAGGCGGTGATGGCCATCGTCGTGCTGCGGCCCGGCAATAGCGCTACCGCCGAGCAATTGATCGAACACTGCCGGGCGCTCATCGCAAGCTACAAGAAGCCGCGCCATGTCGTCTTCGTCGACGAGATCGCCAAGCTGCCGAGCGGAAAAGTCGACAAGGTGAGGCTGCGCAGCCTCTACGCACAAGATTTACGACAATGATGCGCCCCGACCGGGCAAGGGAGGAAACATGCTCGAACTGTTTTCGTTGAAAGGTAAGGTCGCCGTCATTACTGGTGCGAGCCGGGGCCTGGGAAAGCCGATGGCAAAGGGCCTGGCGGCTGCCGGAGCGCATGTTGTTCTCATCGCTCGCGACCGTCAGAAGCTCGAATCCGTCGCCGCCGAAATCGCGGACGAAGGCAGGCAGGCGACAGTGCTGCCGCTCGATCTTGCGAATGAAGACGAGATCAGGACAGGCATCCGCAAGGTTGCCGGCGATCTCGGGCACATCGATATCTGCGTGAACAATGCCGGCATCATCAACTGGCAGCCCGTCCTCGAAAGCGACCTCGGCGATCTCGAGCAGATCATGGATACGAATGTGAGGGCGACATTCATCATGGCGCAGGAATGTGCTGCGGTCATGAAGGCCGGTGGGCGTGGTGGCCGCATCGTCAACACCGGATCCGTGCTGTCGACAATCGGCCGGGCCAAGCTACACGGCTACTGCACATCCAAGGCCGCAATCGTCGGTCTGACACGTTCCCTCGCTGCTGAACTTGGACGCGACAACATTACGGCCAATGTCATCGCGCCGGGCTATTTCGTCACCGACATCAACACGAGCATCACTTCGCGCGCAGGCTATGTCGAAGCCGTGAGCGGCGTCACGCCCATGGAGCGATGGGGTCGTCCGGAAGAACTCGTCGGCACGCTCGTCTATCTTGCGTCGGATGCGTCGAGCTTCGTCACGGGGCAGGTGATCCATGTCGACGGTGGCCTGAGTGCCACATTCACCTTCCAGCTCGCAGCCTGAGAGGACATCATGACCGAACGTTTTTCCCTGAAGGGTCGTGTCGCTGTCGTCACCGGCTCATCGCGCGGCCTGGGTTTCGAGATGGCAAAGGCGCTTGGCGAATCCGGTGCACGGGTCTGGATGACTGCGCGTGGGCAGGAGCAGCTGGAGGCATCGGCGGAAAGCCTCAGGGCTGAAGGCCTCGATGTCAGGACACGCGCTTTCGATCTGGCAGACGGTCAGGCCTGCGTGGATGCGATCCGGGAAATCGGTGCTGCGGAAGGGCGTCTGGACATACTGGTCAACAATGCCGGCATCAATGCCTGGGAGCCGCTGGCGGAGGCCACGACTGCAACCTGGGACCGCGTGATGGGCACCAATGTGCGGGCGCCTTATCTGCTTTGTCGCGAGGCCGCACGGCTGATGGTGCCCAATGGCTGGGGGCGCATCATCAATGTCGGCTCGGCGCTGGCGGTGACTGGCCGCGAAAAGGTGACGGCTTATGTCGCCAGCAAACATGGCCTTGCCGGCATGACCAAAGCGCTGGCCGCGGAGCTGGGCCCCAAGGGCGTAACCTGCAACATGATGGCGCCGGGCTATTTCCTCACCGAGATCAACACCACCATTCTGGCAAGGCCTGGCTACGAAAAGGGCGTTTCCAGCCGAATCCCGCTTGGCCGCTGGGGCGACCCGGAAGAGGCCGGCGGGGTTATCGCCTTCATGGCGTCGAAGGCGTCCAGCTACATGAACGGCCATGTGCTGGTGGTCGATGGCGGCATGACGGAAACGTTTGTGCTGCCGGTCGATGCGGTGTGAGGGGAATGCGATGAACAAAGAAGTAGCGCTTGTAACGGGTGCCGGTCGCGGCATCGGGCTTGCCACGACGCAGCGCCTGCTGGATGACGGTTTTCACGTCGTCATGGTCGATCTCAACGCGGAGCCTCTGGCCACCAATGCGGCCGCGCTGCTCGAAGCAGGCGGCTCGGTGGAACATCACGCGATTTCCATTACCGACCGTGCAGCGGTCTCGGCTTTGATTGCTTCGCTGCCGAGGCTGGACGTCCTGGTGAACAACGCTGCGGTTTTCTGGGATGGCAAGTTCGATGATGTCTGCGAAGACGATTTCAAGAAGATGTATGAAGTCAACGTCATCGGTGCCTTCGTCATGGCTCAGGAAGCCATCAAGGTGATGAAACGCGGCGCGCGGATCGTCAATGTCGCGTCTCGCGCCTATCTCGCCGGCTACGCCCATTCCCCCTACATCACCTCGAAGGCTGGCGCTGTCGGCCTGACGCGCGGCATGGCGTTCGATCTGGCCGAACGCGGCATTTTCGTAAACGCGATAGCGCCGGGTCTGATCGAGACCGATATGTTCCGCTCGCTGACGCCGGAACGCCAGCAGGAACTGATCGCCAAGCAACCCACGAAGGAAGTCGGCCAGCCGGAAGACATCGCGAATGGCATCGCCTTCTTCGCAAGCCCGCGCACCAGAAACGTCACCGGCCAGATACTGACGCTCGATGGCGGCCGTTCGATGGGCATTTCCATCTACTGACGTTGTTGTATTCGCCATAACAAAAAAGGGGCGGTGCCATGGCGCCGCCCCTTTTTTTGTTTCTGTGCGGTCTAGTAGTTTTCAGGCCGCTTCGTCCGTTTCAACGCCGAGATAAAATTTCTGGATGTCCTGATTGTTGGCAAGATCTTCCGTCGGTCCCTCGAGAACGCTGCGGCCATTTTCGATGACATAGCCATAGGACGCATATTTGAGTGCGATCACAGCATTCTGTTCAACCAGCAGCATCGACACTCGCTTCTCGCGATTGATGCGCGCGATGATCTCGAAAATCTCGGAAACGATCAGCGGCGCCAGTCCGAGCGAGGGTTCGTCGAGCAGGATCATTTCGGGATCGGCGACGATCGCGCGGCCGATTGCCAGCATCTGCTGTTCGCCGCCGGACAGATAACCGGCGGCCTGGTTTCGACGCTGCGAAAGGATCGGGAAGTAGTTATAGACTTCTTCGAACGCGTCCTTTCGCGAGCGCGGTGAGCGCTGCGCGAAAGTCGAGGCGATCAGGTTTTCCTCGACGGTCATTTCCGAAAAGACATGACGGCCTTCGCGAACGTGGAAGATGCCGCGCCGCACGATCTTGTGCGGCGCAAGTTTGAGCACATCTTCTCCGCCGATCGTTATCGAGCCGCGGGTGACACGGCCGTTCTCGAGCGGAAGAAAGCCGGATATGGCTTTGAGCGTCGTCGTCTTGCCCGCACCATTGGCGCCAAGAAGCGCGACGATGCTTCCTTCGGAGACCCGTAAGCTCAGGCTGGAAAGCGCCTGGATGACACCCTGATAGCGGACTTCTAGGTCTCTGATTTCGAGAACGGCTGCCATTTCAGCCTACCTTGACCCATTCGGTCAGAAGCTCGGGTTCGAGATTTTCCGCTTCGGTAAAGCGGATGACACGCCCGAGCCCGATCTGCTGATCGCTGATGGTGACCGGCGCGCCGATCAGGCCGCCAGTGTCCCAATCCTTCACCGTGCGCATGGCCGCGGCCAGATTGTCGCCGTTCACCTCCTGGCCGGCATCGAGCACGATTTCGAAGGCCTTCGTCGCCATCATGCTGCTGATCCATGCATCGAGGAAGCCGAGACGCGCATAGCCGCTGAAGTTCGGGTTCTGCTTCTTCAGGATGTCGCCGATGATCTGCATCGTTTCGCCGGCCGGCTTGACGGTGTCGTCATTCCAGACCTTGATCCCGACCAGTCCGGGAGTGACATCACGCAGGTCGAAGAGTTTGGCACGCTCGCTCTGCCAGACGGTGCCCATGAAGACGACGTCTTCCATGCCGTAGTCACGCACCAGCCGAATAACCTCGGGCCAGACAGCAAAAGAATAGCCGTGGTGGATGACATGGGTTGGCTGTGCCTGGCGTATGGCAAGTGCGAACGAGCTGACGTCGGTCTCGACGAACTTGGTCTGCTGCACCATAGCGACTTCGATGCCGAGTTCCTTGGCGAATGCCACGGCGGCTTCGATTCCGTCGCGGCCCATGCCGGTGCTGGAGTGGACTATGACGAGCTTGGCCGGATTGGAGCCCGAGGAGTCCTTGATGTATTGCACCAGCATCTTGAGCTGCGCGCCATAGGTGGCACCAGGCACGAAGTGATACGGGTAGGCTTTTTCATCGGCCAGTTCCGAAGCGAAGGACCCCGACGTCATGAAGATCTTGTTGGTGGAATTGTTCTCGGGCGAGATCGCCTGGATCATGCCCGTGCTTTCGCCGAACAGATAGTCCACGCGGCCCTGCGCAAGGGCTTTCTTGACGTTGGCAACGGCCACATCCACCTTGAAGGTGGAATCGTTGATAGTGGCATTTACCTTGCGTCCGCGAATGCCGCCCTTGGCGTTGATCCAGTTCGCATAGGCGGTGAAGCCGTCACCCTGGAACTTTCCACCTTCCGCGGCCGGTCCGGTCAGGTCACAGTGGATGCTCCAGTTGAGGTCGTCCGCCGATTGGGCGGTGCGAATGCCGAAGGTCGATACGGCTGCTGCCGCACCTGCCGTTTTTAGAAAACTGCGTCTGCTATACATGCCTTCCTCCACATTGCGTGATCTTTCGATCGCTTAAATTCTTTGATGCCGCCGCCGCGTCGTTGTCAGCGGCGTTCAAACTTTTGTTTCGCGCGCTTCCACAACTGAGCCAGTCCTCGTGGCTCCAGGATCAGGAAGCTGACCATCAGCAAGCCGAACACCGTTTCACGGAGCGGCACGAGGATGAGCGCGATGTCGAAACCGAAAGTATCGCCCACCTGCAGCGCGCCTTCGCGCAGAAGCTCGGGCAGGAGCGTCATGAACACCGCTCCAAGTATGGCGCCGAGTGTCGAGCCCATGCCGCCGACGATGACGGCGGAGAGAAAGAAAACCGACAAAAGAAGGCCGAACTGCTCGGGGTTCACGAAGCGGTTGAAATAGGCAAGCAACCCGCCTGCAACGCCGGCATAGAAGGAACCGAGCGCAAAGGCGATGAGCTTGTATTTGACGATTTCCACGCCGAGAACCTGTGCGGTGAGGTCGCGTTCGCGCACGGCGATGAGAGCACGGCCGACGCGGGAGCGGATCACATTCACCACGAACCAGGTCATGAACACGACGGCAAACAGGATCAGATAGTAGATACGGGTTTCGTTGTTGAGCGAGACGCCGAAGATGGTCGCAGGCTGGACGGTAAGGCCCACATCGCCATTCGTCACGCTTTGCCAGTGCACGAAGACGAAGTTTAGAATGAACTGCGCCGCCAGCGTCGCGATGACGAGATACAGCCCGCGGATGCGCAGGGACGGCAGGCCGAAGCCGACGCCGATCACTGCCGCCATGACACCGGCAAGCGGGATCGCGATCCAGAAAGGCAGGCCAAGGTGGATCTGCGCAAGTGCTGCCGTGTAGGCACCCACACCTATGAAGGCGGCATGGCCGAGTGACAGCAAGCCGGTGTAGCCCATCATGATGTTGAGGCCGTGCGTGGCGATGATGTTGATGCCGAGCAGGCCGGCGAAATAGATCCAGTAACGCGGCGCCACGAATGGCAGGATCAGAAGAATTACCAGCAGCAGGCCGGTTGTCAGCCGGTTGGCGGTGAACCACATCGCGGGGGAACGGAGAGCTGTTGTTTCCACGTAACTGACCATCAGATTCTCTCGATTTCCTTGGTGCCGAACAGACCGGTGGGACGGACCAGCAGGACCATCAGAGCCAGGATGTAAGGGGTGATTTCGCGGTACTCGGTGCCAAGCATCAGGCCGGTTACTGCTTCGAGCCAGCCAATTATGAAGCCCGCTATCAGAACGCCGCCGATCGAGTTCATGCCGCCCAGGATGACGACTGCCAGGACATTGAGCGCGACCATGCCAAGGTGCGGCGTGAGCGTGTTGACGTTGGCCATCAGAACGCCGCTGATGCAGCCGGTGATCGCCGCGATGATCCAGGTGAAGGCGATGATGCGCCGCACGTCGATGCCCATGGAGTAGGCGGTAATGGCATCTGCTGCCGCGGCTCGCAGGGCAACGCCGGCCCGCGAATAGCGCAGATAGGCGATAAGCCCGACGACGATGACGACCGCGATGGCGAAGGCGCGCGCCGTCTTTCCCGGAATGAATATGTCGCCGAGCATGACGGGACTACGCGAAAGGATTGCGGGGATCTGAAGGTCGTTCGGGCCCCAGACCATGCCGACAACGCCACGGATGATCGATCCGATGCCGAATGTTACCATGACCACGGCAATGAACGGTCGGCCCAGCATGGGTCGGATCGCGACCCGTTCGATGAGAAGGGCAATTGCGATGGAACCCGCCAGCGCGACGCAGAATCCGGCGACGAGGCCGAGGGAATAGGTCACGGTTGCCGCGTAGAAGAAATACGCCGACAGCATCATCATCTCGCCCATGGCGAAATTGAAGGTCTTCGACGACTTGAAGATGACGATGATGCCGAGCGCGATCAGTGCGTAGATGCCGCCCGAAGCGATGCCGACGATCGAATATTCGATGAAGAAGTTCATGGGACCGTTCTCCTATGCCGCGTTCGCGGCCGGTTCTTCGGCGCCGCCGAGATAGGCCTTGATGACATCGGGGTTCGCGCGGACCTCGTCAGGAGTTCCCGATGCGATCGGCTTTCCGAAGGAGAGCACCACGACGTGATCCGAAATCCCCATGACCATGCTCATGTCGTGCTCGATGAGCAGAACGGTGGTGTTCCAGTTGTTGCGGACATCGGTGACGAAACGGCTCATTTCCCGCTTTTCCTCGCGGTTCATACCTGCAACCGGCTCGTCGAGGAGCAGTATCTTGGGTTTCATGACCAGCGCGCGGGCAAGTTCGACGCGCTTCTGCAGTCCGTAGGCGAGATCTTCGACCTGATGGTGCTGAACGTGGTCCAGCTCCAGAAGGCCGATGACGTCGCGCTGGATTTCGCGGTCGAGCCGGTCTTCCTCGCGACGTGTCGATGGAAGTCGGAAGCCGGCCGACAACACGCCGCTCTTGAGATTGGTGTGGGCGCCGAGCTTGATGTTGTCCAGCACGGTCATGCCGTGGAAAAGGGCGATGTTCTGGAAGGTGCGGGACATGCCGCGATAGGCGCGCGCATGAGGCCCAAGTGCTGAAATGTCTTCGCCGGCAAGCCGAACTTGCCCGCTATTGGGTTTGTAGAAACCAGAAATGACATTGAACAAGCTGGTTTTGCCTGCACCGTTCGGACCGATGACAGCGGTGATCTTGCCGGTTGCGGCATGAACACTGACACCAGCGAGGGCTTTCACGCCTCCGAAGGTGAGCTGGATATTTTCGACGTCCAACATTTCAGCCGGCCTGCTGAACGATAGGCGCACGAAATCGTGTCAGGAAACCTGAAATTTTCATCGGATCGATCCTCCCTATCCCGTAGCGCTTCCTCCACCCGGGATTTTTAAAAAGTCTAACAGTTGTTCGAAAGTTTGTCACCAACTTGCTTCCATTTTCCGCAAAGGCTAGTCAAGTCACTGAAAATGAAAGATTTCTCTTGTCGAGGGGGGCCGTCGTGGCTTTCCACTCATTGTTAGAATCGAAGAGCGGATAGGCCGGCTGCGGCTTCGAACCGAATGCAGTCTCGAACGGCACATCAAGTCCCGCGCTCATCGTATTCTGGTGTTCGATAACGAGTTTCATGATTTACCTCCCGCTCTGTGCCACCTTCACCCTTATAACGGTTAGGGCTTTACGTCACAGAATTCTAACGATAGTTAGATTATGGAGATCAGGCAAGCCATTTGGTTGGCGAGCCTCGGAGGAGAAGCGGAATATGACAGGACAGCCCAAGAGGCTTCGCCGGTGCCAGCTCGCCGTGCCGGGTTCAAGCGACAAGATGATGGTCAAGGCGGCCGGCATGGAGGTCGACCATATCTTTCTGGATCTGGAAGATGCCGTTGCACCGGCGGCCAAGGTGCCTGCGCGTGCGCAGATAATCAACGCGCTGAATACGCTCGACTTCGGGAGCTCGGTGCGGTGCGTTCGCATCAACGACCTCGACACGCATTATGCCTATGAGGACATCATCAGCGTGGTGGAAGGGGCGGGCGCCAATCTCGACACCATCCTCGTTCCCAAAGTCAAATCCGCCTGCGACGTGCGCTTCGTCGACCGGCTTCTTACGCAGATCGAGACCAAGATGGGTTTTCAGCGCCGCATCGGCATCGAAGTGCTGATCGAGGAAGCGGAAGCCATCATGCGCGTCGAGGAAATTGCCGGTGCATCCGACCGGCTGGAAGCCCTCATCTTCGGAATGGGGGATTATTCCGCCTCGCAAGGCATCGATCCCCGCGCCATTTCCGGCGACAGCGGCTATCCGGGCGACATCTGGCACTACGCGCGATACAAGATGATCGTTGCTGCAAAAACCTACGGTCTCGATGCCGTCGATGGCCCCTTCGTCAATTTCCGCGACGGCGACTGGTTCAGGACCGAGTGCGTTCGCGCGCTGCAATTGGGCGCAGCAGGCAAATGGGCAATCCATCCCAGCCAGGTCGAAATCGCCCAGGACGTTTTCAGCCCGTCGCAAGTGGAGGTCGATCGCGCCTACAAGGCGGTGTCTGCCTATAGGCAGGCGCAGGAGCAGGGGCTTGGCGCGATCCAGGTCGACGGACAGATGGTCGACGTCGCAACCGTTCGGCTGGTGCAGCGCATCATCGACCGCGCCGAACTTGCCGGCATGAAGCCGTCCGTGGGGATTTAGCCGAACATGGCCAAGTCGACATCCGGTAATTTCTTCGAGGATTTCCGGCTCGGGCAAGAGATCGCCCATGCCGTGCCACGCACGATCACCACAGGTGACGTGGCTCTCTACTCCGCGCTTTACGGCATGCGTTTCGCGCCGCAATCCTCGGACGCATTTGCACGGTCGTTGGGACTGCCCCGCGCGCCGATCGACAATCTGCTGCTGTTCCACGTCATCTTCGGCAAAACGGTGCCGGACATCTCGCTCAATGCGGTCGCCAATCTGGGTTACGCCGAGTGCCGGTTCCTTGCACCGGCATGGCCGGGTGACAGTTTTACTGCGAAGTCCGAAGTCATCGGCCTGCGCGAGAACGCCAGCGGCAAAACGGGCATCGTCTATGTTCGCTCAAGCGGCATCAATCAGGATAGCGTGAAGGTTCTCGAATTCGTGCGCTGGGTGATGGTCAACAAGCGCGTTTCGGTGAACAAGGCGACGGAAAGCCATGTGCCGGAGACGAACACTGCCGTCGCGGGCGCCGATCTCGTGGTTCCGCCGGCGCTCGATGCAAGCGCATACGATCCAGTTCTGGGCGGAAGCCCTTATTTTTTCGATGATTATCAGGTCGGCGAAAAGATCGATCATATCGACGGCATGACCATCGAAGAGGCCGAACATCAGATCGCTACGCGCCTTAACCAGAATACTGCGAAGGGTCATTTCGACGCTGTCCAGCAGAAGGCAAGCCGTTTCGGCAGGCGCATCGTCTATGGTGGGCACATAATGAGCCTTGCGCGTTCTCTGTCGTTCAACGGTCTTGCGAACGGTGTGTTCGTCGCTGCAATCAATGGCGGACGCCACGTCAATCCTGCGGCGGCCGGCGACACCGTCTATTGCTGGTCGGAAGTGTTGGAGAAACACCTGTTCGACGGTCGGCGCGATATTGGGGCATTACGCATCCGCACCGTCGCGACGAAGGACATTTCCTGCAGCGAATTTCCTGCACCGGGCTCGGAAAGCGAGCCGGTAGTTCTGCTCGATCTCGATTATTGGCTGTTGATGCCCAGGCGGGAAGTCCAGGCATGACCGTGCAAAAATCGCGCCTCGATTTTCCGTGGAAAGCGCCGCCGGCCGCCGGTGAGGTGACGGAGGTGGCAAAGGGCCTGCTGTGGGCCAGGCTGCCGCTGCCATTCCGGCTCGACCACGTGAATGTCTGGCTTCTGGAGGAAGATGACGGCTGGACGGTCATCGATACAGGCTGCGCGACGCCTGAGATACTGGCCGTTTGGGAACGCCTTCTGGCCGGCCCGATGCGTGGCAAGCCGGTGCGCCGGGTCGTCGCAACCCACGGGCATGTCGATCATATCGGGCTGACGGGCTGGCTCGTGCAACGTTTCAATGCCGATTTCATCGGCACTTTTGCGGAATGGGTCTGGGCGAGGCTTAGCCATATGCACGATGTGCCGGGCTCAAGCGCTACGCATCATTCCTACCTCGTCCGCCACGGTTTCGACGATGAAGACGCAGGCAGGCTCGTGCAAAGCCGGCGGCGTTTCATCGACCTCTCGTCTCAGATTCCAGGGTGGATCACCGAGATTCGTAGTGGTGATGCCGTTCGGCTGGGCGGGCGGGAATGGCGTGTTATCGTCACGCGCGGCCACGCCTTCGAGCATGCGTCTTTCTTCAACGAGGAAAGCGGCATCCTGATCGCAGGCGACCATATACTGCCCAGAATATCGCCGGTGATCGCGGTTTATGAAATGATGCCCAAAGCTGACCCGTTGGGCGACTATCTGGATTCGTTCCCGCAGTTCGATGGAATTCCGGCAGATACGCTCATCCTGCCCTCGCATGGCCTGCCCTATCGCGGCATTCATCAACGCATCGCGGAACTGCGCGATCATCATCGACTAAGGCTCGATGCTACTGCATCTTTCCTGAGCAATCCGAGCACTGCGCTTGAACTGTCGCGAGAGATGTTCCCGCACATCGAGGGACCGGACAATATCGGCTTCGCGCTTGGCGAGACATTGGCGCACGTCAACTACTTGGTCGCCCGAAACATCGTCGAAGAAAGGCTCGATGATCAGGGCCGGACCATCTTCGCATTGCGCCGTTGAGCAACGACTTTTCCAGGTGATGATATGACGAACAAGCCGCGTCGCTCGGTGCTTTATGTTCCTGCCACGAACGCAAAGGCGTTGGCCAAGGCGGGCACGCTCGCTTGCGATACGGTGATCGTCGACCTCGAAGATTCGGTCGCGCCGGAAGCAAAAGCGGAGGCGCGTGACGCGCTTGTTGCGCATTTCGCAAATGCGCCTGCTTCCCAGAAGGAGACGGTGATCCGCGTCAACGCGCTGGAAACGGGGTGGGGCGCTGCCGATCTCGCAGCCGCTGCGTCCTGTCATCCCGATGCAGTCCTTCTGCCGAAAGTCGAGACCGCCGATCAGCTGCGTTCCGCCAGAGCCATGCTGGACGAGGCCGGTGCGTCAGATGCCAGCCTGTGGGCGATGATCGAAACGCCCCTGGCGATCGTCAACATCAAGGAGATATGCGCGGTTGGATCGCGAAGCGACATAAGACTGCAATGCCTTGTCGCCGGTACCAACGATCTGGCCAAGGAAACGGTGCTGGCGGGCTCGCGCGCGCGGCTGACGATGGTTGAATGGCTGGCCCCGGCGGTGATCCACGCCAAGGCATTTCTCATCGACATTCTTGATGGTGTCTACAACGACTTCAGAGATGTCGATGGCTTTGCTGCCGAATGCCGTGAGGGCGCTGAACGCGGTTTCGATGGCAAGACGCTCATCCACCCGTCGCAGATAGATGTAGCGAACGAAGTCTTTTCGCCGAGCCAGAAGGCCATCGAGAATGCCCGCGCAATCGTCGCTGCGTTTGATCATCCTGACAACGCGGGCAGGGGCGTGATTTCTCTTGAGGGCAAAATGGTCGAGCGCCTGCACCTGGAGATGGCGCAACGGCTTTTGGTAAAAGCGGCGTCTGTGTGAGTTTTCACTGCCACCTTGATCGCAACACCAGTGCAAATCCGCGACTGCGAGCACTTCAAGCGTGAGTCACAGAGCGCATCGGTTTTTTCAGTACCAGTTGATTGCCAGCCGGCGAATAATTGCCTGACTTGCGAGAAGCGAAAACGGCAAAACAACTCGTGATTGCTCGGCGCGATGCTCGCGGCCCACCACCAATGGCCGGCTTGCGATGCTGCAATGTGGAATTGCCCGCATTTCGCGAGTAACGCAAGATCAGTCTGCGCGCAAAAGGGTCAATTTCCCGGCAATACCCAGTAATCGCGGAAAGGTTGCATTTTTCCTCTGTGCCGAACGCCAATTCAACTGTATGGATTGAAACGGGTGTAGGGGATTTTTTCGATGGTATCTGTGGGGGAGAGCCGTCCGCGGCAGCGGATGGCAGGGAATCCGGGATTTTCGGGGCCTCGTCCCCAGCCGGCCGAAGGGCATGCGTCAGGCAGGCGACACCTTGCACCGCTGAACACACCATCTATCGCACGCGCCTGGCGCCGTGCCCTGACTGCGACATCGGCGCTTGCGCTGATCGTGGCTGTCTCGATCCAGCCGGCATGGGCCGATGGAGGCGCAGGAAGTGCCGGAAGTTTCTATGGCGGTAGAGGCGGCGTCGACAGTGCCGAAGGGACCGGCGAGAACGGTGTCGCAGCATCTTACGCCGGCGGTGGCGGCGGCGCCGGCAAGACCGGTGGAAACGGAGCAACCAGTTCAAGCGGCGGCAACAGCATCGGCGGCAATGGCGGGGCCAGCGCGGGCGAAGCGGGTGCCGACGGCGGCAGTAGCAGCAACGCCAGTGGCGGCGGTGGCGGCGGCGGCGCGCATGGCTCCGTCGATACTGCACTTCCGGGCACGACAACCACCGGCGGCAAAGGTGGTAAGGGCGGCGATGGAAACTACGGCGATGGCGGTGGCGGCGGCGCGGGCGGCTATGGCGCGGTCGTCATCGGAGACGGCGACAAGGGCTTGCTTTCGACCAATCTGGAAGGTGGTGCGGGTGGCGCAGGTGGTGCAACCAGCCTACCTAGAGAGATTGATTATGGCGGCAATGGCGGCAGCGGCGGTGTGGGCCTGCTGTTTTCGGGCACGGGCGGCAAGACCGTCACCATCGGCGCCGGGGTGACAGGTGGCAATGGCGGCAATGCCGGGGCAGCCCATGTGAATGTCCCCTACCAATACCGATCGAAAGGTGGTGCGGGTGGCGCAGGTCTCGTCGGAGACAACCTTGCCATCACCATTGACGCCAGCGGCGCGATTACCGGCGGCAATGGCGGTGCGCCCAGCGCCACCGGTTTCGACTTCGCCGGCGCAGGCGGTGTGGGTCTCTCCGGCTCGGGGCTCACTGTGTCGCTTTCCGGCGCCATTTCCGGTGGGTTCAGTGGCGACGGCACCAGCCGGGCCAACGCCATCGACTTCACCGGCGGCAACAATTTTCTCACCCTGAACACTGGCTGGTCGCTGAACGGCGGCATCGGCGTGACCGGCGGACTCACTTTCGATCAGGCTATCAGTGCCACGGTTGCCAATACGATTTCAGGGTCGGGCACGCTGACCAAGACCGGCGCTGGCACACTGACGCTTACGGGCGCCAACACCTACAGCGGCACCACGACAATCACGGCAGGCGTGCTGCAGGTCGGCAATGGCGGAACGACGGGTCAACTCGGCTCGGGCGCGGTCGTCAACAACAGCGCGCTTGTCTACAACCGCTCGGGCACTTTCACCGTTGCCAATACGATTTCAGGGTCGGGCACGCTGACCAGGACCGGTTCTGGCACGCAGATCCTGACCGGCGCCAACACCTACAGCGGCACCACGACAATCACGGCAGGTATCCTGCAGGTCGGCAATGGCGGAACGACGGGCCAGCTCGGCTCGGGCGCGATCGTCAACAACAGCGCGCTTGTCTACAACCGCTCGGACGATTTCACCGTTGCCAACACGATCTCAGGAACCGGCACCTTTACAAAGGAGGGTGAGGGCACGCTGACGCTTACGGGCGCCAACACCTATTCCGGCGGCACGACCGTCTCGGAGGGGACGCTGGCTTTGGGACGGCTCAATGCGGCCGGTACCGGTGGGCTGACCGTCGACGGCGGCACGTTCGACTTGGGCAACTACTCGCAGGTCGTTTCTTCCCTACAGGGCACCGGCGGAACGATAAATTCGAATGGCGGCATGCTCAATGTCGACCAAACTACCGACACCGCTTTCGACGGCGATGTGACCGGTTTGGGAACTCTGAACAAGAACGGCACCGGTACCCTGACCATGAATGGCGTGATCCGCGGTGGGCATCTGGGCATCAGTGCCGGGACGCTGGTTCTGAACAGCGCAAACACCTACAATGTCGGGGGCGCTGGTGGCGGCACGTTCTTGGCCGATGCGACGCTGATTGTCGGGCATGACAACGCGCTTGCAGACAGCACACTGTCTGTCTTCGGATCAAACGCAATCCTGGGTGCGAACAAGACAGTGACGCTGGCCAACGACATTGATCTCGTCGGTATTTCCAATGGGAGTCTCACGGTCGATGCAACTGCCGATCTGACGCTGAGCGGCATAATCAGGGACAATGGCGGAACAAGTGGCACACTCACCAAGAAGGGTGACGGTGCGCTGACCCTTACGGGCGCCAATACCTATGGCGGCGGCACTACCGTCTCGGACGGAACGCTGGCCATTTCCGACGACGCCAATCTCGGCGCGGCCACGGGCCGACTGAAGCTCGATGGCGGCACGTTGGAGTCGCTCGCCGACATCGAAATGACCCGGGCCATCTCGCTGGGAACTTCGGGGGGCAGCTTCGCCCCCGTTTCCGGGACGTCTCTGACGCTCGGCGGCGATATCGACGGCGACGGCGGCCTCGATATCGAGGGCGACGGAACTCTCGTCCTCACCGGCACAAACAGCTATCTGGGGGGCACCGCCGTCTCGGGGGGCACGCTCGTTCTCGGCACCGAGGCCGGCGGCGCTGGCAGCCTGACGACAACGATCCTCGGCGAGATCGTCAATGATGGCGGCATCCTCGAGATCGTCAAGGCCGATCTTACGGACGTTACGATGATCCGGAATAAAAGCTTCACCGTCTTCCACAACAACATGTCGGCGGGATCGACCTCGATCACCAACACCGGCCTTCTCGCCTTCGACGACACGAGCAGTGCCGGCGAGGCAGACATCATCAACGATGGCGGCGTTGTCTTCGCTGACATGACCAGCGCCGGCATGGCGACCATCACCAACACCGGCGTGCTCATCTTTTACGGCGAAAGCAGCGCCGACAACGCGACCATAACCGCGACGGAAGATGCGTATGTCTACTTCACCGATTATTCCACGGCCGGCAAGGCGGCTCTCGTCGCCAATGGCAGCGTCTTCGACCTGAGCAACACACTTGGCACGGATGGCGACGGCCTCGTCACCGCCGGGTCGATCGCCGGCACCAGCACCGGCACGTTCTTCCTTGGCGAAAACCGTCTCGTCGTCGGCGGCAACGGTGCTTCGACCGAATTCGCCGGCGAGATCGCCGACGACGATCCATCGTGCGGATGCGGTCGGACCGGCGGCTCCCTCGTCAAGACCGGCACCGGCACGCTGACGCTCACCGGCGCCAGCACCTACACCGGCGGCACGACCGTCTCGAACGGCACGCTGCGGATCGGCGATGGCGGGGCGGGTGGCAGCATTGCCGGCGATGTCGACGTCTCGGGCAGCGGCACCGTGTCGGGAACGGGCAGCATCGCGGGCGATGTGCGGTTTTCGGCGGGCGGCGTCCTTGCCGGGGCCCAGGGCCAGACCCTGACCATCGGCGGCGACCTGGCGCTGGATGCGGCCTCGTCGATAGACGTCGCGCTCGGCGGCGCGCCGACGGCAGCGCTGTTCGACGTCCACGGCGACCTGACGCTCGACGGCACACTCAACATCACCGACCAGGGCGGGTTCGGCGCCGGCGTTTATCGCCTGTTCGACTATGGTGGCGCCTTGACCGATAACGGGCTTGATATCGGCATGGTACCGACCGGCGTCGATGCGGCCACAATGTTCGTCCAGACCGCGGCCGCCCAACAGGTCAATCTGGTCAATACGGCAGGCCAGCAGCTCCGGTTCTGGGATGGCGGCGATCCGGCCGGCATCAATGACGGCATCATCAATGGCGGCGACGGCGTGTGGAGTGCTGCGGGCGCGACCTGGACCGGCGACGACGGCGCGCTCAACGGGCCGATGCTGCCGGACCCCGCTTTCGCCGTGTTCCAGGGCGTGGCGGGAACGGTGACAGTGGATGACGGGTCCGGTACTGTCGCTGCCACGGGCATGCAGTTTGTCACCGACGGATACCGGATCGAGGGCGATGGCATCGCGCTCGCAGGCATCGGCGGGGAGAGCATCATCCGGGTTGGCGACGGCACTGCAGCCGGTGCTGCGACGACAGCGACCATCGCCTCCTCGCTGACCGGCACTGCACGCCTGATCAAGGACGATCTCGGCACGCTGGTGCTGGAAGGCGCTAACACCTATGCGGGCGGCACCGAGTTGCGCGGCGGCACGCTGTCGGTCGCCTCGGATGCCAATCTCGGCAATGTGGCGGGCGGGCTTGCCTTCACCGGCGGCACGCTGGCGACAATTTCGAGCTTCGACAGCGCGCGCGCTGTTGCGCTCGACACGACAGGCCGCTTCGATGTTGCCGCCGCAACCCAACTCGGGCTCGGCGGCGCAATCACCGGCGCGGGCGATCTTTACAAGACGGGCGCCGGCACGCTGGTGCTCACCGGGGCCAATGCCTATGGCAACACGCTGGTCGCGCAGGGAACGCTGGCCGGCAACACGGCATCGATCTCGGGCAATATCGGCAATGCCGCGATCGTGGTCTTCGATCAGGGCGCGGACAACACCTTTGCCGGCACTATTGCCGGTCTAGGCGGCACCAATGGTGCGATGATCAAGCGGGGAGCAGGCACGTTGACGCTCGCGGGCGCATCGAGCCTCGACTGGTCGGTCGAGACGGGCGGGCTGGTCAGCTCGGCGTCGCGGTTTGGTGGCGATGCCGCTATCGGCATCGGAGCCCGCTTCACCCTTGATGATGCGGCCAATGCCACTTATGCCGGCGTGATCTCGGGCGCGGGCGACTTCATCAAGGCAGGCGCGGGCGATCTTCGCCTGACCGGCGACAGTTCGGCATTTGAGGGCCTGACCACGGTCTCGGGCGGGCGGCTCAGCGTCGGTGTGGGCGGGTTCGGCTCGCTTGGCGGCACGCTGGTGGTTGCATCGGGCGGCTTTCTCGGCGGCTCGGGCACGATCGGCACGACATCGGTAGCATCCGGCGGCATCATCGCACCGGGCAATTCGATCGGCACGCTAAAGGTCAATGGCGATCTAACCTTGGCTGCGGGCTCCATTTATCGGGTCGAGATCGCCGGCACCGGCACTTCCGACCGCATCGACGTCACCGGCAAGGCGACAGTGTCGGGCAGCAATGTCTCCGTGATGGCGCTCGACCCGAAGGTCAGCTACCAGAACGGCCAGACATATCGGATCCTGAATGCCGATGGCGGTGTCAGCGGAACATTCGCCGCGCCGCTCACCCAGTCGGCCTTCCTCGACCTGACGCTCGATCACAAGGCCAAGTCGGTCGATCTGACCATCAAGATCAAGGGCCCTGATCCGGAAGAGCCTGAAGAACCGGAAGAGCCGGAAACGCCGCCACTGTTCGGGACGGTTGCCGAAACCCGCAACCAGCTCGCAACCGCCGGGGCGCTCGACACGCTGGAACAGAGTGGTGCGTCGCTGGCGCTTTACAACACCTTGCTGGTGCTCGACGCAGCGCAGGCCCGTGCCGCTTTCGACGGGCTCTCGGGCGAGGTTCATGCTTCGGCCAAGACCGCGCTGATCGAGGATACCGCCCATATCCGCAATGCAGCCAACGACCGCATCCGCGCTGCCTTTGAGGGTGTGGGTGCAGCACCCGTCCCGATTCTGGCCTACGGGCCGGACGGTCAGCACTTGGCACCCGCCTCGTCCGACCATGGCCTTGCCGTCTGGGGCAATGCCTTCGGTTCCTGGGGTCATGTCGGCAGCGACGGCAATGCCGCGCGGCTGGACCACTCGACCGGCGGCCTGCTCGTCGGCGGCGATGCTATGCTGGGCGACTGGCGGCTCGGCCTGCTTGCCGGCTACAGCCGCTCCAGCTTCGACGTGAAGGGTCGCGCCTCTTCCGGCGACAGCGACAATTACCATGTCGGCCTTTATGGCGGCACGCAGTGGGGCGCGCTCGCCTTCCGCACCGGCCTTGCCTATAGCTGGCACGACATCGAGACCCGCCGCGACGTTGCCTTCCCGGGCTTCAGCGACCAGCTCAAGGGCGATTACCGCGCCGGCACCACGCAGCTCTTCGGCGAGTTCGGTTATGGCATCGAGGCGGGAGCGTTCAGCTTCGAACCCTTCGCTAACCTCGCCTATGTCAGTCTACGCACAGGTGGCTTTGCCGAACAGGGCGGGGCCGCAGCGCTTGCCAGTGCCAGCCAGACCACCGACGTTACCTTCACCACGCTGGGCCTGCGTGCTGCATCGGCCTTCACCCTCGGCACGGTCGAGGTGACGGCAAAGGGCATGCTCGGTTGGCGGCATGCCTTCGGCGATGTCACGCCGCTGTCCACGGCAGCCTTTGCCGGCAGCAATGCCTTCACCGTGGCCGGCACCCCGATCGCGCGCAATGCAGCCCTCGTCGAAGCCGGCCTCGACCTCAAGCTTTCCGACACCGCCAGCATCAGTGCCTCCTACACCGGGCAATATGGCTCAGGCGCACAAGAGCACGGCTTCAAGGCAAGGCTCGGCGTCGCGTTTTGAAGTGTCAGGGGTCAACGCCAACGACGCTGAGTTGGCGTTGATCTCGATATCGCGGTGAGTTCCTAAGACGCGGTTTCACGCTCGATCAGGTCAAAACCTGTGTCTACGCTCAATCCTGGCAACTGATTATCTTGCTGGAAAAGCAACTTGACGGCACCGGAGCCGATTTCCTTTGGATTGGGCTTCACCGTCGTCAGTTTCGGTGCGATCGCCGAGGCAATTTCGTAATCACCCCAACCGATTACCCCGATTTTCTGAGGTACTGCGATATTGCGGCGGTTGCATTCGAATATGATGCCGGCGGCGACGATATCGGTCGGACAGATCACCGCGTCCAGTTCGCGGTCGAGGCTCAGAAGGTTGTCCAGTGCTTCGCTTCCAGCCTCAAATCCATGCGGCTCGGCCACGTCCACGATAAGGTCCTCGCGCAATCCCGCAGCACGCATTTCCGCGCGAAAGACAGGCGGGCGTTCGCGAAACCGCCGTGAGGCCGGATCGCCATGGCTGACGAGACCGATCCGCCGTCGCCCGGCCTTGATATGATGCCGACAAGCCGCTCGCACCGCAGCCGCGATATCGTAGCCGATTGCCTTGTCGATCGGATCATGCAGCAGCCAGGTCTCGACCAGCGGGATGCCCGACCGCCGCAGCAAATCGACCGTGGCCGGCGTGTGTTCATTGCCGATCAGGATCAGGCCGGATACGCGCAGTCCGATGAAAGCTTGCACCGCTTCGAATTCCTGCTCCGGCGATTCCGCCAGCATGAAGACGAGCTTCTTGCCTGCGGCATCAGCCGCTTCCTCCAGGCCGCTGATATATTGATAGAAACTGGAGTTCTTTACTGAAGGGATGGTGCTGCCGATCAGGCGGCTCTTTCCCGCCGCCAGATGCCCGGCTGACATGTTGGGCACATAGCCAAGCTGTCTCGCTACGTCTTCAACGCGCTGCCGGGTGTCCTCCTGCACACGGTCCGGATAGCGGAAGGTATTGGATACCGTCATCGGCGATACATCCGCGGCCTCTGCCACCTCGCGCATCGTCGTCATCCGCCGGAAGCCGTCGCTGGAAGTCATGTTCTCTTTTCTCCTCCAATTGCGAGCGTTTCTTCCAGAATCAGGCCGTCTTTCGCAAAGGCGAGGCTATCTTTCCCGCGCGTTGACTTCTAGAAAGCCAGAACTATTGTAGCGCTACAATCACCGCAAAACCCTTCGCAGGCAAGATTCACAATGCAAGCCAGTTGTCCGGTCGGAGCTCTCCGTTGAATTCGACGCGTGATCCATTGGCCGCGCCGGTATCGTCGGCAGGTGTGCGGATAGGGATCGACGTCGGCGGCACGTTCACCGATTTCGTGCTGTCGGATCCGCGGGACGGACGGCTTGTCTTCTACAAGGAACCATCGACGCCGGATGATCCGTCACGGGCATTCATCGTCGGGCTGAAGGCACTTCTCGACCAGGCTGGTTTGGAACCCCAGGACATTTCCGTCCTGATGCACGGCACCACGATCGGCCTGAACGCGATCATACAGCGCAAGGGCGCGCGTATCGGTCTTGTTGTCACGCAAGGCTATCGCGACGTGCTGGAGATTGCGCGCTCACGCATGCCTTCATCCTTCGATCTCCACGCATCGAAGGAAGTTCCGCTTGTGCCGCGGTCGCGGGTAATCGAAATCGCGGCGCGGTTCTCCTCGAAGGGGCAGATGACGCTTGAGCCGAGCGAAGCGGAAATCGAACAGGTGGCGGCGCAGCTTTCGGCACTCGACGTCGAGGCGGCAGCCCTTGTCGTGATCAACGGCTACACCGCGCCGCAAGCCGAGGAGGATATCGCAGCACGGCTTTCCCTCGCAGCCGGCGTGCCGGTCTCTTCTGCTGCAGCGATCTGGCCGGAAATCCGCGAGTATGAACGCACGCTGGTCGCCTGCCTGAATGCCTATGTCCAGCCGCTCATCAAGCGCTATCTCGAAAATCTGCGCGAGGGTCTCGCCACCGAGGGCATAACGGCGCCGATCGTCGTAACGGCTTCCAATGGCGGCTCGCTCAACGTTGCCTCGGCAATGGAGCGTCCGGTCGAGACGATCCTTTCGGGTCCAGCCTCGGGGGTGATGGCGGCTGTCCGGCTCGCGCAGGCAGCCGGTTTGACCGATATCATCACCTTCGACATGGGTGGCACGTCGTCCGACATCGCGGTTGCCAAGGCCGGCTCGCCGGCCCTCGCCACCCAGACATATGTCGGGGGATTGCCGCTGGTGCTTCCCGTCGTGGATGTCAGCGCCATCGGCGCTGGCGGAGGATCGGTCATCTGGGTCGATCCGCACGGCATCATCAAGGTCGGCCCGCGCAGTGCCGGAGCAAAGCCCGGCCCGGTTTCCTATGGGCTCGGCGGTACCGAACCGACGGTGACGGACTGCTATGTCGCACTCGGTTATATCAATCCTGCCGGTTTTCTCGGTGGCAGGATGTCTCTTGATTCCGATGCGGCACGGGCGGCACTTGCCGAGACGGGACGCCGGCTCGGCTTTGACGGCTCGCCTTCCGAGATCGCGTCCAGGACCGCGGAAGGCGCGCTCGCTCTGGCGACGACCGGAATGGCAAGTTCCATCTACAAGGTTCTGGCGCAGCGAGGCCTGGACCCACGCGACTTCGTTCTGATGCCGTTCGGCGGTGCCGGACCCACGCATGCAAGCCTGCTGGCGGAAGAGATCGGCCTCTCCCACATCGTCATACCCATGGCCGCAGGAACATTCTGTGCGCAAGGGGCCGCAGCTGCCGACCTCAGGCGGGATTTCGTCCGCAGCCTGCGGCTGCCGCTCGAAGGGATCGCATCGCTACGCTTGGCGGAGACATTTCAATCCCTGACCCGTGACGGAATGGATTGGCTCGACGCGGAAGGAGCAGGCCAAGCCCGCAACTTCGAGCATTCAGCCGACATGCGCTACGCCGGACAGGCTTACGAGCTCCGGGTCAGTTTGCCCGGTGCCGATCTTGATGCCACCCGGCTTGCAGATGCATTCCACGAAGAGCATGAGCGTATATACGGCTTTCGCGATGCCGCTGCTGCGATCGAACTCGGCACCGTGAGGCTTGCCGCGATCGGCATCACGCCAGCGTTGCCCGAGCGGCTCATTGCCGTGCCCGACTCGTCCGCTGCCGTGAAGGGCACCCGTTCTGTTTTCCACAAAGGTGCATGGATCGAAGCGTCGGTCCTCGACCGTGCCGCGCTTCAGGCAGATCTGCGTTTTTCGGGTCCGGCCGTGGTGGAGCAAGAGGATACCACGGTGATCGTTCTGCCCGGCTGGTCGGGTCGTGTGGATGCCCTTGGCAACCTGCATCTTGAGAAGGTGCGTTGATGACGCTCGATCCGGTCACACTCGAGATACTGAACAACAAGGTTGCCGCCGTCACCGAGGAGATGTGCGTTACCTTGCAACGCACCGGTCGCACGCTCTATGTCAAGGAGACTGCCGATTTCGCTTGCGCCCTTGCCGGGTTGGATGGTCGGTTCTTCGCCTATCCGCGTTCCATAGGCGTTTCCGGTTTTGTCGGTTTGGAATGTGCACCGACCATCGAGGTCGTTGGCGATCTCGAACCGGGCGACGTCATACTGACAAACGACCCCTATTATTCGCATGGCCTCGCTACCCACCTTCCCGATCTGCAGGTGATCGCGCCCTATTTTCACGAAGACCGCATCGTCGCCTATGGCTGGTGCTTCGTTCACTGCTCCGATATCGGCGGCCGCGTGCCGTCGTCGATCTCGCCCACCAACCACGAGATTTATCAGGAAGGGCTGCGCATCCCTCCAGTCAAGCTCATGCGTCGAGGCGAGTTGAATGGGGATGTTGCCATCTTTCTCAACGCCAACAGCCGGACTCCGGACGCGAATATGGGCGATATCTGTGCGATGCTTGCCGCGCTCGATACCGGCAGCCGTCGTATCAGGCAGATAATCGCACAGCATGGCGCTGAGACCTTGTTGGACGCCCAGGCGGAATTGGCCGCCTATGCCGAGAAGAAAGCGCGCGACGTGTTGGGCCGGATACCTGCCGGAACTTATCGCTTCGTGGATTACCTCGACGACGATGCCGTCAGTGCCCTGCCGGTGCGGCTCTCGCTTGCTTTGACGATAGGGGACGGAACGATCCATCTCGATTTCACGGGGTCGGACCCGCAGGTTGCCGCCGCGATGAACATCCCGTCGCGCGGGCGCCCGCATGCCTGGCTGACGCTACGGATTCTCGCGATGATCCATACGCTGGATCCCACGGCGCCCCTTAATGCCGGCCTTCTGCGTCCCGTCAGCATCACCGCACCGGCCGGGACGATTGTCAATCCGGACGAGCCGGCCGCTACAGGTGTGCGGCATGCCGCGGCCATTCGCGTCAATGACGTGCTCAACGGCGCCTTGGGTCTGGCTTTGCCTGCAGTGATGCCGGCTGCGTCTTCCGGCACGGTCATTCCGGTGGTCGTCGCCGAGCCGAACGACAGGGGCGGGCGCAACGTCCAGGTAGTAGAGCCGATGATCGGCGGAACTGGTGCGCGCGAGGGCGTCGACGGGATCGATGGTCGCGACTCCGGCATTTCCAATCTTGCCAACAATCCGGTCGAGACCGTGGAAGCCGAACTCGCCATAGAGATCCTGCGCTATGGCCTGCGTCCAGACTCGGGCGGCGCCGGTAAATGGCGTGGCGGCTGCGGGATGGAACTGTCGTTCCGTATCCTGAAGGACGGGACCAATGTTCTCGGCCGCGGCATGGAGCGTCTGCTTTTCCGTCCATGGGGTCGGAACGGCGGACGGCCGGGCCTGCCCGGTAGCCTGGTCGTCAACGAAGGAGAACCTGGTGAACGCTGGCTTGGCAAGATCGACGTGCTGGACGTTGGCGCAGGCGACATCGTTACTTTCCGCACACCGGGCGCGGGCGGCTGGGGCGATCCGCGTGAGCGCGATCCCGCCTCGGTCCTGTCGGACGTGCTCAACGGCTTCGTGACGATCGAAGGTGCGCGGCAGAGCTATGGCGTGGTGATCGTTTCGGATGCCGTCGATGAAGCGGCCACACTGGTTTTGCGTGCAAAATGTACAAGCGAAGAGCGGGTGGTTGATTTTGGCCCGGAGAGGGCAGCGTGGGATGAAGTCTTTGATGCCGGAGCGATGGATACGCTCAACGCACATCTCCTGACGCTTCCGCTTGCGCGCCGCCAAAGATACCGCCGCGATATTTTCGCAAAAACGCTCGGCCAGCTGCCGGAAGGGTTCCCGCGTGCAGCGGCGGACGAGCAGGCGAAGGCTGACGCGCGAGATGATTTCGTTCGCACCGTCGCGAGCCTGAAGGGTTAAGGACGCATGCTGCTTGGCGTCGATCATTTTGTCGTGCTCGTCCCGGACCTGGAAACGGCGCGTAAAGCCTGCCTTGATGCGGGTTTTACGGCAACGCCGATTGCCCACCACAGCGCGGCTTCCGGCACGGCCAACACCTGCATTGTTCTGCCGCAAGTCTATATCGAGCTGATGGGCATCGTTGCCGAGACGCCGGCCAGCAATGCATGGGGCAGGCTGCTCAGGTCAGGGCCGGGGCTTAAAGGTGTGGCGCTCGGCACGAGCGACATCGAGCAAACGGCAGCGCAACTCTCCGAGCGCGGTCTTGCGGCTGATCCGGTGCGGCGCTTTTCCCGTCATGTTCCAGAGGGAGAGCTTGGCTTCTCGGTAATTCGTCTCTCGCCTGATCTGACACCCGGTCTCCAGTGCCTGTACTGCCAGCACCATACGCCGGAACTGCTGTGGTCGCCGGATGCCTTGCAGCATGAAAATGGCGCACGGCGCGTCACGGCTGCCATGGTTCCGCAAGGTACCGCGCTTGAGCCGTTCGCGGGCGGGAACTGGCCTGCCTTGCCGGTGTCCGATGGTCCAACGGGCCGGATCACGATTGCTTTCGACCGCCCGGTTCCGGGGGACGCACTGGCCGCTATCCATCACGTGACGGGCGTTCTGATCGAGGAAGCGCAGGCATCATGAATTCCTGGCCGCGAGACCCGGTATCACCGCTCTGGCAGCGTCTTTCGGCCGAGCGCTTTTCTGCGCCGAAGCTCGAAGGTGTGCGGGATGCCGACGTCGTCGTCATCGGCGGCGGCATTGCCGGGCTCACGACCGCGCTGGAGCTCAGGCGGCGTGGCCGCAAGGTCGTGGTGCTCGAGGCCGCCACGATTGGCGCCGGCGCATCCGGTCGTGCCAACGGACAGGTGATTGCTGCACTGACACGTCATGGACCCGACGCGATCCGCAAGACGCTGGGGCAGCCATTCCTGGATCTGCTGGCGGGAGCGGCCGATCGCCTCTTCGGGCTGATCGAAAAGCATGGCATCGAATGCGACGCGCGCCGAACCGGCTGGCTGCAGCCGGCGCATTCGCCAGGGCGCGAGCTGCGCGCACGCAAAATGGCCGAGCAATGGGCGGTGGTCGGTGCCCTTGCGGGTCCGCTTAACAAGGACGCTATGGCTGCGCGCATTGGCTCGCAAGCTTATTTCGGTGGCTGGGAACATCGCGGCGGCGGACACATCAATCCCTATGCCTTCACGCTTGGCCTTGCGCGCGCCGCTGCCGGGGAAGGCGTTGCGGTTTACGAACGCAGCCCTGCTCTTGCCCTTTCCCGCGAGGGCGGAGTCTGGAGCATCACCACACCCAACGAACGGGTGCGCGCGCCGCGCGTAGCGCTCGCCACCGCGGCACATACCGGCAACCTTTGGCCCGGCCTCGCACAGACCATCGTGCCGGTCACATCCTACCAGGCAGCGACCACGCCGCTGGGCAAGCTGGCCGAGACGGTACTTCCGGGCAATGAGGCCTTTTCCGATACGCGGCAGGATTTGCGCTACATGCGCAAGGACCGTGAGGGTCGCATCGTTTCCGGTGGCGCGCTCGCCCTGCAGTTTGCTGCCGGCAAACGCCTGCCGCACCTCATCCATCGGAAGCTGATCGCATTCAGGCCGGATCTTGCCGCAGCAACCATGACGGACTTCTGGGGCGGTCGCATCGCCATGACGGTCGACCGCCTGCCGCACCTGCACCGTACGCCGGATGGTCTCGCTACGTGGATCGGCTGCAATGGGAGAGGGCTTGCGCTTGCCTGTGCCATGGCAGAAGTGCTTGCGGATGCGGTCTGCGACGTTCCCGATGAACAGCTGGCATTACGCCCAACACCGCTCAAGCCCGTGCCGTACCATCCCTTTGTCAGCCGCACGGCACGCCTTATCCTGCCCTATCTGCGCTGGCAGGACAGCCGCGAAATCTGAGTATTGCAAGAAAGAGCTCCGCCCATGCCCCGCGCTGCCGTCATCCAGCTTTTCCATGAAGCCAACGCATTCACGCCGGTCAAGGCATCGTATGAAGGCTTCCTGTCGGCGCAGTATTTCCGTGGCGAGGATGTGCGTCGCGAATTCGGTTCCACCAGCAACTGGCTCGGCGGCGTCACGCAAGCGCTCGACGAGGCGGGCTACGATATTGCCTACGGCGTCTGCACCGGTTGCCTGCCGGGCGGGACGCTGGACAATGCGGGCTACCATCGGCTGGTGAAGGAAATCATAGCCTCGCTTGAGGAGATTGCGGCCAGCGGTCCGGTCGACGTGGTGGCGTTGCTTCTGCATGGTGCGCTGGTGGTCGAGGGCGTTGCTGCGCCGGAAACCGACCTGGCCCGGAAGGTGCGGGCGGTGGTGGGGCCACATGTCCGCATTGCCGTGCCGCTGGATTTCCACGCCAATGTCGAGCCGGAATTGCCTCACGTGGTCGATGTCGTGATCGGTGGGAAGCTTTATCCGCACGCAGACACCCATGCGCGCGGCAAGAAGCTCATGCAGCTCACGCTCGATCTCACGCCCTGGCACACGCGGCGTTTCCGGTTGCCGGTCGCGGCCCCGATGAGCGCCCAGACCAGCGATGCCTTTCCCTTTTCCGAATTGGTGGCGTTGTCGAATGATGTCGAGCAGCGTCCAGGCCTTGCCGACGTCGTCGTCATGGGTGGTTTTCCATATGTCGATTCAGACGAGGTCGGCAGTTCGGTTCTGGTGACCGGGACGGACGAGGACGCCATGCGACAGGCTTATCGGGATATGGCAGAGGCGGTCTGGCAGCGGCGAGAGGCCGTAACCAAGCCGGCGCCCTCCTTCGAAGAAGCGGCGGTAGAGATTTTTGCCCGCGCTGCCCAGGGACGCGTCGTCATCGGTGATGCCGGCGATAATCCCGGCTCGGGCGGGGTCGCCAATGTCGCCGATGTGTTTGCCGCGCTCGCCGCGCAGGCGCTGCCGTTTGCCGCTGGCTTCATGGTCGACGGCGAGGCCGTATTGGCAGCCAGGGCAATTGGCGTCGGCAATCGCGGCCGCGTGCCGATGGGTGCGATGCGAGACGGCAGGCCTTTCGTTGCCGACGCCATGGTGGAACGCGTCGAGGACGTTCGCTACCGCAACGAAGGCGCGAATCTCCATGGCGAACTGCTTGAAGGCGGCCTGGGCGCTGTGCTGCGTGTGGGCGAGGCGGGGCATATCGCGATCGTCACGGAACGCATCCAGGCCTACGATACGCAGGCCTTCCGCAGCCAGGGCATCAACCTGGAAAGCAAGGCGATCATCCATGTGAAGTCCAGCAACCATTTCCGCACGTCGTTCACCCCGCTCGCTGAACAGGGCGTGTTCGTGGTGGATAGCGGCGGTTATGCCTCGACGGACGCGCGGCGTTTTCCCTTTACGCGGCGCGCCACAACGATCCTGCCACTCGCAGAGCTCGACAAGGCGGAATGGGACCGGCAGGTGGCGGCGGAATGCGAGATCGCCTTCCGCTGGAGCTGACGTTCGGCCGTATCAATCCTGGACCACGCCACCCTTGATGGTATGGCGCAGATGCGAGGCGAAGTTCTCCAGAACGCCCTTGTCGAGTGGATTGGCCGCAAGAAGGTTGAGGTCGGCGCGATAGCCCGGCCGTACATGGCCGATCTCGTTTTCCAGCCGGACCAACTCTGCCGCCGTGCTTGTTGCAGACCGGAGCAGGTTGGCCGGAGGCACGACATCCGAGCGCAGTTGGAATTCGTGAAGCTGGCGGTCGTGCATCGGACCGATCAGGTCCGTGCCATAGGCCATCGGCACGCCAGCGCGGTAGGAGAGTTCCACCGCGCGAATGCCTGAGTCCAGCACGAGCCTGATCTTGTCCATTCGGTCCTTCGGGAAGCCGCTTTCGGCCCCGACCTCCGCAAGGGCGCGAAAGCAGGACAGTGTCGGCGTCAGAAAGCTGCCGGCTTTTTTCATCAGTGCGACAGTCTCTTCATCGAGCAGGTTGCCGTGTTCGATAGAGCGCACGCCGTTGCGCACCGCGCGTGCCACGGAACGGGCTGTGTAGGTGTGCGAGACGACGTAGAGGTCAGCCATGGCCGCTTCGTTGACTATGGCTGCGATTTCGTCTTCCGAGAACTGATCGGAGGTGATGCGATCCGTGGGCGAGGAAATGCCGCCATTCGCCATGATCTTGATGTGATGGGCGCCGCGGCGGATCTCGTCGCGAGCAGCGCGGCGCACTTCGTCCAGGCCGTCGCAGCGGCGGCCAAGGCTCACCTGCGCATAGGTCTCGTCCAAGCGGTCGACGCCCATCGCGCGATGGTCGCCATGGCCGCCGCTAGGGGACAGTGCCTTGCCGCCATAGAGGATGCGCGGTCCCGCGAACAATCCTTCCTCGACAGCCCGAGCAATGCCGAATTCCGCCCCGCCGACATCGCGCACGGTGGTGAAGCCGCGTTTCAGCATGCCGCGAAGCACCTGCGCGGAGCGCGCAGCAACGTACATCGGCGACTGCTGCGGTAACTCGCCGAGATTGGCCGTGTAGGCGGTCACGTGAACATGGGCGTCGATAAGACCAGGAATGACGAAGCCGCCATTGGCCGCAATGCGTTGAGCCTCCGGGATGGCGGGCACCTTGCCCTCCTCGATCGCCTTTATCAGCCCGTCTTCCACAACGACATGACGGTCGGGAAGAGTGGTAGCTGAGCTGACATCGACGACGTTGGCATTTTCAATGACGGTAATCACGGACTGGCCCTTCATAAATCTGCGCTCCTCCTCAAACGGCAAAACCGGGCGCTGGAGCGCCCGGTTCGAAAGTGTTGTGAATGCCTCAGTTGCCCGACCAGCCGATACGGTTCAGGAACAGGTTTTCGTTCGGCAAGGGTGAGAACTCGACTTCCTTTGCCGCGCCGTAGATCACTGACGCCTGGTAGAGCGGGATGACATAGTTCTCGTCGGCGACAATCTGGTGGACCGTCTTGTAGAGTTCCAATCGCTTGGCTTGATCGATCGTGGAACGCGCCTCATCCAACGCCTTGTCGATCCGCTCGTCCTTGATGCTTGCCCAGTTGCTGGACGAATGCAGAAGCGGATAGAGAATTCCGTCGGCATCCTGGCAGCCGCAGCTCCAACGGCCGAATGAGGAAGAGGGGATGGTGTCGGGGCCGGATTGCATGCGCTGCATCCAGTTGCCCATGTCCGTAGACTCGATCTTCACATTGAGGCCGACATCCGTCAGCATCTGCTGGATCGCCTGAACCACGCGCTGGTCATAGACCGGGGTGGTCAGGAGCGTGATCTCGGCCTTGGCCGCGTCGCCGACCTCGGCCAGGATTTCCTTGGCCTTTTCGGGGTTGTATTCAGGCGCCTTGATGCCTTCGACGAAACCGAAAGAAACCGGCGAAGTCAGTTCGTCCAGCGGTGTGTCGAAACCGCCGAGAATGCCTTCGGTGATACCCTGCTTGTCGATGGCATGTGCGATGGCAAGGCGGACCCGCTTGTCGTTGAGCGGCGGCTTGTTCACGTTGAGCGAGAAATAGGCGATGCGTTCGCCCTTGACCGGCAACACCTTGCCCTGGCCGGACGATTCCAGCTGTGCAGCGAGGTCATTGTTGAAGTTGCTGGCAAGGTCGGTGGTGCCGGACTGCAGGTTGGCGATACGGGTCGAGCCGTCGGGCACTGCGCGGAAGGCCACCTTCGGGAATGCGCCTTTCTGACCCCAGTAGTCGTCATTGCGGGCTACCACCACTTCGACGCCGCGGTTCCAGCTTTCGAACTTGTAAGGACCGCTGCCAACCGGCTTGAGATTGAACTCGTCCTTGCTGACGGACTCTACCACGTGCTTGGGCACGATCGACAGCTTGGTCAGCTGTGCGAGTAGAACGGGGTAAGGCCCCTTGGTCGTCACCACCACCGTGGTGGGATCCTTCGCAACCGCGTCGGCGATCTGGTTGAACTGGCCGAGCTGGGGACTTGCGAAGGCCGGGTCGGTAATACGCTTGATGCTGAACGCGACGTCCTCGGCCGTAAGCGGCTTGCCGTCGTGGAATTTCACACCATCGCGGATCTTGAACTCGACCTCGGTGTCGGAGAGGTATTTCCACTCGGTTGCGATCTGCGGCGCGATCTGACCCTGATCGTCGCGCGTCAGCAGATTGTCGAAGATATTGCGGTAGACATTGAAACTATCGGTGTTCCACTGCACGTGCGGGTCGAGCGAACTCGGCTCGGCAATGAAATCCACCACCAGCAGATCCTTGGCCGCGGCCAGGGATGGTGATGCTGTGAGCGATGAAGCCGCGAGCATCGCGGCGAGTATGAGATTCTTCAGGCGCATCGGTTCATCTTTCTTTCAACAGACGCGTCGGTTCCCCCGACTTTAAAAGTTGATCACCTTCCGGAGCGAGCATGCCGCTCAAATTTGATATTGCAATCTGACATCTCAGATGCTTGTATTGCAATATCAAGTCATGATCCTGACATGCGCTACATGACAGCGCAACAGCCCGTTTTTCTAAAACTTGCAGCCACATTGAAAAGCCATTCCGACCTTTCCGACCCGCGAAAGAAATGCCAGGATCGGCGCAATCCCGGCGTATACCTTGCCATTCTTTCCGCTCGGCGTCGGATGGCGAGATAAATTTCTCCTGGTGGATGGAAAGAGAGAAAATGAACCCTTCCTTTTTCGTGTATAGATATCAAAATAAAAAACTAAGAGGTTAGATTCGCATGCTGGATAACGATACATACGCATCTCCATTGCCCGCTGCCGGAAAAGCGGAGATTGCGGAAGCCGCATTGCGCAATGCAATCGTGACCTGTGTGCTGGCGCCTGGTGAGCGCCTTTCGGAGGCAGCGCTTGCCGAGGAATTCGCATTGGGGCGTGGCGCGGTGCGCTCGGCGCTGGCGAAACTCAAGGCGAGCGGCCTTGTTTCCTCCAGCGCGCGCAGCGGGTGGTCGGTCACGCCAGTCTCGGCCGGTGAAATCCGTGAGCTCAGCGCCGCACGGCGCCAGCTGGAGCCGCTTATCTGCTCCGCGATGCTCGATGACACCGATCGGCAACGGCTGAAGGGGTTTGCCGAGATGCATATCGCGCTTACCCAGCGCCAGGCGCTGGGTACCGACATCGTCCCGACGATCCGTCGCTGCGAGAGGGATATTCTTGAACTGCTCGCGGGCCGACTCGCAATGCCGATTGTCCACGGCTGGCTTTCCGATCTGTGGGATCGTGCAGTCCGTCTCGTCAATTTCTTCGAGGCCAGCGGGCGCGTCAGGCTTATCCCCGCCAACCGTTCGCGGCTGGTGGAGGCGATCATCGACGGGCGCAAGGCCGATGCACTTGAGCATCTCGCCACTGCCAACACCGCCCTGGAAACCTACCTGCTTGACCGCTTCCTGGAGTCGGAAGCCATGGTGGGCGGTAAATCCGCTCGCCGTTCCTCCGGCAAGAGCAAGGCCAGTGGCTCTCAACACAAATCCGCAACCGACAAGACAAGGACTTTGCGAGGATGAAAACAGTCAGCCGTCCGTTCCGCTCGCTTCTGGCAGGCCTGGTCCTGGCCTGCTCTCCGCTGGCGCTTCAGCCGGCGCAGGCGAAGGACCAGTTCGTGGTCGACCTGACCAACGAGCCTTCCTCGCTCGATCCCCAGAAGCAGTGGAACCCGGACAGCTACTACGTCTATCGCAACATCTTCGACAATCTTTTGACGCGCGACGACGCGGGCAAGATCGTGCCGCAGATTGCCACCGAATGGAGCTACCGCTCCGACACCGAGGTGGTGTTCAATATCCGCGACGATGTGAAATTCCACGACGGCACGCCACTGACTGCCAAGGATGTCGCCTTCAGCGTCAACCGCATCATCAACCCGGCCTTTGCCAGCCCGCAACTCGGCCAGTTCAACAAGATCGTCTCGGCCGAGGCTACCGGCGATCACGAGGTGACGATCAAGACGGATGGCGCTTACCCGGTCCTCCTTGCGCAACTCGTGAAGCTTTCGATCGTGCCGCAGCATGTGGTGGAGGCGAAGGGCGACGATGCCTTCAACGCCGCTCCTATCGGTTCGGGCCCCTACAAGTTCGTGAGTTGGCAGAAGGGTGTTGCCGTCGCGCTTGAGCGCAATGACGACTATTGGGGGGATAAGGGCGTGTTCCCGACGGTGGAATTCCGGGCTGTCCCCGATGCCGCCACGCGCGTTGCCAACCTTCAGGCCGGCACCACCGATCTCGCTGTGGGGCTTGATACCGATCTTGCCGCCCAGCTTGAAAGTTCCGCCAGTGCAAAGACGCTGTCGGTCCTGACCGAACGGATCGGCTATGTGAAGCTCAACCCCAACCTGCCGCCATTCGACGACAAGCGCGTGCGACAGGCCGTGGCGGAAGCGATCGACAAGCAGACGATCGTGGACGGTCTGCTCGGCGGCGTCGACAAGCCGGCAACGCAAATGGCGATGCCCGCGCATTTCGGCTATGTCGAAGGCATCAAGAACTACGACTACAATTTAGAAGACGCCAAGAAACTGATCACCGAAGCCGGCGCCACCGGTAAGCAGGTTGGCTTCGCCACCGCGCCGGCTTTCGATCAGCGCATTGTGCAGGCGGTGGCCCAGATGCTCACCGACGCCGGGCTCAAGGTCGATATCGAGATGACGGATATGGCCACCTATCTCAAGCGTGCACAGAGTGCACCGGCGAGCCAGGCCGCCATCTCCTTCGGCCGCTGGTCCTGCGCCTGCCAGGACGTCGATGGCGTGCTCTTTCCTCTGCTGCATTCGTCGAGTTCCTGGGCTTCGGGTTCCAGCCCTGAGATCGACAAGCTGTTGGATGAAGCGCGCAATACACTGGACGAGAAGGTGCGGCTGGAAGCCTATCGCAAGGTCAGCACCCATGTTGCGCAGGAAGTGCCGCTGGTGCCTCTCTACCAGGCTGCGATCATCTACGGCGCTGCCAAGAGCCTTGAGTGGCGGCCTACTGCCAACGAGAGCCTCTTCCTGAACCGCATGAAGTGGCAGGACTGACGGCAACCTAGAGCATGTCGCGCAAAAGTGTGCAGCGGTTTTGCGATAACGACATGCGTAAAAACAAAGACTTAAAGCGCGGGAAGCGAATCTGAAAGATCGCGACGCGCTTTAGGGCGGCCGGCCGGCCTCAACGATAACAAGGGGAACAACAAGCGTTGTCGGCATTCTTTCTCAAGCGCGCCCTGCAGGCCTTCGTTGCCGTGCTGGGCGTGATCACACTGATCTTCTTTCTGCAGCGGCTGGCGGGCGACCCCGTGCTGCTGCTCGTTCCGCAAAACGCCACCCAGGCCGACATTGAAGCGATGCGTACCTCGCTGGGCTTCGACAGGCCGCTGGCGGTTCAGTATTTCGATTATCTCTCCGGCCTGATTATGTTCGACTTCGGTCGCTCCTATGTCCAGAACGTGCCGGTCTGGACGCTGATCCTGAGCAGGCTTCCCTACACGTTGATGCTCGCCGGAGGAGCGCTGCTCGTCGCCTTCGGCATCGGCATTCCGCTTGGTGTGGCCATGGCTGTCCGGCGCGGCAAGCCGGAAGCCAAGGCCATGATGGGCTTCGTGCTTGCCGGCCAGTCGATGCCGACCTTCTGGAGCGCGATTCTCATGATCATTGTCTTCGCGGTCTGGCTTGGCTGGCTGCCGCCATCAGGGGCAAGAAGCTGGTCGAGCCTCATCATGCCGTCGATAGCGCTGGGCCTGTTGTCGATGGCGACTTTCGCCCGGGTTGCACGTACGGCCGTG
This sequence comes from Mesorhizobium sp. CCNWLY176, assembly GCF_037153935.1. Classification (NCBI taxonomy): domain Bacteria; kingdom Pseudomonadati; phylum Pseudomonadota; class Alphaproteobacteria; order Hyphomicrobiales; family Phyllobacteriaceae; genus Mesorhizobium; species Mesorhizobium sp. CCNWLY176. Next base: position 313,189 of record NZ_JBBBDZ010000001.1, read on the forward strand.
CTTGACGAGCTTGAGAAGGATTATGTCCGCACCGGCCATGCCAAGGGCTTGCCGATGCACCGGATCGTCGCGCGCCACTTGCTGCGCAATGCAGCGATACCTGTCGTAACGGTCGCTGCCCTGGAGATTGCCAATCTGCTGGCGGGGGCGGTCATCGTCGAGACCGTTTTCGCGTGGCCGGGGCTTGGCCAATTGACCGTGCAGGCGATCAACGCACGCGACTTCATGCTTGTGCAGGGCGTCGTTCTGCTCGGCGCCGTCACCGCGATCGTGCTCAACCTGGTCGCCGACCTGCTCTACAGCATCATCGACCCGCGCATTCGGCTGGAAGGAAACGCCTGATGGTTTCCTCATCCGTTGCCGTGGCTCGGCCCGCAAAGGCGAGACGTCTTCCATGGACCGTGGTGCCATTCCTGGCGATCCTGGCGATCCTGGCCGGACTGGTGCTCATGGCGATCTTCGCGCCGCTCGTTTCGCCGGTCGATCCCAACGCTCAGAACCTGCTCGCGCGGCTCAAGGCGCCCGGCTTTTCCAGCCGCGGCATCGTCTACTATCTCGGCACCGACGAGCTTGGCCGCGACGTGCTGAGCCGCATCATCTATGGCGCGCGCGTGTCGCTGCTCGTCGCCTTCGCCTCCGTTGCGCTGTCGGGCATCTTCGGAAGCACGCTCGGCATGGTCGCCGCCTTCTATCGCGGCTGGGTCGAGACCGTGCTGATGCGGCTGGTCGACATCGTGCTTTCGGTGCCGGCGATCCTGCTTGCCATCATCACCGTTGCGGTATTGGGGCCGAGCCTGACCAACGTGGTCATCGTGCTAGCGCTGACGCGTTGGCCGCGTTATGCGCGCGTGGCCTATGGCCAAACGCTTTCCGTTGCCAACATGCCCTATGTCAGGCTTTCCCGTTTCATGGGTGCAGGCTGGTTCAGACTGCTCTCGCGGCACATCCTGCCCAACATCGCCGGAGGGCTGATCGTGGTGGCCACGCTGGAGTTCGGTCTGATGGTGCTGTTCGAGGCTGGCCTGTCCTTCCTCGGGCTGGGTGTACAGCCACCGACATCGAGCTGGGGCGCGATGCTTTCGACCGGCCGCAACTATGTCGGCACAGCCTGGTGGATCGCCACATTCCCCGGCTTTGCCCTGTTCCTGCTCGTTCTGGCCATCAACCTCATCGGCGATCATATGCGTGACCGCCTCGATCCACGTTCGCGTTAGGAGACGTTTTGTGAATTTCGGTACTGAATTCAACGGCAAGAAGGTCGTGGTCACGGGCGCTGCAGGTATCATCGGCGGCTGGATCGCGGCGGCCTTCGCAGCCGAGGGCGCCACGCTCTGCCTGACCGACCGCAATGAGAACCGCATCAAGGCGATACGCGATGAGCTGCCAGGCACGGGACATCTCGCTTTTGCTGCGGATTTGACAGATGCGGCCTCGATGACGGCCTTCGCCGGCCGTGTGGCCGATGAATGGGGTGCACCGGACATTCTCGTCAACAATGCCGGCATCTATCCGTCCGGCTTCCTGCTCGACATTTCGATCGAAGACTGGGATGCCATCATGGGCGTGAACCTGCGCGCGCCGTTCCTGCTTTCCAAGCTCTTTGCAAGGCAGATGATCGATGCCGGCAAGGGCGGCTCCATCGTCAACGTCTCATCGGGTGCCGCCCGCAAGATGCGCACAACGGTCGTGCCCTATTGCACCTCGAAGACAGCGCTCGACCGGCTGACCAAGGGCTTTGCCCTCGAACTCGCCGAATATGGCATCCGCGTCAATGCGGTTGAGCCCGGCTTCATTGCCGGCAGTGAAGTCAGCAGCCTGCCGGATGAGCATGTCGATGCGGTCCTGGGCTCGATCCCGCTTGGCCGCCCGTCCTCCAGGCAAGACGTGGCGTCGGCGGTCCTCTACGTCAGTTCGGAGGCGGCCGGATATGTCACCGGCGCTACGCTGACGGTGGATGGCGGCAACTCCATCGGATCGCAGGCCGTCTTTCAGGCCAAGAAGAAGGCCTTGTGAGGAGACGACAATGACGCAAACCCGAACTCCATTGCCCGCTTATGAATGGCCGAGTGGAAAGACCTCGGCAACGCTGCTGTCGGTCGATGTCGATGCGCAGGTGCCCTATATGTGGGCGCAGCGCGACGGTGTTCCCGACCGGCTCGGAACACTGGAAATCCGTCGCTTCGGCCCACGCACCGGGCTCTACCGGCTGCTCGATCTGTTCGCCCGCTATCGCGTGAAGGCAAGTTTCTACGTGCCCGCATTCACTGCTGAGACAAACCCGGAAATCCTGCCGGCCATTCTCGAGGGTGGCCACGAGATAGGCCTGCACGGTTATTTTCACGAGATCGTTTCAGAAGTCTCCGACGACGAGTTCACCGGCGCGCTTGAGGCAAGCATGGAGCTGTTCGTGCGGCAGACGGGCGCCAGGCCGGTAGGCTTCCGCTCGCCCGCCTGGGAGATGACGCCGCATATGCTGCGCGAGGTGAAGCGGCTCGGTCTTGCCTATGATTCCTCGCTGTCGGGCTTCGACCACCCTTACGAGATCGACGGCGTGCTGGAGATTCCGGTGCAATGGGCGATCGACGATGCCATCTTCTTCAAGTTCGAAGGCGGTGGCCGTGACAAGTGGCCATATCAGTCGGGCCGGGCGGTGCTGCAGGACTGGCTCAGTGAATGGCGTATGCTGCATCGCTTCGGCGGACTGTTCACGCTGACCGTGCATGACTGGATTTCGGGCCGGGCACAGCGCATCGCGCTTCTGGAAGAACTGCTGGAGGCGATAGTCGCTGAACAGTCAGCCTGGGTGGCGACCGCAGCGGAGATAGCGAAGCACCACGCCACTTCAGCAAATCAGGGACGTTTCGCCGTGGAAAGCGCCATTCCGCAAGCGATCGGAAAGCGGAGGTTCGGACAAGATCATGGGTGAGCATTGGAACGTCCGCAAGCGCGAATTGCGCACCGCTTCGGGGCTGGTCGCCTGCCAGAACTGGCTGGCGGCTGAGGCCGGCGCAGCTGTGCTTGCTCGCGGCGGTAACGCGATGGACGCTGCCGTAACCACCGCGCTGACCCTCAGCGTGGTGGAACCATGGCTGTCGGGCATCGGCGGCGGCGGCTTCCTGTTGCATGCGGACGGAGCTACCGGCGCTGTCGACACGCTCGATTTCAATGTGCGCGCCTCCCGTAACCTAAATTCCGCCGACTATCCGATCGTTCCGGGACGCGACGGCGACTGGTTCGACTGGCCGCAGGTGCGGGAGGATCGCAACCTTATTGGCTATGGTTCGATCTGCATTCCCGGTGCGGTTGCCGGCCTCGCCGAAGCGTTGCAGCGGTTCGGCACGATCAGCTTCGCTGATGCTCTTCAACCGGCCATCGAACATGCACGAAATGGCCTTGTGCTCGACTGGTACACGGTTCTGTGCCTGGCCATGGACGCCGAGGGGTTGGGGCGTTTTCCAGGATCCGCAGCACTTTTCCTCAAGGACGGTCGAGCACCGCGCGTGCAGGAACTGGGCGCGGTGCGGACCATTCCCATGCCACGCAAGGCAGCGATGCTGGAACGTCTGGCTGCGGCTGGTGCGCGGGATTTATACGAGGGCGAAGTCGCTCGCACATTGGTCGCAGAACTCCATGCCGGCGGTTGCCCGATCGACGGCAAGGAACTCGCCGCTTACGCACCGGAATGGTGCGCGCCACTCAAGGCCGAGTATCGCGGGCTGGAAGTCAACGCCATGCCAGGACTTTCGGGCGGGCCGACCATGGTCGAGGCGCTGGGCGAACTGGATGCGACACTCCCAGCCGAAGGGCCGCTGTCGGGTCGCACCGCACTTGCCTTTGCGCGTGCCATCCGCCGTGCTTCCGAACGCAGACTGAAGACACTTGGCCATGCCAGCGGCGAGAGCTGCACCACCCATGTCAGCGTGGTCGATCGCAACGGGACCATGGTTTCGCTGACGAACACGCTTTTGTCGCGCTTCGGCTCGAAAGTAGTGCTGCCGTCGCTCGACCTTCTGATGAACAACGGGATGATGTGGTTCGATCCAAGGCCGGGCCAGCCGAACTCGATCGCGCCGGGCGTGAAGCCGCTTGCCAATATGTGCCCAATCGTCGTCCTCAAGGACGGGCGGCCGAAACTCGCTCTGGGGGCGGCCGGCGGACGGCAGATCATGCCGGCAGTGACGCAAATCCTCTCCTATGTCGCGGCCTTCGGCATGTCGCTGGAGGAAGCCATGCACGCCCCGCGCATCGACGCCAGCGGCGTTCAGATCAAGGTGAATGACAATGCACGTCCCGATGTAGCCGCCCGGCTCGGCGAGGAGTTCCCGGTGGAAATAGTGGCCGACACGCTCTACCCGGTGAAGTTCGCCGTGCCGTCGGCAGTGCTGCGTGATGGAGCGGAGAATATCGGCATGGCCCATCCAAACCATCCCTGGGCCGCGGTGAGGGCGGAGGGCGCATGACGGCACCTCTTCTCCAGGTGAACGACCTGCGGGTGACCATTGGCGGAAATCCGGTGGTCGACGGCGTCAGTTTCCATGTCAGCCAGGGTGAAATCCTGTCGCTCGTCGGCGAGTCCGGTTGTGGCAAGTCCATGACGGCATTTTCGGTCATGGGGCTCTTGCCGAAGGTGGCGCGTGTCGCGGGTGGCTCGATCAATCTCGGCGGCAAGAACATGCTGACGCTCCCTGAAAGAGAGCGGCGGCGGATGCGTGGCAACGAGTTCGCCATGATCTTTCAGGAGCCGGTCGCCTCGCTCAATCCGCTGATGAAGATCGGGCATCAGATCGAGGAGAGCCTCGTGGTTCATCGCGGCCTGAACGGCAAGTCGGCCCGAAAGGCGGCAATCGCGATGCTGGAGGAAGTTGGCATTCCGGAACCGGAAATCCGCTTCGGACAATATCCCTTCGAACTTTCGGGCGGGATGTGCCAGCGTGCGATGATCGCCATGGCCCTGATCTGCCAGCCGAGACTGCTCATCGCAGACGAACCGACAACCGCACTCGACGTCACCATCCAGGCGCAGATACTGGAGTTGATGAAGCGCCTGCGTGACGAGACCGGCACGGCGATCCTGCTGATTACCCACGACATGGGCGTGGTTGCCGACATGGCCGACCGCGTCGCGGTGATGTATGCCGGCCGCGTTGTCGAGGAGGCGCCGGTGGACGCGCTGTTTGCCAGGCAGGAGCATCCCTATACCCGGCTTCTCCTGTCGACCATCCCGCGGCTCGACGACGAACCCAAAAGCATCCTGCCGACCATCGAGGGACTGGTCCCCGACATAGGCCAATGGCCTGTAGGCTGCCGCTTCAATCCGCGTTGCCCGCTGGCCGACAAGCCCTGCCTGGAAAGCCAGCCGCCGCTTGCGGCACGGAGCGACCAGGGCAATGCCGCCTGCTGGCACGCTGACCGTGTGGGAGAGATCGCATGAGCGACATCCTGCTTTCCGTCAGGGATCTCAAGGTCCATTTTCCCATCCGGGGCGGGTTGCTTGGCCGGCCTGCGGGCTGGGTCAAGGCAGTCGACGGCGTCGATCTGGACATCCGCCGCGGCGAAAGCGTTGCGCTGGTGGGCGAATCCGGTTGCGGCAAGTCCACCCTGGGCGCGGCCGTGCTCGGCATGATCACGCCGTCTGCCGGCAGTATCACCTTTGAAGGAAAGCCAATCGTGCATGGGCTGGCGGCAACGCGGCGTTCGCTGTCGCGCGACGTGCAGATCGTTTTCCAGGACCCCGTTTCCGCTCTCAACCCCAAGCTCACCATCGGCGAGAGCATCGCAGAGCCACTGCATATCCAGCACGTCGGTTCAGCAGCCGAGCGGAAGGAGCGTGTGGCGGAACTGTTGAAGATGGTGGGGCTGCATCCGCAGCATGCGGATCGCAAGCCCAATGCCTTTTCCGGCGGCCAGCGCCAGCGCATCGTGATTGCCCGCGCGCTCGCGCTCAACCCGAAGCTGCTCATACTGGACGAGCCGGTCTCTGCGCTCGATGTGTCGATCCGCTCGCAGATACTCAACCTGCTGCTCGAACTGCAACAGAGGCTCGGGCTGTCCTATCTCTTCATCAGCCATGACCTGTCGGTCGTGCGGCATTTCGCGGACAAGGTGGCTGTGATGTATCTCGGCCATCTGGTGGAGACCGGACCGACGACCACGGTCTTCGCCAATCCGGTACATCCCTATACGGAGGCTTTGCTTTCGGCGGTGCCGCTACCAGACCCGGTCCTGCAGCGCCAGCGCCGCCGCATCGTGCTGAAAGGCGATCTGCCGAGCCCGGCCAACCCGCCAAAGGGCTGCAAGTTCGTGACCCGCTGCCCATTGGCCGAGAGCATATGCCACGAGACGCAGCCGCCGCTGATGTCGGTGGGCGCGGAGAGACTGGCTGCCTGCCACATCCGGGCGCCTGCTACATGAGAGACGTCGAGGACCGATGAAACAGGAATTTTCCAGACACGAGATCAACGCCCCCGATGCACCGCAGACGGTGCATCGGCGCTATGCGCAGGGCATTGAGATCAGAAATGTCAGCCATACACTTTATATCAGCGGGCAGATTCCTGTGGAGGCGGACGGTGCCCGCCCGAGCGGCTTCAAGGCGCAGGCGCGGCTTGCCTGGAGAAACGTCGAACGGCAGCTCGCAGCGGCTGGGATGAGCCTCGACGATCTCGTCAAGGTGACGGTGTTCCTGGCGGGCTACGAGTATCGCGATGAAAACGCCGCGGTCCGCATCGAGATCATGGGCGACCGGATGGTCGCGCTTTCGACCGTCATCGCCGGCCCCTACGATCCCGCCTGGTTGATCGAAATCGAAGCGATCGCCGCTGCCTGACTGCATTAGGCCGACAGAACGGCAGACGGGTCACGCATGGTGCCGTGCTGATCGTTCGCGGCGCGCGGGCGCTGGTCATTCTGCTTGCCGTATTGTGGCTTAGCGCGATCCTGCGACTGAGCCCCGGCACGCTCATGCAAAACGACGCCGTCACGACCCAGCTTATGCGCGGGGTGTTGCGCGGCGTCATAACCCTGCTTGTTGCCGATCTGCTCTGGCAGCTGTCGAAAGCCTATATCGCCAGAAAACTGGAGATCGCTTCATCCGCCGACCCGCTCGATGCGGCTGAAGCAGCGCGCAGGGGGCGTCTGCGCACGCTGCTGCCGATCTTCCGCAACATGCTGGCCGTTTTGATTGCCGCGGTGGCTGTTCTCATGGTGCTGTCCGAGCTTGGCGTGCAGATCGCTCCGTTGATTGCGGGCGCCGGCATATTTGGCGTCGCCATCGGGTTTGGGTCGCAGACGCTGGTCAAGGACGTGATCAGCGGTGTCTTCTACATGCTGGACGACGCGTTCCGCGTCGGGGAATACATTCAGAGCCGCAGCTACAAGGGCACCGTGGAGTCCTTCAGCCTGCGATCTGTCAGGTTGCGGCACCATCGTGGTCCGGTATTCACCGTTCCTTTCGGCGAACTGGGCGCGGTCGAAAATATGAGCCGGGACTGGGCGATCGACAAATTCCTGATCCGCGTTCCCTTCGATACCGACATCAGGAAGGTCAAGAAACTGGTGAAGGTGGTTGGCGCCGAGTTGCTCGAAGATCCGGAAATAGCGCCTCAAATCATAGAAACCGTGAAGATGAAGGGTGTCGAGCAGTTCGGGGATTTCGGCATGGAGCTGAGCTTCTCCATCACGACGAAACCCGGCTACCAAACGGGCGTGAGGCGGCGAGCCTACACCATGATCCGCGATACGTTCTTTGCCAACGGGATCGAGTTTGCCCAACCCACCGTGCAAGTGGGCAACGACGAGAAGTCTGCCGCCGCTGCTGCAGCTTCCACGACAGCACGAGCCCGCAAGACAGCCGCTCAGGCTGCGGGGGGCTAGGAGCAACCGACATCTGTGGCGTCATGGCTTTGAGATTCAATAGACGAGCGCTGTCGTCGGTCCCAAGGGTTGAAGAGCTCGATGCCGAAACCCTCAAAATCCTTGGTGTTGGGCGTCGCCAGGACTAGATTCTGTGCAATCGCGATGGCAGCGATCAAGCCGTCCATTGACGACAGGCCGCGTCAGGGTTTGGTTTGGTCACTTCCGACGATCCGGACGCCTTGGTGAAATTGACGCGGAAGCGGTCACGGCGAGTCATTTCGGCCGAGACATGACCGAACTGCTTATAGACTGGCGTTCGGCGACCTTGGCCGAGGAGGTGAGGCCGGCACGCAGCGAATGGCCGGAAAACTTTTGAACGCGCTCGTCTTTGGACAAATCACCACGCAATCCGGCAGCAAGAATTGCTTTCTTGACGAGTCGCGCCACTTCCTGATCGTTCAGCCGGTTGGCGCCGACTTGCTTGCCCTGGCCTGTGACTCGCCGGAATAGCGGCCCATGGACAATTTTTGCCAGTTTCAGCCAGGTCTGCAGCGCGACAACGGGGCAGGTTGCATCGGAGGAGCCGCGGCTGATTTCAGCCTCGCGCCAGCCGGTTTTTCCCCGCAATCTGACTAGAACGCCCTTGTCGAGAACCTCGATCCAGCCGCGGCCGTCTTCGGTCTGGTCGCGGCCAACGTCGAGACCGACAATTTCCGAGCGCCGCAAGCCGCCGGCGAAGCCGAGCAAAAGCATGGCTCTATCTCTTAGGCCGCGCAAAGTGCCACGATCAAGCGTTTCCAGCATGGCGGTAAGATCCTCGGGCAGGATGGCTTCCTTCTGGCGGGGTGGAGTGGCGTGTGAATTACGAATTCCAGCCATTACAGTGGCAATATGCCGGTCCTTGCGGTCAAATGATTGGCCGCGCTGGGCATAATTCCAAGACAGAGAGGAAAGGCGGCGCTCGATCGTCGACACTGAGTTCGGCTTTTTGCCCCGGCTGGCCGTACCGACTGTACTGCCGGACGCACAGGCAGTGATGTAAAGCCTAACCACCTGCGGGTCCGGTGGCAGGGCATCCAGGTGCTGACGCCGGCACCAGGTGGTAAAATGCTTCCAGTCGGCAGCGTAGGCGCGGCGCGTGTTGGCTGAACTCGCCGCCTCGACGTAGTCGCGGGCGTGATCGGCGAGTGTTTCATCAAGGGCGATAGCGACGATCGCCGAGGTGTCGATGACCATCAGTTCGGCAGTCCATTCTCGTCGTAGCCGAGGATCTCATCGACGCTGCGCGCGTCGAGCACGGGCAAGGCCGCCCAGTGCCGGCGGCTCGCAACCAGGTCTTCCAGCAACACGGCCTTGCGGGCGTCGGAGCCGCCGCGACGTAGGCGCTCTTCCAGCGCGCTCGCCAGTTGCTCGGTCTCTTTGTCTTTGACGCTCAATGCCACGTGAAGGTTCCCAAATTCCTAAAAATCCGCATTCTACCTAGATAGCATGCGACGCGACAAATTCCACGATACTCGCAGACTTTCCCTATCATCGAGCAGAGAGAGGATGCGAGCAGATCGTGCTCGGCAAGACCGTTGGCACGCATCTCGAACTGGAGCTCAAGAACCTTACCAAGACCTTCGAGGAATTGCGCTCAGACCGTGTACGAGAAGCCGCCGAGCATATCCACGAGGCGCCGCGGCTCTGGGTTCTCGGGCTAGGCATGGAGGAGGGATTGGCGCGCTACGCAAGGCTGATGTTCGCCCGGCTGCGCCACAGCGTCATGATCCTCGGGGTCAATCAGGCATCATGGGCGGAAGACCTCGCCATGACCGGGCCGCGCGATGCGTTGCTGTTGATCACGCTGCCGCCGGCGCCGAAGCTGCTTACCTCGATGCTGAGTTATGCACAAGCGACACCGATGAGCGTCGTCACGATCACAGACCGCATTTATGCTGCGCAGGCTCAGCGTTATTCGAAGGTCGTGTTGCCTTGCCATGTCTCCAGCTTTGGTCTCGAGCCCTCGCATACTACGATCGTCAGCGCGATCCGGTTCCTGGCCTTGACCTACGCCGCGCATGCCGGCCGCTCGGCCACACAGCGCGCCGACATCATCTCCGGTGTCCATGAGGAGCTGGGCGACCTGGAATAAAGGTTTCCGGGAATGGAGATGAAACGCGGTTCGAATTTTCACAATGTCTGTCCGCGGTGAGGTGCCGCGCACCTGGTCTCCCGTTACGCCTACAATCGAAATACGACATCTGCCGTATTGATCCTCTCGGGCTATTTTCCATTATTGCTGCGGGTAATGGCTTGGGGCTTTTTTGAAATGTCGGGTAGATTGTTTATAAGCCGTGTCGCAGCGCTTCTCTTGTCGACCGCGCTTTGCGGTAGCTTCTCTGGCTCCGCCAGTGCACAGACCTCCGGCGACCCGACTGATCCGGAAAGCTGGCGCACCCCGGAATACCGCGCGCAATGGGGGCTCGATTTCATCAATGCTGCCGATGCCTATGCGAAGGGGCTCGATGGCAGCGGGGTCATGGTGGGACTGATCGATGGTGGTCTTGACATAAATCATCCTGAATTTGTGGGGCGCTATATCGAAGGTGTCACTTTCGATCCATCGTATCCCTGGAACGTGGACGCGGAGAACCACGGCACTTCAGTTGCATCCATTATTGCCGCCAATCGCGATGGAGTCGGCATGCATGGCGTGGCTCCCGGAGCAATGATCGTTTCTGCCAACAGGTACGGCGGAGATGAATACGGCGATCTTTATGGCATCTCGATGCTCGTCGAGCGTGGAGTGCGCATCTTGAACAACAGCTATGGGTTTTTACGCCCGACTACGGATTTTACCTTCGAAGAAGCGGAGAGCGGCTTTGAACGGGAGCTTCCGGTTTATCGTCGCGCTGTCGCCGAAGGAGCTCTTCTGATATGGGCCACGGGAAATGAAGGATGGAGCCAACCCGCCATAAACGCGGGCCTTCCCTTCTATTTTCCGGAACTGGAGTCCGGTTGGCTGGCGGTCGCCGCGGTTGCGCCCGGCGATATGCCGATATGGTCGAATCGTTGCGGCGTCGCCATGAACTGGTGCCTGGCAGCACCTGGCGGCGGCGACGTCTGGGAGTGGGACGACGGCGGCAAACAATGGGTCTGGATAGGAGACCGGGACGACATTTTGGTTGCCAATGCAGGCGGCGGATACAGCAAGGAATGGGGCACCTCATTGGCTGCACCGTTTGTAGCCGGCACTGCCGCGCTGGTTGCGCAAATGTTTCCTTACATGACCATGGAGCAAGTGCGCCAGGTTCTGCTCGGGACGGCCCGGGATGTCGGCGCTCCGGGCGTGGACGAGATCTTCGGTTACGGCCTGCTCGATGCCGGCAAGGCAGTGCTCGGACCTGGCAAGTTCGACTGGAGCGACTTCCACGCCGTGATCGACGAAGGCAAAAGCGTATGGGAAAACGACATCACCGGCGATGGCGGGCTGATGAAGTCGGGCAATGGCGTGCTTGTCCTGACTGGTGACAGCGCCTATCTCGGCGACACCCGCATCGCCGGCGGCGTGCTTGCCGTTAACGGCAGCATAACATCCGATACGCTCATTGATCCGGCCGGCACGCTCGCCGGCACCGGCACGATCTTCGGCGACGTGGACAACAATGGTGCGGTCTACGCCGGCTGGAATCGCGACGGCGGCACGCTGACCATCGACGGCAATTATCGCCAGCGCGAGAACACCTGGCTGGTCGTGGAACTCGGCGCGCCAGACGGCACGAGCCGTCTCGACGTCACAGGCACGGCCACGATCGAGGGCGGGTCGGTCGATGTCGCGTTCGAGCCCGGCGCCTATGGTGGCGATGCGCGCCACACGATCCTGTCTGCAGATGGCGACGTCACTGGACAGTTCGCGGATGTCTGCAACTGCTATGCCTTCCTCGATTTCGATCTCATCTATGATCCGACGAATGTCTATCTCGACGTCTCGCGCAACAGCGTCGCCTTCGCCGACGTCGCCACCACACGCAACGGTGCAGGGGTCGCGGGAGGCATCGAAAGCCTCGGCCTGGACAACCAGCTCTACGGCATCGTCACGACCCTGAACGCGGATGGGGCAGCCGTCGCCTTCAACCAGCTTACCGGCGAGATCCATCCCTCGCTTGCCGGCACGCTGGTCACGCAAACCAGTCTCATCAGCGATGCGGCTTCATCACGCCTTCGCACTGCCTTTGCAGATGTCGGCACCCCGGCGTTGCCGGTCATGGCCTATGGCCCGGACGGGCCGGAACTCGCTCCCGCCACGACCGATCGTTTCGCGGTCTGGAGCCAGGCGCTCGGCGCTTGGGGAAAACGCGATGGGACGGACAATGCGGCGGGCCTTGACCACTCCATCGGCGGCGTGCTGTTCGGCGGCGACGCGGCTGTGGGCGACGCCTGGCGGGTCGGCGTGCTCGGCGGCTACAGCCAGACCACATTCGAGAGCCCGCGTACATCCTCGTCAGGCTCCTCCAAGAATATACACCTCGGCCTTTATGCCGGCACCGAGTGGGGTGCGGTCGCCCTGCGGACGGGTGCTGCCTACACATGGCACGATATTGAAACCCGGCGCGCGCCTCGGTTCAGCAGCTATTTCTATGATTTCGACGGCAAGCCGGCAGCAGACTATGACGCAGGCACCGCACAGGTCTTCGGCGAACTCGGCTATCGCATGACGGCTGGCAATCTCCGCCTGGAACCTTTTGCCGGACTGGCATATGCAAGCGTCAGGGCGGACGGCTTTGCCGAAAAAGGCAGCGGGATGGGTCTCTTTTCCGCAGCGTCCACCACCGATGTAACCTTCACAACACTCGGCGCACACGCCGCTACCGACTTCGACATCGGCAGCCTCGCCGCAACCGCCCGCGGCATGCTGGGCTGGCGTCATGCCTTCGGCGACACCGTGCCGACCTCCACCTTCAGCTTTGCCGGCGGCACGCCTTTCGCGATCGAAGGTCTGCCGATCGCCAAGGACGCGCTCGCGATCGAAGCCGGACTGGACCTGCAGATTGCGAAGGCTGCCACACTCGGCTTCGTCTATGCCGGCCAAGTCGCCAGCCAGGCACAGGATCACAGCTTCAAGCTCGACCTTGCCGTGAGGTTCTGACCACTATCGGCCTGAAGAACGTTCAGATCCGGATCAAAGCTGGTTTCGGGATCCTGTTGCAAGAACGAAAGTTGGTGCGAACGGGATCGCGGTTGCTGCTTTAGACAGAGCAAATCCGAAACATAGAGGCCGTAATTTTTTATCCTCACCGAGAACGCAATCCTTTTTGAAAAAGTCAACATTTTGAAATTCATGGATAAATAGTTTTTCAAGTCAAAAAGAAAAACTTTTCCAAAAAAATAGATAATTCCATCGCAAATGCCTAAGGTAGGCGAAATATGTCCGATGGAGCGTCCCATGAGCTTTCAGAATCCGGTTTTCATCCCTGGCCCGACCAACATGCCGGAGGCCATCCGCAACGCCTGCTCCATGCCAACCATCGATCACCGCTCGCCGGTATTCGGAAGCATTCTCGCACCTTGCCTCGAGGGCGTGCGAACGGTCCTGAAGTCGCGCGATGCGCAAATCTTCATCTTCCCGTCCACGGGAACCGGCGGCTGGGAGACGGCGATTACGAATACGCTTTCGGGCGGCGACAAGGTTCTCGCCGCCCGTAACGGCATGTTCTCGCATCGCTGGATCGATATGTGCCAGCGCCATGGCCTCGACGTGGAAGTTGTTCAGGCGCCTTGGGGCGAGGGCATACCGACGGAACGTTACGAGGAGTTGCTGAGGGCGGATCGCGACCATCGCATCAAGGTGGTTCTCGCCACCCACAACGAAACGGCAACCGGCGTCAAATCCGACATCGCAGCCGTGCGCCGTGCCATCGATGCAGCGGGCCACCCCGCAATGCTCTTCGTAGATGGGGTCAGTTCCATCGCCTCGATGGATTTCAGGTTCGACGAATGGGGTGTCGACGTGGCGGTCACCGGTTCCCAGAAAGGTTTCATGCTGCCGCCCGGGCTTGCGATCGTCGGCTTTTCCAAGAAAGCGATGAAGGCTGTCGAAACCGCCGGCTTGCCGCGCGCCTTTTTTGACGTTCGCGACATGGCCAAAAGCTACGCCAGCAACGCATTTCCCTACACCCCGCCGTTCGGGCTGATGAACGGTCTGCGGCTGTCGATTTCCATGCTGCTCGACGAGGGGCTGGAGAATGTCTTCGCCCGTCATGCGCGAATAGCAGAAGGTGTCCGTGCCGCGGCCCGCGCCTGGAACATGCCGCTTTGTGCCGTGTCGCCGGACCTCTATTCAGATACCGTCAGCGCCATCCGGACGCCGGAAGGCTTCAATGCGACGGAGATCGTCACGCGTGCCGCCAGCCAATACGACATGGCCTTTGGCGTGGGGCTTGGCGACGTTGCGGGAAAGGTCTTCCGCATTGGCCACCTCGGCAGTCTGACGGATGCTATGATGCTTTCGGGGTTGGCGACCGTCGAGATGGTCATGGTAGATCTCGGCCTGCCGATCAGGCTCGGCTCGGGGGTTGCAGCGGCACAGGAGGTCTACCGGCTGGGCGGCAAGGTTCGCGCGAAGGCGGCAGCTTGATGAAGGACGCGGCTGAGATGTACATCCCCACTTTCGATGATGTCAGGGCGGCTTATGAGCGGGTCAAACCGCACATTCATCGCACACCGGTCCTGCGGTCGAGCTATCTCGATGGCCTTACCGGCGCGGAACTCTTCTTCAAATGCGAGAATTTCCAGAAGGCGGGCGCCTTCAAGGTTCGCGGCGCCTCCAATGCCGTCTTCGGCCTGAGCGACGGAGAAGCGCGCAAAGGTGTCGCCACGCATTCCTCGGGCAATCACGCATTGTCGCTCAGCTATGCGGCCGGGCGGCGGGGAATTCCATGCCATGTCGTCATGCCGCGTACCGCACCACAGGCGAAGAAGGACGCGGTGCGTGGATATGGCGGCATCATCACCGAATGCGAGCCATCCACTTCGAGCCGCGAAGAGTATTTCGCGCGGGTGCATGCAGAAACCGGCGCCGACTTCGTTCATCCCTACAACGATCCGAGGGTGATCGCCGGGCAGGGTACATGCAGCCTGGAGCTGATGGAGCAGATGAAGGATTTCGGCGGCGGGCTGGACATGGTCGTGGCGCCGATCGGCGGCGGCGGCATGATTTCCGGCACATGCCTGACGCTTGCGACGATTGCCCCTGATGTGAAGATCATTGCGGCCGAACCTGAACAGGCAGACGATGCGGCACGCAGCTTCCGCGCCGGCCGCATTATCGCAGACGACGCGCCGGAAACGATAGCGGACGGGCTGAAGGTGCCTTTGAAGGAACTTACCTGGCATTTCGTCTCAACCTACGTCGCCGATGTCCTGACGGCCAGCGAGACCGAGATCGTCGATGCGATGAAGCTGATATGGCAGCGCATGAAGATCGTCATGGAGCCGAGCTCCGCCGTGCCGCTGGCAACCATTTTGAAGAACCCCGACACCTTCCGCGGCAAACGCGTTGGTGTCATCGTCACCGGTGGCAATGTCGATCTGGCCAAGCTGCCCTGGATGCAGGCCTGAAGGAGCAAATCTGATGAACGATATGACCAGGATCGAAAACCTCGATGTCGGCTTCGACGTTCCCGCCATCCCCGGCATGAACGAGGCCGATATCCAGACGCCCTGCCTTGTGCTCGACCTCGATGCGCTCGAGCGCAACATCAGGAAGATGGGCGACATTGCAAAGAAGATGGGTGTCAGGCACCGCGTCCACGGCAAGATGCATAAATCGGTCGATGTTGCCAAACTTCAGGAAAAGCTTGGCGGATCATGCGGCGTGTGCTGCCAGAAGGTTTCGGAGGCCGAGGTTTTCGCGCGCGGCGGCATCAAGGACGTATTGGTGTCCAACCAGGTGCGGGACGCAGCCAAGATAGACCGCCTGGCCCGGTTGCCGAAACTCGGCGCGCGCACGATCGTCTGCGTCGACGATCTGGCCAATGTCGCCGATCTCTCCAGGGCTGCCCATAAACACGGCACCGAGATCGAATGCCTGGTCGAGATCGATTGTGGCGCCGGCCGTTGCGGTGTCGTGACGACGGAAGCGGTGGTGGAAATCGCCAGGGCCGTCCACGCTGCAAAGGGCCTGAAATTCTCAGGCATCCAGGCCTATCAGGGCGCCATGCAGCATCTCGACAAATTCGAGGATCGCAAGGCAAAGATCGATATCGCCGTGGCGCAGGTCAGCGATGCGGTCGAAGCGCTGAAGAAAGAGGGCCTTGCATGCGACATCGTCGGCGGCGGTGGCACGGGGTCCTATTATTTCGAAGGAACGTCCGGAGTTTATAACGAACTGCAATGCGGCTCCTACGCATTCATGGACGCCGACTACGGACGCATTCACGACAAGGACGGTAAGCGCATCGATGATGGCGAGTGGGAGAACGCGCTGTTCATCCTGACCTCTGTCATGTCTCACGCAAAAGCCGACAAGGCGATCTGCGATGCCGGCCTCAAGGCCCAGTCGGTCGATAGCGGGCTGCCGTTCGTCTATGGCCGTAAGGATGTGGAATACGTCAAATGCTCGGACGAGCATGGTGTCATTTCCGATCCGAACGGCGTTTTGAAGATCAACGACAAACTGAAGCTTGTTCCGGGACACTGTGACCCGACCTGCAATGTCCACGACTGGTATGTCGGTGTCCGTAACGGCAAGGTCGAGACGCTCTGGCCTGTGTCCGCCCGCGGCAAGGCCTACTGATGCTGATCGTTCCCGAGCGTGAAATCGCGAACCTCATGACGCGCGAGGCCGCTTTCGAAGCGGTGGAAAAGGTCTTTGCGTCGATGGCGGCGGGGAAAGCAAAAAACTTTCCGGTCGTGCGCGAAGCGATCGGACATGCCGAGGCGCTTTACGGGTTCAAGTCCGGTTTCGACAAGGCCACGCTCGATCTCGGCCTGAAGTCCGGCGGCTACTGGCCGGGCAACGCCGCAAAAGGCTTGACCAACCATCAATCGACGATCTTTCTGTTCGAAGCCGACACCGGAAAGTGCCGGGCGATCGTTGGCGGGAATTTGTTGACTGCATTGCGCACGGCCGCTGCAGCCGCGGTTTCGGTTGCCCATCTCGCGCGGCAGGACGCAAAGGTTCTGGGCATCGTCGGCGCGGGTCACCAGGCGGCGTTTCAACTGCGTGCGGTAGCAAGGCAGCGCAAGTTCGAGCGTGTCGTGGCCTGGAACCGCTCTGCCGAGAAACTCGACAGCCTGGCAAAGGTGGCTGAAGAACTCGGCCTGCCGTTCGAGAGCGTTTCGCTGGACGATCTCGCCGCTCGGTCCGACGTCATCGTGACGATCACCTCGAGCTTCAAGCCATTGCTGATGTCCGATGGGGTGAGGCCGGGAACGCACATTGCCTGCATGGGCACCGACACCAAGGGCAAGCAGGAAGTCGACGTGGCGCTGGTCGCACGCGCGCGGCTGTTTACGGACGAGGTCGCGCAGTCGATAAGCATCGGCGAGTGCCAGCACGCCATTGCAGCAGGGACCGTTGCCGAAGCAGACATCCGCGAACTTGGCGCAGTCGTGAACGGTACGGATGCCGGACGCGTTTCGAATGATTACATCACTCTGTTCGACGGCACCGGCGTCGGTCTTCAGGATCTTGCCGTCGCGTCCTCGATCGTGAAACTCGCCATTGAAAATGGCGTCGCCATCGACGTTGATTTTTGACGCAAGCGTCTGCCCAGTCGAATAAGATTCGACTGGGCATCTAGAATGAATGCGCGAGACAATTGTGAGTTCTCGCAACAGAACTGGCGCAACCAAACATCGTTGCGCCAGCCGAAAGAGGATTTCAGGGATTCAGATAAGGCAGGACTTCATTGATCCCGCGGTAGATCATCTCCACCGAAACATACAGGATGACTGCCAGGCCGACGTAAGCGATCCAGCGATGGCGCTGGAGCAGGCGGGCGATGAAGCTCGCAGCCAGGCCCATGAGCGCGATGGACAGGATCAGGCCGAACACCAGCACACCCGGATGTTCGCGGGCTGCACCTGCCACAGCGAGCACGTTGTCGAGCGACATGGATACGTCGGCGATGACGATCTGCCATGCTGCCTGCGCAAACGTCTTGCGGGGGGCCTTGCCGGCAATTTTGCCGTCAAGGTTGATATCGCGGTCCTGCAGTGCCTCGTTCGCCTCGGTTTCCTCGGCATGGTTGGCACGCAACTCGCGCCACATTTTCCAGCACACCCATAGCAGCAGAACACCGCCGGCAAGCAGAAGCCCGACGATCTGCAAAAGCTGGGTCGTTGCTGCGGCAAAGCCGATGCGCAGCACCGTCGCAGCGATGATTCCGATGAGAATGGCTTTGGCTCGCTGGTCTTTTGGCAGGCCGGCGGCAGCAAGGCCGATGACGATCGCGTTGTCGCCCGCCAGAACCAGGTCGATCATGATAACCTGAAGCAAGGCAGAAAGGGCTTCAGGGGTTAAGAATTCGCTCATATGGCACCCATGTTGTGTGTGGGCACCCGCATGCCGTGGGACCTGTTTATCGCAAAGTGTAACGCAAACGGCACTGCCGTGCCGAACGCGCTTGCTGTCGGACTACTACGGTCGATTGATTTCCACGAACACCAGGCCACCCAATTGGACTTCCAGTCCGACATCACAGTTCATTGGAACTGCCAGAGGGGCCCGGCCTGGTGCGCTACGTGTAATCACATGGCAGAAAAACTCAAGGAGCAAATTGGCCTTAAAGTTTCTCTATCCGGTTATCTGCCTGCTCTTCAACTTGGCCAAAGTCACTGCGTCGCGCTCATGGGAAGGATTGCGTTTTCTCGAGCTTGGCACCTTAAAGACATTGCGACATCTTTTGAGTTGAAGCCTGTGAGAGAAGCTATGGTAGCCAACACACAGAAAATTATACGCGCCCGTAGAAAAGTTCGGCGTGGCTATGCCTTTGGCTGACAAGGCAGCGCCTCGGCCGTCGACTTGCCGCCAAGCCGACATAACTGCCTGTTTGGCAAGTTAGGTCCGCTTGGTAATATGCTCCTGAAGGAGCAGCTCAAGGCAGCGGTTCTGAGGAAAGGGGTGCCCGCGATAACGTCGGAATCCTTCGCCAAACGGAACGCCGATGCACTTACCGCGCTCGCCGGACCAGATTTCCATCTGCTCCACGTAGTTTTCCATATGATGGTGGGCTTTCAGCCAAGCGCGCTGCGATTGATGTTTCTCCAGCATGGCGCGTTTGACTGCGATCTTGTCGGTAATGTCGACGATAAAATCCGGGTCGATCGTATCGCCGTTGCGGTCGGTGCCCCCTAGAGGATCCATCAGATAGAGCTCGGGGATTTCGCCGATAGAAGGCGAGTGAGTTTTGTAGTTGGGCAACCCGGCCGCAAAGCAGGCGTCGCGCACGAGCAGGCTCGTTGCCTCATGGTCCGGGGAATAGTCCACGGGCGATGCCGTCAGGACGACATCGGGGCGCGTCTTGCGCAGCAGTTCCACCACCGCGTGCCGCGACGCGTTATCCGAGAAGATTTCCTGGTCCAGAAAATCCCCGGGCACATAGTCCGCGCCGATGATCGCGGCCGCAGAGGCTGCTTCCTTGCGACGTAATTCGGAAATCTCCGAGGCTGACAGATCGCGAGATCCCTTGTCGCCACTGGTCAGCGTCGAGAAGATAATGTGATGCTGTCCGGTATCGGCCAAAAGCGCCAAAGTGCCGGCAGCCAGAAACTCGATGTCGTCCGGATGCGCATGGACTGCGAGAATGCGAACCAAGTTGGCAGCTCCTAAATTCCTATATGCTTGGGATAGCCCTCGGTTCGGCGCGGCACTTGCGCATCCGACCTTTGCGGATAGCGCGTCTGCAAAAATGGGCCTGGCTCCGCCGCGGACGGGCTCGAGATTGTGCTCGTTGTCATTAGCGCCCTGGTTGAATCAAGCGTCTTGGCTGGCTTGACTGAAAAACATGACTCCGGTAGTCAGCATTATCGGCTTGGGACGGCATGATACCATGATACAAATCGGAATTGGGGGCGTTGCGTGAGTGGTTTCGCGGATTTCAATGGATATGGGCAAGATACTAGGGACCGTTCGGTTCCGAGGCAATATGGGCTTTTGAAGCGGCGGTTTCATCGCTTGTTGGTTTCCACCGTGCTGGGATTGGGAGTTCTGACAAGCCCGGCAGCATTCGCTCAGCAAGCATCCTCGGCAAACGGCGATCAGAATTCCGGCAATGGTGCCGCATCAGGCGGTGCGATCGTCCTCGATCAGGTCACCATTGAGTCGCGGGTCGAGAACGCCTGGGGACCGGTCGACGGCTATGTCGCCAGCCGCAGCGCCACCGGTTCCAAGACCGACACGCCTTTGATCGAGACGCCACAATCGATCTCGGTCGTCACCGCCGACCAGATGGAAGCTCAGCGTGTGGAAAGCCTCGGCAACGCCTTGCGTTATACTCCCGGCGTATCGGGCGAAATGTGGGGTAACGACACCCGCGGTTCCGGCCTGCAGGTCCGCGGCTTCGATGCGTGGGACGAGATCTTCTTCAAGGATGGTCTGCGCCTCAAGGGCTCGGCGTTTGTGAGCTTCCTGTCGCTCGAACCTTATGGCGCCGAGCGGATCGAAATCCTGCACGGGCCTGCATCGGTGCTCTATGGCCAGAACAGCCCCGGCGGCATCATCAACTATGTCAGCAAGCGCCCGACTGGCGAGACGTTCCGCGAGATTGAAGTCAGCGCGGGCAGCTTTGACCGCTATCAGACACAGTTCGACATGGGCGGCAAGATCGATGAGGCCGGCGTGCTCAGCTACCGGCTGACAGGCCTTTTGCGCGACGGCAACATCGATGTCGACTTCGTCAATGACGACCGCATTTTCATCGCGCCATCGCTCAAATGGCAGCCCGATGAGGACACGAGCCTGACGGTCTTGGGAACTTATCAGCGCAACAAGGGCGGCTGGGGCATCCAGTTTCTGCCGGCTGAGGGAACCGTGTTCCCCGGCCTGGGCGGGAAACGCCTGCCGAACAACATTTTCGTTGGCGAGCCGGCATTCGACGAGTTCAATCCGACATTCGCAATGCTCGGCTACGAGTTTGAGCACCGGGTCAACGAGACCTGGCAGGTGCGGCAGAACGCCCGTTATTCCTACCTCTATAACGGTGAACAGTTCGGCGTGTTCGGTGGCGGCGCCAATCCCAATCCCGATCTGGAACCTGGCCTCGATCCTGATGGCCATACCTATCATCGTTATGTCGATGCCGGCCGCTCGAAGTTCGGCAATTTCGCGATCGACAACCAGGCCCAGGCGACATTCGATACGGGACCGCTTGCCCATACGCTGCTGATGGGCCTCGATTACCAGTATACCGACTACAGCGACTGGGGTGCGGGCGGCGACATTGCTCCGCTGGACGATATCTTCAATCCGGTCTACGGCGCGCCGATAGGCGAGCTGACGCCCTACATGGATGTCGACGCCCGGCAGTGGCAGGTCGGTCTCTACGCACAGGACCAGATCAAATACGAAAACTGGGTGCTGAGTTTCGGCGGCCGCCAAGATTGGACCCAAAGCAAGTCATTCGACAAGCTTGAGGGTGGCGAGAGCGAGCAGTCGGACAGCGCCTTCACCGGTCGTGTCGGTCTGGTCTACCTCTCCGACATCGGGCTGGCGCCGTATGTCAGCTATTCGACGTCATTTATGCCGGAGATCGGTACCAACAATGAAGGCGAAGCGTTCAAGCCGGAAACCGGCGAGCAGTATGAGATCGGCGTGAAATACCAGCCGGTAGGCTGGAACAGTTTCGTCACCGTCTCGGCCTTCGACCTGACGCGGGAGAATGTCACGCGCAGTTACGGCAACGACACTTTCCAGACCGGCAAGATCCGCTCGCGCGGCATCGAGCTGGAGGGCGTTGCGAGCCTCGATTCAGGCTGGGACATCAAGCTTGCCTACGCCTATATCGACATGAAGATAGTCGATGACGGCGATGGCACCGGCGGCAACACGCCTTATGGCGTGCCGCAACATCGACTGTCGCTTTGGGGTGACTACACATTCCGGAGCGGAATGTTGGAGGGCTTCGGCGGTGGTGCCGGCCTGCGCTATATCGGTTCGAGCTTTGGCGATGACGCCAACTCCTTCGAGGTGCCCGCGGCGACGCTGGTCGATGCGGCTGTCCACTACGACTGGAAGAACATGAAGTTCCAGCTCAACGCCAGCAACCTGTTCGACAAGCAGTATGTCACCTCCTGTTACAGCCGCAGTTCGGGCTGCTTTTACGGAGAGGGCCGCAAGATCACCGGCTCGGTAAAGTATCGTTGGTGAGAAATACGGAATCGCGCGCGCCTTTTGGCCTGCTCACGAGGCGGCAGTGTGTTGCCGGCCTCGCCGGGGCCTGGCTCGGCGCCGCGACCTTACCGGCCCGCGGCGCATCTCAGCCGCGGGTGGCCTGTCTCGAATGGACCGCGGCCGAGATGATCATTTCGCTCGGCATCGAGCCGCTCGCGGTCGCCGATACAAAGGGATATCGCGACTGGGTGGTTGGCCCCGGCCTCTCGGCAGGATGCCTGGACCTCGGCTCGCGCGGTGAGCCCAATCTTGAATTGCTCCTGGAACTCAAGCCCGATCTGATCATCGGCGCTTACGGCTACGGGCTCGATCAGGGTCCGTTTGCACGAATAGCGCCGCTCCATACCGTTCCCTTCTATGACGGCACCGACACGCCTTACCGGCAGGCCGAGACCGAGACACGGAAACTCGGCGAGAAACTTGGACGCGAAGCCGAGGCGGAAGAGCTGATCCGTCAGACTGCGACCGCTATTTCCGAGGCCAGGGTGAGGCTTGCCGGCAAGGAAGGGCGACCGCTCGCCGTGGTCAGCATGTTCGACGATCGCCATGTCCGCGTCTATGGCCGTGGCAGCTTGCTGCAGGACGTATTCGACAGGGTCGGGATTACCAATGCCTGGACGGGAAAAACCGATAGCTGGGGCTTTTCGACGATGGGCATCGAAGAACTGGTGGCGATTGGCGAAGCGCGGCTGGTTTCGCTCGATCCGATCCCGCCGCATATTCGCATCCGGATCGAGCAAAGCACGCTGTGGGCGAACCTTCCCTGCGTCAAGGCAGGCAATGTGACGACGATCCCGCCCGTCTGGCCGTTCGGCGGATTGGCGTCGGCCGCTCGCTTCGCCACGTTGCTTGCTCAGGCATGACCGTCATGCAGGCCGCAGGCAAGACGACGATGCCCGGCAGGAGGGACTGGCCCCTGCTTCTGCTGGTTTGCGTGCCAGCGCTGCTGGCCGCATGCTTCACTCTTACCGGCCTACTGCGCCTTCTGCCCGCAGAACTCTGGTGGCATGCCATCGGCGCTCCCGATCTCACCGATCCGCGCCAGTTGCTCTATCGCCACGCGGCCCTGCCGCGTATAGCAATCAGCCTGCTCGCGGGTGCCGCGCTCGGCTTGGCGGGCACGCTTCTGCAACAGGTATTGCGCAATCCGCTCGCCGAACCGACGACCATAGGCACGAATGCCGGCGCCAGCATCGCCCTGACCGTCGCCACCCTCTATGCGCCCTGGACGCTGGAACACGGCCGGGAATGGGTGGCGCTGGCGGGAGGAGCCGTTGCCACGCTCGCCGTCTTCGGATTGTCGAGAGGCCGTCGCTTTTCACCGATCGCCATCATCATTGCCGGGTTGGTGATCAGTCTTACATGCAATTCTGCGGGTGCGCTGTTGATGGCGATCGACCGCGAATATACGCAGGAACTGTTCATCTGGCAGACCGGCTCTCTCATCCAGAATGGCGATACCGCAACGTTCAGGCTGCTTCCCTGGCTCGTACTGAGCGGCATCGCTGCTTTGTTTCTGACCCGCCCGTTGCGGCTGCTCGATCTGAGCGACGAGAGCACGACGAGCCTTGGGGCCAGCCCGGTCACGATGCGGCTTGCGGGAACCGGCGTTGCCGTGGTGTTGAGTGCGGCTGTCGTTGCGGCTGTCGGGGTCGTCAGTTTCGTGGCGCTGGCAGCGCCGGCACTGGTCAAGCTGGCCGGCGCGCGCACGTTTCGGCAGCGCATGATATGGGCGCCGCTCGCAGGGGCTTCGATGCTGTGGCTGACCGACAGGATGGTACAGATCCTGCCGTTTGCGTCGGAAATTCCCGCCGGTACGGCGACAGCGTTTCTTGGAGCGCCGCTGCTCATTCTGCTGCTGCGGAAAATGCGAACCATACCGGAGCGGCAAGAGCCCGTGCCATCCCTGCACAGGCGAAACGCATGGCTGTTTCTGCTGCCGGCGTTGACGGCAATGGCCGTGCTCGTCTGGGCCGTGCTGGCCGTGGGATATGACGGCAGCGGATGGCGCTGGGCTTCAGGAGCGGGACTGTCCGAATTATTGCCGCTGCGGGCTCCACGCGTCGCGGTTTCGCTTGCCGCCGGTGTTATGCTGGCGATTGCGGGCACGCTGATGCAGCGCATGACCGGCAATCCGATGGCGGCACCGGAGGTGCTGGGCATTTCCGGCGGTGCTTCACTCGGCGTGCTGGTTTTTTTCGTCCTGAGTTCGAGCCTTGACCGCTCGGCCATGCTCGCGGCTGCTTTTGCGGGTGCCTTGGCAAGCCTGGCGATAGTGGCGCCGATCGGCAACCGCCGGGCGCTTGCGCCCGATAGGTTGTTGCTCGCCGGTGTCGCGATGGCGACGATGGCTTCCGCCTTCTCAGCGGTAGTGCTTGCCAGCGGCGACCCGCGCCTCGACACGCTGCTGGCGTGGCTGTCGGGCTCTACGTATCGTGCCACCACCGCCGACGCCCTTGTCGCGGCAACGACGGCTATCGTCCTGCTGATGATCGTGCCGTTCACCGCCCGCTGGCTGGAGATTCTGCCGCTCGGTGATGCCGCCGCGTCCGGGCTGGGTCTCCGGCTTGACCGCGTCCGCGTCATTCTTCTGGTTCTGGTGTCGATACCGACGGCGGTAGCAACCCTCGTCATCGGCCCGTTGAGCTTCGTCGGACTGATGGCGCCGTATCTTGCGCGCATGCTCGGCTTTCAGCGCGCCCTGCCGCAGCTTTTCGCCTCTGCGATTCTCGGCGGCTTGATACTCGTTTGCGCGGACTGGGCCGGCCGCATGCTGATCTTCCCATGGCAGATCCCGGCCGGACTTATCGCTGCCCTGGTGGGCGGACCATATTTCATGTTTCTGATGGCGAAACGGCGGTAGCGCTCACGGCTTGTGCCGCAGTTGGGCTGATAATTGGCGTCGCACCGGGAGTTGACGTACAAATACTTTTCTTCAATCCGGCTGCCCCTGCATGTGCTAATTTGGCCTGAGTAATTTCGTTCATGGAGCGAAGCGGTGGGCGTTAGAAACGCAAAAGAGCATGCCCGGTATTTCACGGCGCCGACCACCGGCGTCGAGTGCCTGACGGCATCGTTCAGCCAACATCACTACGCCCCTCATGCGCATGAGACCTATGTGATCGGGGCGCTGATGAGCGGCAAGGCCAGCGTCTTCATCCGCGGCGTCCAGCTTTTCGCAGGGGCAGGCGACCTGACCCTCTACAATCCGCATGACGTTCATGACGGCATCCCGATGATGGACGGTTACAGCTACCGGGTGAGTTACCCCGAGGCGGATCTCATAGTCGAAATCGCATCGGAAATGTCGGGGAGTGGAATTCTCGGAACTCCGTCGTTTCCGGAGCCGGTCGTCAGGGATGTGCGAGGCTGCGCGCTCTTTTTCGAGGCTCATCGCGCCTGGGAAGACAATCAGTGCCCGTTGGAAGCCGAAGAGCTGATGCTGCGCAGCTACCGCCATTGCCTGTCCAGACACGCCCGGGTTGCTCTAAAGCCGACTGGCGCGGAAGAAGGGCCGGTCGCACGAGCGGCTGCGGTTATGTGCGAGCGGTTCGATGAAAAACTGACCCTTGCCGAACTGGTCAAGGAAGCCAGGTTGCCGCGGCAGCGCCTGATCGAAGCATTCCACCGGGACACCGGCTTCACGCCGCATGCCTATCTGATCAACCGGCGTGTGGATGCTGCAAAGGCAATGTTGCGACGCGGCCATGATCCGGTTGACGTCGCGGCTGCATCCGGTTTTGCCGACCAGGCTCACCTCATTCGCACCTTCAAGGCACGCATCGGCGTGACCCCGGGAGCCTATCAGGCCGCATTCGCCATGTAGCGGCTTTGCCGGGTTCGCCCGCCTCGTTTTCCTCAACGTTCAGAAACTCAACCAGTCGGCGCCGAAACGCGCCGCAATGCAGGAGCATGCCAAAATGAAACGTATCCCTGAGCCATTCAGGATCAAGATGGTCGAGCCAATTCGCATGACCGAACAGCCGTACCGTGAAGTCGCATTGAGGGAAGCTGGGTTTAATCCATTCCTTCTGCGAAGCGAGGATGTCTATATCGATCTCCTGACCGACAGCGGCACCGGCGCGATGAGCGATCGCCAATGGGCTGGCATGATGCTCGGCGATGAAGCCTATGCGGGCAGCCGCAACTATTATCGGCTGGCCGATACCATCGAGCGGCTTTTCGGGTACCCCTATACAATACCGACCCATCAGGGCCGGGGCGCCGAACAAATCCTGTTCCCGGAAATGGTCAAGAGGCGTGGATCGGCCACGCCGGTCTTCCTGTCCAACTACCATTTCGACACGACGAAGGCTCATGTCGAAATCGCCGGCGCAAAGGCGATCAACGTCCTGACCAAGTCCGCTCTCGATACCGCCAAGCACGACGACTGGAAGGGAAACTTCGACCTGGCGGAACTGCTTCATGCGATAGAAATTCACGGTCGCCAAAACGTCGCCGGCATCATCGCAACCATCACCTGCAACAGTGCCGGCGGCCAGCCGATGTCGATGGCCAACCTGCGAACCGTTTCCGGATATGCCCGGGAGATGGGCATCCCGATGATTATCGACGCGACGCGTTTTGCCGAAAACGCCTGGTTCATCAAACAGCGGGAAGTGGGTTACGCCGAGCGCTCGATCCGCGACATCGTGCGGGAGATGATGTGCTACGGCGACATGCTGACCTTGTCCGCGAAGAAGGATGGCCTGGTGAACATTGGCGGCTTTTGCGCGTTCCGTCAGGACGAGGATCTGTTTCGCGCCGTCCAGACCAGATGCGTACCCATGGAGGGCTTCATCACCTATGGCGGGTTGGCGGGGCGCGACATGGAGGCGGTCGCGATCGGGCTCGAAGAGGCGGTCGAAAGCGACTATCTCGCCTATCGCATCGGGCAGGTGGCCTATCTTGGCGAAAGACTGAGAAACGCCGGCGTTCCGATCCAGTATCCGACGGGTGGACATGCCGTGTTCGTGGACGCTGCCGCTATCCTGCCGCATGTTAGACCCGAGCAGTTTCCAGCGCATGCTCTCGCGTGCGAACTCTACATCGAGTCCGGCGTGCGTGCGGTGGAGATTGGTTCGCTCATGCTGGGGCGCGATCCGAAAACCGGCGAGCAGGAAGTGTCACCGCTTGAATTGCTGCGCCTGACGATCCCGCGCCGCGTCTACACCAATGATCATATGGACTATATCGCCGATGCGCTGATCGCCGTTGCCGCTCGCGCGGAGAGCATCAAAGGGCTCGACTTCGAATATGAGCCACCGATCTTGCGGCATTTCACGGCGCGGTTTCGGTGGGCAGATACGGCGCCGGCAGCATCGAACAAGGAACTGGTCAGCGCATGAGCCCGCTGGTCAAACGATACCTCGAAGAGCGGGGCACGGTGTTCTCCGTGGTGACGCATAGGCCGTTGATCTCGTTCGACGATGCAAAGGAGATACTGCCGCACGATCCTCGAAACATGGTCAAGGGCCTGGTGTTTCGTTGCGCGGACAACAGTCTTGCGATCATCGCCATCCGGGCAGCCGAACGCGCCGACTACAAGAGGATCGCAGACGCGTTAGGAGAGCGGCGGGCAGACCTTCGCATGGCCGAGGAGGAATACGTCCGGGACAGGCTCGACATGGAGATCGGCGGCGTCGTTCCGCTGCCGATCAACGGCGCCCGTGTGTTTATCGACCGCAACGTCCTTGAGTTGGAAGAGGTCGTTTGCGGCACGGGTCGCAACACGGCGACCCTTGTGATCGCTCTTCCCGAGTTGTTGCGGATTGCTCAGGCCGTGGTGGGGGATCTGTCAAAAGGTGCTGCAAACCAAAACAGCCTTGCTGCGAGTTGAGAAAGGCAATGCGACTGCCAGACAACAAGCTCTACAGTTGGCAGTTGACGACCAGAGTTGCCGGTATTGCCTTGATTGGACTTGGCGTGTTCGGCGTGGTCAGGGCGTTGCTCAACTTGCTTGGGTGATTGGAGTGGTCCGTGCCGGACAGGCAGAAATCAGACAGTTGCAGGT
The DNA here is from genome assembly GCF_037153935.1 of Mesorhizobium sp. CCNWLY176. Lineage (NCBI taxonomy): Bacteria > Pseudomonadati > Pseudomonadota > Alphaproteobacteria > Hyphomicrobiales > Phyllobacteriaceae > Mesorhizobium > Mesorhizobium sp. CCNWLY176. The sequence continues at coordinate 341,430 of NZ_JBBBDZ010000001.1, forward strand.
CTAAGCTTTAATCAAAGGGGTTAGCTTTGGCCGCAAGCGATGCGGTCCGGCTTGGCTTAACAATCGAGGCCTCGGATGAAGATCGTCAATTCTCGACAGCATCGTGGGAGCGACGGCGTCGATGCCATAGGATGCCATCGCGGTTTGTGCCGCAGTGCGCATACCGGCAAGGCCTGCCCACTCATCGTGAGCAGTCCGCAGTTTGGTGCCGAGATCGGCTTCGTCGACATAGGCCCAGGCAGCTGCGGCGTTCGAGCTCTCGAAGCCGAAGCTCATGCGCGTGTCGGCCTTGCGGATGGGTTCGACGGAAAAAGCCACGGGCAGTGAATTCTGCTGGGTCATGTAGTCCATGTTGCCGCTGAAGCCGGTCGCTGCGACAAGATTGCCATGCGCCATTGCATCGGAGATGCAAAGGCCCCAGCCTTCGGCGCAATGGGAACTGACGCAGCACTGCCCGATGCCATGCAGCGCTGCGATTTCGTCATCCGTGGCATCGCCGCCCCAGGCAATGACACCCTTGGCGCGCATCGAGAGAGGCAATTGCTCAGGCGTCTTGACGATAAAGACCGGTCCGCCGTCCGGAAATGCCTTGGCAAAAGCGCGAATGCCAGCTTCGATATTCTTGCGCTCTTCGAGCCTCGCGATCGTATAGAAGACGAATGTCGTGTCCGTCAGGCCGAACCGCGCGCGCAACGTGCCTTGCTCGGCTAGGTCAGGCGAGGGCGGCGTCACGATATGCTGAACGATCGTCACCGGCTTTCCCGCCGCCAGCATGATGTCGTGGCAATAAGTTGAACTGGTCCAGATCTCATCGACTAGCCCAAGCCAGCGTGTCACGTTGGGCGAAAGCCGATCCGGTTCCCACACGGCGTAGGCGATGACATGGCGCTGCTTGAGTTCGGGATAGGCGCGGAAATAGCCGGGATAACTCCAAGGTTCATTGTGGAGAACAACTATATCTGCCTCTGCCGGGCTGTCGGTAATCTCTACGCCCGCCCCCTCCAGCGCGCGCCGGTAGTCGAGGCCGGCGCGCTTGTGGCTTTTGTAGCCGGACAGCAGATAGCAGACGGCGCCCCTCATGCAGGCGGGCTTTCGTCGTGCTGCAGTGTCGACAGTGAAATGATGCCGAACTTGCACAGCCACATCAGGCTGCGCATTCCCCTGGCCCGGTTGGCCTCGGGCAGCCCGGAAAGCAGCGTGGCCACGCTCTCGGGCGCTTCGCCCAGCCGTTTGACGATCCGGTCGATCTCGAAATCATCGAGCATGATCGGTCGCGCCACGGTGTTCATCCGCAAGGTCCTCATCTGGCGGAGCGTGTATTCCGGGTCCGGGTCCACGACGGTTGCGATCATCGCCAGTTCCAGCGGTTGCGACGAATGCCCGCCAAACATGGTGAAAAGATCGGGATAGTCGGGATGAACGGTCTGCCTGGAAGGATCGCGTCCACCCACTGTGCGGGCGCTACGGCGAAGCGCGCCAAGATCTGCCCACAGGTCCTGATATTGGGCGATGATGCTGCGCCAGTCATAAAGTGCCTCAGTGCGCTTGCGCCCGGCCTGGCCCATGCGCTGGCGCAACTCTCCATCCGTTGCCAGCCGTGCGATCGCTTCCGCGCAGGCGTCTATGTCGACTGCCGTGCACTGCGCGGTGAAGGAGATCAGCGTGAAATGATCGAACACCGAACGGGCGTGGTCGTCCGCAAGTTCGATCCCGGCACCGGATGGCGCCATGATCGTCGGAATCCGAAAGCCCGTTTCTCCGTCGACCACCGTTTCCTTGTAGCCGTTCCAGTCGCTTACGATGCAAGGCAGGGACGCTGCCATCGCCTCGACTGGCGTCAATCCGAAGCTTTCCTGGACGTTGTCGGGCAGCGAGACGAACATATCGGCCGCAAACCATGAATCACGCGCGGTCTGCGTGTCGGCGCCGTCGATCCAGTGCACCGGCACTGTTGGACAGAACAGCTGGCGCGCGGCCCGGAACTCATGCTCGTTCAGCGGGTCGTTGAACTGTCCGACCATGGCGAGATGCAGGCGGCCCTTGCGCATGCGGCGCGATGCGATCTCCAGCGCCCGGAAAAGCGGTACCGGGTGCGACTTTGAGCGGTAGTCGAGCCGCCCGAAATTCAGCACCAGTATGTCGTCCGGTTCGAGCATGAGTTTGGCGCGGAGCTCCTTGCCGGCCGCGATTCTGGCTTCAGTACGCGTGAAGCGGTCGAGATGGACACCGAGCGGAATGATCGGAAACTGCACCGGCGTCTTGCCGACGGTGAAGCCGCGCGAGGCCAGATACTCTCCCCAGGTTTCGAATATATGCTCGATCGCCTGCCGCGCCGAGAGCGAGGTGCATATCAGAGCATCCCACGGTTGTGTCGGCGATACCATGAAATCGCGGATGCTGCGGATGACGCGCTCGGTCGCCACCGAATGCGTGATGCCGCAAACGCTGTAGCGCCGCTCGCCGATATAACGGCGCATCCACGCGCCTTCGGATATGACCGGCCCCGGCATGAAAACGCAGCCGGCTTCTTCCAGGAGATCGCCATCGAACGGCGTGATCCACTCGGAGGGCAGGGTGCGCTCGCCGAGGGCTACGCGTTCACGAAACGCGTCGTAGATCTGCGGCCTGTCGGTCAGGCAGTAAAGCTTGTCGACCCCGCCATGCTCGACCAGCGCGTCGAGAAAGCCAGCGCCGGCCGACTGGCGTCCGACCACCAGCCTCTTGTCGCCTTCATAGGCCTCCGGGATGAAATGGATGGCGCAATTGGGTCGCGGAGACACGGCCTCGCGCAAGCGGAGTGCAGGAGCGGCGTTCATGTCACCGCTCCCGCACCGGATTTGCCACGGCGTCTCATTCTGCCGCTGCCGAGGTTTGCGGATAGACTTCGTTCGGCTGGAACGTCGTATCGTAGAGAGGGTAGTTGTAGAACTGGAAGCCGTTGTTGAAGGTGCCGTTCGAATTGTTGATGAGATGGATCACCGCATCGAGCGCCGTGCGCAGCGCGGGCTCGGTCCACCCTCCCTCGACGCCGTAGGATTCGCCGGCGAAATAGAGGCGGGACGTTCCCGAATAGACCTGGTTGTAGGCTAGGAGATCGTAGCACTGCTCCCAGGCGCGTTGGCGGTAGAGCTTGGCGCAGCCATGATAGGTCGGCTGCAGCGTCCACTGGAAGACAACGCCCGCGTTGGTGTTGATATAGGGCAGGATGCTCTTTCCCAGCGTCGTCGTGGTGATGCGCTCCAGCTCAGTTGCCACCATTTTCTGCAACGTGCTGTTGTCGACGGCCAACAGCTTCACCGCATCGTCTTCCCAGGTATAGCTGGCAAGCAGCGCGGCATCGTTGTTGTCCTGGCTCCACTGCACGCCATAGGCGTCCTGAACGAACGTATCGGTGACGATGAGCTGCGGAATGGAGTCAGGCGCGTTCCAATAAGCCTTGTAGAGCGGGAAAAACACCTTGGCGCTGGCGATCAGATGCTGCTGCTGCAACGCGGCCGGAACCCGCCACGGCAGCATTGTCTGATTATCGAAGCCCTCGAAATCGATCGACAGTTGCGTCGACCATATCGGGGACGTGATGACGACGTAGTCGGCCTTGATGACGGAACTGCCGTTGTTCACGAAGACATTGATCGAGCCGTCGGAATTGCGTTGCAGCTTGCTCACTGCCGAATTGACGTAAAGCGCTGCACTCGTGTCATTGCCGTCGCGGCACGCCGAATAAAGCGACTTCGCAGTACCAGGCGCGCGAAGATAGAACAGCAGTTCGACCAGCGACTGGATGCCGCGATAGAAGGGCGGCTCCATCGGCTGGCCGCCGCTGTCATAAGGCATCGAATTGTACTGAGGCAGGTAGCTGGCGTTGTTCAGCCCGCTGACCGTCTGGAGATCGGAATTGTAGCCGAACATCACGCAGCGGATGAACCACATCGCGCTGATGCCATAGAAGGCGCCCCAACTGCCGTCGCCAGTGCCGATCGTGTAGAACAGATCGGACTCGTAGGACGTCATGCCGAAGCCGCCGAACCAGCCGTCATTGTTGTAGGTTGTCACCGGCTCGGTGAAGACCAGGTCACCGAACGACATCTTGTCGTAGTTCTGCGCGATCTGCTGCCACATCACGTCCCAGGCACTGCTGTCCTGCGTGTAGACCGGTGCGATATTCTTCGTGAAAAGCTCGATCAGCGCGTTGACCTTCGCGGCCACCGTTTGCAGGTCCGGATTATCGGGCTGGCCTTGATAAGGCCAGTCGATCATCGTCGGGCTCGAATAGCAGTCGTTCGGCCCGTAGCCGTTGTTCATGTAGATGCCGGTGCCGCCCTTGGTCTGACCGGGATTGGGAAAGTCGCTCAGGATGCCATAGGTCGGGCTGGGATTGCCGCTCCATTTCTGGTCCTGGTTCAGATAGTAGGACAGGAGGCAGTTGGTCGATTGCTGGGGTGCCTCGTCGTTCGCCTGATCATTGAAGAACGGCATGCGCATGGCGCCGAATTCGAACGCCGTCATGCCAAAGGATTTGCGTTGTGTGTAAAGCCGCCCGCCGACGCGCGGGCTCGCCTCGAACATCCGGACCGTATAGCCTGATCGCCACAATTCGCGTGCCGTCGTCATGCCCGCCGCGCCGCCGCCGATGATCGCGACCGTCTTGTTTGCGGGCGCCGTGCCGATCGCCTTGCGGTTGGTCCAGGAGTCGTTCAGCAGCTTGTAATAGTTGAAGCGCAGATCCGGCGGATTTGGATAGTCGGGCAGCCATGGGTTGGCCGAAACATTGCGAACATAAGGGACTTCCTTTTCGAAACCCGGTCGCATGCCTTCCTCCTAAGGAGTGATGAATTTGCAGAGAAGCTGGGAAAACAAAAACATTTTCCTAGGCAAATAATTGCCCAGAACCCGATTCCTGTCAATGATTGCTTGATCGAACAAAGCCGCCCGATAACTCTAAGGGAAAACAATGCCTTGCCGGGCTATCGTCTTAACGGCCGCCATTTTGGCGGCGGCTGTTTCATAAGGATATGCTTAAGGAGTTATTACTGATGTAGCGTCATCAGCACGCGATTCCTGGATCTCTTGCGCCGGATGAGATTACCGGGTCAGCGCTGTCAGCACGGAGAATGGTTGGCTAGGCTTTTCAGTTTCCGCGAACGGCAAGAACGGCGCGCAGCAGCGTCTCAAGTTGCTGCGAATCCCGCGGCCCGAGCGCTTCGGAAAGGTCATTGCAGAAGCGTTCGACGGCAGGTGTGCGGTTGCGCAGCATCTCGCGGCCGAAAGACGTGATGTGGGTCAGGACGCGGCGCTGGTCGCCGCTGTCCTGCCGGCGATGCACCAGGGCGCGAAACACCATGCGGTCGATATTCTTCGACAGGGCCGAAATTGTCATGAACGCCCGCTCGGAAAGATCGCTCATCGACAGGCCGTCTTCTTCGGCAAGGATCGAGAGAACCCGCCACTGCTCGACCGGCAGCCCGTCATCCTCGGACAGTATCCGGCTGAGATCGATATAAATCTCCCGGTGAACCCGAGCGAGGAGATCAGGCAACTTAAGGGTATTGGCAGCGTTGGACATGACTTTACGTATGCGCTTTGATGAATGTCTAACCAGAATAGAACTTTTTTGTTTCCTCGGCAATCATCCATATTGCGCTGGTCGCGGAACCGCGTCATTCTTAGGCGGGGAATTGGCAAGGTATCCGGTTTGTAGGGAACGCAGGCTGGAACCGAAGAGGGCAATGCCACGAAGCATCGCCTCGAGAGGAGTCGACGCGCATGAGCCGCTCCTGGAAGCAGGGCGATCGCGTCATAAATTCGCGCCGACGCAATCAGATAGACGTCGGACTTTTCATCCCGGTCAGCGGCGCGGCTGGCATCTGGGGACCGTCATGCCGATCCTGTGCCGAACTGGCGGCAGCGGAGATCAATGCTTTTGGCGGTCTGCAGGGCAGGGAGATCGTGCTCAGGATCGTCGATGCCGGGCGTTCCGGCGAGGAGGTTGCTGAGTCCGCTCAGGAAATGCTCGAAAACGGCGAACTGGATGCGCTGGTTGGCATGCATACGTCCGACGTGCGCACCGCGGTTGCAAATCGCATAGCCGGGCGCATTCCCTATGTCTACACTCCGCTCTATGAAGGCGGCGAAGTGGGGCGCGGTGTCTATTGCATAGGCGAGACCCCGGCGCGTCAGTTGCTGCCGGGCATCGACTGGCTGGCCGAGCACTTGAATGCGCGGCGCTGGGTGCTGATCGGCAACGACTATGTCTGGCCGCGCACCACGCACCGCATCGTGCGTCATCATTTTCGCCGTCGTGGCCATGAAATCCTGGACGAAATCTACGTGCCCTTTGGCACCAGCCGCTTCGGCAACATTCTCGAACGTTTGAAATCGCTCAAACCCGACGCCGTGCTGCTGTCGGTGGTGGGCGAGGATGCGGTCCATTTCAACCGCGCCTTTGGCGCGTCTGGTCTGTCCTCATCGATCGCACGGTTTTCCTGCGCCATCGAGGAAAACATGCTGTTGGCCATCGGCAATGCCAATCTTGAAAGGCTTTTCGTTGCTTCGGGCTATTTCGGCGCGCTCGAAAATCGTGGCAACGATTCCTTCCGCGAACGCTATTACAGCCGTTACGGCGAGAGCGGGCCGACGCTGAACACGATCGGCCAGGGCCTCTATGAAGGCATGCGCTTTCTCGACACGCTGTCGCGGTCGTCCGAAGGCGGCGGCTGGCGGCGACCGGCGCGCGCCATCGGCGGTGAAGGCGTGCGCGGCGGCTATTACGATCTCGCCCAGGAAAGCCGCGCTCCGACCTATCTGGCGGAGGCCCACGGCTACAACTTCCGGATCATCGAGAGCTTTTCCTAGGATCGCAGACTGCCCCCGCTTGGATGCGCAGGAGGTGCACATTGTTGCGTACGGCAGATCAGGCGCTCCTTCTGCCTGCGTGGTTCATGCGGCAAGTCGGCTACGTCCTTGCCGCATGAATCACTCCATGCAACGCAATGAACACTTACTCTTGTTACACTCACTCTAGGCATTTGACCCGTGTTCGCGGCCAGGCAACCGGAAAGTCGAGCCATGGTCGCCGGCGACCATCAATTTAGTATCCTAGGAAAATAAATATTTGACAAGGAAAATAAATCAGGCCTAGTTTCCTGCCATCCGCCGCCGCGCAGGAAAACATGCCGCATGACGCTTTTGCTCTCCTTGATAGCCATCATCGTCGCCATCATCATCGTCGTGGCTTTCCTGCAGCGTTATTATCGCAAGGCAACCCGCGAGAAGGCGTTGCTGCGAACCGGCCTTGGTGGACAGAAGGTGGTGATGGATGGCGGCTTCATCGCGCTGCCCTTCCTGCACCGCATGGAAGAAATTCCGATGCGCACCATGCGCATCGAGATCAAGCGGGCCGGCGAAAAGTCACTGATGACCGAGGACCGGCTGCGCGTCGATGTCGAAATGGCATTCTACCTGCGCGTCGAGCCCACTGTTGACGGTGTCGCGACGGCCGCGCAGGCGCTCGGCGCCCGAGCGTTGCGGCCTGACGAAATCGGCAATCTCTTCGAGGGTCGCTTCATAGATGCCGTCCAGGCGATCGTTGCGGCCTACACGATGGAGGCGCTGCACGAGCGGCGCGGCGCATTCGTGAAGGCGGTGCGGGATGCCCTGGCCGAAAACCTGAAGCAGAACGGTCTCCATCTGGAATCCGTCTCGCTGATCCGCCTCGACCAAGCGGCCTTCGCCGCACTCGACCAGAACAACGCCTTCAACGCCGTCGGTATGCGCAGGCTGGCCGAGGTGATCACCGAAAACCGCAAGCGGCGCGCCGAGATCGAGGCTGAGGCCGACCTTGCCGTGCGCCAGACCGACCTTGCCGCGGTCAAGCGCCGGCTCGATATCGAGCGCGAACAGCAGGAGGCCGAGATCGCGCAGCGGCTGACGCTCGACCGGCTGCGGGCCGATACGGAGTCGCAGACGGAAACTGTGCGCCAGGGCGCGCAACGCGCCGCCGAGCAGGCCCGTATCGAACGCACGCGCGATCTGCGCCTTGCCGAGATCGGCAGTGACCTGCAGCTAAGGCAGTCCGAAGTCGAGGCGCTGCTCGCCGCAGAGACCGCCAAGATCGACAGCGAGATCGCGCTTGCCCGCAAGCGCATCGAGGAAGTCGCAGTCCAGGCCGAAGCCGAACGCGGGCGCGTTGCGGTGATCGAGGCGCAGGAAGGCCTGCAGGGCGAGCGCGACCGGCTGGTGGCGGAGCGCGAAGGGGCCGCAGCTCTCATTCGGGCCCGGCATGCGACCGAGGCATCCGGCGAGCGAGCGCGAGGCACCGCGGCCTCGCTGGTGGAGACGGCGCGCGGCGAAGCTGAAGCTGCCGAACTGCGCGCCGCCGGGCGACGCCATGAAAGTGCGGCCGAAACGGAAGCGCAGCGGGCGCTGTTTGCGGCAGAGAACCAGCAGAGCGAAGCGCTGATGCGCATGAAGCTCGACATGCACAAGATCGACCGGCTTCCCGACCTCGCCGAACGTATGGCGAAACCGCTGGAGAAGATCGACTCGATTCGTATCAACCATATTTCGGGTCTCGGCCTGGGTGGGGGCGGCCACGACGGCGCCGGCGGTTCGCAATCGCCGATCGGCGGCGCCGTCGATGGCGTGCTCAACCTCGCCTTGCAGCTTCCCGCTATGCAGAAGCTCGGCCAGTCGATCGGCCTCAATCTCGACCTCGACCAGGGCAACGGCGATGGGGGAGATGCCTCCGCGCGTCCACGCCGACAGAAATCAAACAAGAGGGAACAGGCGTCATGATCAACCGCAGACATTTTCTCGCTACGACCGCCGCTATGGCCGGCGCACTTTCGCTACCGTCCATTTTGCGCGCGCAGAGCGGCGATCCGATCAAGCTGGGATCGATCCTCGACGTGTCAGGCATCTTCGACGCCTATGGCAAGCCGATGGACATGGCCGCGACGCTTGCCGTCGAAGAGCTGAACGCTGCCGGCGGCCTGCTCGGCCGTCAGATCGAAAAGGTTTCCTACGACACCCAGTCCGACATGGCGCTCTATACCCAGTTCGCCCAGCAGCTTGTCCGCTCCGACAAGGTGCATGTCGTCCATGGCGGCATTCTTTCGGCATCGCGAGAGGCGATCCGGCCGACGCTGCGCAAGGCCAACGTTCCCTATTTCTACAACGTGCTCTACGAAGGCGGCGTCTGCGACCGCAACATCGTCTGCACCGGCATCACGCCCGCCCAGCAGATCGAAGTGCTGATACCGGCAGCGATCGAGAAGTTTGGCAAGAAAGTCTACGTGCTGGCCGCCGACTACAATTACGGCCAGATCACCGCGAAATGGATGAGCCATTATGTCGGCGAGAATGGCGGCGAGGTGCTCGCCACCGAATTCTTCCCGCTCGACGTGTCCGACTTCGGCGCGACGATTGCCAAGATCCAGGAAGCAAAACCCGATCTCGTTCTGTCCGCACTCGTCGGCGGCGCGCATCTGTCCTTCTACCGCCAGTGGGCCGCGTCCGGCATGAAGGACCGCATTCCGCTTGCCTCGTCCACGCTCGGATCCGGTAACGAGCATCTGGTGCTGACCCCGCAGGAGGGCAACGGCATCATGGTCGCCTACAGCTGGTCGCCCAGCATCGACATCCCGGCCAACAAGGCTTTTCTCGACAAGTGGAAGACGCGTTTCGGCGATGTCGCGACGATCAACGAATTCGCCGTCAACAATTATCAGGGCATCCATTTGTGGGCCGAGGCGGTCAAGAAGGCCAACACCGTCGATCATGACCCGGTCATCGAGGCGCTCGAAAGCGGCATCGGCATCGATGGCCCGTCGGGAAAGATCGCAATCGACCCGCAGACCCACCACGCCGTGCTCGACATGCAGCTGATGGAAATCCGCGACCAGTCGCTTTCCGTCATAAAAAGCTTCAGCCAGCGTCAGCCGATCGACACCCAGAAATTCTGCGACCTGAAGGCCAATCCCGACGACAACAAGCAATACGAAATCGACATCTGAGCAGCGCATCACATGGATTTCGCCGTCGTCGTCACCGTCGAGATACTGCATTCGATCGCAGTGCTGGTGCTCATCAGCTCCGGCCTCGCCGTCATTTTCGGCATGATGCGCGTCATCAACCTGGCGCATGGCGAGTTCCTGACGCTTGGCGGCTATGTCGCCATTCTCGGCCATCGCAGCGGACTGAACCTTTATTTCTGCATGCTGGTTCTGGCCCCTGTGGTGGTCGGGCTCTGGGGTCTGATCGTCGAGCGGCTGGTGGTGCGCTGGCTCTATGGCCGGCTCATCAACACCATGCTGGCGACCTGGGGCCTCAGCCTGGCAATGACCGGGGCGTTCTCGATGATCTTCGGCAATACCATGACCGGCATCCCGAACCCGCTCAGTGGGCTGACGGTCGGCAATTACCAGATCAGCGGCTATAGCCTGTTCCTCATTGCCGCGGCGGCACTTGTCATGCTCGTCATATACATCGTGCTGAAAGCCACGCGCGCCGGGCTGATAGCGCGCGGGGCCATGCAGCGGCCCGACATGGCACAGGCCTTCGGGCTGAACATCTCGCATGTCTATATGACGACATTCGCTGCCGGTGCGGCGCTTAGCGGACTTGCTGGCGCGCTCCTTGCTCCGCTCGTCGGGCTGAGCCCCGGCAGCGGCGCGAACTACATCGCCAAGGCCTTCATCACCGTCATTTCTGGCGGCGCCTCGGTCGTCACCGGAACGATCGCCAGCGCGGGGCTGTTCGGTTCGATCTCTCAGATATTCACCCTTGTCACGAGTTCGGTAGGCGGCGAGATAGCCCTACTCGTCGCCGCGGTGGTGCTGCTTCGGCTCATGCCGGTCGGCATCACCGGCCGTTTTTTCAAGGGCTGGACCTGATGAATTCCCGCATCCTCATGATGGAGGCAGGGCGGGTCCTGGTCGGCACGCTGGTCTGTGCGCTTGTCCTGCCATTCATCGTCGACGTCCACACCGCCACCTTGCTCACCATCTATGCGATGCTGGCGCTCAGCCTCGGTTTCATCTGGGGGTTCGGCGGCATATTGTGCTTCGGTCAGGCGGCATTCTATGGCCTCGGCGCCTACACTTATGCATTGGCGGCAATCAATTTTAATGGCGCCTGGGCTGCTTTCGCGCTCGCCATCCTGGTGCCGGCAGTGTTCGCCGGACTGCTCGGTGCGTTGATGTTTTATGGCCGGCTGAGCGATGTCTATCTCGCTGTCGTCACGCTGGTGGTGACGCTGATCCTGTTCAAATTCTTCAATTCGACCGCCGGGCCAACCTATCGCATCGGCGAGGCCCGGCTTGGCGGTTTCAACGGCATACCCGGCTTTCCCACGCTGACCGTGCCCGGCGACCCGGATACCTACATCTATGGCGTCGGCCTGTTCTATTTCACGATTGCCCTGCTTGCGCTGGTCTATCTCGGCCTTCGCCTGACGCTGCTCTCGCCCTTCGGCCGGATCATTGTGTCGTTGCGCGAAAACGAGGAACGTACCGAGCTTCTCGGCTATGACGTGCGCTTCTACAAATCCGCAGCCTTTGCGCTCAGCGGCGGTCTCGCCGGCCTTGCCGGCTGCCTATTCGCCAATTGGGCTGAAATCGTCACGCCCGGCCTGTTCAGCCTCGGCCAGTCCGCCGAGATCATCATCTGGGTCATCGTCGGTGGCCTCGGAACGCTGATCGGCCCGATGATCGGCGCGGCATTGCTGGGCTATCTCAAATTCGTGCTCGGGCATCAGTCGGCGGTCGACAATTCCTTCATCATGGGGATCCTGCTCATCGTCGTCGTGCTGTTCCTTCAGGAGGGACTTGTCCCGACGGTCGCGCGCTTAATGAAGGCTGGCTTGCGCCGGCCATCGTCGAAGAAATCCCGCCGCCAAAGACGGCGCAAGCGTGCAGTGTCCAATGCCGGGTGAGGTCGTGCTTGAAACCAACGGGCTGACGGTCCGCTTCGGCGGCGTCACTGCCGTTGACCGCGTCGACTTTGCCTTGCGCGAGCGCGAACTGCGTTGCCTGATCGGACCGAACGGAGCTGGGAAAAGCACCTTCTTCAAATGCCTCACCGGCATGCTGCAGCCAAGCGATGGCCAGGTCTATCTGCGTGGTGAGCCCGTTTCCGGACTGGGGCCGCATCGGCTCGCACGTCTCGGCGTCGGCATCAAGACGCAGGTGCCGAGCGTCATGAACGGGCTTTCCGTGCATGAGAATGTCTGGCTAGCGGCGCGGCGCAGGAGCGGCGATGCAAACGCCGGGACGCTCCAGGCACTGGAGGCCGTCGGCATCGCCGATCTTCGGCGCGAGATGGTCGGGCAATTGTCGCACGGCCAGCGCCAGCTTGTGGAGCTTGCCATCGTGCTCGCTGCAAAACCCTGGCTGATCCTGCTCGACGAGCCGGCCGCCGGCCTCTCCGGCGAGGAAGTCGAGCGCATGGTCGGCATCCTGCGCGGCCTTGTCGAGCACGCCACGCTGATCGTCGTCGAGCACGACATGCATTTCATCCGCCAGATCGCCGAGACCGTCACCGTCTTCCACCAGGGCCGCGTCATCGCGCAGGCCCCGGTCGAGGACGTGCTGGAGGACCCTCTGGTGCGCGATGTCTATCTCGGGAGAAGCCGATGAGCGCGCTGTTGGCGGTCGATGACCTCACCGGAGGCTATGGCGATATCCAGATCCTGCGCGGCGTCTCGCTGACGCTCAGTGAGGGCGAAGCTGTCGGCGTGCTCGGCCACAACGGCATGGGCAAATCGACGCTTTTGAAGACCGTCATGGGCTATCTGCCTGCTACTGCCGGCCATGTCAGTTTCGACGGCGACGACATCACCCGTCTCGCACCATTCGAGCGCGGCCGTCTAGGCATCGGCTACGTCCCGCAAGGCCGAGGCATCTTTCCGCATCTGTCGGTGCGCGACAACATCCGGCTCGCCTGGAACCGGGATTGCGCGTCGAGCGATGCGGAGGAGGCGGTCGCCAATGCCGTTGCCGATTTCTCGCGCCTCGAACGGCTTCTAGATCGGCCGGGTGGCGCCTTGTCCGGCGGGGAACAGCAGCTTCTGGCGCTCGCGCGATGCCTGGCGGCAGAACCGTCAGTCGTCCTGCTCGACGAGCCGACCGAGGGCATACAGCCGTCGATCATCCAGGAGATGGCCGAAACGCTAAACCGCATCCGCAAGCAGACCGGGCTGACCATCCTGGTCGTCGAGCAGAACCTCGAATTCCTGGTCGACGTCTGCGACCGGCTCGTCGTGATGGAGCGCGGCGAAATCCCTGATCCAACCGGCCACGACGCCAGCAGCACTGAAATCGAAAGTTTCATGGGTTTCGGCCGTGGCCGCGCGTCTGCACCAAAATCCGGTTCGCCGGTGTCGGGCGTGCAGTCCGTCCCGGCCCAGATCAAACCGAACATGCCATCGACTGCCGCTGCGCCAATGGCGGTGCCCGCTCACAGGGAGAACTACATGACCGTCCGCCGCCCAACACTCGACCAGATGAAGGATGTCGTTCGCGGACTTCACATGCATCTCTCCGACGAGGAGATCATCGCCTACATGCAGCTTATGGAAGGCTCGTTCCAGGCCTATGACCGGATCGACCAGCTTCCCGACTATCTGCCCAAGGTGAAATATCCGCGCACGCCCGGCTACCGTCCTTCGGCTGCCGAAAACCCGATGAATGCGTGGTATTACAAATGCGAGGTGCGCGGCGCCGTCAGCGGTCCGCTCGAAGGCCGCAAGATCGTGCTCAAGGATAATATCTGCCTTGCCGGCGTGCCGATGATGAACGGTGCCTCGACGCTGGAGGGCTATACGCCCGATCTGGACGCCACCATCGTAACCCGCATCCTCGACGCTGGCGGTACCATCGTCGGCAAGTCACATTGCGAGTATTTCTGCCTGTCCGGGGGCAGCCATACCAATGCGACCGGGCCGGTCCACAATCCGCACAGGATGGGTCATACCTCAGGCGGCTCGTCGTCCGGTTCCGGCGCGCTTGTCGGCGCGGGCGAGGTCGAAATGGCGATCGGCTGCGACCAGGGCGGCTCGATCCGCATGCCGGCGGCCTTCTGCGGCGCCTATGGCATGAAGGCGACGCACGGGCTCGTGCCTTATTCCGGCATCATGCCGATCGAAATCACCATCGACCATGCCGGGCCGATCACAGCCAATGTCGCCGACAATGCGCTGTTGCTTGAAGTCATCGCCGGGGCCGACGGGCTCGACCCCCGTCAATACGCGCCGCGCGTCGACAAATACACGCAGGCGCTCGGCCGCGGCGTCTCGGGCCTGCGCATCGGTATCGTCCGCGAGGGTTTCGGCTGGCCATCGAGCGAAGCCGAAGTAGACCGCAAGGTGCGGGTCGCCGCCGACCGGCTGCGCAGCCTCGGCGCGCAGGTCGAGGAAACGTCGATCCCCATGCATTGCGACGGTCAGGTCATCTGGACGCCGATCGCGCTCGAGGGCCTGACCGATCTGATGATGCATGGCAACGGTTTCGGCACGAACTGGGAAGGGCTCTACGTCACCAGCCTGCTCGACGCCCATTCCAACTGGCGAGCCCGCGCCGACGAATTGTCGAAGACCCTGAAGATCTCGATGTTCGTCGGCGAATACATGCAGAGCTATTACCGTGGCCGCTTCTACGCCAAGGCGCAGAATCTCAGCCGCCTGCTGCGGGCGACCTATGATGAGGCGTTCAAATCCTACGATCTGCTGCTGATGCCGACCGTGCCGATGAAAGCACCACCGCTGCCACCCTCCGATGCGCCGTTGGCGCTGCAGATACAGCGCGCCTTCGAGATGATCCCCAACACGTCCGCCTTCGACGCTTCCGGCCATCCGGCGATGAGCGTGCCTTGCGGCATGATCGATGGCTTGCCGGTCGGTATGATGCTAATTGGCCGCTTCTACGAGGAAAGCACCATCTATCGTGCCGCCCACGCTTTCGAACAGTCGGGCGATTGGCGTAGTATGTAGCGATCGCCTTTTGGGGAGGAAACCATGGCTCGCACCATCAACGACCTTAAGCAGCCGATTTCGGCACTGCGGGCCCTGGCCGACGACGCTGGCGCGGCTGGTATAGGCAGAAAAAGCGGACGCAAGCCTGCCGCCGGGCAAGCCCATGTCAGCGGAGACACCGAAGCGCCGCTCTGGGACCTGACCATTCCGCAGCTTCTCAAGCAGACGGTCGCCCGTCATGGCCAGCGAGAGGCAGCCGTGTTTCGCGAGCAGGGCCTGCGCTGGACCTATCAGGAACTGGACCGGCGCGTCGACGCATTTGCGGCAGGGCTTTTGGCGCTCGGCATCAGGGCCGGCGACCGCGTCGGCATCTGGGCGCCGAACCGCGCCGAATGGATTCTGACGCAGTTCGCCACTGCCCGCATCGGCGCGATCCTCGTCAACATCAATCCGGCCTACCGCGTCACCGAGCTCGAATATGCGCTGAACAAGGTCGGCTGCGTCGCCCTGGTCCTCGCTCCCACATTCAAGTCGAGCGACTATGTCGGCATGCTGCGTCAACTGGCGCCCGAACTCGACGATGCGGCCCCGGGCAAGCTGCATGCCGCGCGGCTGCCCAGCCTGCGCATCGTCATTGCCATGGGTTCCGAGCCGATGCCCGGCATGCTGGGTTTCGACGAGGTGTCGGAGAAGGGGGGCGCCCGCGACCGGCTGAAGCTCGACGGCATAACCGCCAGTCTCTCTGTCAACGACCCGATCAACATCCAGTTCACCAGCGGCACCACCGGCGCGCCGAAGGGCGCGACGCTGACCCACCGCAACATCGTCAACAACGCCCGCTTCGTCACCGGCACGATGCGCCTCACCGAGCAGGACCGCCTTGCCATTCCCGTCCCGCTTTATCACTGCTTCGGCATGGTGATGGGCGTGATGGGCGCGGTGAGCTACGGCGCGACCATGATTTTCCCGGGGGAAGGTTTTGAGCCTGTCAGCGTGCTCGAAGCCGTCAGCAGCGAGCGCTGCACCGCGCTTTACGGCGTGCCGACGATGTTCGTCGCTCAGCTGGAGCATCCGCGTTTCTTCGAATTCGACCTGTCCAGCTTGCGCACCGGCATCATGGCCGGTTCTCCTTGTCCCATCGAAGTGATGAAGCGTGTCGTCTCCGACATGCATATGAGCGAGGTGACGATCGCCTACGGCATGACCGAGACCAGCCCGGTGTCGTTCCAGAGCAATGTCGACGATCCGCTCGACCGCCGCGTCTCGACCGTTGGCCGCGTCCATCCCCATGTCGAGGTCAAGCTGGTCGACGAAACCGGCTCGACCGTTGCGGTCGGCGTCCCCGGCGAACTCTGCACACGTGGCTATTCGGTCATGCGCGGCTACTGGAACGACGAGGAACTTACCAAGCAATCGATCGATCCAGCCGGCTGGATGCATACCGGCGACCTTGCCACCATCGACGCCGACGGGTTTTGCAACATCGTCGGTCGGGTAAAGGACATGCTCATCCGCGGCGGCGAGAATGTTTATCCCCGCGAAGTCGAGGAGTATCTGTACCGCCATCCCAAGGTCGAGCAGGTTCAGGTGTTCGGTGTGCCCGACGAAAAATACGGCGAGGAAATCTGCGCCTGGGTCGTGTTGCGCTCTGGCCAGACCGCGACGGAGGAAGAGCTGCGTGCCTTCTGCCGCGGCCAGATCGCCCACTACAAGGTGCCTCGCTATGTGCGCTTCGTCGCGGAACTGCCGATGACCGTCACCGGCAAGGCGCAGAAGTTCAAGATGCGGGAGACGATGATCGCCGAGCTCGGCCTGCAGCAAGCCAAGACCGCTTAAGCCTGCGCCCGCCGGCATGTCCAACCAGCCGTTCAAATGGCATCCATCGAGCAGGCGGAACCGGAGCAATTCTTCACGGCGCCGCAGCCCGAGCGTGCCCCGTATTTCCTTGACCAGATTATTCATTGATCCGCTCCGCTCTATCGTCGCGCCGATTCCCTGCTGAGCGTAAACGGCGATATGAACGCGGCTCTAAACCGTTGAGGCCGCCGCTGAGCTTGCGGCGGGTGGTCGGTGTGTCGACCCCTATGAGACGATGGGCATCAGGATCGCCATCCCGATTTTTGGAGTTTGCCTACCGCATTGCTTGGCGGTATGGATGCTGCGGCATTGCTTTCATCGCGTTTGTCGGCGGTCCATCTGGGGTCTTGGCCCCTTATGCTATCGGCCGAGCGGAGGCCAATCTGAAGACTGCTAACATATGAACCAAGTCATCGTCCGTTGGCGGTGACACAAGTGCAGCCGTGACGCACGAACAAAGAGGCTGACGCATGAGCACTTTCGGGCTCCACACTTTCGCCGTTGCACCGGTATGGGATATCGCCCGCATCGACCCGCAGATGGATCGGCTCAAGGAGCACGGCATCGGCCTGCTCGAAATCCCGCTGCTGAGACCGGAGGAAATCGACACGAAGCGAACGCGGTCCTTCGCCGCGCACTACAGAGTGGAGCTGTTTTGCTCACTCGGACTGCCGGCTTCGCTGGATGTTGTCGAACGGCCGGAAGAGGGGCTTGAATACCTGGAGTCGGCATTTCGCGTTTGTGCGGAAGTCGGCAGCTTCGGGTTAGGCGGCGTAACTTATGGAACTATCGGCAAGACAACCGACCGCGCCCGCACGAAAAAGGAGATCGATAGCATCTGTCGTTTTCTGGAACGGGCCGCAAAAACTGCAAAAGCATATGGGGTGAAAATCGGCATCGAGCCACGCAATCGCTATGAGACGCATCTGATCAATCGCGGCATCGATGCCGCGCGGATCATCGAGCGGATCGGCGCGGAAAACATCTTCATCCATCTCGACACCTATCACATGCATATCGAGGAAGAGAGCTTTGCCGCAGTCTTGGAGACCGCTGCCCCATATCTCGGCTATGTCCAGGTTTCGGAAGCCAACCGGGGTGTGCCCGGTAGAGGGATGCTGAATTGGGACGCGGCGTTCAAGGCCATGGCGGATGTCGGCTATGAAGGTCCGATCACGCTCGAAAGCATGAACCGTGTCGACGCCGATGTTGCGGGCAAATCAGACGTGTGGGGCTCGGTCGCCGAGAATCCCGATGATGTCATCGAAGTTGGGCTGCCGTTCCTGCGCGAAGCGGCGCGTAAGGCTGGACTTACGCTTGGTTGAGCAGGATGTCAGCCACCAGACGTTCAGCGCGCGCTTGCCTTCGCGATTGCCGGACGGGCTGGCAGCTTCTCGATCTCTTCCGGCGAAAGGTGTTTCACATCGTTCCAGTAACGTGACTTGGCCGAGTTGAGCAGTCCGTGCGGATCGAGCCTTTTCTTCCAGGCCAAGTGGCGGAAGTCCGGCTTCATCGAGCCACCTTCGACATAGGGCACATGCGGATTGGATGGCGGGCAACCGTGTTCATCGTAGATCCGCATCAGCTCGAAAAGACGCTCGTCGCTGGAGTAGCGAACGACCGGCAGATCGAAGGCGACGAGCTCACCGTTGAGCAAGGCGAACTCGTGATGCATCAGAACCTCATCGCCGAATATCGCCTGCAGCGTATCGATCTTTGAGCTGTCGAGCGGGGCTTTGAATGTCACCTGCAGATAGGTCACGTTGCGATCGTTTTTCAGAATCTGCAAGGTCGTGTGGTTATAGGAAAACTCGGACATGCCTGGCAGGCCAGCCTTTTCCATCGCATCCCGGTCCAGTGCGAGTTCAATCGTGCCGCCTTGCGCCTCTGCCAGCTTCGCCAGCTCCCCCTGGCCGGCGTCGTCCACCAGCGCCAGCAGCAGTGCGCGACCTTTGCCGCCGATCCCGTCCAGGCGACGTATGGAGCCTGCTATTCGCGCATCGATCGTCGTCAGCAGCTTGAGTTCGAAACCCCGGCTCTTGCCCACTGCGATGCCGGCCTCGAAGGCCTCGCAGTAGGTCGGGAAGGAAGCGATGACGTTGATCCAGTTGCGCGCCGGAACGGTGCGCAACACCAGATCGGTGATGACACCGTTCAGCCCCCATGCGTGATGGATCGCTCGGATATCGTCGCCCTTGAAGACATGCCGGTGAGGCGGGTTCTCCATCGACAGGACCTCGATCGAATCGATGTTTCCGCCATCGCGCAGCATTCCGTGGGTGATCGATCCGATGCCGCCCGAACCGCCGGCGATGAAGCCGCCGATCGTGGCGATGGCTTCGGTCGAAGGGAATATGGGCAGTTCCCGGCCTTGCTCGTGCAGAGCTTCATTGATCGCGCCGATCTTGCAGCCTGCCTCTACGTGCACGGTCGTCTCGGCGATATCGAGGATACGGTTGATGCTAGTCATGTCTATGATGAGGCCGCCGTCCATCGGCACGGCCTGGCCGTAATTGCCGGTGCCGCCGCCGCGCAGGACGGTCGGCACGTTCCATTCGACGGCTGTGGCTATGCAGGTTTCCAGTTCGGAAATATTCTTTGGTGCGACAACCAGATCGCCGAAACTTCCGGCAAGTTCGCGATTGAGGATCGGGCTGTACCAGAAGAAGTCGCGGGAGCGCTTCTTAACGATGGATGGCGTGTCGAAGGAGTCGACAGCGCCCAGCGCATGACGGAAGGCCTGCCAATCGATCGTCGATTTGCCTGAAATGGACATCATGACTCTCGTTTTTCCTGCCCGTCTGACCGCCCGACCACATCCATTTCCCGGCAGAAGCGATCGAATTCGGAGACGAATGCCGCGAAGTTTCTGGCGGTGGTGGAAAGCAGCTTTTCGCCCATCTCGACCGTTGCGGCAGCGGCATTGCCGCAGGCTCCATCCTTGTTGAGATCGTCGATTTCCCAGGCTGGTCTCGCACGGCCTGCCGAAAGCCCGATATGCCGATAGCTCTCCTGCCAGCCCTGCGCGGCGTTGCCGAAATCCGCCGCTCGTTCCATGACGACGCGCTCGGGCTTGATCGCCAGCATGGCGCTGGTTTCGACCAGTCCGGCATGGATGCCGTATGCCTGCTCGGTCTTGTCCCTCAGCGTTTCGGCCTCGTTGAAATTGTACCAGTGGCAGGTTGCGGTCTGCAGGCCGAACTTGACCTTGAGATCGCGGGCAACGATGTCGAGAACCGGGCTATTGCCGCCGTGCCCGTTCAGAAAGACGAGCCGGCGGACGCCTGCGCATGCGACGCTTTCGCCGATCTCCATGAGAACCCGGATCAGCGTTTCGGCAGAAAGCGTGAGCGTTCCGGCGATTGCCGCATGCTCGTTGCTCTTGCCGTAGACCATGGTCGGCAGGAACAGAACCGTCAGGTTGGAATGAATTAGCGGCAACGCGCGCTCGACGACCGCATCGACAAGATCCGCATCGACAGAAACCGGCAGATGCGGACCATGCTGCTCGATCGCACCGATTGGCAGGACGGCGATCGTCCGGTCGCTGTCGAGCGACGCGAAGTCATGACGTGTCAGATCCGCCCAGCGGGCGCTGCGACCGCTCATGCATTTGCTCCGTGTCGTGCCTCGGTCATCCCTTCACCGCGCCACCGCCGACACCCGAGACGAGGTGTCTCTGCAGGAAGAAGAAGACGATGAGTATGGGCGCGGCTGTGATGACGCCGCCGGCCATCAGCACGCCCCAGTCCGTGGTGTACTGGCCGATCAACCCGCTGAGCCCGAGGGGCAGGGTGCGTTTCTTCTCGCTGAGGATGAAGGTGCTGGCATAGAGGAACTCGTTCCAGGTGTGGATCATCACCCAGGTGGCGACCGCGACGATGCCTGGGCGCGCCATCGGCAGGATGACCTTCCAGAATGCCTGCCAGCGGGTGCAGCCGTCCATGCGGGCAGCGTCTTCCAGAGAGAACGGCACCTGCGAGAAGAACCCGCGCATCAACCAGACACAGAGCGGCAGCATGTAGCTGAGGTAGACCGGAATGAGGCCGTAGAGACTGTCGAGCCAGCCGAGATAACGAAGCTGGACGTAGAAGGGGATGAGCAG
Organism: Mesorhizobium sp. CCNWLY176; assembly: GCF_037153935.1. Taxonomy (NCBI): domain Bacteria; kingdom Pseudomonadati; phylum Pseudomonadota; class Alphaproteobacteria; order Hyphomicrobiales; family Phyllobacteriaceae; genus Mesorhizobium; species Mesorhizobium sp. CCNWLY176. Next base: position 362,360 of record NZ_JBBBDZ010000001.1, read on the forward strand.
CAGCACCGGCGGGAACATCTGCCCATAGAGCATGAACAACGGCAGCATCACCGAGCCCTTGAAGCGGTGGCGTGCCATGGCATATCCCGCCGTCACCGATATGAGGACGCTGATGATCGTGACGCTGATCGTCAGGATGAGGCTGTTCAGGGCGAAGCGCCAGAACTGCGCACCGACCAGAAGATCGATGTAGTTCTGGAACGTAATGGCATGCGGCACGAGGTTTGGCGGCCGCTGGAATATCTCGTCCTTGCCGCGTATCGAGGTTGCGATCATCCAGTAGAACGGAAACACCGACCAGACGAAGGCTACCCACAAGGTGGCATAGGTGAGAAACTTGCCCAGTGGCTTGGGCAGGCTCAAGCCAGATCGAATGCGCGGCATTGCGACTCTTTTCGTCGGGCGTTCGTGAATGGAGGCGATCTGCATGGTCAGTCGCCCTCACGTGCCTGGATGAGTTTGAGATAGATAGTCGTCGCGATGACGAGACCGACGAAAAGCATGGTCGCGACCGCCGATGCCATGCCGAGATCGAAGCGCTTGAAGCCGTATTTATAGGCCAGCGTGAACAGGATCTCGGACGAGTTCAGCGGCCCACCTTCCGTCATCAGCCAGATCGCATTGAAGTTGTTGACCGTGAGGATAAAGGTCAACACTGCGGCAATGGCGAAGGAAACGCGTATCTGCGGCAGGATCACATGCCACAGCTTGCGCCAGCCGGAGGCGCCGTCCATGGATGCGGCTTCAAGGATGGAGCGCGGGACGAGTTGCAGCGCTGCGAGAAGCAGCAGCATGACGAACGGCGTACCCTTCCAGATGCTCTCTATCGTCACTGCGTAAAGCGACGTCGCCGTATCGCCAAGCCAGGGATGGTAATCGTCGATGATACCCAGCCGCAGCAGCAATTCGTTGGCGATGCCGACGCTCGGATCATACATCCAGCGCCAGGTCAGCACCGCAACGACACTCGGCACGACCCATGGCACGAGAATGCCGGAGCGGAAGAAGCCGATGCCGGGTATGGCCCGATGCAGCAGTAGTGCCAGCACCAGGCCGAGACCCAGCTGGGCGACGATATTCAGGACAACCCAGACCAGTGTGTTCCACGATGCCTGAAGAAAGACGGGATCGGCGAAGACGCGCTCGAAATTGCGCAGGCCGACAAAGTTCATCTTGCCGCTGCCGAGCGTCCTCAGCGTTACGTCGTAGAACGCAGAAAGGATGCCGTAGACCAGCGGGTAAACCACGACGCCAACAACGACAAGCACTGCCGGCAGTACCATAAGATAAGGATAGATGCGCGCACCCCGTCCGGTCTCGAACATGGACGACCAGGTCTTCTTGAGTTCCTGACGGGGCGAGGTGCGCTTCATCATTTGCCGCTACTGTCCCAGCAGGCCCTGGATGGCTGTTGCGGCTTCGGCCATGGCGTCCTTTGCCGGCTTGCCGCGAAGCACGGAGTCCCACACATTCGCGATGATCTCGTTGTGAATCTGACTCCACGCCGCGACGACCGGGCGTGCCTTTCCTGCGTCGGCCTGCTGCATGAATGGCCGCTGCTTTTCCGGCAGCGCAGCGATCGCTTCAGGCGTGGTTGCCGCAACAGTCGCTGAAAGCCGGTTGTATTTATGCATGAGTTCCACGCTGCGCGGACCCGTCAGCCAGCGTGCCAGCTGCCAGCTTGCATCCTGAACCGAGGAGTTCGCGTTGATCGCCAGATTGTAGCCGCCGATAACGGTGGCAGCCTGCTTTCCGGTTGGCAAAGGATGGACGGAGAATTCGAGCTTGGGATTACCCTTCTCAAGCGCCGACAGCGCCCAGTCACCGCTGATCAGCATGCCGGCACGCTCCTGGATGAAGGGCGCGTTGACCTCGTCCCAGGACCCTGCGGTAAGCACGGATTCCGGCATGGCGTGATTTTCGGTGTAAAGTTTGGCGAGAAAATCCACCGCGTCTACGGCGCCCGGCTCACCGACGCGAACCTTGCCGGTTTCGTCGATGATGTCGCCGCCATTCTCCCAGATGAAGCTGTAGAGCTGGAACGCGCCCATGCGGCTGCCGCCGAAGGTCAGACCATAGGTATCCTTATCCTTGTTCGTCATGGCAACGGCGGCCTTGTGGAACTCGTCCCAATTGGCTGGCGCCTTGTCTATGCCCGCTTCCTTCAGCATCCGGTCGTTGACGAAAAGCGCGACATTGTTGGTGTAGAGCGGCATCGCATATTGGCGCTGGTCGAAGCGTCCGCTGGCAAGCGGTCCGGCCTGATATTCGGCCGCGAACGGTTTGGATTTTTCGGAGAGATCGGCAATCAGGCCTGCATCAGCCAGGCCCGCGACCCAGGCGATGTCGAGCGCCATCACATCCGGTCCTGCACCGCCCGACAGAGCAACGAAGAGGTTCCGCTCCATTTCCATATGCGCTACCGGCTGGACTTCGACCGTATGCCCGGTTTCCTTCTCGAAGGCCTTGATCTCGGCGTAGATCGGCGCGTCAGGCCCTGAGGCAAGCGGTGAATTGACCCAGAATACGATGTTGTCGGCCATGGCCGGCGAAAGGCCGAGGCCAATGGCGATGGCAGCGGATACTGCGCTCTTTCTGAGAAATTTATGTACGGTCATGTCGTCTCCTCCACTGTTGACGTCAATCCTGTCGTGTCGACTTCTCCGTCGTTCTATCCAGGACGATTTCCATAGGTTTGCCGTGAAGCGGCGTCGCCCAGATGATGTCCGGGCCGAACCAATCTTCGATCGCCGCATCCTGGCTGTTCGGCTGCCGCTCTGCTCCCCCCACGATGCGCCCGCGACCGCTCGACCCGACTATCCCGACACGGTCTACATTCCAGCCAGGCTCCACATGGTCGATCGAAAGGCGATCGGCACTGTCGGGATTGACGAAAACCAGCATGGAAGCACCGCGTGACGCGGCGTCCGTTGCAAGCGGCAGCCTTGCGCCTGAGCGAATGAAGATCGGCATGTTCTCAAGCGGAACGTCATGAACCCGCCAGGCAGGGCCATTGACCCATTCTCCTGCCAATACGTCGTACCAGTCGCCGGCAGGCAGATAGATCGCACGCGTGTTGCCATAGAAGGCAACAGGCGCGACGAGTATGTTATCGCCCAGCATGAATTGCTGATCCCAGTCATTGATGCCGCGCCAGTCGATTTCAGGGAATGCCAGCGGCATCATGCGCAGGAGCGGTAGCCCACCGTCGGCTGCCTGGCGGCCATAATGCTGGAAGACGGGAAGCAGTGCGAGATGAAGTGCGGCGAAACGCTTATATGTGCGCGCCGAACTGTCGCCCATGTCCCACGGCTCCCGGCAGCCGAGACCGTGAAGCATCATCAGGGGCGTGAAGCAGGCGAATTGCGCCCAGCGTGCAAAGACCTGTGGGGTCGGCGTGCCGAAGTAGCCGCCAAGGTCGCTGCCGATAAAGGACCAGCCTGAAAGACTGGCGCTCTGGACGGCGCGGATCGCCGACGGCAGGCCGGTCTTGGGGCAGAAATCCGAAGTCTGGTCGCCACTCCAGATCGGCGCACGAATGCGAGGCGAACCCGAGCGGCTGATGATCGCCGGCGTGCCGCCGTCGAAGGCGTCGATGGTGGCTTCCAGATAGTAGCGAACGAAGGCGTTGTGCGCTCTGCCGCCGGTTTCTCCCGACATGAGAACCGCATGTTCGGGCAGTTGCTCGCCGAAATCGGCCTTGAAGCCCTTTATGCCTTGTTTCAGTAGGCCGCGCAGGCTGTTCGACCACCATGCGCGGGCTTTCGGGTTGGAGAAGTCGATGAGCGCAGCGATGATGTTGGGGTTGGCTCCGGGGCGCCGCGTGATCAGTTCGCCCGCGGCATCGACGATCACGTAGCCTTGTGCCTTGGCATATTCGAAAGAGCGCGTACCGACCACCACCCAGGGGCACAGCCAAAGATAGATGTCGGTGCCATCCCTAGCGAGGTCGGCAATCATGCCATCGGCGTCCGGATATTTCTGCGTGTCGAAGGCGAAGGAATGAACCTCGCTCGACCAATAGGCATCGATCAGCTTGACGCCCATCGGCAAGCCCAGGCCGGCATGGCCTGCCACGTCAGCGGCAACCGTTTTTGCGTTTTCGATCCGCCAGTCGCCAGCCTTCCAAAGACTGAAAAAGCTATCCTCCGGCATCAATGGCGGGCCGATACGGTCAATCAGCTGCGTGTAGAGTTCGGACAAATCGCCCAGATGAATCTCGAGATCGAGACGATCGCCCTCGACCTGGATGCGAAACACGTTCGGATCGAAGGAAGGGGCGACATGAAAAACAGCCGGCGCTTCTTCGGGCAGGAACACTGCATAGCCAAGTGTCGTCGCGATCCATGGGCTGGGCAGATAGGTTCCGTTGCCGAGCCCGAAATTCTCAAGGTAGTAGCGCACCGACTGGCCGCGCAGATCGAGTGTTTCGAACCTTTCGCCGCCGCCGAAGGCCTGGAAGATTTTCGGGACCGCGAAGGCAATCTCGATTGCCGAGGCGTCCGCTTTTGAGGCGATGATGCAGATGCTTCGACCGTCGTCACCGGCGCTTACGTCGACTTTTCCGTCGGGCATTTCGCCGAAGGGCACAGTCGTCCAAGAGCCCCCATCCGCGCGCCAGCCAACCGAGACGGGACGATGGACCGCACCGCGCGGCAGCAGATCGGCAAACGGCGTGCGTCCGGTGTCAAGCATGGTCGACCTTCAGCCCAAGCTGGCGCCCGAGGTGGCGCACTGCATTACCCCAATGACCGTAAACGGCGGTGACGTGATGCTCGTAGCCTTGTTCGATGAAATTCCGGATGAATGCTTCCGCTTCCATCGTCGCGGGACGAAAATAGCCGGCGGCGCGGTTGGCCTTGGAGCGCTCCGCCTCGATCTCGCCTTCAGCCACGAAAATCCGGATCTCGCCGTCATTTCGCAGGGAAAGGCGCACCAAGGTCATCGCGCCGGCGCGCAGCGGAAAGCTCTCCTGTTTCAGTACCGGGTCGAGCGAGCGGGGGCCGTCCGAAAGGCGCGGGCTGACGCCATAGTGCCAGAGCACCAGCCTGTTGTTGGCGCGGTCGATGCCGGAAATATCGGTCAGGAACGGCAGCGACGAGGGATCGAAAGCGCGGATGGCGAGGGCGGTCAGCGCGCCCATCACATCGCCTTCCGGGGCGATTGGCACAGCACGGTCGGACAATTCGCCGAGTGCGGCCCAGGTGCCGCGGAAATTTTCCGCATAGAGAATTTCGGGCCAATCGCGAATGGCGATGGCATCGGCCTTTACCCGGTCAAGACCCGCCTCCAGGCGGGCATAGGTGCGGCCGAGCGTGAGCCGCCCGTTCTCGGCGTTGCCGTCTTCGAAATGGGCGTCGGACCAGCGTTTGGCCGCGACCTTTTCTGAGGCCTCGTCGGCTTTGCAGTCTTGGAGGAAACGGACCAGGGTCGTCTGCTCGATGGTTACGTCGAGCGCTTGCTTCAGCCCCCAGGGGTCGGCCGCCAGATTTGTGAACCAGTAGGCATGCGCACCGAGCAGGGCAATGCGTGCTCCGGTAATGCTTGCTCTCGCACGCGCGGCCGCACTGAAAGCCGCAAGCTCATCGACGATCGCGGCATCGCCGGGATTACCAAGCAGCAGGGTGAAACGGCGGCCGAAGCGGTTGAGCGTCGATGCCCAGAGCTGCGCCCCGCACAATGAGTTCGTCACGATCTCATTGGATTCTTCCAGTGCCCAAAGTGCTAAGGGCAGCTGGCGGTTTCCGATCTTGTCGAGAACCTCGTGCAGAAGCTCGGCCGTACAAAACGTCGAAAGCTGGATGACGAGACCGTCGAGTTGGTCGAGATCCAGCGCCTTCAGAGCCTCGGCGCAGCTTTCACGATCCCTTGCAAGTTTTTCCGCAACCTGAAGCCGGCCCGTCAGCCGTTTGTCGACAGCAAGTTCCTGCGTGCGATTGATCAGCGCCTTGGCCGCAGTTTCGGAAAACAGAGCCGAAGCAACGAAGAGGACGCCTATTTTTCGGCTGCCGGCCACGATGCTTCCGGTCCGGTGCAAGATCGTCATCAGGCATTCTCCCCCAGCGCCGCCTGGGGCTCGGCTTTTGCCTCAAGCCCGCCGCCACGCACGAAACAATAGGCTGCGTAGTAGAGCGCCGCCTGCGGGTCGTTGCCGATCGACGGTGCGATGAAAGAAAGTTTGAGCCGATCCTGATCGAAGCCGCCAAGAAGGCTTTCGTCGAGGCCTTCCAGGATTGCATCGCGGTCTCCGACCGGCATCAGCGACGGCCAGCCACTGATCACAACAGATGAGACGGGATGCAAATTCAGTGCGTTGCCGAGACCAAGACCCAGCAGGAAGAGACGTTCGCGAAGGCTTGTTCGGATGTCGTCTCCGAGATCAAGCGCTTCGATGAACCCGTCGCCTTGATGCAGCACCTCGCTCTCGGCGATACCAATGATCTTCGAGACGGCTTTCAAGGAGGTGTAAGCTTCAAGACAGCCCTTATGGCCGCACCGGCACGCATGCCCGTTGCGCTCGATGACCATGTGCCCGAGTTCGAACGGCGAGAAAGTGTCGATAGGAGCCGTTTCATTGACGACCACGCCGGCCACGCCATGGCCGACGAACAGGAACAGGTGATCGCCTTCGATCGGGTAGGCGGCAGTGCTGGAATATCGATGGAAGGCGGCTTGCGCGATGACCGAGTTGGTGATCGACAGCGGGACGCCTTCCAGAACCTCGGCCAGAAAGGCGCGCAGGCGTTTCATGTCCCAGGTAAAAATCGGATTGGTATTTGCGCTGCTGTAACCCGGAATGGACAGTGCCGCCTGCCGGATGGAAATGCCCCGCTTGCCGGTCCATTGCGTCATCGTGGCAAGGCAATTGCCGAACAGCCGCTCGAATTCCGACTGTTTCAGTTGCGGCGAGGCTGGCATGCGTTCGACATAATCGATGGTACCGGCGAGATCGCCGATACCGAAGGAAAGCCTGTCATTCGACAGTTCAATGCCGGCGACCGCTATATTCTTGCTTAGTGTAACAAGAGCGGTCGGACCGCCGACATAAGGCGCCGGACGGCGAATCTCCTCAATGATGTCTTCACCCCGCAATTCCGTCAGAATGCGGGAAATGCTTGCTTCCGTAAGCTGCGCATCCCTTGCAATCAGCGGCCTGAAGGCTCCTCCGCTGCGCAAAAGGCTTTCGAGGACGACCGCTCTGGTCTCCCTTCTGCTCCTTGGTGCAAAGCGTCCAGACATCGAGTTTCCATGATATTTACACTGTGTAATTATTGTGCTTTAGAAACAGCGAATGTCAACACGGGAGTGAGAAGAAAGTGGCAGGGTTGACACTGCGCTCCGTCCAGAAGCGGTTCGGAACGGTCGAGGCCGTGAAAGCCGTGGACCTCGAAGTGGCCGACGGCGAGTTCATCGTTCTGGTCGGGCCGTCAGGCTGCGGTAAAAGCACATTGTTGCGCATGATCGCCGGCCTGGAGGAAATCTCCGGCGGTGAAATCCTGCTCGACGGACGCGACATCAGCGCCGTTGCGCCACGCGACCGCGACATGGCGATGGTGTTTCAGGATTATGCGCTCTACCCGCATATGACGGTCGCCGAGAACCTTGGCTTTGCCCTGAAAATGCGCGACCTGCCCGCTGGTGACATCGCGCAAAGCGTTGCGGATGTCGCCAAAATGCTCGAACTGGATGCGCTTCTGGAACGCAAGCCTAAGGCGCTTTCAGGCGGGCAGCGCCAGCGCGTCGCGCTCGGCCGCGCCCTCATCCGGGAGCCGGAAGTGTTCCTGTTCGACGAACCCTTGTCGAACCTCGACGCGAAGCTGCGTGTCGGCATGCGCATGGAAATCCGCAAGCTGCAGATGGCGCTGCGCACCACCAGCATCTACGTCACGCACGACCAGATCGAAGCCATGACCATGGCCGATCGCATCGTGGTCCTGAAGCTCGGCGAAGTGCAGCAGATCGGCACGCCGATGGATATCTATGAAAGGCCGACCAACAGCTTCGTCGGGACTTTCATCGGTTCGCCGCCGATGAGCCTGCTGCCTGCCGAACTGCGCCGGGAAGGCGATGAGGCCTGGCTGGTCTTCGGCAAAGGACAGGAAGTCAAGCTGCCGGCAGCCCGCATGAAGGCTTTGGAATCCGTCGATCGCGTCGAGGTCGGGTTGCGCTCGGAGCACGTCTCCCTTGTGTCACAGAGGCGCGGCGCTGGAAGCGCTTTCGACTTCTCATCCGACATTGTTCTCGTCGAGGATCACGGCGCGGATTCGATCGCAGTCGTCCTGCTCGGCGGTCGCGAGATCATGGCGAGGGTCAAGCCCGGCGCGGTGCATGTCGGCGACAAGGAGTGTCGGTTCCACCTCGACGTTGATCGCATTCATCTGTTTCATCCCACCACAGGTGCGGCTCTTGTCTGAGTACAGGGCGGGCGAAGTGTTTTGTCTTGGCCTGGCGATCCAGGACATCATCATGAGCGTCGCCGAGATACCGGCGCAGGCGCTGAAGATCTACGCAAAGTCGCGCCGCGAAGTCGGCGGTGGACCGGCAGCCAATGCCAGCGTCGCCATCGCGCGGCTTGGCGGAAAGGCGATCTTCGCCGGCCGTCTGGGCGAAGACACTACCGGCGTCGCGCTTCACCGGGAATTGAACAGCGAGGCTGTCGATACACGCTGGCTCAGGCATTTTGCCGGGCACCGGTCGCCGGGATCGGTCATTCTGGTCGATGGCTCGGGCGAGCGGTTGATCGTCGCCTATGCCGATCCCGATTTGCCCGACGATGCCGAATGGCTGGAACCAGAGAACCTCGGCGGCGCCGTCCTTTGCGACCTGTCGTGGCCAAAAGGTGCGCTCAAGACATACGAGGCAGCACGGTCGCAGGGCATTCCGACAGTGCTCGACGCGGATATCTCGCGGCACGGTCGCGATGCAATCGCGCCGCTTGTCGATATTGCAGAATATGTCGTCTTCTCGAGGCCAGGTCTTGCGCAGTTTTCCGGGACGGACGACATCGAAGCCGGGTTGAGGCTCGTTGCCGGATTACAGCACAAGCTGACAGGCGTTACCGATGGCGCAGGTGGTCTCTATTGGCTTTGCGAGGGCAAACTGGCAAACGCGCGGCCGCCATCGGTGCATGTGGTCGATACGGTCGGAGCGGGAGACGCGTTTCATGGCGCCTTGGCGCTGGCGTTGTCACATCGCTGGCCGATCGAGAAGGCTATTGCTTTCTCGAATACCGTTGCCGCACTCAAATGTGCGATGCCCGGAGGGCGGGTCGGATTGCCGACCCGGGCCGACATCGTGCGTTTCGACCCTTCGTTCGATCTACCTTGAAGTGTCATTCGACGCGGGTTAGCAGCCGGCCGATCTGGAAAGGAAAGCCTTTCTTTATCGCAGCGGGCTTGCCAAACAGGGTGTTGCGGCACTACGTCCACTCGCACGGGATCGCCTCGTGAGCGATCCTGTCCTCATGTCAAATTGAACAGGAACCTCATCCGTGGCCAATACCGACGTCAGTTACCCCGACACGCAGCTTTTCATCGATGGCGAATGGCGATCCGGAGTTGAAGGCAAGACCATCCCCGTCCTGGACCCGGCTACGGGCGAGGTTATCGGGAAGATCGCGCATGCCACGAAGGCCGATCTGGACGCGGCCCTTGCTGCAGTCGATCGCGGTTTCAAAGTTTGGAGCGCGACTTCGGCATTCGAGCGTTCCAAGATCATGCGCAAGGCGGCCGATCTTTTGCGCGAGCGGGCCGACAAGATCGCCCGCATCATGACGCGCGAGCAGGGAAAGCCGCTGGCCGAAGCCAAAGGCGAAGTGCTTGCTGGCGCCGACACCATCGACTGGTTCGCGGAAGAAGCTCGCCGCACCTATGGCCAGATCATTCCGGCGCGCACCATTGGCGTGTCGCAGATGGCGATCAAGCTGCCGGTCGGCCCTGTCGCCGCCTTCACGCCGTGGAACTTCCCGATCAACCAGATCGTGCGCAAGCTTTCTGGTGCGCTCGCTGCCGGCTGCTCCATTATCGTCAAGGCGCCGGAAGAAACCCCTGCATCGCCGGCAGAGCTGATCCGCGCTTTCGCCGATGCAGGCGTGCCGAAGGGCGTCATCAATCTCGTCTACGGCGTTCCAGCCAAAATCTCGGAATACCTCATTCCCCATCCGGTCATCCGCAAAATCTCGTTCACCGGCTCGACGCCGATCGGCAAGCATCTGGCGGCACTGGCCGGGCAGCACATGAAGCGCGCGACGATGGAACTCGGCGGCCATGCACCGGCGATCATCTTCGAAGATGCCGATCTCGGCGCAGCGGTAAAGGTCTTGTCAACGTCGAAGTTCCGCAATGCCGGCCAGGTCTGCGTGTCTCCGACGCGCTTCCTCGTGCAGGACGGCGTCTATGACGGGTTCCTGGAAGGCATCACGCAGGCTGCGAAGGCAATTCGTGTCGGCAACGGCCTCGAAGAAGGCACCCAGATGGGACCGCTGGCGAATGAGCGCCGTATTCCCGCGCTGGAAGCTTTGATTGCAGACGCGGTCGCGCAAGGCGCTGAAGTGAAAACCGGCGGACGGCGCATCGGCAACAAGGGCAATTTCTTCGAGCCGACCGTCATCGCCAACGCTCCGAAGAGCGCGCGGATCATGAACGAGGAACCCTTCGGCCCGGTCGCGATCGTCAACCGCTTCTCCACGCTTGATGAAGCGATCGACGAAGCCAACCGGCTGCCTTTTGGTCTGGCGTCCTACGCCTTCACCACATCGGCTGCGACAAGCCAGGCGCTGGGCATGAAGGTCGAAGCCGGCATGACCACGATCAACCATAACGGGCTCGCCCTGCCGGAAGTGCCTTTCGGCGGCACGAAGGACTCAGGCTACGGCACTGAAGGCGGCTCGGAAGCGATCGAAGCCTATCTGACGACGAAATTCGTCTCGCATTTCGCGGCTTGATCGTTAGCAGCGACCAATATCCAGTAATGTAACTGAGCACCCCGGCATCATCGAGAAAGATGCCGGGGTGTTTTGCTGTCAACTCATTGCTTTGCAGCAGCGGGGCTCGAGTCTCGACGGCCGGCGTTCGTCGCGCCGAGGGTCTTCAAAACGGCTTCCTTCAGACGCTCCGTAAACATTTCCACCACGCGGCTTTTGGGTGCCTGCGGCGGGCGTATCGCCAGGTACGAAACAACTATGTCCGGCTTGAAGGGCAGGATGGTGAGTTCGCCGCCGAAGCTCAAAGCACTGATCTCGTCGACGATGCCGACGCCCATGCCCTTCGCGGCTAAAGCGCAGCAATTGGCGATTGACGTCTCGATCGGGGATTTGAAAGTGACTGCGTTCCTTCCGGCTATCTGCTCGAAGCTGATGCGCAACGGTGTCTTGCGGCCCGGAATGATCGCCCGGCAATCCGCCATGTCTTTCACGCTGATGGCTTCGTTTCGCGCCAGCCTGTGATCGGGGGAAAGAACGGCCACGGCTGTCGTCTTCGCGATCAGTTCGCCAGGTGGTCCCTTGCGTTCGGCACCACCGAAGACGAAGCCGACATCATATTGGTGGCTGGCGATCATATCGGTGATGTGATTGGTGCTTTCGGTGTCGAACACGATCGAGATATCCGGCATCTCGCTGGTCAAATCGGGAAGAATTTCATTGGCGCATAGCGGCGAAAGCGCCGGCACCGAACCGATGCGCAGGAAGCCGCCCTTGGCGGTCTTGATGTCGTCGGCGGCGCGGCCGATCTGGTCAAGGCCGAGATAAAGGCGCTCGACCTCGCGATAGAGCTTGACCGCCTCGTCGCGCGGCGCGAAACGGCTGCCCTCGCGCTCGAAAAGTTTGAGCTTCACTGCATATTCGAAATCGCGAATGAGCCGGCTCACGGCCGGCTGCGTGATGTTCATGAGCTCTGCGGCCGACGTTATCCCGCCCGCCAGCATCACATTGCGAAAAGCCTCGACCTGCCGTGGATTGATGCGCATTTCGGAAACTCCGGGGGCATAACATTTTGTGATGCAACTAACATCAGATGCGATTTTCTTTCAATCAGGGGAGTCGCTAGGCTCAAAAAATAGGCAAGGCCTGCCGCTTGGATGAGCGCCGGCTGACTGCCTCGGAGGAATTCGGGAGAAGCGTTCAACATGAAGATTTCCACTATCGCGACTTTTGTCGCGGCGACGATGGCTGCTGTGCCCGTTGCCTATGGCGCAGAGCTCAAGGTCGGGCTTGCTGCCTCGACGACATCCATGGACCCGCAATTCTACGTCAACGGTCCGAACAGCGCGATGGCGCGCAACATCTTCGACGGTCTGGTCAATCAGGACGACAAGCAGCAGGTGCAGCCGGCGCTCGCCGAGTCGTGGAAGGTCATTGATGACACGACCTGGGAATTCAAGCTGCGGCCGAATGTGAAATTTCATGATGGCAGCGACTTCACGGCCGACGATGTCATAGCTTCAATCAAGCGCGTCGCGCTGGCCTCGCAGAACAGCCCGAGTTCGTTCGAAGCCTATGTCAAGGATATCGTCGATGTGACAGCGGTCGACCCCATGACCGTGCGCATCACCACCAAAGCGCCGACGCCGCTTCTGCCCAACAACCTCAGCCGCATCGCCATGCTGCCGGCAGAACTGGAAAAGACCCCGACACAGGATCTGAATTCCGGAAAGGGCGTCATCGGCACTGGCCCGTTCAAATTTGTCTCCTGGGCGCCGGACGACCACGTCACGCTCGAACGCTTTGACGGCTATTGGGGTGAGAAGGCTGCCTGGGACAAGGTTACCTTCCGCGTGTTCAAGAACAGCAGCGCCCGCGTCGCAGCCATCCTGTCGGGCGATGTCGACCTGATCGAAAGCATCCCGACAGCCGATACACGCAATCTCGAAAAGTCCGACAAGCTGAGCGTGATCTCGGTTCCCGGCAACCGCATCATGTATCTGCATATGGACCAAGGCCGCGACGTGTCGCCCTTCGCGGTCGGCGCCGATGGCAAGAACCCGCTGCAGAAGGTCGAAGTCCGCAAGGCGATGTCGCTCGCCATCAACCGCGAGGCGCTTGTCGATCGCATCATGGACGGGCAGGGCCTGCCGGCCGGGCAATTGGTGCCTGAGGGCTACTTTGGCCATTCGCCCGATCTGAGCGTCGATCCCTATGATGCACCGAAGGCCAAGCAGATGCTTGCCGATGCCGGTTACCCGGAGGGCTTCAAGCTGACCTTCCACGCAACCAACGACCGCTACCCGAACGACTCCAAGATCGCCCAGGCTATCGGCCAGATGTTCAGCCGCATCGGCATCAAGACCGAAGTGGCGACTTTGCCGGGCAGCGTCTACTTCACCCGCGCCTCGGCGCTGGAATTCAGCCTGATCATGGGTGGCGCGGCTGTCGAGACCGGCGAAGCTTCGGGCGTTCTCGGACCGCTGCTCGAGACCTATGGCGAGAAGGCGGGGCAGGGCAATCGTGGGCGTTATTCGAACCCGGAGTTCGACAAGGCCCTGATCGAAGCCCGCTCGACGCTGGACAATGATAAACGCGAAAAACTGCTCCAGACGGCGATGGACATCGCCATGAAGGACGATGGCGTCATTCCGATTTTCTTCCTGGCCAATACGTGGGCGACGAAGAAAGAGTTCACCTACCAGGGTCGCTCGGATGGCTACACGCTGCCTTACTATGTGAAGCAGGCGAACTGAACCGGTTGTCCTCCCAAGGCAAGCGCGAGGGCTCCATGATGTCTTTCAGCGGTGTATTTCCCTATCTCGTCTCGCCTGTCGATCAGGCCGGCGAGATCAAGGTGAAGGTGCTGTCCGACCTCGTGGAGCACCTCGTAGGGATCGGCGTCCACGGCCTGACGCCGCTCGGCAGCACGGGAGAATTCGCTTATCTGTCGCGCGAGCAGCGCCTCGAAGTTGTGGAGACGGTGGTCGCCGCCAATCGCCGCCGGGTTCCGGTGGTGGCAGGCGTTGCCTCGACGACGGTTCGCGATGCCGTGGAGCAGACCGAGAAAATGGTCGATCTCGGCGTCGATGGCATCCTTGCGATACTGGAAGCCTATTTCCCGATTTCGGATGAGGGCGTCGAGCATTATTTCCGGTCGATCGCTTCAGCCGCCAAGGGCAGGCCGGTGGTGCTCTACACCAATCCGCAGTTCCAGCGCTCGGACCTCAGCCTGCCGGTGATCGAACGGCTGAGCATGGTCGACAACATCGGTTATATCAAGGACGCCTCGACCAATACCGGACGGCTCCTGTCGATCATCGAGCGCACGCGCGGCCGGATGGAGGTGTTTGCCGCTTCCGCCCACATCCCGGCAGCCGTGATGATGATCGGTGGCGTCGGCTGGATGGCGGGGCCTGCCTGCATCGTGCCGAAGCAGAGTCTGGCGCTCTACGGGGCGGCGCGCGCCGGCGACTGGACCAAGGCGATGGAGTTGCAGCGCCCGCTGTGGCGGGTCAACGAGATTTTCGCCAAATACTCCATTGCCGCCTGCATCAAGGCTGCCCTGGAATTGCAGGGGTTCGACGTGGGTGATCCTCTCCCGCCGCAAGCCCCATTGAATGAAAGCGCCCGTGCCGAAGTGGCCGAGGTGCTGCGAAGCGTCGGCGCTCTCTAAAGCCCGTTTCGCTCCAATCGAAGGTAAGTACAGACAAAATGACGGCGACTCCGATCATCATTGATTGCGACCCCGGTATCGACGACGCGATCGCGATCCTGACGGCATTCGTTTCGCCGGAGCTTGAAATACTCGGCATCACGCCGGTTTGCGGCAACCAGCCGCTTGAGCGCACGGTCAGGAATGCGCTCCAGATTTGCGAACTCGGCCACAGAGCGGACGTGCCCGTTTTTGCCGGCTGTTTCCGCCCGCTGTTTCGCGATCCTATCTACGGCCAGTTTCACGGCGAGAGCGGCCTCGGCAACACGGTTCTGCCCGGGCCAGCCAAGAAGATCGAGGAAAAGAGTGCGGTTGATTTCCTGATCGAGAGCTGCGAAGCGGCGGCGAAAAGCGGCAGGAAGATCACGCTGTGCACGCTCGGGCCGCTGACGAATGTCGCCGTCGCGCTCAGGATGAAGCCGGCCATCGCCGAAGGCATCGAACGTATCGTGATGATGGGCGGTGCCTTTCGCGAAGCCGGAAACCGGACGATCACTTCGGAATTCAACATCCTCGCCGACCCTCACGCCGCCCATATCGTGTTCTCGACCGATATTCCCATCGTTGCACTGTCGCTCGATGCGACGCATCAGGTCATCCTGACACCGGAGCATGCGGAAAAATTCAGCGGCTCCGCCGGCCGCCTCGCCAAGCCGCTCAGTGAGATGATGGCTTTCTGGGATCGCAACGACGTGCGCCGCTACGGCTCGCGTGGCGGTCCGCTGCACGACCCTCTGGTCATCGCCTATGTGCTGGCGCCGCAGCTCTTCGAAACGCAGACGGCGCGGGTTTTCGTGGAGCATGAAAGCGAGCTCTGCATGGGCCAGACCATCGCCGACTGGTATGGCAAGTCCGGCAAGAATCCCAATGTCGAGATTGTCACCAAGGTCGATGCTAAGGGTGTCTACGACCTCTTCCTCGACCGCTTGTCGCGTTACGCATTGGAGGAAGTGCGTTGAGCCCGCATCGCATCATCATCGACACCGATCCGGGCGTAGACGACGCCATCGCGATCTTGCTTGCGTTGGCCTCTCCCGAGATCGAACTTCTGGGCATTTCGGTCGTTGCAGGTAATGTACCGCTTGAAGCTACGGTCTCAAACGCCTGCAAGATCATATCCTTGTCGGGATGTGTTGACGTGCCGATCTACGCCGGCGCGCCCGGGCCGCTGGTTCGCGAACAGGTGTATGGCAAGTACGCTCACATAGGTGCTTTCAGCGACACGCTAGTGCCACCGGCCAGTGTCCGCCCGCAGGAAGAGCATGCGGTCGATTTTCTCGTCCGCATGACACGGCAGGCCGCCGCCGACAACGATCCCATCGTCATCTGCGCCATCGGCCCGATGACCAATCTTGCGCTGGCGCTTGTGCAGCATCCCGATGTCGCGCGCGGCATTCGGCAGGTCGTGTCGATGGGTGGCGCATTCACAGCCCTTGGCCACAGGACGCCATGGGCCGAATACAACATCTATGCCGATCCGCACGCCGCGCAGATTGTTTACGCGTCCGGCGTTCCCGTCGTGGTGATGCCTCTCGACATGACGTTTCAGGCGCTGATTACAGAGAAAAACATCACCGCCATCGGTGAAAACGCCGGTGCCGCCGGCGCTGCGATTGCAGGGCTCCTACGCACTTTCGACCGAAGCGACATGCAGCGTTTTGGCAGGCCGGGCGGCCCAATTCACGATGCGACCACCATTGCCTGGCTGCTCGAGCCCGAAATATTCGAGGGCAGGGCGGCAAGTGTCGGCGTACAGGTATCCGGCAAGACCGCCGGCTATACCTATGCAGACTTTTACGGCAAGACCGGGCTTCCGATGAATGCCACAGTCATGAACGGTATCGACGAGGCCCGTTTCCTCGAGATGCTGGAGGAGCGCCTCAGCATCTATGGAGCACGGGCGCTGAAAGAGGTGAGCGGATGACGTCCTATCTTCTCAATCGAACGCTTCAGACCATCCTTACACTGCTCGTCATGTCGGTCCTGGTGTTCGTCGGCGTCTATAAGATCGGCAATCCGGTCGACCTTCTCCTCAGCACGACGGCGACGCCCGCCGAGCGGCTGCAGGTCATCCAGTCCTTCGGTCTCGATCAACCGGTGTGGGAGCAGTACTGGACCTTTCTCACCCACGCTCTTTCCGGCGATCTCGGCAATTCCTTCGTCTTCAACCAGCCGGCGCTGACGCTGATCCTGCAGCGCATGCCGGCGACGCTCGAACTGGCCTTCGTCGCGCTGTTAATGGCGCTGGTCATCGGCATTCCGCTCGGCGTCTATGCCGGGCTCAAGCCGAAGGCGTTGGTGTCGAAGTCGATCATGACCTTCTCGATCCTCGGCTTCAGCCTGCCGACCTTCTGGATCGGCCTGGTGATGATCCTGGTGTTTTCCGTCAAGCTCGGTTGGCTGCCGGCGTCCGGACGCGGTGAGACCGTCGATCTCTTCGGCGTCCCGGTGAGTTTCCTGACACTTGATGGGCTTTCGCATCTTGCGTTGCCGGCGTTCAATCTCGCCTTGTTCAAGATATCGCTGATCATCAGGCTCACCCGCGCCGGCGTCATGGAATGCCTTCAGCTCGATTTCGTGCGCTTCGCCCGCGCCAAAGGCCTTTCCGAAACGCGCATCGTACTGGTTCACGTTTTGAAGAACACACTGATCCCGCTCATCACGGTCATTGGTCTGGAGCTTGGATCGCTGATCGCGTTTGCCGTCGTTACCGAAACCATCTTTGCATGGCCCGGCATGGGCAAGCTTATCATCGATGCCATCAGCGTTCTCGATCGCCCGGTCATCCTCGCCTATCTGATGATCACCGTCGTCATGTTCAGCATCATCAACCTCGCCGTCGACATCCTCTATTCGATCGTCGATCCGCGTGTTCGCCTTGAGGGAGATTCCTGATGAGCAACGACGCGAATCCCGGCAACTCCGTCCATTCGCGAGACGGCGCTGACGCGGAACGGGCATCCCGCTCTCCGTTCCGCGCCACACTGGGCGCTCTGTTGCGCGACAGGCTAGCGCTGACCGGCATCATCATCGTGACGCTGCTGGTGCTGGCCGCGCTGTTTGCGCCGCTGATCGCGCCGCAGAACCCTTATGATCTGGCGCAGCTCGATATCATGGACAACCGCCTGCCGCCGGGCTCGGAAAGCATGAGCGGCCTGTACTACCTGATCGGCACCGATGACCAGGGCCGCGACCTGTTCAGCGCCATCCTCTACGGCCTGCGCACCTCCATCATCGTCGGCATATCGAGTGCGGCCATCGCACTGGTGATCGGCGCCTCGCTCGGCCTGCTCAGCGCTTACGCCGGCGGCAAGACCGACGCGATCCTGATGCGCATCGTCGATATCCAGCTGAGCTTCCCGGCGATCCTGATCGCGCTGATCTTCCTCGCCATTCTGGGGCAGGGGGTCGACAAGATCATCCTGGCGCTGGTGATCACGCAGTGGGCCTATTATGCCCGCACCATTCGCGGCTCGGCGCTGGTCGAGCGGCGGCGCAGCTATGTCGATGCGGCACGCTCGATGGCGCTGCCGGACCGGAGCATCCTGTTCAGGCATATTCTGCCCAACTGCCTGCCGCCGCTGATCGTGGTGGCCACCATGCGCGTCGCCTATGCGATCATGCTGGAGGCGACGCTGTCCTTCCTCGGCATCGGGCTGCCGGTCACCGAGCCCTCGCTGGGCCTGCTGATCTCCAACGGCTTCGAATACCTTCTGTCGGGCGATTACTGGATCAGCTTCTTTCCCGGCCTAGCGCTGCTTCTGCTCATCGTCGGCATCAACCTGATCGGCGACGCGCTGCGCGATATCCTCAACCCCAGGCGGGAGGGCTGAGCCATGACATCTCCGGTTCTTTCTGTTTCCAACCTCAACACGTCCTTCCTCGTCGACGGCAAATGGATGGATGTCGTGCGCGACGTGTCCTTCGACATCGGTGCGAAGGAAACGGTTGCCGTCGTCGGCGAATCCGGTTCGGGCAAGAGCGTGACCGCGCTGTCGATCATGCGGCTCCTGTCGGAAAACAATGCCCGTCTCAAGGGAGAGATCAATTTCGGAGGGCAGAACCTGCTGGATATTTCCCAGCAGGACATGCAGAAAGTCCGCGGCAACCGCATCGGCATGATCTTTCAGGAGCCGATGACGAGCCTCAACCCGGTTCTGAAAATCGGCAAGCAGATAACGGAAGTGCTGGTGCGCCATCGCGGCATGACGCAAGCCACCGCCAGGGCCGAGGCGATCCGGCTTCTCGACAAGGTGCGTATTCCGGCCGCCAGATCGCGCCTGGACGAATATCCGCTGAGTTTCTCCGGCGGCATGCGCCAGCGCGTCGTCATCGCCATCGCGCTGGCATGCAGCCCGCAGCTTCTGATCGCCGACGAGCCGACGACCGCGCTCGATGTGACGATCCAGGCGCAGATCCTCGAACTGATCAAGGTGCTGCAGGAAGAGGAGGGCATGTCGGTCCTCTTCATCACCCATGACATGGGCGTCGTGGCTGAAATTTCGGACCGCACCGTGGTCATGTATCGCGGCGAAGCGGTCGAGACCGGCACGACGCAGGAGATCTTCCAGCACGCCAAGCATCCTTATACGCGGGCACTTCTTTCGGCCGTGCCGAAGCTCGGTTCGATGGCCGGCACGGTCCAGCCAAAGCGTTTTCCGATCGTCGACATGAAGACGGGCGAGGCGGCATCCGTGGCCGATACTGCGGATACGGTCGAGCATGACCAGGAACCGATCCTGGAGGTGAAGAACCTCGTCACCCGTTTCGACATCAAGTCCGGTTTCTTCGGTCGCGTGTCGGGCCGTGTGCATGCGGTGGAGAACGTCTCGTTTGATCTGCGCGAAGGCGAGACGCTTTCGCTGGTGGGCGAATCCGGCTGCGGCAAGTCGACCACCGGCCGCTCCATCATGCGCCTGACGGAAGCCAGAAGCGGCTCCATCACGGTCGGTGGCAAGGATGTGCGGCACGCCGGAAAATCATCGCTGCTCGACATCCGCAAGCATATGCAGATGATCTTTCAGGACCCGTTCGAAAGCCTCAACCCGCGCATGCGCGTGGGCGAGGCGATCGCCGAGCCGATCGTCACCCACGGCCTCGCCGCGCGAGGCGAAGTCCGCAAGCGCGTGGCCGATCTTCTCATCCGCGTCGGCCTTTCGCCGAGCATGGCCGATCGCTTCCCGCATGAGTTTTCGGGCGGCCAGCGTCAGCGCGTCTGCATCGCGCGGGCGCTTGCACTGGAGCCGAGGTTCATCGTCGCTGACGAGTCCGTTTCGGCACTCGACGTGTCGGTCAAGGCGCAGGTCATCAATCTGATGCTCGACCTTCAGGAGCGTTTCAAGCTCGCCTATCTCTTCATCTCGCATGACATGGCCGTGGTGGAGCGCATCAGCCATCGCGTGGCGGTGATGTATCTGGGCGAGATCGTCGAGATCGGATCGCGCGCCTCGGTGTTCGAGAATCCGCAGCATCCCTATACGAAAAAGCTGATGGAAGCCGTTCCGGTGCCCGATCCCGCACGGCGGCAGATCCGGCGTATTTCGAACGACGAAATCAGGAGCCCGGTGCGCGCGCCGGATTTCGTGGCGCCGGTACGCAAGTACGACGAGGTTTCATCCGGCCATTTCGTGCAGGTGTCGTAAGGCGAGACCAGTTCTACCTGGCCTCGCCGTTGAACAGGCGGTCGAGGATCAGTCCTTCGAGGCGGGCAAGTTCGACGGTGGCGTGGCGGCGTGGCCGTGGCAATGGAATGTCGAGGTCGAGCACGATCCTGCCCTCGTCTATGACCACCACGCGGTCGGCCAGCGCCACTGCCTCGGCGACATCATGCGTCACCAGAACGGCGGTAAATTTCTGGCTGAGCCAGATGCGTTCCAGCAGTTGCTGCATCTCGATGCGGGTGAGGGCATCGAGCGCACCCAGCGGCTCGTCCAGCGCCAGGATGAGCGGCTGCCCGACGAGTGCGCGTGCCAGCGCCACGCGCTGCTTCTGACCACCTGAAAGAACTGATGGCCATTCACCGGCGCGATCGGCGAGGCCAACCTCTCTTAGAATCTCCAGCGAGCGATCACGCGCTTGCTTGCCTTTGGCAATGCCAGTCAGGCCAACCGCGACATTGTCCACCACGCGCGCCCAGGGCAGCAGCCGCGGCTCCTGGAACATGATGCGTGTACGGCTGTGATCGGTCTTGCCTGCGCCATGCGCCAACTGGCCGGACGTCGGACGATCCAACCCGGCGAGCAGCCGGAGCAGTGTGCTCTTGCCGCAGCCGCTCTTGCCGATAACAGCAAGGAATTGACCCTCACGCACTTCGAGATCAATGCCTTCAAGAACTGTCTTGTCGCCAAACTTCTTGCCGACGTTCCTGAACGAGAAGGCGACCGGTGTTTGTGATCGCGGTGCAGAGCGCTCCAGCGGGATACTCTCGAAAGCGCGGAAGGCAGTAATCGTTGCTGCGGTCATTGTCTCACCTCACGCTCTCTGGAAGGCGGGATGCCACTGCAGGGAAAGCCGCTCCAGCAAGCGTGCAAGACTGTCCGCGAGCTTGCCGAGAAGGGCGTAGATCAGGATCGAAAGCACCACCACATCGATCAGCAGGAATTCGCGCGCCTGCATGGCCATGTAGCCTAGCCCGGACGATGCCGAGATCGTTTCCGCCACGATCAGCGTCAGCCACATGATGCCGAGCGCGTAGCGCAAGCCGACGAAGATCGCCGGCAGCGCTCCCGGCAGGATGACACGCAGGAAAAGCTGCGTGCGCGACATGCCATAGATGCGGCCCATTTCGACAAGCTGCGGATCGACGGTCTGAATGCCGAGCAGCGTGTTGACGTAGATCGGGAAGAAGACGCCGAGCGCGACGAGAAACAGCTTTGCTTCCTCGTCGATGCCGAACCACAGGATCACCAGCGGGATCAGTGCAAGATGTGGCACGTTGCGGATCATCTGCAGCGTCGTGTCGGTCAGCCCGCGGCTGAGTGCCGACAGGCCGTTAGCCAGCCCGAGCGCAAAGCCGATCGCGCCGCCGACGACAAAACCACTCAGGGCTCGAGCAGTGCTAACCCAGATATTTTCGAGAAGCTCTCCCGATTTGAGCAACCGCCAGAAGGCTTCTGCTACCGCGCTGGGTGCTGGCAGGACATTGGTTGCGATGAGCCCCACCCGCGAAGCCAGTTCCCAGACCACCAGAATGACTGCGGGCAGAATCCAGCCGGCGCTTTCGTGGCCGATATTGGCGAGTGTCTTTCTCATGAGGAGGCCTGCAGGCGTTCCGCGCCGTGGAAGCCGACCGAAAACTCGTTGGCGATGTCTTCCCGTGGCTTGATGCGGCGAGAACCGATGCCGAATTTCGGGAACAGCAGTTCGGCGACGCGATAGGCCTCCTCCAGATGCGGATAGCCGGAGCCGATGACCGTATCGATGCCGACATCCTGATATTCGCGGATGCGGTCGGCAACCTGATCGGGCGTGCCGACGAGTGCGGTGCCGGCGCCGCCGCGCACCAGCCCGACGCCCGCCCAGAGATTTGGGCCGATAAGCAGGCGGTCGCGCCTGCCGCCATGCAGTTCGGCCATGCGCCGCTGCCCAACGGAGTCCATTTCCTTCAGGAACCTGGCCTGAGCGTTTTCGATCTGAGCATCGGTAATGCGGCTGATCAGGCGATCGGCCGCCGCCCACGCCTCTTCCTCGGTTTCACGGACAATGAAATGCAGACGGATGCCGAAACGAAGCTTGCGCCCTTTCAGCGCTGCCTTGCGACGCGCGCTTGCGATCTTTTCCGCGACAAGCGCCGGCGGTTCGCCCCAGGTCAGATACATATCGACCTGTTCGGCTGCCAGATCCTGGCCGGCGTCGGAGGAACCACCGAAATAGAGCGGCGGCCGCTCCTGTACCGGCAACAGGTCGAGCCGGCCGTTTTCGACGCGGTAATATTTGCCGTCGAAATTGACCTGTTCGCCGGAGACAAGCGCACGCCATATCTTCAGGAATTCATCCGCCTGCGCATAGCGCTCGTCATGCGGCAGGAAGACGCCGTCGCCGGCCAGTTCGGTCGGATTGCCGCCGACCACGACGTTGAGGAGCAAACGCCCATTGCTGAGACGGTCCAGCGCTGCCGTCTGGCGCGCGGCGAAGACGGGCGAGACCACGCCCGGACGCAGCGCGACCAGATATTTCAGCCGCTCGGTATGGGCGGCGAGGCCAGTCGCGGTTATCCAGGAATCCTCGCAGCTCTGGCCTGTGGGCAGCAACACGCCGGGGAAGCCGAGGCGGTCCACCGCTTGCGCGATCTCCTTGAAATACCCGAATTCCGGCGGCCGCTGCTGCTGCTCGGAACCGAGGTAACTTCCGTCGCCATGCGTTGGAATGAACCAGAAGAAATCAAGCGGCTTTTCGGAAATGATCGGATTGACGGTCATCGGTTGATCTCCTCGCTATAGGCATCGCAGTCAGTTTGACGGGGCGGACCAAACGATATCCCGAACCTTGATCGCGTTCGGGATCAGCTTGAGGTCGTAGAACGTGTCGGCGATCGATTGCTGTTGGGCAATCACTTCATCGGACAGGGCACGAACCTCTATCTTGTAGCGATCGGTGGCAGCTTTCTGGGCGGCAAGCTCTATGCCTGTCGCTTCAGCCGATATTTTCGCCAACTCGTGGCGATTTTCGGACGCCCATTTGGCGACGCCTGACAATTCCTCGACTGCTGCCTTCAGCACATTGGGATGGCGCTCGGCAAAATCCTTGTTGGCGAGATAGAAAGAGTTGCTGTCCAGTCCGTCCGCAGTCGTGACGAGCGCGTGCGCATTGTGCTTGATCTCGGCGATGGCGAAATATGGATCCCACACCGCCCACGCATCGACGCTGCCGGTCGTGAACGCTGCGACCGCGTCGGCAGGGCTCAGGAATGCGGGTACGATGTCGGAATAGGCGAGCCCGCCTTTCTTCAGCGCCTGAACGGTGAAATTATGCGAGCTCGATCCCTTGCCGAAGGCAACCTTCTTGCCCTTGAGATCTGCCACCGATTTTATTGGCGAGTCCTTCGGGACAAGGATCGCATTTTGAACGGCGGGCGAGCTTGCCGCATAGACGAGTCCGGCTCCGGCCGATTGGGCCAGAATTGGCGGCGTATCGCCGGTTACACCGAAATCAATGGCTCCGGCGCCAAGTGCTTCCAGCAGCGGCGGCCCGAACTGGAACTCCACCCAGCGCACACTATCGACGCCAAGCGACTTCAGCCGCTGTTCGAACACCTGTTTCTGGCGCGCGACCACGAGCAGGCTGCTGCTTTTCTGGTAACCGATCCTGAATTCGCCGGGGGCGTCTTCGGCGCGAGCATTGCCGAGCGAGAGCGCTCCGGTGAGCAAGGCAGCACCCATCAGGCCTGACAGGAAATGACGTCGTTTGAGCATCTGACTGTCCTCTTGAAGGTCCAAATTGATTGACGAAGCTGCTGCTCGACGCCTCAGTTCGCCGGCGGCGTCCAGACCGCGTCGCTGATCTTGATCGCATTCGGTATGAGGCCGAGTTTGAAGAAGCGATCGGCCGTCGCCTGCTGATTGGCGATGATCTGGTCGCTCAGCGGAAAGATGCCAAATTCGCTTCGGTTTGCAGCAAGCGTCTGGGCATCCAGCGGCACACCGGTCACTTCATGGAGTGCGGCTGCCACCTTGTCGCGATTGCCGTCCGCCCATTTGGCGGCCACTTCGAGCGCGCCGATGGTGGACGTGACGACATCGGGATGCTCGCCGGCGAAGGTCTTGTTGGCGATGAAATAGGTATTCACGTTCAGCACGTCGCTCGACCGCGCCAGGATGCGGGGCTGGTAGCGTGTTTCGGCGATGGCGAAGAATGGATCCCATACCGACCATGCATCGATCTTGTCGCTGGCAAAGGCCGCAGCCGCATCGGCGGGGCTCAGATAAATCGGCTCGATATTGGAGAAGGCGATGCCTTCCTTTTCGAGTGCCGCAACGAGCAGGTTATGCGCGCTGGTGCCTTTGCCTACGCCGACCTTCTTGCCCTTCAGATCGGCGATCGACTGGACCGGCGAATCCGGTTTGACGAAGATGGCCTCACCCTTGCCGTTGGACGGAAGAGCGGCGGCGTAGACGATCGCAGAGCCTGCCGACTGGCCAAAGATCGGCGGTGCATCGCCGACCCAGCCGACATTGATCGAGCCGACATTGAGGGCTTCGACAAGTGGCGGCCCGGCGGTGAATTCGACCCACGAAACGCTGATGCCTTTCGGCTCAAGCGCCTTTTCGATAAGACCTTGCTGCCGCGCGATCACCGGCAGGCCGGTCTTCTGGTAGCCGATCTTGAGTTCCTTCAGCTCGGCAGCCGATGCGCCGAATGCGGCGAACGCACTTGCGGCAAGGAGTGCCGCGCCGAATAGGCGTCTTGTGATGGCCATCATGAACCCCTCTCGATATCGCCTTTTCCAGGCGCGTTCCGGCTCCCGTCACGCAGGAGGAGAGGTCATGCTAAGTATTCTAGAAAATCTATAGAGTTAAATTATTTCAAAAATGAAGCGGAATGCGAAACCCCTTTCCGAAAAGGGCTTCAAACGCGCGCAATCTGGTAGAAACCTTGCGGAAAGAGGCTCCCGGAAGGATAGTTTTCCGACCTCGCGACAGCGATCAGGCCGCGCTGGCGCGGGCTGCTGCCAAGAACGCAAGCTTGGCGGGAGTGGCCAGGAGCCTGGAGCGTTCGAGGCGCTCGGGCGTGTAGTGGTGTTCGACATCGAGACAATTGACCGTGCCGAGCAGTTCGCCGGCAATCACCACCGGCATGTTGATGACCGATCCGCAGCCCAGCGACCAGATGGTCTCGTGATCGGGAAAAACCGTCGCGATGTCGGCGATGGTGTTGGCGACGAAGGTTTCGCGCGCCTTGTGGACGACATCGAACCAGCGATTGTACTGGACTGGCTTGGTGCCCGAGGCGGGATAGCTCTTCGGGTCCGACGTGTATGCGCGGCGCGCCAACTCGTTCTTCATGTCCACAGTCATGACAGTAAATAGCTTGGCGCCGACGATCTTCCGCGACAATGCCTGAAGCGCCACCCATGGTGCATCCGGTGCCTTGCCGCCGGCAATAGCCGCGTCGAATTCGGCGAACGCCGCCATGATTTCTTCGTTCGTCATGTCAAAGTCCTTGCAGTTGGGGAGGGGTCAGGCGGCGTGGGTGGCACTGATTTCCATCAGCTCACGCGAATAGGGTTGCTTGAGCGCGCCTTGCCTGAGGTCGACGACGTCTGCGATTTCGACGATTCGGCCCTGGCGCATCACGGCCAGCCGGTCGCAGAGAAAGGAGACTACGGGCAGATTGTGGGTGACCATCAGGAAGGTAAGGTTCTGCTCGCGGCGCAGCCGCTTGAGCAGGTTCAGGATTTCGGCCTGTACTGAAACGTCGAGCGCCGAGGTCGGCTCGTCGAGCAGCAGGATCTTTGGTTCCAGCATCAAAGCACGCGCAATCGCCACGCGCTGGCGCTGACCGCCGGAAAGCTGGTGCGGAAAGCGGAAGCGGAATTTCCGGTCGAGCCCGACGGAGGCCATGACCGCTTCGACGCGCTCATTCTGGTTGCCGATGCCGTGGATGGCGAGCGGCTCGCTCAGCGTCGCATCGATCGTCTTGCGTGGATGCAGCGAGCCATAGGGGTCCTGGAACACCATCTGGCAGAGCCGCGCGAAATGCCGGTCGATGCCATGGCTGCGCGACTTGCCGAAAGCGGTGATCGAGCCTGTCCATTCGGGTGCAAGTCCAGCAATTGCTTTCAAGATCGTCGACTTGCCCGAGCCGCTTTCGCCGACCAGCGCAAAGCTCTCGCCTTCCGCAATGTCGAGGCTGACGCCATGTGTGATGGGCGTCTCACCATAGGAGATGTCGAGGTTGTTCAGGGAAAGCGCGGTCATGAATTGGCCCATGCGCTGCGGTCGAGCACGGGCAGCTCGTCGCGTGTTTCGTCAAGGCGGGGGATAGCGGCGAGCAGTCCGCGCGTATAGGGATGCGTGGCGTTGCGCAATTCGCCGGCCTCGCATTCCTCGACCACGCGGCCGGTGTTCATTACCAGGATGCGGTCGCAATAGCTGGAGACGAGGTTGAGGTCGTGGCTGATGAAGATCAGCCCCATGCCCTTGCGCTTCACCAGTTCGTCGATGATGTCGAGCACCTGCGCCTGCACGGAAACGTCGAGCGCCGAGGTCGGCTCGTCGGCGATCAGCAGATCGGGCTCGGGGATCAGCATTATGGCAATCATGACGCGCTGGCCCATGCCGCCGGAAACCTCGTGCGGATAGAGCTTCGCGACGCGTTCGGGATCGTCGATGCGCACCGATTCCAGCATGGCTTTCACGCGCTGGCCGACCTCGCGGCGCGGCAGTCGCTGGTGGGTCAGTAGCGCCTCGGCGATCTGTTCGCCGATGGTCATGACCGGGTTGAGCGAGAATTTCGGGTCCTGCATAACCATGGAAATGCGCGCGCCACGAATAGCGCGCATCTGCTTTTCCGATTGGGCAAGCAGATCGATGCCGTCGAATGCGAGCCTGTCGGCGCTGACGGTCCCGGGCGCGCGGATGAGCTTCAGGATCGAACGGCCGGTCATCGACTTGCCGGAACCGCTTTCCCCGACGATGCCCAGCCGCTCGCGGCCGAGCGTGAAGGAAACGCTGCGCACGACGTCGATGTCTCCGCGCGGCGTTGGGAAGGTGACGCGCAGGTTGTCAACTTCAAGAAGCGGCGTATTCAATGCTGCTCTCCGCTCTTGGGGTCGAGAACATCGCGCAACCCGTCGCCGAGGAAACAGAAGCCGAGGCTGACGATGATGATGGCAAAACCCGGCATGGTGGCGACCCACCACTGGTCGAGAATGAAGGAGCGCCCGCGCGCGATCATCGCGCCCCATTCGGGCAAAGGCGGCTGCGCGCCGAGGCCGATGAAGCCGAGGCCGGCGGCTGTCAGGATGATGCCGGCCATGTCGAGCGTGACGCGCACGATCATCGAGGAGGTGCAGAGCGGCAGCACATGGCCGAGGATGACCCTCATGGCCGACGCGCCCTGCAATCTTATGGCTGCGATGAATTCGGAGTTCTTGAAGGTCAGCGTCTCTGCGCGCGCGATGCGGGCGTAGCCGGGCCATGAGGTGATGGCGATCGCTATGATTGCGTTTTCGATGCCAGGCCCAAGTGCTGCAACCAGCGCCAGCGCCAGGATGAGCTTCGGCATGGACAGGAACACATCGGTGATGCCCATCAGGATGCGGTCGATCCAGCCGCCGAAGTAACCGGCCACCGCGCCGATGATCAGCCCGGCCGGGGCCGCCAGCACCGCGACCATGGCGACGATGACGAGCGTGATGCGCGCACCATAGACAACGCGCGACCAGATATCGCGGCCGAGTTCGTCTGTGCCCATCCAGTTGGCGGCACCCGGCGCTAGCAGACGCTGCGTCAGATCCTGCTTGAGCGGATCATGCGTGGCTATGAAGGGCGCGAAGATCGCGGTGAGGATCAGCACGAGAATGATGGCAGCGCCGACTACTGCCAGCGGATTGCGGGTGAGCGCGCCGGCGATGCGCCAGGCACGGCCGAGCCGGGCCTGCAGACGCGACGAGGGGCTGTCGTCTATCAGCCAGGCGCGGACAGTGGTGGTCATCGCCGGGCCTCCTAGCGCGCGCGGGGATCGAGGACGCGGTAGAGCACGTCCGAAATCTTGTTGATGCCGATGAACACCGCGCCGATGACCAAGGTGGCACCGAGGACCGCATTCATGTCGGCGTTGAGCAGGGCGGTGGTGAGATAGTTGCCGATGCCGGGCCACGAAAAGATGGTTTCGATCATCACCGAACCTTCGAGCAGCCCGGCATAAGACAGGCCGATGACCGTGATCAGCGGCACGAGAATCGGCCGGAAGGCGTGCCGCCAGATAACGAGCCGTTCCGATACGCCCTTCACCCGCGCCGTCGTCACATATTCCTGCGCCAGCTGATCAAGCATGAAGGAACGCGTCATGCGCGCGATATAGGCGAGACTGAAGAAGCCGAGTACGGACGCCGGCAGCGCCAGATGCCAGATGGCATTGAAGAAGATTTCGGTTTCGCCAGCGATCAGGCTGTCGATAAGCAGCAGGCCGGTTACCGGCGGCACCAGCCCGTCATAAAAGATGTCGAGGCGACCGGGACCGCCGACCCATTTCAGCCGCGCATAGAACAGCGCCAGGCCGACCAGCCCGAGCCAGAAGGCGGGGATAGCATAGCCTAGCAGGCCGACGACGCGGATGATCTGGTCGACGGCACTTCCTTGCCGGCTCGCGGCATAGACACCCATCGGCACGCCGAGTAGCACGCCGATGATGATGCCGAGCGTCGCCATCTCCAGCGTCGCGGGAAAGACGCGCTTCAAATCGTCGGCGACAAGCTTGCCGGTTGAAACCGATGTGCCGAGATCGCCGGTCAGCACATTGGCGACGTAGTGGAAGAACTGCACCACCAGCGGCTGGTCGAGCCCCATCTGCAGGCGTGCGGCCTCGTAGACAGCGCGCGGCGCGCGATCGCCGACAACAGCTAGAACCGGATCGATCGGGACCACGCGGCCGATGAAGAAGGTGATGGCGAGGAGGCCGAGAAAGGTCAGCGCAACCGTGACGACGAAGCCGGCAAGACCCAGCAGAAGATGCGCGCCCCGGCTTTTGCCAAATGTTTTCGACCGGACGACAACTGCCGTACCTGCCGCGGTATCGGGTTCGAATGCCACGCTCAGCGGTTTCCCATTTCTGTCGACGGATCATGGCTGTGGAAGCATGATCCGCCGGCGGTCTCGACTGCAAGCAAAAATGCCCGCGACGTTGCAAGGTGCTGTTCGCCTTGCCATGCAGGCATCTGAAAATTCCGCTTGGACTATACAGAGAATTTTGCTTAGATCAAAAAAATTTTGATGGGAGAGAAATCGCGGTGTCATCTGCACCCGGCAAGTCTGCGGCGTCGGCGCAGCCAAAAGTCGGCGCGCTCATCCGCGCCCGGCGGCGGCAATTGCAGATGACCTTGCAGGAACTTTGCGATGCCGCCGGCATCTCCGTCGGCTATCTCAGCCAGGTCGAGCGCGACCATGCCACGCCGTCTCTCGGCACGCTCGCGCAGATCGCGCGCAGCCTCGATGTCGGGGTCGATTATTTCATTGCTACGCCCAGCATGGAGGATGGACTGACCCGCGCCGGGGAACGCAACAGATTTTCCGTCGACGGCTCCTCGATCGTCTATGAGCGCATCGCCGCCGACTTCACCGGCAATGTGCTTTCTTCCTTCGTCCTTCATGTACCGCCCGGCTATCGGTCGGAGACGGTGAGCCACGAAGGCGAGGAAATTCTCTACCTTCTCGAAGGCTCGATCACCCAACGCCTCGATGACGAAGAGATGGTTCTGTTTCCCGGCGACAGCCTACATTTTCGCGGCAACCGTCCGCATTCCTGGTCAAACGATACCAAAGAGACTGCGCGCCTGCTCTGGACTGGCACCTTGCCGATGTTCAGGTCACGCGCCGAGCGCCCGGCCCTGCGCAGTTCAAGGGCCGACGAGAAAATCACGGGAACAAAGCTTAAAAAGGAGAAACCATGATGAAGTTGTTCAAGGCCGCGTTGCTCGCGGCCGCCTTGGCGCTGCCGATTACGGCGGGCGCGACCTATGCGGCGACGCCGGAGACCGCGCTGGTGGTGGCGCAGAATATCGACGATATCGTCAGCATCGACCCGGCCGAGGCTTATGAGTTTTCGTCGGGCGAATATGTGAGCCAGACCTATGACCGGCTGGTGCAGTACGACGCGCCGGATGTGAAGACGCTTGCGCCCGGCCTCGCCACCGAATGGACTGCTGACGACGCCAACAAGACGATCACCTTCACCTTGCGCGACGGTGTGAAGTTCACCTCGGGCAACCCGCTTCGTGCCGAGGACGTAGTCTATTCCTTCAAGCGAGTGCTGACGCTCAACAAGGCGCCGGCCTTCATTCTCACCCAGCTCGGCTGGACCCCTGAAAACATCGACACGATGGTCAAGGCCGACGGCAACAAGGTTGTCGTCAAATATGACGGCAATTTTTCCTCGGCCTTCGTGCTCAACGTGCTTGCCGCCCGTCCGGGCTCAGTGGTCGATGCGGTCACCGTGCAGGCCAACGAGGCCAATGGCGACATGGGCAACGCCTGGCTCAAGGCGAATTCTGCTGGCACAGGCCCCTTCGTGCTGAAGGCTTTCCGCCCCGCCGAGATCATCAATCTCACGGCAAACCCGGATTATTTCGGCGGTGCGCCGGCGATGAAGACGGTCATCATCCGCCACGTTGCTGAAGCCGCCACCCAGCAGTTGCTGCTTGAATCCGGTGACGTCGATATGGCCAAGAACCTGACGCCGGACCAGATCAATACGCTGGCCGGCAAGGATACCGTCAAGGTCGAAACCTATCCGCAGGCAGCCGTGCACTTTCTCTCCTTCAACCAGAAGGACGAGGCTCTCACGAACCCTGCGATCTGGGAGGCCGCACGCTATCTCGTCGACTACAAGGGCATGACCGACAGCTTCCTGAAGGGCCAGATGCAAATCCATCAGGCGTTCTGGCCATCGGGCTTCCCGGGCTCTCTGGATGAAACGCCCTACAGCCACGATCCTGAAAAGGCCAAGAAGATACTGGCCGACGCAGGCGTGAAGACGCCGCTGAAGGTGACGCTCGACGTCATCAACTCGACGCCGTTCACCGACATGGCGCAGTCGCTGCAGGCGGGCTTTGCCGAGGCCGGCATCAAATTCGAGATCATTCCCGGCACCGGCTCGCAGGTCATCACCAAGTATCGCGCCCGCACGCATGAAGCGATGCTGCTCTACTGGGGCCCGGACTTCATGGACCCGGATTCCAACGCCAAGGCTTTTGCCTATAACGAGGACAATTCGGACGGCAACTACCAGTCGACCACGACCTGGCGCAATGGCTGGGCCGTGCCGGCCGAGCTGAACGCCGAGACCAAAGCAGCGCGCGCCGAAGCCGACCCTGCAAAGCGCAATGAAATGTATGTCGATCTGCAGAAGAAGGTGCAGGCCAATTCGCCGATCGTCATCATGTTTCAGGCGGCGACACAGGTCGCGCTGGCCAAGAATGTCGAGGGCTACGTCAACGGGGCGACGTCGGACTTCGTTTACTACCGTCTCGTCACCAAGAAATAGCAGGTCTTTTGTCCCTCGGAGCCGCCGCTTGGCGGCTCCTCCTCATTCAACAACAGAAGAACTTAAAGATATGCATGAACAGCGGATGGCTCGCCTGCGCGAGCGCATGACGGCAACCGGGACCGATCTCGTCGTAGTCGGTCCTTCCTCGCATCTCGTTTGGCAGGCAGGCATGTCGCCGCATGGCGACGAGCGCCCGGTGTTGCTGATCGTCTCCAAGGATCACGCCGGCTTCCTGATGCCGTCGCTCAATGCGGATAGCCAGCGGCCATTCACCAATATGCCCTTCTACACATGGAGTGACGCCGACGGTCCCGATAAAGCGCTGGCAAAATTGCTGGCCGACAGCGGTGCAGACCGGCCTGGCCTGAAGATCGCGCTGGACGAGACCATGCGTGCCGACTTCGCGCTGCTGGTGATCGATGCGCTGCCGGGGGCGAAGCGCGGCTTCCTCAACGATACGGTCGGCTTTCTGCGCGCCCGCAAGGATGAGGCGGAATACGCGTTGCTCAAGATGAACGCAGTGCTCAATGATGGGGCCATGCGTGCAGGCTTTGCCGCACTAAGGGAAGGCATCACCGAGCTGGAAGTCGGTCAGGCCATTCGTGATTATTACATCGCCAATGGTGCCAAGCCGGAATTCGTCAGCGTCTGCTTTGGCGAGAATGGAGCCTTCCCGCATCACCACACCGGCGACCGCAGGCTGAAGCGAAATGAAGCTGCGCTGATCGACATTGGCGGCCGCAAGGATGGTTATCCCAGCGACATGACGCGCGTCGGTATTTTCGGCGAAACGCCGGAGGGCTTCGATGAGGTCCATGGCGTGCTGGAGCGCGCCGTGCAGGCGGCGGTCGATGCGGCCAAGCCCGGCGTTGCCGCCAAGGAAGTCGACAAGGCCGCTCGCGATGTCATCACCGCGGCCGGCTACGGCGAGTTCTTCCTGCATCGCACGGGGCACGGCCTCGGCATCGATATTCACGAGCCGCCCTACATCACGGGTACATCCGAGACGATCCTTGAAGAGGGCAACGTCTTCTCGATCGAGCCGGGCATCTATCTGCAGGGCAGGTTCGGCCTGCGGCTGGAAGAAATCGTTATCGTGCGCGGCAATCGCGCCGAGGTGCTTTCCGAACTGCCGCGGAGCGCCTTCGTCGTGAAATAGTTGAGCCGGCTGCGCGGCGGTCAGACACCGCCGCGCTTGGCGGCAAAGGCTGCCTGAACGGCTCGATTGACCGTGACCGGCAGCATTGACATGTGGTTCTCGCCCGGATGCAGCTCGAAGCTGGCTTTCAGCTTGTCCGGTGAAAGACGGTTCAGACGCTCCGCCATGTCTTTTGCGAATTCGTCGGTGCGAGTGACCTTCTTCTGCTCCAGCCGCTTTGCCTCGTCAGCCGCGCCGATCTGGAAGGGCGCCAGCTTTTCGGTTTCATATTCGCCCGCTGACAGGATGACCTCGGCTACAAGGCCTTCAGGTAAGTTGGCTTCGAACGTTTCGAGAGAGCGGTCGACCACGCGATCCTCCCAATAGATCGCCGGAGAGGCGGAAATCCATGTCCGGAAGGCGAGGGGACGGTTGAAGAGCGCGTAGAGCGCGAAGAGCCCGCCGAAAGAGTGCCCGTAGAGCGCCTGCCGGCTGCGGTTGATTTTTACGCGGCCTTCGATCCATGGCTTGAGTTCGTCTTCGATGAAGGCAAGGAACTCTCCGGCGCCGCCGGTGCGGACGTCGGGCGTGTTTTCGTAGAAGGGCGGATAGGTTTTCCCCGGCGGTGGCCCGAGATCCCAAGAGCGCCGGAGCGGATCATAGGCGCCTTCGACGGGATAGCCGATCGCCACGATCACGCCTTCCTGGATACCCGTACCGAGCGGGTAGTTCGCTTGGGCGCGAACCGCGTCGACGGCGGTTGCGATCACGGCGTTGCCGTCTGTCATGTAGAGCACCGGCCAGCCGGTTTCAGGCTCGGGTGCTGCCGGTATGTAGGTAAAGATGCGGTAGGGCTCGCCGCCTCTGGCGGGAACGAAATCCTGGACGGTCGTGTTGGCGACAAGGGCAGGTCTCGGGGTGGCGCGCTCTGGCATGAATTGTCTCTCGGCAAAGCTTGGTAAAGTTAGCGACGGCGCAGCAGCCACATCAGGATCGGCCCGCCGATAAGGGTGGCAACGAGACCTGCCGGAATCTGGCGTGGGAAGATCGCCGTGCGGCCGATCCAGTCGGCGGCAACCATGATCAGCGCACCGGCAAGCACCGCACCCACTGCCTGCGGCATGGCACGCGCAAGGCCGAGACGGCGGGCAAGATGCGGTGCCATCAAGCCGATGAAGGTGAGTGGCCCGACAATCAGCGTTGATGCTGCCGTCAGCGCTGCGGTCATCAGCAGGATGAGAAGGCGAGTCGTGGTGAGATTGAGGCCAAGCCCATGTGCGGCCGTTGGCCCGAGCGGTAATATGTCGAGCCAGCGCAGGAACAAAGGCGTCAACACAACCAGAAACGCGGCGAGCCCCGCGGTGAGTATTGCCGCATTGATATCAACGCCATAAGTCGATCCTGTGAACCAGTTCAGGAGCAGCATCGCGCGCGGATCGCCGGTTGCGGTCAGTATGAGGATCAAGGCGTCGAACAGCGCCGTCAGCGCTATGCCGGCAAGCAGAAGCCGCTCCGGCGCGAAGGCGGCGCGCCGTCCAAGCGCGAGCATTACCGACAGCGCGGCAAAGGCGCCGACGGTCGCGGCAATCGTCTGGGTGGGACGGCTTGCGTCGACGAACACGAACAGCGCCACGATCATGCCCAGCGCTGCACCTGCGCTGACACCGAGCACTTCAGGGCTGGCCATGGGATTGCCGGTCAGCCTTTGTATCATCAATCCGGCAAGCGCCAGCATAGCACCCGCCGAAAGGGCAGCAAGGACGCGCGGCAGCCGCCATGACAGGATCGACTGCAGCTGATCGCCGAAGGCGAAATTCCAGCCCGCCGGTCCGGGGCCATAGAACAATGCGAAGAAAAGCACTGCTGCCAGGAGGATGGCGATCCCGATCAGAAGCAGGCCGGGGTGCAATGCCCGCGACAGGCGATCGGCAGTCAGTGCCGGAGTTTCCGAGCCAAGCTTGAGGCGTGGCAGCAGCCATAGAAGCAGCGGCGCGCCGAGCAGCGCGGTGATTGCGCCGGTCGGCAGCAGATCGCCTTGTGGGCCGGTCAATAGCTGCACGCCCTGATCCGCAGCCCACAAAAGGGCAGCGCCTATCAGCGGCGCCATGATGAGCCTCTGGCCAAAGCGGCGCGCGCCGCCGATGCGCGCGAGCGCTGCCGCAGCCAGGCCGATGAAGCCGATGACGCCGACTGCTGCTACGACAAACGAAATCAGAGCCACCGCAGCGCCCAGGGCGGCGAAGCGGTAGACACCGAGCGGAACGCCGAGGCTGCGCGCGCCTTCGTCATCGAGGCCAAGCAAGGTCAGCGGCCGCACCATGAGGCCGATCGCCAGGGCCGCTATGCCAAGACGCGGAATAAGCCAAAGCGTCGTCGTCCAATCCTGCTGGCCGAGTGTTCCGGCGCCCCAGATGAACAGGCCGGCCAGCCATTCATGCTTCAGCACGATCAGCGCAGCGCCGATGGAGCCGGCATAGAGGCTGACGACGAGCCCTGCGAGCACCACCGAAAGCGGCGACAGGCCCTTGTGCCACGACAGGCCGAAAACCGCAGCGATCGCCAGGAGCGCGCCGGCAAGCGCCACCCACTCACGGCCATAGGCCAGCAGCGACGGCGCCAGAAGCGTCACCAAGGCCAGTGCCAGATAGGCACCGGCGGAGACGCCGACGGTTTCGGGGGCGGCGAGGGGGTTCCGAAGAACCTGCTGCAAAACCGTTCCGGCGAGGCCGAGAGCCGCGCCGCAGAGCAGACTGACTGCAAGCCGCGGCAGATAGGCGTAGTGAACCAGCACCTGCCGCATGTCGTCGATATCTGGCGCTGTAAGTGCGTCGACCCATAGTGCGGAAGGAAGCTGCACGGTTAGATTGGAGATGGTCGCAGCTGTGGCCGCCGCGATCAGCACGGCACAAAGCAACAGCGCGCCAAGAGGTACATTGCCGAAGAAGGAAAGCCTGGGTGACGAACTGCCAACTCCGGACGTGGCATTGCCTATCGTTGCCGCCTGCTCAGCCATTGGCGCTCTCCGCCGTCAGTGCGTCGGCAAGAACCTCTGCGAAGCGGGTCGCGGAGGGAAGCGCTCCGAACATGAGAACTGGCGGCAGATGCAGCATCGAGCGGCTGCGAACAAACGGCATCGCGTTCCAGACCGGGCTTTCGGTCAGCGTCCCGGCTGCTCCCGTCGGCAGCGGATCGAGATAGGCAAGCTGCGCATTGCTCGATCCCGCAAGTCCATCGATGCCGACCGTCGAAAAGCCCCAGTAGTTGGTCTCTGCCGTCCAGGCATTGCGGATGCCGATACGGTCGAAAACTTCCTGGAACAGGCTCTTGCGGCCATAGACGCGAACGTTGCGTGGATCGAGGAAACTGACGACGTAGATCGGCCGTTCGGAAAGCGGTTCCAGGCGCAGGCGTATCTCGGCGAATTTGGCGTCTGTCTCACGGATCAGCGCTTCGCCTTCCTCGACCTTGCCGACCAGTTGGGCAAGCTGCCGGGTGGCTGCGACGGAACGCTCGTAGGGCTGACCGTCTTCGGCGTAGATGCTGATCGACGTGACCGGCGCAATGCGTTCCAGCAGCGGCTTGATGCCGTCGAGAAATGGAATGCTCAGGATGATGTCCGGGCGAAGCTGCTGGAGGAATTCGAGATTCGGTTCCAGAAGCGTGCCGATGTCGGCTATTTCCGGCGGCAGTGGTGGCTCCACCACCCAAGCCTCCCAGGATTCCCGGTTGGGCACTGCGATCGGCCTGACGCCAAGCATGAGAAGCGTTTCCGTCAGTCCATGATCCAGGCAGGCGATGCGCTGCGGCGGCTGCTCCGCGTGCGCCGGCAACGTGCCGATGAACGGAAGCGCCAAAAGCCCGAGTGCTGCGCGCCGGCTCAGGCCGCGACAAGGCTGGTCCTGAAGACGCAAAGGCTCGAACCGTGTCACTGAACGTAGCCGATGGGCTGGCCGGTGACGGGATGAGGAAACACGCCCATATCGACGCCGAAAATACCCTTCAGCACGTCGCTCTTCATCATCTCGGCGGGCGTGCCGCGCGTCAGCAGGCGGCCGTCCTTGAGCGCAATCAACTCGTCGCAATAGCGCGCCGCCATGTTGGGATCGTGCAGGACAATGATGACGCAGAGATCGCGCTTGCGGCTTAGCTCCTGCACCAGTCCGAGCACCTCGACCTGATGGGCGATGTCGAGCGCCGAGATCGGTTCGTCCAGCAGCATCACGCCGGCGTTCTGCGCAACCAGCATGGCAAGCCATGCGCGCTGGCGCTCGCCACCGGAAAGCTCGTCGACAAGCCGGTCGGCGAAGCCTTCCATGTCGGTCAGCTTTAACGCTTCCTCGACATGCTGGCGGTCTTCCGCGCCAAAACGGCCGAGCGCACCGTGCCAGGGGTAGCGGCCGAGGGCCGCGAGTTCGCGTACCGTCAGGCCCGTTGCTGCGGGCGTCGTCTGGGGCAAATAGGCCAGCGCACGCGCCAGTTCCCGTGAACCCCAGCGTTCGAGCGGGCGCTCGGCAAATGTGATGGCGCCCGAGGTGACCGCCTGCTGGCGCGCCAGGAGCTTGATGAGCGTCGTTTTTCCCGAGCCGTTATGACCGATCAGGCCGTAGACGCGCGAGCGCTCTAGTTCCAGCGATACCGGGCCAAGCAGCCTGCGATCGCCGACCGCGAAGCTGACATCATCGATCTTGAAGGCGGTTGAGACTTCGATCTGGGACACGGTTTTGACCTTTGCGCGACGGCTCGTGGGACGCTGGTGCAACAGGAAAAATGAATCTCCCTTCGCACATGCGATATGCGGTTGACTATGAAACATGACTCTCTTAGTCAACATTGAACATGACTTATGAAGTCAACAATCTAGCTGCTACCGCAAGGGGATTGCGGTGCATAGCGAATTTTGGAACAGCAGGCATACCAAATGGCTTTTTTTGATGGTCGCAGCGTAACCGCTCGTGACGAGGTGTCGTATCGGCGCAGGCTGATAGCGACGACGTTCCTGTCGACGATTTTGTGCACAGGCTATGCCCTTGCGCAGGAAAACAGCGTGCAAACGTCAGAGGAAACCACGGTCCTCAAGCAGATCACGATCAGCGGCGGGTCAGGCCAAGACAATTCCCAGGAAGACAACAAGACGGTGGCTGCAAAGCGCAGCTCAGGCGCAACGAAGACGGATACGCCGCTGATCGAGACGCCACGTTCCGTCTCGGTGGTGACGCGCAAGGAGCTCGAGCAGCGCGGCGCACAGGACATTATCGAGGCAGTTCGGTACTCCGCAGGCGTGACGACTGGAGCGTATGGTTTCGACCCGCGCTTTGATCAGATCTACATTCGCGGTTTCAGCGCGACAACGATTGGCGACTACAAGGACGGTCTTCGCCAGCCTTACATGAACTATGGCACCTTCCGTACCGACCCTTACTCGCTCGAGCGCGTAGAGATCATCAAGGGTCCGGTATCCGTCCTTTACGGTGCGGGCACCCCGGCCGGGATCATCAACAAGGTATCAAAGCTCCCGACGGAAGAAAAAATCCGGGAAGTCGAACTGCTGTATGGCACGCAGAACCGGGCGCAGGCGGCATTCGATTTCAGCGGTCCGATTACCGAAGGCAGCGACGAATTCCTCTACAGGGTTGTCGGTCTTGCGCGAAACGGCGAAACGAATTTCGACATTGCCGATGACCGCTATTTCCTGCAGCCATCATTTACCTGGAACCCGGATGCTGCCACGTCATTCACCATATACGGGCTGGTGCAATCCGAAGAGACCGATGCCGGCGTCGCAGCATTGACTGATCCTTCAGGCAAACTTCTTCCTCTGCGAGCGAGCGACCCGGATTATGATTATCAGAAGGTTCGGCAGCAGCAGGTCGGCTACAAGTTCGAGCACGATTTTGGCAACGGCCTTACCGCGCGTCAGAATCTTCGCTATTCCCATCTGGATTTGAGGTCTCGTTACCTCAGCATTTACGGCTGGAAGCCTGGGACGACTGTCGCCCAACGCGGCGCGGTCGCGATTCGCGACGAGATGAATGTTTTCCAGGTCGACAACCAGCTCGAAGCCAAGTTCGACACCGGCCCGCTCGCTCATACGATGCTATTCGGCGTGGATTACACGAAGGTGAACTCGTCGTTCGGCCTCGGGTTTGGCCCCATCGATCCTGCCTACGACTTCGATATCAGCAACCCGACTTACGGCGTTTCCGGCCCTACGCCGGATTACAATTTTTCGATTGCTGAAGCGGATATGCGCCAGACCGGCATTTACGCGCTGGACCAGATCGAAATGGACAAGTGGCGCTTCACCCTTGGAGGCCGCCAGACGTGGGTCGAGCAGAACCGTGATACAAAGCGTCTGGATACCGGTGTAAATTCGTTGGAAAATGTAAGGAAGGATGCTTTCAGCGTTCAGGCTGGCGCGCTCTATCTTTTCGAAAATGGCGTCGCGCCCTTCGCGAGCTATGCGACATCGTTCGAGCCTATTACGAACCGGTCGACCTCGGATAGCATTCTTGATCCAACCGAGGGTGAGCAGTTCGAACTTGGTGTGAAGTATCAGCCGCCGGGAACCGACATCTTGCTTTCGGCGGTCGCCTATCATCTCGTCGAAAAGAATAGACCCACCGTCGTCAATCCCGACTTGGGGACTTACCGTTCGCTTGGGGAAGTGACCAGCAAAGGCTTGGAGCTGGAGGCACGAGCCTCTCTTATGGATGGGCTGGATGTGGTGGCCGCCTATACATACAATCAAGCGGAAATCACTGCGGGTGCTCCGACGGAGATAGGAAAGGTTCCGGTCGTCACGCCCGAACACGTGGCAACCCTCTGGGCGAACTACAAATTCGACGAGAGCACGGCTGTTTCAGGCCTGTCTTTGGGTGCAGGCGTGCGCTTTCTCAGCGAAACCTACACGAGCACGGCCAATACCAGCAAGAACGACGCGGCGGTCTATCTCGATGCCTCAGCGTCCTATGACTTCGGCGCCATCGACAAGAAATATGAAGGTGTCACTGCCGCGTTCGCAGTCCGCAACATTGCCGACGACCGCGCAACGGTATGCAACGATGGGTATTGCTATCTCGGCCAGGGCCGGAACATTACCGCATCGCTGAAGTACCGCTGGTGAGTCTCATATCTAAGGCGGCACTTGATCGTCAGGTTCTGGCGTGACAGGCGATGGTCATCACACGGTGAGGTACTTCCGCACCTCGGGCTTATCGAGGTCTTCCGCCGGACCGGTGTGAACAATGCGTCCCCGGTCCATGATGTTGACCTCGTCGGCAAGTTCCCGGCAGAAGTCGAGATACTGCTCGACCAGAAGAATGGCGATGCCGGCCTGGTCGCGCAGATAGCGGATGGCGCGGCCGATATCCTTGATGATCGACGGCTGGATGCCTTCGGTAGGCTCGTCCAGCACGAGCAGTTTCGGCCGCATGACGAGCGCGCGGCCGATGGCGAGTTGCTGCTGCTGGCCGCCGGAGAGATCGCCGCCGCGCCGGCCGAGCATCTGCTTCAGCACCGGGAACAGCTCGAACACATGTCCTGGGATTTCGCGCTCCGCACGCTTGAGCGGCGCGAAGCCGGATTCGAGATTTTCCTGAACCGTCAGTAGCGGGAAGATTTCGCGTCCCTGCGGCACGAAGGCGATGCCGGAGCGGGCGCGGTCATAAGGTGCTCGCCCGTCGAGAGCTGCACCTTCGAACCCAATCGCACCGCTTGTCAATTTGTGGTGGCCGACGATGGCGCGCATCAGGCTGGTCTTGCCAACACCGTTGCGGCCGAGCACGCAGGTAATCTTGCCCGCGCCCGCCGTCATCGACACGCCGCGCAACGCCTCCGCGGCTCCGTAGTGGAGGACGGCATTCTCGACGGTCAGCATTATCGCCAGCCCTTCCAACGTCGCCAGAACGTGATGTCGAAACGGGTGAAGGGAACACGCCAATACATCATCATCTCCCGAGATAGACCTCGACCACGCGCTCATCGGCGCTGACGAAGTCGAGCGAGCCTTCGGACAGCACGGAGCCCTCGTGCAGGCAGGTCACCTTGACGCCAAGTTCGCGCACGAAATGCATGTCGTGCTCGACCACGACTACGGAGCGGGTCTTGGCGATTTCCTTGAGCAGGCGCGCCGTCTCTTCGGTTTCGGCGTCCGTCATGCCGGCGACGGGCTCATCGACCAGAAGAAGCTTCGGGTCCTGCGCCAAAAGCATGCCGATTTCGAGCCACTGCTTCTGGCCGTGCGACAGGTTGGCTGCGAGGTCATGGCGTTTCGCCTCGAGCCTGGTGGTGGCGAGGATTTCGTCGATACGCCTTGTCTCTTCGAATGAGCGACGATGAAACAATGCTGGAAAAATCGAGCGCGGCCCTTTCAGGGAAAGAACCAGATTGTCCTCGACCGAATGGCTTTCGAAGACGGTAGGCTTCTGGAATTTCCGGCCGATGCCCATCATGGCGATCTCCGCCTCGTCGTGGCGCGTCAGGTCGATCTCGCCATCGAAGAAGACCTCGCCGCTATCCGGCCGCGTCTTGCCGGTGACGATGTCCATCATCGTCGTCTTGCCGGCGCCGTTGGGGCCGATGATGGCCCGCATCTCGCCCTTGTCGAGCACCAGCGACAGATTGTTGATGGCGCGGAAACCGTCGAAGGAAACCGAGACGCCGTCGAGATAGAGGATGGTGTTGCTCTTCGACATGGCCGCTACTCCGCCGGTTGCGGTTCGGCACCGTCGAGCGGGGCCGGGCTGGATTTGGCGGGCGGTTTCGGCTTGACGGGCATGACGACCTCCATGATCGGCGGAATGCCTTGTTCCGGCGTGGAGGCGGCGCGGCGCTCGCGGCGGGAATTTTGCCATTGGTCCCACATGCCGACGATGCCCTTCGGCAGAAACAGGGTGACGGCAACGAACAGTCCGCCGAGCGCAAACAGCCAGAATTCGGGGAATGCGCCGGTGAACCAGCTTTTGCCGCCATTGACCAGCAATGCGCCGATGATCGGGCCGACCAGCGTGCCGCGCCCGCCGACCGCCGTCCAGACGACGACCTCGATGGAGTTCGCGGGATCGAATTCGCCGGGGTTGATGATGCCGACCTGCGGCACATAGAGCGCGCCGGCGACGCCCGCCATGACGGCGGAAACGGTAAAGGCAAAGAGCTTCACGTTCTCCGCTCTCCAGCCAAGAAAGCGCGTGCGGCTTTCAGCATCGCGCACTGCCATCAGCAGCTTGCCATATTTCGAGCCGATGATGCGCCATGTGATGAAGACGCCGAGCGCGAGTGCGATGGCGCTGGCGGCAAACAGCGCCGAGCGGGTCGTGTTGGCCTGGACATTGAAGCCAAGGATATCCTTGAAATCGGTCAGGCCGTTGTTGCCGCCAAAGCCCATGTCATTGCGGAAGAAAGCGAGCAGCAGCGCGTAGGTCATCGCCTGGGTGATGATCGAGAGATAGACTCCGGTGACGCGCGAGCGGAAGGCGAACCAGCCAAAGATGAAGGCGAGCAGGCCGGGCACCAGCATCACCATAAGGGCGGCGAACCAGAAGTGGTCGAAGCCATGCCAGAACCAGGGCAGTTCCTTCCAGTTGAGGAAGACCATGAAGTCGGGCAGCAGCGGGTTGCCGTAGACGCCACGCTCGCCGATCTGGCGCATCAGATACATGCCCATCGCGTAGCCGCCGAGCGCGAAGAATGCGCCATGGCCGAGCGAGAGAATGCCGCAATAGCCCCACACAAGGTCAAGCGCGAGCGCCAGCAGCGCATAGCAGAGGTATTTGCCGACCAGCGCCACGATGTAGGCCGGTACATGGAAGGCGCTGGCCGGCGGCACTGCGATATTGAGGATCGGCACAACGATCGCCACCGCAAGCAGGATCGCGATGGTGATGGCGATGCGGCGATCCGCGCCGGCTGCGAAGAAGCGTCCCGTCATCATGCTTCCACCGCCCGGCCCTTGAGCGCGAACAGGCCGCGCGGGCGCTTCTGGATGAACAGGATGATGAGGACGAGTACGAGGATCTTGCCGAGCACTGCACCGGCATAGGGTTCGAGAAATTTGTTGAGGATGCCGAGCGACATGGCGCCAACCAGCGTGCCCCACAGATTGCCGACGCCGCCGAAGACCACGACCATGAAGCTGTCAATGATGTAACCTTGGCCGAGATTGGGCGAGACATTGTCGATCTGGCTGAGTGCCACGCCGGCAATGCCGGCAATGCCCGAGCCTAGCGCGAAGGTGAGCGCATCGACCCATGGCGTGCGGATGCCCATCGAGGCGGCCATGCGCCTGTTGGCCGTCACCGCGCGCATCTGCAGGCCCCAGGACGTGCGCTTCATGACATAGAGCAGCACCGCAAAGACGCAGAGCGCGAAGACGAGGATCCACAGCCGGTTCCACGTGATCGCAAGCTGGCCGAGATCGAAGGCGCCCGACATCCATGAGGGGTTCCCGACTTCGCGATTGGTCGGGCCGAATATGGTGCGCACGGCCTGCTGCAGGATCAGCGAAACGCCCCATGTGGCAAGCAGCGTTTCCAGCGGACGGCCATAGAGAAAGCGGATGATGCCGCGCTCGATGGCAAGCCCGACGCCGCCGGCAACGAGAAAGGCGAGCGGTAGTGCGATTGCCAGCGACCAGTCGAACAGTGCGGGCGCGTGGGTGCGGATGACCTCCTGCACGACGAAGGTCGTGTAGGCACCGAGCATGACCATCTCGCCATGGGCCATGTTGATGACGCCCATGACGCCGAAGGTGATGGCGAGGCCAATTGCCGCCAGCAGCAGCACCGAGCCGAGCGAGATGCCGTACCAGACGTTCTGGCCCGTCTGCCAGAGAGCGAGCGTGGAATTGATGTGCCCTACAGCTGCACCTGCGGCATCCTTCAGCGCACCTTGGGCGTTGGCTTGGAAGCCCGTGAGCAAGGATAGCGTGTCGCGGTCGCCGCGTTTGCCGAGCAGTTCTATGGCCGCAAGCTTTTCGGCCTCGGGCAAATCCGAAACCAGCACGGCGGAAGCGCGCGCGTCCTGCATTCGCGCCTTCACAGCTGCTGCCGTTTCCTTGGCGATTGCTGCGTCCAAAGCTGGAATTGCATCCGCATCGGGGTTCTTGAACATCGTGGTTGCGGCCGCCAGGCGCACCTTCGGGTCATCGGAACCCAGGGTGAGCGTTCCCAACACATCGCGGATGGTGCC
The DNA here is from genome assembly GCF_037153935.1 of Mesorhizobium sp. CCNWLY176. Lineage (NCBI taxonomy): Bacteria > Pseudomonadati > Pseudomonadota > Alphaproteobacteria > Hyphomicrobiales > Phyllobacteriaceae > Mesorhizobium > Mesorhizobium sp. CCNWLY176. The sequence goes on from NZ_JBBBDZ010000001.1 coordinate 406,517, forward strand.
ACGCAGGCCGTTGTTGACCCTGATCTTGGTGATCTCGGCCTTCAGTGACTCACCGGCGGGTTCGCCGCTCAGCGGGTCCAGAAGACTGGCGGTCGCGCCGCTTTCCTTGCCGATGAAGACGCCATCGTCGGATTTGCGGACATAGAGATTTCCTTCGGAAAGTGCGTTGAGCACTTTTTCCACTGCCGGGTCGCCTGTAGCACCGAGTTCGCGCACCACGGCCTCGATGGCCGGGAAACCCTTGGCGGCGGCGAATTTGGTGACGGTCTGACGAAGTGCCGCTTCATCGGCTGAAGACGCAGCCGCGAACATCAGCGTCAGCAGGAATGTCAGGCCAAGAGTGTGAAGGATTCTCATCAGTCGGCGCCATCCCATGAACCTGTTTGAAACCGAACTCCGGGCGGGCGGAGAGAAGACCCGCCCGGAGTATGCGCGGCCGTGGGCCGCGCACCCCAAGAGCGTCAGTTCGTGCCCTTGCCGCCGCACTTGCCGCTGGCAACGTTGAAGTTGCCGCACGACATCGGCTTGCGCCAATCGGCGATCAGGTCCTTGGAATCCGGCAGGTAGTCGGACCACTCGTCGCCGACCACAAGGCCGGAGGTCTGCCACACCGTCTCCATCTGGCCGTCGGCCTGGATTTCACCGATCAGCACCGGCTTGGTGATGTGGTGGTTCGGCATCATCGTAGAGAAGCCGCCCGACAGGTTCGGCACGGACACGCCGACGATGGCATCGATGACGGCGTCGGGATCGGTGGTGCCGGCCTTTTCAACCGCCTTGACCCACATGTTGAAGCCGATGACATGGGCTTCCATCGGATCGTTGGTCACCCGCTTCGGGTTCTTGGTGTACTCCTTCCACTTGGCGATGAAGTCGGCGTTCTCGGGCGTATCAACCGACTGGAAGTAGTTCCAGGCGGTGAGGTGGCCGACCAGCGGCGCGGTGTCGAGGCCCGCGAGTTCTTCCTCGCCGACCGAGAAGGCCACGACCGGAATGTCTTCGGCCTTGATGCCCTGGTTGCCGAGTTCCTTGTAGAAGGGGACATTGGCGTCGCCATTGATGGTGGAGACGACGGCAGTCTTCTTGCCAGCCGAGCCGAATTTCTTGATGTCGGAGACGATCGTCTGCCAGTCGGAATGACCGAACGGCGTGTAGTTGATCATGATATCCTCAGGCGCAACGCCCTTGGCCTGGAGATAGGCTTCGAGGATCTTGTTGGTCGTTCGCGGATAGACGTAGTCGGTGCCGGCAAGCACCCAGCGCTTCACCGAACCGCCTTCTTCGCTCATCAGATAGTCGACGGCCGGAATGGCCTGCTGGTTCGGGGCGGCACCCGTGTAGAACACGTTGCGCTGGCTTTCCTCGCCCTCATACTGGACTGGATAGAAGAGCAGATTATTGAGTTCCTCGAACACCGGCAGAACGGATTTGCGCGACACGGAGGTCCAGCAGCCGAACACCGCTGCCACCTTGTCCTTTTCGATCAGCTCGCGCGCCTTTTCAGCGAACAGCGGCCAGTCGGAAGCCGGGTCCACGACCACTGCCTCGAGCTTCTTGCCAAGAAGGCCCCCTTTCTTGTTCTGCTCGTCTATGAGGAAGAGCATGGTGTCTTTAAGCGTGGTCTCCGAAATCGCCATCGTGCCGGATAGCGAATGAAGAACGCCAACTTTGATGGTTTCTTCCTGCGCGCGCGCTGGCAAGGACGAGATCAGGCTCGCGGCAATTGCACCCGCCGCAACTATTTTACCAATGACTGAAAAACTTCCCCTCATATGACACTCCCAACTGGTTGTTGCACCGCAATAACAGAAGCAACCGCCGTGCCAGTCAGGAAGCGATGGTCTAGGATTCGTTCGAGGGAAGTCTTTTCAATTACTTATCCGGCTCTGCCCGCTCGGTTGGCGGTGGCGAGCGATGCAGACCCGTGAGGTGTTGCAGGTTTTATGCGCACTGCAGCAAAAATTGATTACAAAATAGGCAATATTATTTCATGCATATATTTGCATCATATGTTAGGAATTTTGCCGAGCGCGCAGAGGCGGCTAATTCGCCGATCACATGCCCCATCGGAGCGCTGCCGTATGAACTGGAGCGTCCCAATATCCGACCAACTCGTCGTCGAGCCTGCTCAGCGTGATCGAGCAGCCCGCCATGTCGAGCGACGTGACATAGGACCCGACAAGCGAGCGCGCTATCGAAACGCCATGCTTCTCGAAGATCTGTCTGGCGCTGTTGTACATCAAATAGAGTTCCATCAGCGGCGTGCCGCCGAAACCGTTGACGAAGAGCAGGGCAGGGCCTCTCGCTGCGTCGCCCAGATCAGTGACAATCGTTGAACATATCTCCTCGGCGATTTCGTCAGCGCTTTTCAGGCGTTCCCGGCGGCGGCCGGGCTCGCCATGGATGCCGACTCCGAACTCCATCTCCCTGTCGCCGATGTCGAATGTCGGTTTGCCGGCCGCCGGAACGGTGCAACTGGTCAGTGCCACGCCCATGGAGCGCGTTGCGGCGTTGACGCGCCTGCCCAGCGTCTTCAGTTCCTTCAAGCCCATGCCCTGCTCGGCAGCCGCACCGACAATCTTCTCGACAATCAGCGTTCCAGCGACGCCTCGCCGACCGGTGGTGTAAAGCGAATCCTCGACAGCCACATCGTCATTGGTGACGACCTGCATGACGCCTTCAGACATTTCTGCCGCCATGTCGAAGTTCATCACATCGCCTTCGTAGTTCTTGACGATGAAGAGACAGCCTGCGCCGGTGTTGACGTCTTCGGCAGCCGCCATCATCTGGTCGGGCGTCGGCGACGTGAAGACCTGGCCGGGGCAGGCCGCATCCAGCATGCCGTGGCCGACCAGCCCGCCATGCAACGGTTCATGGCCGGAGCCGCCGCCGGAAATGAGCGCTACCTTGCCCGGCTTCAGGATCTTGCGGCGGACGAATTTGTGCTCGTCGCCCAGCGCCAATATGTCGGAGTGAGCCGCGACGAGGCCGCCGAGGCTCTCGGTCAGCACGGTATCTATCGAATTGAGAAACTTCTTCACGGCCGTCCTCCCGAATTGGCCGGGCAAGCGCGAAAGGTCAGGTTCCGCCTTTGCCCGTAATGCTGGTGATGCGCTGGATGAATTCATTGATGGCGCGGTCGAGCGCTGCGTTCTGCTTGTGGTCACCCAGATCGGGGACCGTCAGCGAGATGTGCCGCGTTTTCTTAACGCCTGCGGCCGGCGAAATCTTGCCCGGATGCGCCTTGCGATAGGCTTCGAGGAACTGTTCGCGCTCGGCGGGGCTGAAGTGGCAGACCGAAACGATCGCCGTAAGATGCCTCGACGGGATCGGGGTCGAATAGGCCGGGCTTGATATCTGCGTTACGAAGCTGCGGTGCTTGCCGAGAGCGTCGGCGAGGCGCTGGCGCATTCCGGAAGGGCGCTGATCGATGACATTCGACAGGATCGTCTTGTAGGCGCGGATCGCTTCTTCCGATCCGGTATCGTTCAGTTTTTTCATATCGGCCATGTGTCGGTACCTACACCGAAACTTCGGCAATGGCTGCCTTGGCCATTGCGAGTTGTGCTGGAACGACGGAAAGATCGCGCAGGCCGGCTTCTAGCAGGGCAGGGATCGTCGCCGGGTCGCCCCCGGCGTCGCCGCAGAGGCTGACGAGAATGCCGTTTGCCGCACCGTATGCCGCTACTTGCGAAATCAAACGCAACACCGCCGGGTTGCGGACCGCGTTGAGGGCGGCCACCGCGCCATTGTCACGGGCAGCCGCCATGACATATTGCGTCAGGTCGTTGGAACCGATCGAAAAGAACGCAACATCTGCGAAAGCTTCGGGTGCAATCGCCACGGACGGCACTTCGACCATGATGCCGAGCGGCGGCAACTTGTGCGGCAAGCCAACGGCCTCCAGCTTTGCACGCTCCTCAGCGAACAATACACAAGCGCGTTCATATTCTTCCGGCACCGCGATCATCGGGAACATGACCTTGAGATTGCCGTGAACACCGGCGCGCAGCAGCGCTCTTATCTGAACGCGAAAAATTTCCGGGTGCGCCAGAGACAAGCGAATGCCGCGCAGGCCGAGAAACGGATTGCTTTCCTCGACCGTGAAGCCGGGAACCGGCTTGTCGCCGCCGGCATCGACGGTGCGGATCGTCACAGGTTTTTCGCCAGCCCATTCGAGCACATGTGCGTAGGCACGGTACTGCGTTTCCTCGTCAGGAAGGCCTGAGGCGTGGCCGAACAGGAATTCCGTCCGCATCAGGCCGACACCGTCGCAGTTAGCGACATCGACAGCATCGACATCGGATGGATCGGCGATGTTGATCTGAACGCGCACCGGCGTGCCAAGTTTCGTGAGCGCCGGGCCGGCGAGATAGGCTCGGGCCTTGTCTTGCCGCGCGGCGAAGGATGAAGAGAATTTTCGAAATTCCTCGATCTCGACCGCCGAAGGCGCGAGCACGATACCACCATGCTCGGCATCAAGGAGGGCAAGACCTGTTATTGCTGCGTCTCCGGAGCACAAGCCCACTACCATGGGAACGCCACGCGCGCGGGCGAGCATGGCGACATGGCTGGCCGTGCTGCCGCGCCTGAGCGCGATGCCGCCGCCTTTGCTCCAATCGGTTTCGAGAAAGCGTGTTGGCGCGATATCGTCGCCGTAAAGGATCGCACCGACGGGGGCGGTGAAACCGCTTTCCAGAGAAAGCGCGCGCAATACCCGGTCCCGAATGTCTCTTATGTCTGCGGCACGCGCCCGAAAATAATCCTGATCGGAATTTTCGTAGCCGGAAATCTCGACGTTCAGTGCCTGCTGCCATGCCTCGTCAGCAGCCGAGCCTTGCGCAATGGCGGCAAAGGCAGGGCCCGTCAGGGCGTCGTCTTCGAGCATTGCGATCTGGAACTCGAGGATTTCCGCCGCGTCGCCTTCGCTTGTCTCTATCAGGGCGGCGAGGCTTTCGATGGCCGCGCCTACCGCGGCTTCCAGAGTTGCTTTTTCCAGATCCGGCAAGCCGCTGGGGGAATAGCCCGCGCAGACCTGTTCCAGGCTGTGGAGCGGTCCTTCGGCGTAACCGGCCGAAGCGGGTATGCCCTTGAGCCTAAGCGGAGCGGGCATGGTCCGCGCCTTCGTCAAAATCCCGCTGCACCAGATCCACCAAAGCGCCCACAGCCTCTTTCGCTTCGTCTCCCGTTGCCCTGAGATGCAGCAACGTGCCTTTCGGCGCCTTCGCGGCCATGACCTTGACGATGCTCTTGGCGTCGAACCAGGGGCCGCTCGCGGCAAGCGCTATTTCCACCTGTGCGGAAAAGCTCTTCGCGAGCTTGGTGAACTTGACCGAGGGCCGGGCGTGAAGCCCCACCTCGTGGGTTATCAGAACAGTGGCCTCGGCAGTTGCGGACATTCTCAATTCCTGTTCATTCACGCTGGCGACAGCTCATGCGCCGTCGCCACCACTTCCCTCAGCGAAGCGCCGCCCGAAGCCTCGGTCGCCGCCATCACGGCGCCCTCGACGATCGGCGCATTGCAGATAACGATCTTGGCCGCGCGTGGTTCGCCGATCATTTCAACGGCCATTTCGCTGTTGGTTTCGGCGCCGCCGAGATCAACGAGAATTGCAACGCCCGCTTCCGACCACGCCTTGTCGATTGCGCCCATGATCGCCTCGACATTGGTGCCGAGACCGCCATGGCCGTTTCCGCCGCACCATGCAAGCGGCACCTCATCGCCCACCATCTGGCGCACCATGTCGGCTGTGCCTTCCGCCACCAGCGGGGAATGCGAAACGATGACGATCCCGACATTGCTCATGCGTCTTCTCCAGCAGTCTCCACGACGGCGCGAACCAGCAACGCGACCGAGCGTGCGCCTGGGTCCATATGGTCGATCGAGCGATCTCCCAGGAACGAGGCACGGCCGCGACTGGCTTTCATTGGAACGGTTTTTTCGGCGGCTGCATCGGCCGCCGCGACGATCTCGACGCCGGATGCACCGGCAGCCATCGTTGCCTGTACGGGATAGAGCACGTCGAGCATGGTTTTCTGGCCCACCTCCGATTTGCCACGTGCGGCGACTGCTTCTATCGCCTTACCAAAGGCAGTCGCGAATCCGGCGCGATCCAACTCCGCTGGAAGCTCCTTGCCGAGTGCCAAGAACATAGTGCCGAACAGTGGACCGGACGCGCCGCCCACTGTCATCACCAGCTTGGTGCCGATTGCCTTCAGCGCCTCGGGCAATGGCTTCGCGGCGATTTGATCTGCGTCCGCTCGCACGGCCTCGAAGCCGCGCTTCATGTTGAGGCCATGATCGCCGTCGCCGATGGCCTGATCGAGAGCAGTGAGTTCTTCCGCATGCGCTGCCACCTTGTCGGCAACGGCTGTTATCAGCGCCTTCAGGTCAAGTTTCGTCATCGTCTCCGCGCTCATCGGTTTGCGATCCTGTCTCCTGCCGCGTCGAAGAAAAGCGGTGCGCGATAGCGGATCATGATCCTGTCGCCCTTCGCCAGGTCCGTGTCGGGATCGGTCAGCGTCACCAGCTTTTTGGACCCTACCGTCACGTGCAGATGGTTCTGGTCGCCGAGATGCTCGACCCAGTCGACAGTGCCGTCGGCATGCCCGTTCACCGCTTTCTCGATGGTGAGATGCTCGGTGCGTGCGCCGATCGTTTTCGTTCCCGTTGGCGCGTCTGCGTCTGGCAGAAGTCCGGTCGGTAAAAGGTTGATGGCAGGCTGGCCGAGTCGCGCGGCAACGTGCAGGTTTGCCGGTTCGGTGTAGATCGTTTTCGGTGTGCCGATCTGCACCAGGACGCCGTCTGTCAGAATGCCGATGCGGTCGGCCATGGTCATCGCCTCGATCTGATCATGCGTGACATAGAGCATCGTTGCGCCGAGCTCGGCCTGGATGCGCTTCAGTTCCAGACGCAGATCGGCACGCAGTTTGGCGTCGAGCGACGAAAGCGGCTCGTCCATCAGATAGATCGCCGGCTTGCGCACAAGTGCGCGACCGATGGCGACGCGCTGCATCTCGCCGCCGGAGAGTTTCGTCGCGCGGCTAGAAAGCTTGTGATCGATGCGCACCATTTTCGCGACATCTTCGACGCGGCGTCGCACCGCATCCTCGCTAAACCGTCGCGCCGGCGAGCGCAGCGGAAAGGCGAGATTGTCGAATACCGAGAGATGCGGGTAGAGCGAATATTGCTGGAAGACGAACGCGGTATCGCGCGCTGCCGGTTCGAGGCCGGTGGCGTCGCGGCCGCCGATGTGGATCTTTCCTGTCTCCGGTTTCTCCAGCCCTGCGATCAGTCTAAGCGTCGTGGTCTTGCCCGCACCGGTCGGGCCGAGCAGGACGACGAATTCGCCATCGGCAATGTGCAGGTCGAGATTGCTGACGGCTGCCCGCTCGCCGAAGGATTTGGTTACACCGCTGATGCGCACCTCAGCCATGATGCACTCTCCCTTGGGAGGCGAGGTCATGAATGGAGGTGCGGACTGCGCGTCCGGACTTCTTGTCGAATAGCGAAAGCCTTGCGCTGTTAAATGAAAGACCGACCTGATCACCCGGATTGAGTTTTACCTCGGCAGGCACTCGCGCCTTGATGATCCCGTCGGCCGTTTCCACCGCCGCAATCTGCGTGGTGCCGAGATACTCGGTGCCGTAGATGGCGCCGCGTAGGCCGGACTTGTCATCGAAGCGGATATGTTCCGGCCTGATACCTAGCGCCATATCGGCCAGCGCAACATCCTCGCGAACCTCCGGCACGGCAACCCTGGCACCCTGCACGGTAATTTCCTTGGCGCCTCTGGCAAGCCCGCCGCCAAAGCCCAGAAAGTTCATCGGCGGCGAGCCGATGAAGTCGGCGACGAACATGGTTGCCGGGCGATCGTAGATCTCACGCGGCGTGCCGAACTGCTCGATTATGCCGTGGTTCATGACCGCGATCTTGTCGGCCATCGACATGGCCTCCATCTGGTCATGGGTTACATAGACGGTGGTGGCGTGGATGCGGTTGTGAAGTTCGCGCAACTCATGAACCATCAGGTCGCGGAACTCCGTGTCGAGCGTGCCGAGTGGCTCGTCCATGAGGAAGCATTTCGGCCGGCGCACGATGGCGCGGCCGAGTGCGACGCGCTGGCGGTCGCCGCCGGCAAGGCCGGATACGGATTTGTTGAGCAGATGATCGATGCGCAGCAGCTTCGCCGTCTCTTCTACGCGTTGACGGATTTTGGAAGCAGGCATTCCCTGCGCGAGCAGCGGGAAGCCGATGTTCTTGCGCACATTCATATGCGGGTAGAGTGCGAAGAGCTGGAAGACGAAGGCTATGTCGCGTTCGCGGGCGCGCCGCATGGTCACGTTCTCGCCGCCGAGCAGAATTTGTCCGCTCGTGGGCAATTCGAGGCCGGCGATCATGCGCAGCGTCGTCGTCTTGCCGCAGCCGGACGGTCCGAGCATGACGAAGAACTCGCCGTCCTCGACGACGAAGTTCGAGTCCTCGACCGCGGTGAAGGCGCCGAATTCTTTCCTGAGATTCTCGACCCGGATTTCCGCCATGGCCCTTACTCCGGAAACTTCGAAACGACGATGAACATGATGGTTCCGAAAAGCATGGTGTTGAACGACCAGGTGTAGAGCGACAGCGCGAAAGGCTGGAACAGCATCAGGAAACCGAGACCGATGACAACCGTGGCGACGTTTTCCAAAAGGCCGCGCCTCAGCCATACGGGCCATCTGGATTTGCGTTTGCCGGGCTGGGTCATGCTCATTTGCGCACCGCGCCGAAGGTGATGCCGCGCAGGAGTTGTTTCCTGAGCAGTATGGTGAACACCAGTATCGGAACCAGGAAGATCGTGGTTCCGGCGGCGACTGCCGGCCAATCCTGCCCGCCTTCGCCGATGATGGTTGGGATGAAGGGCGGTGCGGTTTGTGCGGTGCCGGAGGTCAGGAGTGCGGCGAATGCATATTCGTTCCACGCGAAGATCAGGCAGAAGATAGCGGTCGCGGCAATGCCGGTGGTCGCCTGCGGAAGCACGGTTTTCCAGAATGCCTGAAGCCGCGTATAGCCGTCGATCATCGCAGCCTCCTCGTATTCGCGAGGGATCTCGTCGATGAAGCCTTTCAGAAGCCAGACGGCGAGCGATACGTTGACCGCCGTGTAGAGCAGGATCATGCCGAGCGCGGTGTCGGAGAGGCCGAGCTCGCGGTACATCAGGTAGATGGGGATAGCGACGGCGATCGGCGGCATCATCCGCGTCGACAGGATGAAAAACAAAAGATCGTCGGCCAGCGGCACCTTGAAGCGTGAGAAGCCATAGGCTGCGAGAGTGCCTAGAAATACGGCGCAGAAGGTGGAGCCGAAGGCAATGATCAGCGAATTGACGAAGCGCGGCAGGAAGTTGGACGGCCCGGCAATGACCATGTTGCGCTTGCGCGTGGTCTCGTCGCAGAAGGTCGTTGCCGGTCCCAGTGAGTTGATGTAGTCCGGCGTCTGCCGCGTCCGCGTCGTGAACAGGTTGCAATAGCCCTCGACGCTCGGCTGGAACAGGATTTTCGGGGGATATGCAATCGAATCCGGCGGCGTCTTAAAGCTGGTGGCGAATATCCACAGAAGCGGCACCATCGAGATCAAGGCATAGACGACAACGATCGTACCGGCGATGCGCTTGGACGTGGCGGTAGGCGCGACAACTGAATGGGCGGTGGTAAGGCTCATCTCTGCTTCACCTTGTTGAGCGCCTTGACGTAGATGTTTGCCAGCCCGAACACCGCGACGAAGAGTATGATGGCGAAGGCCGAGGAATAGCCTGTGCGCCAGCTTTCGAAGGCCTGTCGCTTCAGCGTGATCGAGGCGACTTCCGTGGTCGAGCCCGGCCCTCCGCCGGTGAGCAGATTGACCATGTCGAACATCTTGAAATTCTCGATGCCGCGAAACAGCACCGCCAGCATGATGAAGGGCAGGGCCATCGGCAGCGTGATCGACCAGAACTGACGCCAGTTCGAAGCGCGGTCGACCTCGGCAGCTTCATAGATATATTCGGGAATGGAACGCAGTCCGGCCAGGCAGATCAGCATCACGTAAGGCGTCCACATCCAGGTATCGACGATGATGATCGACCATGGCGCCAGCGAAACGTTGGAAAGCATTTCGATCTGCGTCGGCGGAATGCCGGTGACGAACGAGACGGCATAGGCGAACAACCCGATCTGCGGCTGATAGAGGAAGCGCCAGAAATTGCCGACCACCGCCGGCGACAGCATCATCGGAACCAGGATGATCGTCGTCCAGAAGGCATGGCCGCGAAACTTTCGGTCGATGAGGTAGGCGAGAGAGAAACCGATCAGGGTCTGCAGAACGATGGTCCAGAAGACGAAATGCGCGGTCGTCTGCATGGCGATCCAGATGTCAGGGTCGTTGAGGATACGCTGATAGTTGGAAAGGCCGACATTCTTGACGAGTTCATTGGGGCGATTGGCGCGATAGTTGGTAAAGGAGAGCTGGATCGCCCAGATCAGCGGGAAGATGTTGATGGCGAGCAGCAGCAATATCGTCGGTGAAATGAAGAGCCAGGCGAGGCCCTTGTCGCTGATGCCGCGAACCCTGCGGGCCAGCGGCTCCGGGGTCGCCCGGGCAACGCCATCCGCCGTCCGATTGAGCATGGTCAGTCTCGTCTCGGTCACTGCTTATCCCTGCCGGTTGAATTTAGCTGAACCCTGTCCCGTGCCAAGGGCGGCACGGGACAGTTTTTGAGGTCGTCAAATCACGACCGAGCCCCGGGAGGGATCACATCTTGCCGTCGTCCTGGAATACTTCGGTCCAGTCCTTGACGAGGCCGTCGAGGGCGTCCTTGGCAGTGCCATTGCCGGCAACGACATAGTCATGGAAACGCTTTTGGGACGCCTGAAGCAGGGACGCATAGCTCGGCTCGGCCCAGAAATCCTTCACGATGGCCATGGAGTCGAGGAAGGTCTGCGCATAGGGCTGGCTGGCCGGGAAACCCGGATCTTCAACGACCGCCTTGAGACAGGAATATCCCCCAAGCGACCACCATTTGGCCTGGACATCCTTGTTGGCGAACCATTTGATGTATTTGAGCGCCGCTTCCTGATGCTCCGAATAGGAGACGACCGAGATGCCCTGGCCGCCAAGCTGGGCGAACTGCGCGGTCTCTTTCGGATTGACGAAGAAGCCGATCTTATCGCCGCCGACAGCCTCGTCCTTGTAGAGGCCGGGCCAGGTGAAGGCGAAGTTCATGTGCATCGCGACCTGACCGGATTTGAAAGCGTCGACACCTTCGCCCATATAGCTGTTGGACGAGCCGGGCGGGGTGCAGCAGTCGTAAAGCGCCTTGTAGAATTCGAGCCCCTTCACCGCACCTTCGGAATTGACGAAGCCCTCCATTTCGTAAGGCTTGTCCGGGTTCTCGTATTTGAAGCCGAAGCTGTAGAGAACGTCCATGACGCCCATCGTGACGCCTTCGGAACCACGCTCGGTGTAGATCGAGGCGCCGTAGACCGTCTTGCCGTCGATCTCACGTTTCTGGAAGAACTCCGCGACCTGCTTCAACTGGTCGAAGGTAGTCGGCGGCGCGAGATCCCAGCCGTATTTCTCCTTGAACTCCTTCTGCAGTTCAGGCTTCTCGAACCAGTCCTTGCGATAGGTCCAGCCGACGACATCGCCCATCGCCGGCAGCGCCCAGTAATTCGGCGTATTCTTCGGCCATTCGGAATAGCCGACGACGGTTGCCGGCACGAAGTCGTCCATGCTGATCTTCTCCTTGTCGAAGAAGTCGTTCAGCTTGACGTAGTGGCCGTTCTCAGCCGAACCGCCGATCCACTGGCTGTCGCCGATGATCAGGTCGCAAAGCTTGCCTTTCGAATTCAGCTCGTTGAGAAAGCGGTCGGCATAGTTCGTCCATGGCACGAACTCGAATTTCATGCCGATGCCGCTCTCCTTGGTGAAGTCCTTGGACAGCTCCACAAGCGCATTGGCCGGGTCCCAGGCTGCCCAGCAAAGCGTCAGATCTTCTGCCTGTGCGACGTTGGAAATGGCGGTCGAGGCCAACAGCGCCGAGGCCAGTCCAAGCGTCATCTTCGATAACGGTTTCATGCCTTCCTCCCATATGCGGGACACGCCCGGATGGCGCTCCCAAGAACCCTCTAACCCCTCCTCCGGGGTCTAAACATCGGCTGCTCTTCGGGCAGATCGGATGTTTAGTAATTTGTTTAGTGATGCAGATATTACTAAACAATGCAAATGGATTCGTTGCTGCGTTGCAGCATGGAAAGCAACCGTCATGGGATGCCTTGGGTTTCGTCGAAGCTTCGGCGATCCCTGTCATGCGGTGGCTACGAGACAATTACTAAACATTTTCAACGGCGCGGCTGATTGATTCGTTGGCGTTTTGTCGGCCGCCTCACGAGACTTGAAAACCCGCTTGCGCCAGCGAGCGAGATCGCTCAAACAGTTTCCTTATGCGCGACGCCGCAAAGGGATGGAAAAACTATGACGAATTCTATGCGCCTGCCAGGCAAGGGCGTTTTTCTCGGCCGTGCAAGCGTGCCGGGCATCGCACATCCGCTGATGGTCACAGTGCGCGATGGAAGTGTCGTGGACATAACCTCAAAGACGGCGCCGACATCGCGCGACATTTGCGAGATGGACAACCCGTCCGCCTATATCCGTTCGGCAGAGGGTAGGGCGATCGGCAGTCTCAGTGAGATCGCGCAAAACAGCTTTGAGGCAACGCGCGATCCGGGCAAGCCATTCCTCCTCTCTCCTGTGGACCTTCAGGCTGTGAAGGCCTCGGGGGTCACCTTCGTCGTCAGCCTTCTGGAGCGCGTCATCGAGGAACAGGCGCGCGGCGCACCGGAAAAAGCTGACGCCGTTCGTGCGGACATCGCATCCCTGATCGGCGATGATCTTTCGAAGTTGAAGCCGGGTTCGCCCGAGGCGATGGCGTGCAAGCAGAAACTGATAGAGCGCGGGGTATGGTCGCAATATCTGGAAGTCGGCATCGGACCGGACGCCGAGATCTTCAGCAAATGCCAGCCCATGGCGTCGGTCGGCTTCGGCGCTGATGTCGGTCTTCACCCGATATCGACCTGGAACAATCCGGAGCCGGAAATCGCCGTCATTGCCTCGAGCAAGGGCCGCATCGGTGGCGCCACCTTGGGCAACGACGTCAATTTGCGTGATGTCGAGGGCCGTTCGGCACTGCTGCTCGGCAAGGCCAAGGACAACAACGCCTCGGCTGCACTCGGGCCATTCATAAGGCTGTTCGATGAGGATTTTACACTCGATGCCGTGAAGCGGGCGAAGGTGAACCTTACGGTCGAAGGCGAGGACGGCTTCTCGCTGGAAGGTTCTAGTTCCATGGCCGAGATCAGCCGTTCACCGGAAGAACTGGTTGCTGCCGCCATGGGACCGCATCATCAATACCCCGATGGCATGGCACTCTATCTCGGCACTATGTTCGTGCCGTCAAAGGACCGGGGTGAGAAGGGCAAGGGTTTCACCCATCGGGCAGGGGACATCGTGGCGATCTCGACCGAGGAGATCGGCACACTGACAAATCGCGTCAGGCTTTCGACCGAGTGCGCGCCGTGGACCTATGGCGCAAGCCATCTCATGCGGGATCTGGCCAAGGCCAGCCTCATTTAAATCCATCGTTCATGCAGCATGCCAGGACCGAGCGCTGTTCGGCCCTGGCATGAAAAAGACGTCGCCTGCGATCGACGATGGCGCCTGGAGAGAGTTGCGTAGACTCTACATGAGCGCGCAGCTACCTCGCCTCAGGCGCCGGCAGAGATCGTCCGGCACCGTGACCTGGGATCAGGAGATTCCAAGCTTTTTCTTGAGGTCTGCGTTTTCCTTTCGAAGCCTTTCTGCCAGAAGCTTCTTCAGCCGCGCATTCTCAGACTCGAGTTTCACGAGATCCTTAAGTTCGTCCGACTGCGATGCCTTCGCTGTCGGCTTCTTCCACTGATAGTAGGTCTGCTCGGAGATGCCGGCTTTCTTGGTGGCGCCCCGAACGCTTTCCCCTGCCTTGATGAGATTCTGAATCTCGCCAAGCTTTTGGCCCCTTTCCTTTTCGGAGTATCTTTTGCGGGTCGATGCGGAGATTACCGGTGTGGCGACTGCCGCCGCCGCAGTAGCTGACGCCTTTGCCGGCTTGGCAGCTTTTGCCCGGGCGGCATTTGGCGCGCGAGTCTTCGGCTTGGTGGCCTTCGGAGATTTTTCCGCAGTCTTTGGCTTCTCCTGCCCAGTAGAGACAGCCTCTCCAGCTTCCTTGACGTCCGGCATTTTATTTTCTCCTTGATACTTTAGTGCCCGTTCTAATGCTCAACTTTAAGAAGATGCGCATTTGAGTCAATCGGGTAACATAAGCCTTTGAAGTTTAAGTAAACAGCGTTTCCCTTAGCTGGACGCTTTCCATGAAGAATAGTCAGCGTTTCCATCCATCCTGCACGGCTCAACAAGGAGCTGTAGTCCTGTCACTCGAGCATCATGTTGGCTTCATTGAACGACAGCCGCTACAGACACCTTCATCCATTTTTGCCGTGTCGCCTACGCGATGTCGAACGAAACGCCCTGCGCTAGTGGCAGCGCCTTGGAGTAGTTGATGGTGTTGGTTGCGCGCCGCATATAAGCGCGCCATGCATCCGAGCCGGATTCACGGCCGCCGCCCGTTTCTTTCTCGCCGCCGAACGCGCCGCCGATCTCTGCACCTGAAGTGCCGATATTGACGTTGGCAATACCACAGTCGGAGCCCTCTGCTGACAGGAAGAGTTCGGACTCCTGCATATCGAGTGTGAAGATAGAGGATGAAAGTCCTGCGCCGACCGCGTTGTGATCTTTGAGGGCAGCTGAAAAATCGCTGTACTTCATTACATAAAGGATCGGAGCGAATGTCTCCTCAAGAACCGGGCCTGCCTGCTCGGGCATCTCTACCAGGGCAGGCTTCACGTAGTAGGCGCTCTCCTTGCCAGCCTCGGTGATGCGCTCGCCGCCTGTGACGACGCCACCTTCTTTCCTGGCTGCTGCGATCGCCTTCTCCATGCCGTCGAAGGCCGCCTTGTCGATCAGTGGGCCGACAAGAGCGGTGGTCTCGAGTGGGTTGCCGACGGAAACGCTCTGATAGGCTTTCTTGAGGCGGGGGACGAGTTGATCGTAAACGCTCTCATGGACAAACAGACGTCGCAATGTCGTACAGCGCTGACCGGCGGTACCCATCGCGCCAAAGGCAATCGCACGCAGTGCCATGTCGAGATCGGCCGATGGGCAGACGATGCCGGCATTGTTGCCGCCGAGTTCCAGGATTGCGCGGGCGAAGCGCTTGGCCAGACGCGGACCGACATCCTTGCCCATGCGTGTCGATCCGGTGGCCGAGACGAGTGGTACCTTCGGGTGATCTACCAGCACCTCGCCAATCGCACGGTCGCCTATGAGAACCTGGCTGAGATTATCCGGCGCGCCGCCGAAGCGGGCGATGGCACGCTCAAGGATTGCCTGGCAGGCAAGAGCGGTGAGCGGCGTTTTTTCGGAAGGCTTCCAGACGACGGAGTTGCCGCAGACGAGGGCGAGAGCCGCATTCCAGGACCAGACAGCAACTGGGAAGTTGAAGGCCGAGATAATGCCGACAACACCCAGAGGATGCCAGGTTTCCATCATCCGGTGACCCGGACGCTCGGTTGCAATGGTGAGACCATAGAGCTGACGCGACAGACCGACGGCGAAATCGCAAATGTCGATCATTTCCTGGACCTCGCCCAGACCCTCGGACGTGATCTTGCCGGCCTCGATGGAGACCAGCCGACCGAGATCGGTCTTGTGCGCGCGCAGTTCCTCGCCCAGCAGGCGGACCAGCTCGCCACGACGAGGCGCCGGCACCACACGCCATTCCTTGAAGGCTTCATGGGCGGCATCGATGACTGCAGTAGCCTTGTTCGGCGTAATGGAGATGAGTTTTGCGATCTCCTCACCGCTTACGGGGGAATAGGAGGGCATGTCGCCGTCGCTCCAGGCCGTGCGCGCAACACCGAGCTTCCCAAGAAGCGCAGCGGTTTCCGTTTTCACGTCGACGGTCGTCTTCGTGTTGTCCATCTGTCTATTCCCTTTGTTCAATCAATATCAGCAGCGCTGAGGTATTTGCCATGTCGCGGTTCTTCAGCGTCATATTGCTACAATAGCGGTCGATGATTTCCTTGGCGATGGCAAGGCCAGAAGGCCTTCGATGTCGCTATCTATCAGGTTTGAGGCTGGTTGGAAAAGGCACAGGCTTCTTGGGCGAGGTCAACAGAGGGCTGGGGCCTAATCTCGCGAATACCCTTTTGACATACGCGAATAGAAAGGCGCCAGAACCGGCAGTGCCGCTGTTAGTTTCTCAATGTCCTCGCCTGACCATGTATCTCCAGCATTGCGTGCATCGACAGCCTTCGCATGCAACGTCACCTGTTCGGCGGTGGCATTCGGCAACACCGTAGAAACAACGACCGCGGTCGTCTTGCCCTTCACCGTCAGCCGGTCCAGTTCGAACACAGGAAAGCTGTCTCGCACCAAGGCGGCAGTCGTTTCGCCGATGAGCAGTGGCGCGCCGACATCCTTGGATGCGCTTTCGAGCCGCGCGGCAAGATTGACCGAATCTCCCAGCGCCGAATAATCGAAGCGACTGGTCGAGCCCATATTGCCGACGACGCATTCGCCTGTGTTCACGCCTATGCCGATACCGAGCTTGAGCGCGGGTCTGCTAGTCGCTTCCGTCTCCGCGACGAACTCGGCGTTGAGCGCGTTCAGCGCATCGAACATGCCGAGCGCGGCACGCACCGCGTGAACGGCGTGATCCGGATCGTCCAGCGGCGCGTTCCAGAATGCCATGATGCAATCGCCGATATATTTGTCGATGGTTCCGCCGGTGGACAGCACGACCTCCGAAAGCGGCGTCAGCAACCGGTTGATCAGGCGCGTCAGGCCTTCCGGATCATCCTTCATGGTCTCGGATATGGTGGTGAAGCCGCGAATGTCGCAGAAAAGTATGGTCAGCGTGCGCACCTCGCCGCCGAGCCGAAGCTGCGACGGGTCGCGCGCCAGGCGCTCGACCAGTGGTGGCGACAGATATTGCGAGAAGGCACGGGTGATGCCTCGCCGCAGCCGCCGTTCGGAGGCGAAATCCAGCGCGCCCTGTGCGCTTGCCGCCAGCACGAAGGCCAGCGACGGCGCAAAGGGCGGTACGAAGACGCGGCCGAAGCGCAGGCAGAGATAGCTGCCGGCGAGCATGGCCAGCACTGCGACAGCACTGCCCGCCACCGTTTTCCAGCCGGTGCGGCGGCGGATAAGCAGGGCTGCGAGCCCTGCTCCGACCGCGACCGACAGCAGAGAAATCCATGCAGGCGCGCGATTGATGGAGAGGCCGGACGCAAGATTGTCGAAGATCGTTGCGTGTATTTCGACGCCCGCAACCAGCCGACCGGTGCGAACGGTGAAGGGCGTGGCATGAACGTCCGCCCCGCCCTCGGCGATCGTCGGCGCGTTCTGGACGCTGAGGCCCACCATGACGACGCGATCGCGGAAAAAACCCTCGGGCAAAAACTGATCGGCATCGAGCGCCTGATAGTAGGATACGGTTTCATAGGTGCGCGACGGCCCGAAGGTTTGTAGCAGGGCGTTGCGCGGCACCTCCGCCATTTGGCCCGCAGCCTCCAGCAATCGCGCGGCAAAGCCGTCGCCATAGCCCGGCACGCGGCGCAATATGCCGTCGCCGTCGAAGGCAATCGACGCAATGCCGGATCGTGCTCCTGCATCCGTGAAGATCGCCAGAGGCTCGACCCGAATATGCTGGGCAGCCTGCGGCGTCTCGATGAAGGTTTCGTCGCCTGCCAACACGACATCAGGCCCAAGGCTTTTGACAAGCGCCTCGTCGGCGGCCGGATTGGAAGGCTCGGCAAAGATGATATCGAGGCCGATCGCCTTCGCGCCGGCCTTGCGCAACGCCTCGATCAGTTTTGCGTGCAGGTCGCGCGGCCACGGCCATTGAAGGCCAACCTCTGCAAGAGAAGGTTCGTCTATGGCAACGATGACCGGCCCATTTGCTGGTCGGACTGGGGCGCCGGTCGTTGAAAAATAGTCGAAGGCGCGTGCTTCAAGCAGTTTCCACGGCGTCAGCAAAGACAGCATTGCCGCAAGTAGCGCGGCGAGCACTGTCACCATCACAACGCCGTTGCGCCTTCTGGCGGTCACTGAGGCCGAAGCGCCAAGACCCTTCCACCACGGCCCGGCGAGAAGCATCAGAAGCGAACCTTGAGCGATCCGACAAAACTACGTCCCCAACCCGGCACGCTCGTAGCCACGTTGAATTTCTCGTCGAACAGATTGTAGGCTGCGAGTTCCAGTTCAAAACGCTTGTCGAACGGCTCCCAGGTGGCGAAGGCATCGGCAGTCCAGTACGGATCGATCGGATCGCCCGACACATCACCGGCTCGTTCACCAACGTAAGTGGCGGCCAGCGTCACCTTGAAATTGGCCGGGTTGACCCAAGTGACGCCAAGCCGCGCCGAGTGTTCGGGCACATATGGCAGCGCCTCGCCAAAGCCCAAACTGGTCGGGTCCTTGTTTTCGGAGTCGGTGTAGGCATAGGTCGCAAACGCGCCAAAGCCTCCGCCTAGCCAGACATTGGTCGTTGCCGCAAGACGATCGATGCGGCCTTCAGTCAGGTCGGTTGAATCAAAGGCTCCCGGGATGTCTATGGAAAGGCCGGAGAGTTCCTGATGCTGGTAGTCGAGCGTCGTGAAAAGGCGGCTGTTCCATTCCGCGTCCCACCGCGCCGCAAACGTGTCTGAATATCCCCCCAAGCCAATCGGCGCCTGATTGGATTGCAGGCCGAGGATGCCGATCGGCGCCAGTGTCGAGGCATTGACTGCGGCCGTCTCGCGCATGAAGGCTGTGCGGAGCCAGTGGCCTTCGACAGGTGCCCAGGCGGCGCCAACCCGCGGCTCCAGCTTGCCTAGCTCGAATGGCACGCCGGTCGAATCGCCGGTAAGATAAGTCCCGAAAAGACCTGCTTCCGCCTTTAATTCCGGCGTGATTTCATAGACCGCGTCTACGTAAGCTCGTCCAAGACTCAGATCAAAGTCTTCCTCCGTGATGTCGACCGTAGTCGCTCCACCCAGAATCACTGTCGTAGATATCTGCGATGTCTTTTGATCGACAACGCCACCTTCCACACCGTATCGGAAGGTGATGTCGTCATATCCATAAACGTGGTTTACCGCGGCGATGTAGGATTGCGTCTTGGTAGAACCCTCGAACCGCTGGATGCCCCCCACCGCACCAGCGCCAAAATCGAACAAGACAAGGCCGCTTTCATCGCTCTTTCGGTCCAAACCTGAAGCAAACACGGCCGCATTCGTGACGTTGCGATAGCCGAATGTGTGGCTCCAACCTACGCCCATCGAGCCAGTTTGGTCGTTGAGGGTTCTATCATAGGTTCCACCGATGAATGGTGGTATTGAAGGAATCGGGATTATCAAGCCGTTGTGAAGATCATCCTTGTTACTGCGCAAATCCGCATATGCGACCAAGCGATCGTTGGGTGTTGGACGAGCTGTCACGAAGCCCGTCCCACTCACAAGCTTGTCCTGCAGATCAAAACTGATGTTCGGTATCGGGAATCCAGGCGCAGTGCTTTCCCTGTGATCCCCGGAGCGCTGCATATCAAGCTTACCGTAGAAACTCCACGGTATGGGATTGTTCACGAAGCCCTGAACCTCGGCTTCGCTTGTCCAGCCGGTGTTGTCGCTGGTGCTGGTGAAGCCACCCCCAAGGCTCATTTCCAGAAATGGCCGCCTGAAGAGATTGGCGCTCGTGGAACGGCCTGAGATCATGGCCGGGTCAAGCATCAAGCCCTGAAAGAACGACGAAAAGCCTGCCCCGTTCGTGCCGGGATCGACAACCGTTCCACCATAATTGAGGTCATTCACGAACGGATTTGGGCTGCCAGAAACCGTCTGGTCGACATAGCCCGCCGCGCCGAACGGGTCGAACACGGCAGCACCATAATAACGCCCCCAGGCGTCCAGCCCCTGCAGGCGATAGGCATCGTTCAGCGTCGAACCCTGATCGCGGCTGGCGCTGAGCGGCGCGTAGTCGCCGCCGCGAGCGCGGGCTCGCTTCAAGGCTTCCTGGGCGCTTCTGATAGCCTCATCGGCTTCATATTCGTCGATGGCAATTGCGGTCCTGAATGACGACACGACCGGATCATTGGCATCAAGCCTGTCGGCATTCTCTATGGCCTGCGCAGCCGGTTCGCGCTCGCCGCTTTCATAGTAGGAAGCGCCGAGCAGCAGCAGGCCCTGGGCGTCGGCGGGATTTGCCGTCGTGCCTGCGAGAAGGTCGTCGCGCGCCTTGTCCAGTTCGCCCGTCTGCATGTAATAGCGGCCGCGAATGAGCAATGCCATGTCAAACGTAGGATCGACCTCGAGCGCCTTGTCGATCTCGGCGCGCGCTTCCACGACGCGGTCCTGATCCAGGTAAAGCACCGCGAGATTGATATGCGAGACGGGGTCTTGCGGATCGAGGGCGATCGCCTGCTTCAGTGCGGCTTCCGATTCTCGGGATGCACCACGGGCATTCTGTACGAGGCCGAGCCCATTCCAGATCGTCGTCGACCCGGGTGCGATTTCCAGCGCACGGGTTAGATCGGCATAGGCGCCCTCCAGATCGCTCT
This sequence comes from Mesorhizobium sp. CCNWLY176, assembly GCF_037153935.1. NCBI lineage: Bacteria > Pseudomonadati > Pseudomonadota > Alphaproteobacteria > Hyphomicrobiales > Phyllobacteriaceae > Mesorhizobium > Mesorhizobium sp. CCNWLY176. The sequence goes on from NZ_JBBBDZ010000001.1 coordinate 427,222, forward strand.
TGAAGCCGGCGCGGAAATTGGCGCGTGCTTCCAGCGCGTTCGGATCATCCGGATCGAGCGACAACGACCGATTGATCGCTTCCTCCATCTGGTTGCGATCGTCCAGCACCATCGCCAGTTGTGCGCGCATTGCTGGCAAGCTCGGATCGTTGGGATAGCGTTCTTCCGCCTTCTTCAGGACTGCAATCGACGCCTCGAAATCAACCAGGAAGGCAACCGTCAGTGCCTCGGCCATCGCCGCGTAGGGGCCGTCCGCTTTGGGTTTGGGCGGTGCCTCAGTGCGGTTCGGATCAGCCAGCGCGCGCGCATAATAGCCACCATAGGTCGCCATGGCGCGGCGGCGTGGGTCGAGATGCCGCCCCGCTTTTTCGAAAAGGCGGGCCGATTCGGCGTAACGTTTCTCGGCACCGGCAACCATCGCGTCGATGAGGTCGAGACGGGCCGTCTGTGCGCGTGAAAGCCTGAATTGACGTGCCTGAGCAGCGGCTTCTCGCGCGGCACCACGGCCTTCATAAGTGAGATTCACTTCGGCCAGCGTCAGCCAATCCTCACCCGAGCGCGCCGATGGCGCCTTCGCGGTGATCTCGCCACGTGCCCTGCGCATATCCGGGCTGGAAAGCGGCGATGCCGGCAGCATGTTGAAGGAATTGCGCAGCGACAGGAAGAACAGCATCTGCTCGCGATCGTCGGGATTGACGTTGACGATCTTGGTCGGTGCCGAGCCGATATTGGCGACCGCGCCCTCGCCTTGCGAGACCGTCACCGAGCCGAACTGGTTGGCGAGTTCGACCTTGCCTTCCAGCACGGTCAAGGAGGTGCGGCCATTGCCTTCCACCGTCATCGTCCAGTCGGTGCCCCGAATGGCCGCAGCTGCGGCCGGCGTCTCGACGGTCAGCCCCAATCCGCCGCGTTCTGCGCGCGCCCAGATCGTGCCGCTTTCCAGCGTGAAGGCCGCATCTGTCGATGGTCCGACATTCTTGACCAGAAGCGTCGTGTTGCGTCCAAGGCGCATCTGGGTGCGGTCGGAAAACAGCACGGCCAGATTGCCGGTCGCATTGGTGCGGAGATAATCGCCGGCCACGACATCCTGGCGCAGGTCGACGAAGCGCCAGTCCGACACATCGACGAAGCGAACCTCCTCGCCGGACTTGCGCGCGATCACGGAACCGGCCGCGGGCTGCGCGCGCGTGACCGGCTCGGCCGCAACCTGCTGCGTGCCGATGATAGCCGACAGCATCAAAGAAACCGCCAGATAGCGCCGCATAGTTTTTATTGATGCCCCCTCAAGCCGAAGGGGCGTTATGACCGGAGCAGGATAGAACTGTCAATAATCCCTTTGCACTAACATATGAAATGCTGCATTCGTTACTCGGGCTTTACAGTGAATCGCATGAAGGCTGGGGGAAATGGCAAGTTCGCTCAAATTCGATTCTTCCAAGGGAAATACCGAAATTTCATCTACCCTTCCCGGGAAGGACTATCTGGAACATCTGAAGAAGATAAACGACGTCTTCTACGACCAGATAAAGATCGCCGACCAGAAGGCCGCCTACATCTTCACTTTCATGCTGGCCTTCATGATCACATCGGCGGAAGGACGCAGCGCCTTCCAGTGGCAACGCTACATCGAGGCGCAGTTTCCGCTGGTGATTTTCTCTGCCTGCATGGCAGTGGCTGCCACCTTCTCACTTGTCGCGGCAATTCTCGTCGTCCTGCCTCGGCGCGGGTTGCGCTCAACGTCGCTGTTCTGGGGCGGATGGGATGCAAACCGCACCGCGTTGCTCGCCGCCGGCGAGCGCAACGATCCGGGTTTTCTCTACCAGGAATATCTCGGCAATATCGATACGCTGTCGATCATCGCGAAGGCGAAATACCACTTCGTCAACCTGGCATTTCGCGGGCTGATCGTCATGGTAATCGCCTATGTACTGTTGCTGATTGCGGCCGGCAGTCGTTGACCCCCGCGATGACTTGAACGCTATTGGCGAGAATCCTGCAGGATCATCTCGGCAGCCTTCTCGGCGATCATGATGACCGGCGAGTTGGTGTTGCCGGAGACGATGGTCGGCATGATGGAGGCGTCTACCACGCGCAGGCCATCAAGCCCGTGGACGCGCAGGCGGTCGTCAACCACGGCCATCGTGTCCGAGCCCATCTTGCAGGTGCCGACCGGATGGAAGATCGTCGTGCCGATGTCGCCGGCCTTGCGGATGAGGTCGGCGTCGCTTTCATATTCGATGCCGGGCAGCATCTCTTCCGGTGCAAAACGGGCCACGGCCTTAGCCTTCATCAGGCGGCGGGCATGGCGCAGCGAGGCAACAGCAATGCTGCGGTCGCCCTCGGTTGAAAGGTAGTTCGGCCTGATCTTCGCCGCCTCGCGCGGGTCGATCGAGCCCATATGCACGGTTCCCCGGCTTTCGGGTCTAAGATTGCACACCGACACCGTTACCGCCGGAAAACGATGCAGTGGCTCGCCGAGCCGGTCGGTGCTCAGCGGCTGCACGTGGTATTCGAGATCTGGCGTTTCGAGGCGCGGATCGCTCTTGGCGAAGACGCCGAGCTGGCTCGGCGCCATCGACAGCGGGCCGCTACGGCGGGCGGCGTATTCGAGACCCATGGCGGCGCGGCTGATCAGATTGTGGTAGCGCTGGTTGAGCGTCGCCGCACCCGTCACCTTGAAGACGGTGCGGATTTGCAAATGGTCCTGCAGGTTCTCGCCTACACCGGGCAAGCCATGGCGCACTTCGATGCCTAGGCGCGAGAGCAGGTCCGGCTGGCCGACGCCTGAGAGTTCGAGGATCTTCGGCGAGTTGATGGTGCCGGCTGCGAGTATAGTCTGTCCCGCCTTGACGTGATGCAGGCGGCCGTCCTTCCGGAAGACGAGCCCGGTGACACGGCGGCCGTCGAATTCGAGCCGTTCGGTCTCGGCCCCGGTGACGACGCGCAGGTTCTTGCGGTCCTTTATGCCACGCAGGAACGCCTTTGAGGTGTTCCAGCGCACACCCTTTTTCTGGTTGACCTCGAAATAGCCGGAGCCCTCATTGGTGCCGGCATTGAAGTCGTCCGTGCGCGGGATGCCGAGTTCTTCGGCGGCATCGCGGAAGGCGTCGAGGATCGGCCACGACACGCGCTGTCTTTCGATGCGCCATTCGCCGCCGGCACCATGCATGGCGCTTTTGCCGCCGTGATAATCTTCCGACTTGCGGAAATAGGGCAGGACGTCGTCCCATCCCCAACCCACATTGCCGGACTGTCGCCAGCCATCATAGTCGGCGGCCTGTCCACGCATGTAGATCATGCCGTTAATCGACGAGCACCCGCCCAGAACCTTGCCGCGCGGATAATTGAGGCTGCGCCCGTTGAGCCCGGCTTCCGGCTCGGTTTTCATGAGCCAGTCGGTGCGCGGATTGCCCATGCAGAAGAGATAGCCTATCGGGATATCGACCCAGTGATAACGGTCGCTGCCGCCGGCCTCGAGCAGCAGCACCCGGTTGCGCGGATCGGCGGAAAGCCGGTTGGCGAGCACGCAGCCAGCCGAACCGGCACCGACGATGACATAGTCGTATTCGCCAAACGAGGAGGATGAATTTTCAGTCACGTGCGCGCCTGCTGGATGGCGATGCGCTCCCACATAGGGTTCATCGCCTGATTGATCTCGCCATAAAGGCGATAGCGCTGCGCGTAAGCAGGCGCAATCGCATTGTTGGGCGTGTAGTGCCGGGCGGCGGATGTCATCGCTGCCGCACCTGCGCTGTAGTCGTCGAAGATACCGACGCCGGTGCCCGCTGCGATTGCCGCGCCAAGCGCACCTGTCTCGCGGCTGCGTGCCACGGTGACGGGAACGCCGAGTACATCGGCAAAGATTTGCGGCCATATTTCACTGCGCGAGCCACCGCCTGACAATACTGCCTCGTCGAAGATGGCTCCGGCCTTGTGCAACGTCTCGACGTGACGCCTGTGTTCGAAGGCAATGCCCTCGAACAGTGCGCGCAGCATGTGGGCGCGGGTGTGCCAGCCGGCTATGCCGTAGAAGCCGGCGCGTGCGCGGCCGTTCTGCTGCGAGCCATAGAGGAAGGGATGGTAGATCGGGATGTCGCTGTCGGGATCGACCGAAGCGACGAGTTCGCTGCACAGTTCGAATGGCGACTTCCCCGGCTCGTGGCCGTGTTCGATGAATTCGCGGACGATCCATTCGAGATTGGCCGCTGACGTGGCGCTCGATTCGATGGCCAGATAGCGTTTGCGATCGAAGGTCGAGACCATGAATATCGAGGGGTCGTGGATCGGCTCGTCGGTGATGACCTGATTGATGCTCCAGGTGCCGGCGATGATCGAGGCGGCACTGGTGCGGGTGACGCCCGAGCCGACAGCACTTGCGACCACGTCGAACAGCCCGGCGACGACGGGGGTGCCGGCACGAAGGCCGGTCATCGCCGCCACCTCGGCGGTGATGTGGCCGGCGATGTCGGCCGATTCCAGCACTGGCGGCAGCAATGCCATGCAATCTGCCAGCCCGTATGCTGCAAGCAAATCCTCATCGTAGCGGCGGTCGGGAATTTGCAGCAGGCCGCAGCCCGACATGTCCGAAGTGTCGGTCGAACGCGCGCCGGTCAGTCGGTTGACGACAAAATCCTTGCACAGGAACACGGTGCCGATCCTGGCGAACAATTCGGGCGAAAAGCGCTTGAGCCAGGCAAGAAGCGTCGGCGTCTGCGCAGCCCATGGCTTTTGCAGGCAATGCGCATAGGTGCGGTCGCCGACGTTCTGTTCAGCCCATTCGGCAACGATGCCGACGGCTCTTGTGTCGAGCGACTGGATGCCGATCAGCGGTGCGCCGTCACGGTCGAGCGCATAAAGACCGTTGCCGTGACCGGCACAGCCGATTGCGACGATCTCGCCCGGATCGATGCCTGCCTGTTCGATGCATTGCCCTATGACCGAGACCGCGTTGCGCCAAAGCTCATTGAGGTCGCGCTCGACATGACCTGGCTTGGGCATGGATGAGCGGCCGTCGCAGGCAGCGAGCGCGAGTTCGCGCCCGGACATGTCGAAAATGATTGCCTTGATGACGGTGTTACCCGCATCGAGGCCAAGAATGTAATTTCCCATTGGCTCCTCCCGATGCCGCAACCTATGCCTGCTTGTACAGGTCCCAGGCGGCAGCGCCATCCGCGTCGTCATGAATGATCGCCATCAATCCGCGCACGACCGCGCTGGGATTGGCGTGTTGGTAGATGTTGCGGCCATAGACCATGCCCAGCGCTCCCTGCGCCACAAGGGCAGCCGACTTGTCGAACACGGCGCGCAAATCCTCCTTGCCGCCGCCGCGCACCAGAACCGGGCACCGCGCTGCCTCGACAACGCGGTGGAAGTCGTTAGCGTCGCTCGTCGGATCGGCCTTGATGATGTCGGCGCCCATTTCGCGGGCGAGGCGCGTCAGCGTGACGATCTTTTCGGCATCTCCGTCGACCATGTAACCGCCATGTTCGGAAACCGGCAACATGGCCAGCGGTTCGATCATCAGCGGCAGCCCGTATTTCTCGCAGTCGGCACGCACGCGGGCGATGTTCTGGACGCATTGGCGGAAAAGGTCCGGCTCGTCGGGCAGCATGAACAAATTGACGACGACGCAGGCCGCATCCATCTCGATCGCGCCAAGCAGCGGCTCTGCTTCGTTCTGCAGAACCGCCCACATCGCGCGGTGGCGTATCTTGTTGTAGGGATTGCCCATGTCGATACGCATGACAAGCGCCGGTTTGTCCTTGCCCGGCACCGCCTGCAGCAGGTCGGCCTGGCCGTAATTCATCTGGATGGCATCAGGGCCGGCCTTGACCAGCTGGCCTACTACATTGGCCATGTCCTCCAGTCCCGCCAGAAAGCTCGGCTCGTTGCAGACGCCGTGGTCGATGGCGACATCGAGACAGCGTCCACCGCCGAACAGCCGGTTCATGCGGACTTTCTTGTTCACGCGCATAGGGCGCTCCTTTTGTCGTTCGTCTGAGAGAGGTCTGATAGGTCGACGCCATGCTGGTGGGCCAGCAAGGCGAGGAAGGCGGTCCGCTCGGCTGTTGCCTGGTCGACATCCCACCCTTTGTGTGTGGCCAGAATGTCGAGCACTGCGTCAACGAGAGCGAGACTGAGGCCGCCTGAGACGGCGATCGTGGTGCGGCGCAGAAATATGTCGGCCAGGCATTCGACTTGCTCGCGCTCGATGATAAGCCGGACCTCACCAACCGAATAATCCGACCGTGGCAGCATCTGGTCCGCCGCGAGTTGTGCGGCGAAATCCTCGGCCGAGGTGCCGTAGCGCTCCAGAAGCATGTGCGAGCGTTCGAAGGACAGGCTGTGCTGCGCTGCCAATGAGACGCACCATTTTTCCGGATCGGCCGGGAAATTCCGGCCACCGCCGATGGCGAGGTCCTCGGTGCCTTTGCTGCGCTTCAGGCCGAGCCGTTCCAGTGCCATGTCGGCAGCCATTTCGCCGAAGGAGCGGAACGTCGTCCACTTGCCGCCGATCATGCAGAGCGTTGCCGGCAGATGTCCGCTCGGCTCGATAAACTCGCAGAAATGGTCGCGCGGGATACGCCCGGTGAAGCTGTCCTCGCTGGCGGGCAGGGGGCGCACTCCCGCGAAACGGAAGACGATCTCGTCGTCGGCGATCGCGATCGAGGGGAACACGAATGCGAGCGACTGGAGGATGTAGCTCCGCTCGTCGTCCTCGCAGCGCACCTCGTCCGGGTTGTCGACGCGAATGTCGGTCGAGCCGATCAGCACCTTGCTGAGATAGGGAAACAGGATGCAAATGCGCCCGTCTTCATTCTCATAGTAGACCATGTGGCCGCCTAGTGCGTCGTAGAGCTCGGCATTGTCGACGATCAGGTGCGAGCCCTTGGTGCCACCCATCATCTTTTGGGCGGTAGCGCCGATGGCATTGTTGGTCAGGTCGATCCAACCACCGGTAGCGTTGATGATCAGCCTGGGACGGATCGTTAGCGTCTCGCCGGTCAAGGTGTCGACGAGTGCGAGGCCCGCATCGTTTGAAGTCACTGCCGCGTAGTTCAAGGCGCGCGCCGACGATGCTGCCGCGATTGTATCGAACAGCATTTCAAGTCCAAGGCGCTCGGGCCGACTGACCCAGGCGTCGTAATAGGTGGCGGAGCTGCGAATTGCGGGGTTGATTGCGGGCCAGGTTTTCAGGGTCTCTGTGCGCGCCCGGAATTGGTGCGTCGGCATCAATCGCCGGGCTGCTGTGAACAGATCGTACATGGTGAGCCCGGCCTTTATCACCAGCGCGCCACGCCGGCTCGGCCGGCGCGTCAGGCCTAGAAAGCGCACCGCGCCATTTGCGACGCCCGAGAACGTGTCGAAAATCGGCACCGTCGTGGGCAGCGGCGCCACATAGTGCGGGGCGTTCTTCAGCAGCCGGTCGCGTTCGACCAGCGACTCGCGCACCAGCTTGAACTCGCCGTTTTCCAGATAGCGCAGGCCGCCATGCACCATGCGCGACAGCGCCGCGCTTGCACCGCTGCAATAGTCGCCCTTGTCCGCCAGCACGACATCAACGCCCTGCAAGGCAAGCTCGCGAAAGACGCTGATGCCGTTGATGCCGCCGCCGATCACGAGCACGCCAATATCGGGCCGCTCGCGCAGAGCGGCGAGTGTTTCGTTACGGTTCATCTGGACTATGCCTTTCGCTCAGGCATCCATGGCCACGAGGTGCGCGGCGATGGCGGCATCGATGGCGGCAAGCTCGCCGGCTTCGAGCGTGATCTCGCCAGCCCGCGCATTTTCGAGCGCCTGTTCGGCGTTGCGCGCACCGCACAGCGCGAAGGTGATGCCGCGCTGCGCCAGCGTCCAGGCGATGACGATCTGTGCCATCGAGGCGCTGTGTTGTTCGGCAATCGGAGCGATGGCTTGCTTAAGCCGTGCCACTTTCTGCCGGTTGGCGGCCGAGAAGCGGGGATTGCCCTTGCGCTGGTCGTCGCCGGTGAATTCGCGCGCCGGGTCGATCGCGCCGGTGAGCAGGCCGAGCGCAAGCGACGAGTAGCTCAGCGTGGCGATGTCGTTTCGGCGGGTGATCGGCAGCAGGCTTTCTTCGATCTCCCGATCGATCATCGAATAGCGCTCCTGTATGGCGTCGAGCTGCCCGGCATCGACATAGTGCTCGAGGTCCTCGGCGCTGACGTTAGAGGCGCCGATGGCGCGGATCTTGCCCTGCGCCTTGAGCTTTTCGAGTGCGGCAACCGTCTCGGCGATCGGCGTGGTTGGGTCCTGCCAATGGGTGATGTAGAGGTCGATATGATCGGTCCCGAGACGGCGCAGGCTCTGCTCGATCTCATAGGCGATCCCGTCGGCGCCGAGATAGCGATGGACCGGCTTGCCGTCCTGATCGAAGAAATGGTTGCCCTTGCCGGAATGCCAGTTCAGTCCGCATTTGGTGGCGATGACGACCTTGTCGCGCTTGCCCTTGATGGCCTTCCCGACGATCTCCTCGCTACGGCCGAGACCGTAGGCAGGCGCGGTATCAATCAGGCTGATACCAGCGTCTATGGAGGCTTCAATGGCGCGGATCGACGCCTGCTCGTCGGTGCCGCCCCACATCCAGCCGCCTATCGCCCAGGTGCCGAGGCCGACCGCCGATGCTGAGACGTTGGACCTGCCGATACGGCGTTGGATTTGTCGGGAGCTCATGCTGCCTCCTGCTTGGCAAGGTCGAGGATCTGAAGGCCGGTGGCCTCGTCGGTGACGATGGTGTCGAGATGGTTGCCGCGCATGGCGCTGAGGATGGGTGAGACCTTGCTTGCGCCGCTGGCTATGCCGATCGATCGCGGGATCGTTGCGAACTCGTCGAGTGTCAGCGACACCAGAGACCGGTTGAGGGTGTAGTCGCAGAGCCGGCCATCGCGGTCGATGAGGTGGGCAAGCAATTCGCCCGAAGCCCCCGACTGTTCAATGGCCTGACGGTCGGCGCTCGATGATGGATGAAGGTCGTAATAGCTCGAATCGTCGCTCAAGATCGAACCGATGCCGATGACAGCAACGTCGGCTTCGCGCGCCTTGCGGAACACGTCGGCGACGGAACGCACGCCCATCAGCATTCCGCGCTGCTCTGGCGAGTCCGCAAAAAGCGGCGCATGGACCTGATAGGCACGGCCGCCAAGCTTGTCGGCCATCAGCGACGCGACGTGATTGACGTCGGTGTAGTGCTTGCCCTGGACGAGGCCCGTGGCGGGAATGACCTCGACATCATAGCGACGGCCGGGTTGCAGCCCAGCAACCAGCGCGCTGACGCCCTTGCCGCCGGTGATGGATATGGTGTCGCCGTCCTTAATAGTGTCGAGCAGCAGGCGAGCCGCCGCCTCGCCGACACGCTGCAGGGCGGTCTGCGGGTTTTCGGAAACCGACGGCACGACGACGGCGCGTTCGATACCGCCCAGCGCCACAAGCTGTGCCTCGATGTCGATCAGATGGTCGATCGGCGATTTGATCTTGATCTCGACAAGGCCGAGTTGATGGCCGCGCTTGATCAGCCGATTGACCGTGGCGTGCGAGATGCCGAGTTCCCTGGCGATCTCTGCCTGGGTCTTGCCTTCGACATAGTGCAGGACAAGCGCCTGGTGCATCTGGCGGACTGTCGAGATGTCGTCGCGTGTGTTGTTGGGGGCCATGATCTTGTTTCGATGCGCTTCTTGAATTCAGGACTTCTTGCGATGCAGGAAGTGGTCGATCGACACTGCTGCAAGCAGGATGCACCCCTTGATCATGTCCTGCCAATAGACGGACACGTCGAGCAGGATGAGCGAACTCGTCACGACGGACAGAAGAGCCATGCCGAGGATCGCTCCGAAGATTGTTCCCGAGCCGCCATTCAGGGAGGCGCCGCCGATCACCGCCGCGGCGATGATGTTGAGTTCCATGCCGGCACCGAAGGTCGGGGTAGCAGCGCCGAAGCGGGCCATGTAGATGACGCCTGCGAGACCGGCCAGGCTGGAGCACAGGACCGTGACCCAGAACTTCACCTGCCTTGTCTTGATGCCCGAGAACTGCGCGGCCTTCTCGTTGGAGCCGGTGTAGAAAACCTTGCGGAAGGCGGTGGCGCGGCGAAGCAGGAAATCGAAGATCGCCACCACCACGACAAAGATGATGATGACATAGGGCAGGCCGTGGAAGCTGCCCTGGCCGATCGCCTTGAACGCCGGCGGCAGCGTGAACAGCGACAGCGGCGTGCCCTTGGTGATGACAAGGCACATGCCGCGCACGATGACCATCGCCGCAAGAGAGGTGATGAAGTGGTTCAACCCGACCACGGTGACGAAGAATCCCATTGCTGCGCCGATCAGCGCGCTGACACCGATGCCGATCAGGCTCGCCGTCCAGGGGTCGAGACCAGCCAGGAACAGCGCACCCGAAACGACCATCGAGAAACAGACGACCGAGCCGACCGACAGGTCGATGCCGCCGACGATGAGCAGAATGGTCATGCCGACCACGACGATGCCTTCGATGGAGAAGCTCATCAGCATGGCGCGGAAGTTGCCCCATGTCAGGAAATGAGGGGAGGCAAAACTCATGGCAATGCACAGCGCCAGGATGATGATGACCAGCCCTGCCTCGCGCATCGAGGCGAGACGGGCAAAGTCGATGCGCCGCCCTTCGCCGGGGGCCTTGATATCGGCGTGCATAAGGGTTTCTCCCGCTTCCCTAGGCGACATTCTGGGCCTGCTTTTGTTGATTTGAACTGTTCTGGACGCCCGAGGCGAGCATGATGATGGCTTCTTCGCCGAGCTCGTCGGCAGCGAGTTCGCCGGCGATCCTGCCTTCGCGCACGACCATCACGCGGTCGCACAGGCCGATGAGTTCCGGCAGCTCCGACGAGATGACGACGATGCCGACGCCCTTGCCTGCCAGCTGGCGCAGCAACCGGTGGATCTCGACCTTGGCGCCGACATCGATGCCGCGCGTCGGCTCGTCCATGATGATGACCTTGGGCTCGATCGACAGTTGCTTGGCGATGGCCACCTTCTGCTGGTTGCCGCCGCTGAGCGTCGATACGGCTGCCCCAATGCCGGCCATGCGCACGCCGAGACGCCTGGTCAGATCGGCTGCCTGTCGGTCCTCCGCCTTGCGGTCGAGCAGCCCGAGTGTCCCGGTCAGCTTGCCAAGGTCGAGAGCCGAGATGTTTGCCGCGATCGGCATATCGAGAAACACGCCGGAGCCCTTGCGATCCTCGGAGAGGTAGACGAGCCCTGCCTTGACCGCATCGCTATAGTTGCGGATGCGTAGGCTTTGGCCGTCGAGGGCAACGGTTCCCGCAGTCGCCAGCCTCAGCCCGCAGATGGTCTGAGCGATTTCGCTGCGGCCGGCGCCGATGAGGCCGCCGATGCCCAGAATTTCGCCGGCGCGAAGCTGCAGGTTCACGTCAGTGAAACGGCTGCCGTCGGAAAGGCCTTCGACAGACAACAGCATACGTCCGGGTTCCTTGGGCGCCAGCTTGTCGGGATAGAGCTGGGTGATCTCGCGACCAACCATCTTGCGAACCACGTCGTCGGGCGAGACTTCCGCGATTGGATCGGTCGCAACGTAGTGGCCGTCGCGGAAGACGGTGACACGGTCGCACAGCGAAAAAATCTCAGCCATGCGATGGCTGATATAGACAACCGAAATGCCGCGTTCTTTCAGCCCGCGCACGATCGAAAACAGGCGTTGCGCCTCGCTTTCAGTCAGTGCCGCGGTCGGCTCGTCGAGCATCAGCACCTTGCAGTCCAGCGTCAGTGCCTTGGCGATCTCGACGAGCTGCTGGTTGGAAATGGAAAGGTCGGCGACCTTGGTGCGCACCGGAATGGGTGCGAGAAGGTCCATCACCTTCTGTGCGTCGGCATAAAGCTTCTGGAAATTCATCAGCAGCATGCGACGGGCGTTGATCGCGGCCATGTAGATATTTTCGGCCACCGTCGCGTCCTGGCAGAGCGCGATCTCCTGATGGACAAGCGCTATGCCGAGACGCTGCGCTGCCGCGGGCGAGGGGATCGAAACACGCGTTCCATCGATCAGTATGTCGCCCTGGTCAGGCTGCAGCACGCCGGCGATCATGTTCATCAGCGTCGACTTGCCCGCACCATTTTCGCCGCACAGCGCGTGGATTTCACCGCGCTTGAGCTCGAACTGCACGTCGCTCAGCGCCTTGACCGGGCCGAACGCCTTGGACAGGCCGTGGATTTCAAGAATGGGCGCCTGGGTCACGCCATGCTCCTGCGATGGGCGCTGTGAGGGGAAGGGGGCTACAGCCCCCTTCCGACTTGGTTTGTCCTGACAATCTTGGGGTGTCGAGATTATTCCTCGATGCCCTTGGTGCCGCGACGCTTGAGGTAGGTATCCCAGTAGAAATCGTCGGCATTGTCCGCAGTGACGATCGAGAAACCGTTGTCGACGAAAGGCACGCTCATGGCATTGGAGCCCGAGCGCCTGGCGTCGTTCATCGGGTCGATCAGGTCGGGATGCTTGGCCATCCAGAGCAGCATGAAGCCCATATAGCCCTGCATGCCCTGGTTCGGGTTGACCGAGCCGAAGATCTCGCCGGCCTTGATCATGTCGAGGATCTTGGCGTTGACGTCGGCGAGCATGACCTTGATCTTGCCACCGCCTTCCTTGGCTGCCTGGGCAGCGCCGATCGCCGAGTTGGCTTCTGGCATGAATACCGCGCCGAGATCGGGATGCGCCTGCGCCAGGCTGAGAACCGCCTGATAGGCCTTGGTCGGATCCTGGTTCGAAGCGGCGCGGCCGACGAGCTTCATGTCGGGCCATTTCGCTTCCATGCGGGCGACGAAGGCATTGACGCGCTTGTCGTGGTTGTCCTGGCCGGGGTTTTCCAGCACGGCATATTCGCCCTTGCCGTCCATCGCCTTGGCAACGGCGTCTGCGGCATAAGTGCCTTCGGCATTGTTATCAGAGGTGATGTAGGAGACGCGCTTGGAATTGGGCGAGTCCGCCGCGAAGGTGACCACCGCGGTGCCCTGCTCGATGGCGCGATTGATCGGCTCGATGAACGGATCGGAGTTCATCGGGTGGACCAGTATGCCGGCAGGCTTCTGCGCCAGCGCCTGGTCGAAGGTGGCGATCTGCTTGTTGACGTCGTATTCGGGCGTGCCGGTATAGGCGGTCTCGCAGCCGAACTGCTGGCCGGCCTGCTTGAACATTTCATAGACCGGGAACCAGTATTCGACGCCCGAAACCATCACGTTCATGACGTATTTTTCACCCGGCTCGCATTTGAACGGGTTGGGGGTTTCGGCAAGCGCCTGCATCGAACCCAAGCAGGTCGATGCAGTCGCTGCGATTGCGAGCGTTCTCAGAAATTTGCGCAAGTTTCCTCCCTTGGCCGAAGCCATTCTCAATGACCGCCGCGAGCGCTCCAGAAGCGCCGCCGTATGGATTGATTAATGTCGAACTTCCTCCCGAAGCCCGACTTCGGCTACATTGCAGCCTCTCCAAAATATGTCAATAAAATTCATATACTGAAATATATTTCACGATAAGAGGACTGCGGAGGGCTTTGCTTGCTGGTGCCGTAGCTTTGCGCGGGGAACCTCGTCGTGTAGCACAGGTATCTCATCACTCGTCTCAGGGCGTTACCGAAGTCAGCCGGTTCCACTAGACCTTGCATCAAGATAGCCCTTTCGCCGCTTTGTCCGTTCAAGACGGGCGAGGGCGCCGTCCGCTTCTTCCGGTGCGTCAAAGGTCTCCATCATCGATTGGCCATTGGTGCCGATGCGGCCCCAGTGGCGCATGAGCGATGAGCCGCCGAACAGTGTCGGCTGGATGGTGAGCGTATAGAAGCGGCGCATATTCCGGGTCGGGTCGACGCGGCGTAGATGAAGCGGTCCGGCTTGTTCTTTCGCCATGGACGGATTTTCGCGTTTCGCGAAAGCCGCGTCCAACGAGTTCCATGAATCGATCCACTCGGACCGATTCATGGAACTGATGCATTATGTCGCCCCTCAACAGCAGCCGGCGGCGCTAAGTCATAATCCGATCTTCAGATGCGAGGCGATCAGCTCGGCAACCTTTGCGAACGGGATGATCCCGAGCTCATGCCCCGCGACGCCAGACCCGGTTACCAGCACCGGCACGCGCTCACGCGTATGATCGGTTCCATTCCAGGTAGGGTCGTTGCCGTGGTCTGCGGTGATGATGAGCAGATCGCCGTCATGCAGACGGCTCGTCAGTTCCGGCAGTCGTGCGTCGAAGGTTTCGAGCGCGCGGGCATAACCCGAAACATTGCGCCGGTGGCCCCAGAGACTGTCGAACTCGACGAAGTTTGCGAAAACCAGATCGCCTGACACAGCACGGTCGCACCAGGAAAGCATCCGGTCGAAGAGGGCCATGTCGTCCTTGCCCTTGGAGACATCGGTGATGCTCTTGTACGCAAAAATATCGCCGATCTTGCCCACGGCATGGACTGCGCCGCCGGCCGCGACGACCCGGTCGCAGATCGTACCGTCGGGCGGAGCGATCGCGTAATCCTTGCGGTTTGCGGTGCGGACAAAGGCCCCCGGCGCTTCGCCGACGAATGGACGCGCAATGATGCGCCCGACATTCAAGGGATGAAAGATCTCTGCAGCAATCCGACAGACTTCGAGCAATCGTTCGAGCCCGAAGTGCTCCTCATGCGCGGCAATCTGCACGACACTGTCGGCCGATGTATAGACAATCGGCTTGCCGGTCGTGATGTGTTCAGCACCGAACTGGTCGAGCACTTCCGTGCCCGAAGCGTGGCAATTGGCAAGCGTGCCCGAAATACCGGAGCGGGCGATCAACTCTGCCATTAAGTCGGTGGGGAAAGCCGGGATGGTGCGCGGAAAATAGTGCCAGTCTCGGGTCACGGGCACGCCTGCCAGTTCCCAATGGCCCGACTGGGTATCCTTGCCGGCGGAGATTTCCTCGGCTGCTCCCCAACTGCCGGTCGGCACGGCGCCGAGACCCGGAGCTGCCTTGCCGGATGCAAGCCGGATCGCAGCACCAAGACCCAAGGCGTCAAGATTGGGAACCCTCAGCGGCCCGCTTCGGCCGTCCTCGGCATTGCCGGCAGCGCAGGCTTCGGCGATATGGAGCAAGGTGTTCGACCCCTCGTCGCCGTAGCGTGCCGCATCCGGCGCGCCGCCGCATCCGACGGAATCGAGGACACAGAGGAAAACACGCGCCATTGTCACCGGCTCAAGAGAGTTGGAAGCGGCCGAGCGATCGGCGGCGGATCAATTCGATGATCTCATAAAAGGCCCAGCCGATCAAAGAAAGCAACAGGACCATGCCGATGACGACGGAAGTATCGCTGTTTTCCTGGCCGGAAGACAGGAGATAGCCGATGCCCTCATTGGCACCCATGAGTTCGCCGATGACCGCTGCGGTCATGGCAAGCGTGGTGGCAACTGCCATGCCGGCGAGTACTGCCGGCAGTGCCGAAGGCAGTTCGATATGCCAGAAACTCTGCCAGGGGCTGAGCTTCAGCACGGCTGCGAGATCGCGGAAACTGCCTTCCCCGTAACGCAGGCCGGTGACCATGCCGGACATCACGGGGAAGAAGGTGACGATCGCGATCAGCACGATCTTGGGCGTCGGCCCGATCCCCAGCCACAGAAGCAGCAGGGGCGCGATCGCGATTTTCGGTGCGGTCTGCAGCAGCAGGATCAGCGGCGTGGCAAAGCGTTCGACGCGCGGCAAGCGTGCGAAAACGACGCCGGCAAGGATGCCGATCACCGTTCCGAGCACGAAGCCAGCGACGATCTCCGTGAGCGTCACGCCAATATGCCGAAGCAGCTTGGCGTTCTCGAAGAGGAAGACGAGACGGTTCAGCACTTCCATCGGTCCCGGCAACAGAAAGCTAGGGACCTGGAAAATGAAAACAATCGCCGTCCACAGGACGAGGGTCGCGATCAGACCCGCTATGCCACGCAGCAACATGTTTTACTGACCGATCGTGGACGGATCGACGACGAAGTCTTCCGCCTTGGGTGCGTCGTCGATGACCTTGTATTCGGCCAGGATGTCGGCGTTCTTCTGCCAGCCGGCGAAGTTGGCCGCACCCAGGCCCTTTTCCTTGGTGAGCGGGCTCTGCCAGACGGTTGGTACGAAGGTCTGCTCGAAGGCAGTCGTCAGAATGCCCTTCTGATCCTTCGGCCAGGTCGGTGCGTATTTGTCGAGCGCGATATCCAGCGCTTCGTTGACATGGCCGTCGATGACCCATTCGTAGGACTGCGTGACGGCAGTGGTGAAGCGCTTTACCAGATCTGGGTTCTCGGAGAGCTTGGCGGCGTTGGTGACGACGACGTTGCCGAAGGACGGCAGGAAGTCGTTGGAAAGAACCATCGTGACCTTGGTGCCGTCAACTTCGAGGTTGTACTTGCGAAGCTCGGAGAAGACGATTGCGTCGACCTGGCCCGCCTGCAGCGACTGGACGATGGCACCCGTTTGGACGACCTCGACGCTGACGTCGTCGAGCGACAGGCCGGCCAGCTTCAGGCCGACCTGGAGCTGGAGATAGTTCGGGCTGGCGAGGCTGGTGACGGCGATCTTCTTGCCCTTCAGGTCCTTGTAGCCGGCAATGCCGCTGTCTGCCTTGGCAAGCAGTGCACCGATGCCGCGCTGATAGGTCGTGTGGACCACCTTGACCGGCAGGCCATTGGCGGCGGCGGCGACCACGGCGTCACCGTTCGGGAAGCCGAAATCGACATTGCCGGCAGCGATG
Source organism: Mesorhizobium sp. CCNWLY176 (assembly GCF_037153935.1). Classification (NCBI taxonomy): domain Bacteria; kingdom Pseudomonadati; phylum Pseudomonadota; class Alphaproteobacteria; order Hyphomicrobiales; family Phyllobacteriaceae; genus Mesorhizobium; species Mesorhizobium sp. CCNWLY176. The sequence continues at coordinate 443,960 of NZ_JBBBDZ010000001.1, forward strand.
TTGGTCAGGATGTCCGCTGCGGCGGCATAGATGAACTCGACCTCGATGCCGTTCTTCTCGAAGACGCCGTTTTCGACGCCGGCATAAAGCGGCGCGTAGAAGGGGGCGGCCGCGCCGTCGATCTGCATCACGACCTTATCGGCTGCGTCAGCGAAGGATGCGAAAAGGGGTGAGGCAAGCAAGGCGAGCAGGCTTGCCGTGGTTGTCACGCGAAACTGGATCATGGTTGGCTCCTGAGTTCCCAATCTGTGGAGGAAAATGCCCTTCCTGCGATGCGCAGAAGGTTTCGCTGGGTCGTCTCATAGTCGTCGAGCCATTCATCGGTGGCGCGATTTCCATGGACACCAAGTAAGCAGCCGGTCTGGAGGCCGATCGCCCCGCCGACGGTCAAGATGATCTCGCTCTCCATCTCGACGCCGACGGCGCCCTGAGCCTGGAAGCGATCGATGAAATTGCCATAGGCATCGTCGCTGCCTTCGATCGAACGAAAGCGGCGGTCCTGGCCGAAATAATAGCTGTCGGTCGAGGCGACCATGCCGGGGCTGCAGGCGAGGCCAAGCTCGGCCGCTGCATTGACGAGGCCCTGCGTTATCTGTGGCGAAGCCTTCGCCTTGCCGCCGGCGGCGCGGTAGGTAAGGGCGGTTCCCGTATCGCCGATGGCGCTGTCGACGGTGATGAAGGTGCCGACCGCATAGTCGGCAACGAGCGAAGACATGCCGCCGATGCGCACGACACGTTTGGCGCCGAGCATGGCGAGTTCTACCAGCGCGATTTCCGTTGACGGACCGCCGATACCGGTCGAGCAGATGGTCAGCCGCTTGCCTTCATAGGTGCCGGTGATGACGGCGAACTCGCGCTTGCGGCCGAAATCCGTTACGTCCTCCATCATGTCGGCGAGCAGCCGCACGCGATCCGGGTCCCCCGGTGTCAGGACGTTTTCGGCAATGTCACCGGGGCCGCATGGCAGATGCGGGGGGCGGCCGTTCTTCCAGGGGAATGCTGCGCTGGTTTTAGCCACGGGCCGCGCCCTTCCAGGACAGCAGCCGGCGTTCGAGGATGGTCAGCGCGACATGCAGGAGAAGGCCGAGGACCACGGTCAGAAGGACGGCGGCAAACAGAAGCGGCGTCTTGTAGGTGGCCGATGCGAAGGTCATCAGGTAACCAAGACCGACCTTGCCGGACATCCATTCTGCGAGCACAGCGCCAACCAGCGCCTGCACCGCGCCGATCTTCAGGCCGACGAAGATTTCCGGCATGGCCGCTGGCAGCTCGATCTGCCGGAACCGCTGGATGGAGCTGAGACCGAGAAGCTTGGAAAGATCCTTCATCTTCGGGTCGAGCGCCCGGAAGCCGGCGACTGCGCCGACAAAGACCGGGAAGAAGACGAGCGAGAAGATCAGGACGATTTTCGACAAGACGCCGAAGCCGAACCAGACGATGAAGAGCGGCGCGAGCGCGATCTTCGGGGCCGTCTGCAGGATCACAAGCGGGCCGTCGAGCCAGACCGCAAGCTTGGGAAACCGCGTCATGACATAGGCGATCGCAATGCCGGCGATGCAGCCGAGGATGAGGCCGAGCACGATGTTCTGCAGCGTGAAGCCGAGATGCCGCCAGAGCTCGCCGGTGAGCGCAATCGTCACCAGCGCATTCCATGTGCGAAGCGGCGAGGGCAGGAGGTAGGTCGGCAACCCCATAGGCCCGGTCGCGAACCACCAGGCAAACAAGAGTACGGCGAGCGCCAGCGTATAATCGACCGCCGCGGAAAAACGCCCGCTCATCAATGCGCCTCACCGGCAGGCGTCCGGAGGTCACGGCGAAGTTGAGCGACAAGAGCGTGATAGGCGGGATCGAGCTTGGTCTCCTCGCCGCGCGGACGGGGAAGTTCGACATTATGGATGCATTTCAGCTTGCCGGGACGCGCCGTCATGACCATCACGCGGTCGGCGAGATAGGCGGCCTCTTCAACGCTGTGCGTGACGAGCAGGATCGTCTTGCCGGTCGACTGCCAGATGCGCAGCAGTTCGTCGTTGAGATTGTCGCGGGTGAGCAGGTCGACAGCCGAAAACGGCTCGTCCATCAGCAGGATCGGCGGATCGTCGGACAGCGCGCGGGCAATCGCCGCGCGCTGGCGCATGCCGCCGGAAAGCTGGCGCGGCAACGCCTTCTCGAAACCGGCGAGGCCAACCATCTTGATGAGGTCGAGCGCGGTCTTGTCACCCTGGGCGCGGCTGACGCCCGAGGTATCGAGCGGGAAACGGACGTTGTCGATGACGGTCTTCCAGGGCAGAAGAACCGGCTCCTGGAACACGAAGCCGACAGGGCGCTTGCGGCCGGAAACATCGAGCGTTATCGAACCACCGCTCGCCTGGTCGAGACCGGAGATCAGCCTGAGAAGGGTGGACTTTCCGCAGCCGGAAGGACCGACGATCGAGATGAACTCGCCTTCCCTGATGGTGACGCTGACCGGCTCCAGCGCGGTTACCGTCCCGTGGTCAGCTACGAATGTCTTGTGGACACCCGCGATATCGATCATCCGCTCCGATTGCGACACCAAAAACTCCATGCCTTACCAGCGGGGAGCAATTGGTCATCGCGAGGTCAATAGCCTCCCCGATTACCCGTCCAACCCCGGAAAGGAGCCAAGCTTTCACAAAACTTTCACGGACGCAACCAAAATCTCAAAGATGAGATTTGTATCAAAATTGCTTCCGTATTCAGGTTTTGCGTTCTGATGGCAGTCAGGCAGCGTCCCGTTTCCCGAGCACGGTCTTTTCGATGAAGTCGGCGGCCTGATCGCCTTTGAGGCTTTTCCGCCATAGCCTGTCGGTCATGCCGCCGTAAAGCTGCACCGCCTCTGCTGCCGAAGTGATGGTCGCGACACCGACGCGGATATTGGCGAACGATCCGAGGCGGAAGGGGCTGACGGCAACCTGCGCCTTGTCGGCTCGCTTGAAGATCTGGAAGCTCGCGCCCGGCATGGAATCGATCACCACGCCGATCTGCACGCCGATCGGTTGCTCGCGCAGCATATGCACGATGTTCTCGATCTCGTCGCGCGCGGCCCTCTGACGCTCTGCGAGATTGACCGATGGATGATTGTGCGCGCCGACGAAGCCGACGCGGCCGAACTCGTCCAATTCGGCGGCGGAAACCAGGCTGACGATGCTGGGCGTGCGGCGCCGGAAGGTTTCCTTGCGGGTCTTGAGGATTTCCATGAGGGCCCCGATCTCGCGGATCGCGGCCTTCCGGTCGCCGACATCTTCGGGAATGCTCTCGTCCAGTACCTTCGGCAGCAACGCGTCATAGCGGTCAGTGGTGAGCAGATAGGAGATCGGCCCGAACATCACCGTGATCTGGTCGACATCCTCTTCCAACTGGCGCATGCGTTCGAAGAAGCTCACGGCCGATGCGACGTATTCGATGCCGACGCCGAGCAATGTCGGCAGCGAAACGCCGAGCAGGTCGGCGATCTTGCCCAGTGTATCGACCTTGGGCGGCTTGCCGGATTCATAACGATAGATGGCGGCGCGTGAGACGCCGGCCTTGGCGGCGAGATCCTCAGGAGTAAGCCCTGCGCCCATGCGGAATGCGCGAAGGCGTCGCCCGACATCCGCTGTGGAACTCATGAAGTCCAAGGCGATTCCTCCCGTCATTCTGTTGCTAAATCTTCGACTCAATAAACAAAAAAGGGAAAAATCGCAATGAAGATAATTTCTATGCGAAAAATCTCATTTTTGAGAATCGTCTTGACAGCTTTGACGTTTCCACAATAGGCTCTGTTTTTGGACCCCGAATGCAGGGAGCACCCTATGACGTCCGATCGCCACTCTCTCCGACGCTGATCTCAAGCGAAGGGCGCCGCGCGACGGCCTGGGCGATGTGCTGAAGCCCGAAGTCGCCATCCCACCAACAATCTCGTCTGCCCGGCGGTCAACCGCCGATGGACCTGTTTTTTCCTGATTCCGGAAACCGTCATGCCAGCAAGCCCTTGCGCCGTTCCCGATTCCGTTCCCCTCCCGTATTCCATCCATGAGGTCGAATGCCGGATTAAAACCCACGCGCGGGTGAATGGCGAATACCGGCTGCTTGTGCTGGCGGCGCCGCGTTCCATCCTCGATTGCGAGCCGGGACAGTTCTTCCATCTCCTTTGCCCCCAGACTGCGGGCTTCCAGCCCTATCTGCGCCGGCCGATGAGCATCTATTCCTATGATCGTGCCCGGGGAGAACTCTCCTTCCTCTACAAGGTCGCGGGCACCGGCACCGGAGCGCTGGCCAGCCTCCAGCCGGGCGAACACCTCAACGTCGTCGGCCCACTCGGACAGGGTTTCGAGATCAGGCGCGAATGGCGGCGGCCGCTTCTCGTTGCCCGCGGCGTCGGGCTCGCGACGCTGGCGCCTCTTGCAAGTGAATGCGCCCGTCTCGGCCGGCCGCTGACGGCTATCTGCAGTGCACGTTCGCCCGATCTGGTGATGTCGACCGACCTCTTCCGCTCCTTTGGCGCCGAGGTGATCGCCGTCACGGATGCCGAGTGTAATTCGGATGTCGAAAGCCTGACAACGCTGATCGAGGGATTAATCCACACGCGCGGCATCGACGCGTTCTTCACCTGTGGCTCCACGCGCCTCCTGCGCATGCTGCAGGAGATCGGCGCACGGCACGGTATCGGCGGGCAGGTGGCGGTTGAACAGCACATGGCCTGCGGTATCGGCATGTGTCAGGCCTGCGTGCGGCCCCTTCTTCGCGATGGCGAAGCGGTCAATCTGCGCGTCTGCCGCGAAGGCCCGGTCTTCGATCTCCACGAGGTGCTGTGATGGCGGACCTCAGGACGACCATTGGCGGCCTCACTCTCAACAATCCGATCATGCCGGCTTCCGGTACTTTTTCGGAGGAACTCGCGGAAGTCTTCGACCTCGACTGTCTCGGCGCGCTTGTCACCAAGACCATCACGAGGGGAAAACGCTCCGGCAATCCCGTCCCGCGCGTCTGCGAGGTCAACGGCGCCATGCTGAATTCGATCGGCATTCCCAGCAAGGGCGCGGCGTCGTTCCTTCAGAACACCTTGCCGTTTTACCATGATTACACAGCACCGCTGGTCATCAGCATTTCAGCCAATACCGCTGATGAATTCGCGCGCTTCGCCGAGGAAGTCAGCGTACCGGGCGTGGCCGCGATCGAAGTGAATATCTCCTGCCCGAACATCGAGGATGACGGAAAGGCCTTTGCCATGAAGCCCGGCGCAACCGGTGATGTCATCCGCCGCATGCGCTCCGCCACAGGCCTTCCGCTCTGGGCCAAGCTGTCGCCCAACACCGGCGAGGTGGTGGAGGTGGCGCTTGCGGCCGAGGAAGCCGGAGCCGACGCGCTCGTCACTGCCAACACCATGCTCGCCATGGCCATCGACAGCCGCACCGGCCGTGCCAGGCTCGGCAACATCATGGGCGGGCTTTCCGGGCCGGCGCTCAAGCCGATCACCCTGCGCATGACCTATCAATGTGCGCGTGCCGTTTCCATTCCGGTAATCGGCTGCGGCGGTATTTCTACCGTGGACGATGTGATCGAATATCTGGTCGCCGGCGCCCGCGCCGTCCAGGTCGGCACGGCCACCTTCATCAGCCCATCCACGATGCCGCGTCTTATCCGGGAACTCGACGAGACGCTCGACGCACGCGGCCTCCCATCCGTCGATGCGCTGATCGGCACGGTCGACGTCACCGACGAGGCCGTTGCGGTCACGGAATATGCGTGATGGGTGCCATGCTGCTCGATAGACCCTCATCCTCCGGCCTCGGCGCACTCGCAGCGCGGCTTTTCAACGAGGTTGCCGAGCGAACTGCCGATATCGAAGGCGTCAGCCGTCCGGCCTTCTCGGCGGTCGAGACCGAGACGCTTCGATTTCTGCTGGATTTTGCCCGTTCGGAAGGGCTTGCCGCTGATTGGGATGCCGGCCGCAATGTCGTCTTTTCGCTGCCCGAGCATGAGCGCACGGAGCGCTATATCCTTGTCGGCTCGCATGTGGACAGCGTGCCGCGTGGCGGCAATTTCGATGGCCTCGCAGGCGTTCTGGCCGGGCTGATGTGCCTCGTCAGGGCAAGGCGGGAAGGCGTGCGTTTTGCTCAACCTGTGAAGGTCATCGCCATGCGTGGCGAAGAGAGCGCCTGGTTCGGGCCTTGCTATATCGGGTCGAAGGCGCTGCTCGGCGTTCTTTCCGAAACGGAACTGGCGGCCCGGCATAAGGAAGACGGCCGAACCCTCGACACCCATATGGAAGCGGTCGGCATCGACATGACGAGCGTCCGGGCCTCCAGGCCGCTTCTGGATCGAAAGGCGGTTACGGCCTATCTCGAAGTGCACATAGAACAAGGGCCGGTGCTGGTCGAACGGAACCTGCCCGCTGCCATCGTCTCAGGCATTCGCGGCAACTTCCGCTACAAGAAGATCGCCTGCATTGGCGAGGCTGGCCATTCGGGTGCAGTGCCGCTCGCCTACCGGCACGATCCGGTGCTCGCCATGGCGGAACTCCTGAATGGTCTCGATGTCGCGTGGCATGACCACGTCGCTGATGGCAGGGATCTCGTTGTCACCAGCGGCATGGTTTCCACCGACCGGGAGAAGCATGCGCTTTCCAGAATTCCCGAAAGCGTCGAGTTCAGCCTCGATATACGCAGTCAGGATGCCGGGATGCTGCGGAACATGCACGATCTTGTGCGCCGGCATGCAGAGCGCATCGAGCGTGAACGCAATGTACGGTTCGATTTCGGGGACGTGCTTTGGACCGAGCCTGCGCTTTGCAGCGGGCAAATCATCACCGAGTTGACCCGCTCGGCGGAGGCGCTCGGCCTCGAGCCGGCAGTGGTTGCTTCCGGTGGTGGACATGATGCGGCGGTTTTTTCGCAGGCCGGAATTCCCACCGGGATGATCTTCATCCGCAACCGCAACGGCTCGCATAACCCCCACGAGGCAATGGAGATCAGCGACTTCGAGATCGCCACCTCTGTACTCTACGAATTCCTCATCACTCCGCACAAGAGCGGGCCCAATAAGCAAAGGAAACCGGTCCCATGTTAGCAGCGATCACCAACATCATCCGCGACAAGGGCAATGCAATTCCGGGCTATCGCGAGGCAGCCAGGACTGCCCGGCAACAGGCGACGAAAGATATGGAGCGGGCGGCCGGTTATTTCCTGCTCGGCAAGGCAGCCCAGGAATTTGCCGACGCCTACTGTGAAGAGCCCTTGCATGCAGATACTGCCGAGCAACAGCTCTCCAGACTGGAGAACTTTGCCTCCGTACTCGATGAAGCTTTTGAGGCGCCGGACCTTCAACGGCGCCTGGAAGCGCTTTCCTATGTAGCGCGGGCGATGAGTGGGGACTGCACGACAGCCACAACCTGACAACCCGAATAGCCAGCCGTTCGGAGTCGATCAGAACTCTAGTCACCGGCATGCCCTTTCGTGTCGTCATTCGAGGCAACGTTCGTCTCTTGCTCAAAAGTAATACTATATGATAGTAACACTTTTGACGGTCGCTGGGAGGAGCCCGCGACCGTTCCCAAGGGAGGAAGTTGAAATGAAATTCGTGACACGTTTGCTCATCGGAACCGCGTTCGGAATGGCGCTCGCCGGCTCCGCGAATGCGGCCGGACTTACGGTTGGCTTTTCTCAGATCGGATCGGAATCGGGCTGGCGCGCGGCTGAAACCAGCGTGACGAAGCAGCAGGCTGAAAAACGCGGCATCGACCTCAAATTCGCCGATGCGCAACAGAAGCAGGAAAACCAGATCAAGGCGATCCGCGGGTTCATCGCGCAGGGCGTTGACGCCATCCTCGTGGCGCCGGTCGTGGCCACCGGCTGGGAAACCGTGCTCGGCGAAGCCAAGGACGCCGACATCCCCGTCATCCTGCTCGATCGTGGCATCGACGGTTCGCCCGACCTTTACATGACCATGGTCGCTTCTGATCAGGTTCTGGAAGGCAAGGTCGCCGGCGAATGGCTTGTAAAGGACGCCGCAGGCAAGGATTGCAATGTGGTCGAGCTTCAGGGAACCACAGGTTCTTCGCCCGCCATCAATCGCAAGAAGGGCTTTGAAGAAGCGATTGCCGGCGCAGCCAACATCAAGATCACCCGCAGCCAGACCGGCGACTTCACCCGTGCCAAAGGCAAGGAAGTCATGGAAGGTTTCCTGAAGGCGGAAGGTGGCGGCAAGAACATCTGCGCGCTCTATGCCCACAATGACGACATGGCCGTCGGTGCGATCCAGGCCATCAAGGAAGCCGGCCTGAAGCCGGGCACAGACATCAAGGTCGTGTCGATCGACGCCGTTCCGGATATCTTCAAGGCCATGGCCGACGGTGAGGCGAATGCGACTGTCGAACTGACGCCTAATATGGCCGGACCGGCATTCGACGCGCTTGAAGCCTTCAAGAAGGACGGCACCGTTCCGCCAAAGCAGATCATCACGGAATCGAAGCTCTATACGCCAGCCGATGAACCGATGAAGGTCTACGAAGAAAAGAAGGGCCTCGGCTACTGATCCTCCCAAGCCGGCGGGATGGCTTCGCCCAATGGGCGCAGCAAATCCCGCTGGATGATTTACAGTATCGAACCGCGCTTGACGCGCGGTTCGATGGCGAAGGCGGAGGCAGCGCATGAATTCCACCAACGAGTTGGTCAGCGCGCGCGATATCAAAAAAGCGTTTCTCGGTTACACGGTCCTGGACGGGGTGGATTTCTCCGTGCGGCCGGGTGAGATTCATGCCTTGCTTGGCGAGAACGGCGCCGGAAAATCGACCCTGATCAAGATACTGACGGGTGTCCATCGCCCGGATTCAGGCATCGTCCGCGTTGGCGGCGAGACCGTTGTCGTGCGCGATACGCTGCATGCCCAGCAGCTTGGCATCGGCACGGTCTATCAGGAAGTCAACTTGCTGCCCAACCTGACCGTGGCGGAAAACCTGTTCATCGGCCGCCAGCCGAGACGATTTGGCTTGGTGGACCGCAAGACGATGGGCGAGCGCGCCAAGGCGCTGCTCGCGCAGTATGACATTCATATCGATGTGTCCGCAGATCTTGCGCGATATTCTGTGGCCATCCAGCAACTCGTGGCGATCGCACGCGCCGTCGACCTTTCCGGATCGGTGCTTATCCTGGATGAGCCGACCGCGAGCCTAGACCGTCATGAAGTGGAGCTTCTCTTCAGTGTCATGCGCAAACTGCGCGACCGCGGTCTTGGCATCGTCTTCATCACGCATTTTCTGGATCAGGTGTACGAGGTCAGCGACCGCATCACCGTGCTGCGCAACGGGCGCCTCATGGGAACATCGCCGACCGCAGCCTTGAGCAAGGTTGATCTCGTTTCCATGATGCTGGGACGAACGCTGGCCGCATCGACGGAACGCGAAAAGCAGCCGGAGACAGTAAGGCGCCAGCCGCTCGTGTCGTTCTCCAATTATGGCCGCAGCCGCTCGATCGCACCGTTCGATCTCGACATCGCGGCAGGCGAGGTGGTCGGCGTCGCCGGTCTTCTGGGGTCTGGCCGCACCGAGACGGCGCGCCTCCTGTTCGGGGTCGATCTTCCGGAAAAGGGTAGCGCAACCTTGGACGGAAAAGCCGTTCGGATTGCTTCGCCTCGCGACGCGATCAGGCTTGGTTTCGGCCTCTGCCCGGAGGATCGCAAGATCGACGGGATCATCGGCGATCTCTCCGTGCGCGAAAACATCGCGCTCGCGCTGCAGGCCCGGCGCGGTTGGCTGCGGCGCATGTCGAGCCGTGAGCAGGCAGAACTTGCCGACCGCTTCGTCAAGGCGCTCGACATTCGCACCACGGATATCGAAAAGCCGGTAAAGCTTCTCTCCGGCGGCAACCAGCAGAAGGTGATCCTCGCGCGGTGGCTGGCAACAGGCCCGCGGTTCCTTATCCTTGACGAGCCTACGCGGGGCATCGATGTCGGCGCTCACGCCGAGATCATCGAGTTGATCAAGCGGCTCTGCCATGAGGGCATGGCGCTGCTGGTCATTTCGTCGGAACTGGAGGAAATCGTGGCCTACTCGACGCGCGTGCGGGTTCTGCGCGACCGCGTGCATTGCCAGGATTTGACGGGCGACGAGATTTCGACCGACGGTATCATGCGTGCGATTGCCGCTCAGACGGGAGCGACCGCATGAACAGCAGCATTGCAAGCGGTCTTCGCCGTGCGACGCCCCAGCTGATATCGCTGGCCGTCATTCTGTTCCTGAACTGGCTGGCCTTTCCAGGCTTCTTCGACCTGCGCATTCAGGACGGCCGTCTGTTCGGCAGCGTGATCGATGTGCTCAACCGCGGCGCGCCGGTCATGATCCTGGCCATCGGCATGACTGCGGTCATTGCCAGCAAGGGCGTCGACCTCTCTGTCGGCGCTGTCATGGCCATAGCGGGCGCGGTGGCCGCGACGATGACCGTGGCCGGATATCCGCTGATGGCGGTCATTCTGACCGCACTTTCGGTCGGCATAGCCTGCGGCTTGCTCAACGGGCTTCTGGTCGCGGTCTTCGACCTGCAGCCGATCGTCGCCACGCTCATCCTCATGGTGGCCGGACGCGGCATCGCCCAGCTCATCACGGAAGGCGTTATCGTTACCTTCAATGACCCCGGACTCATGTTCTTCGGGACGGGTTCTGTCATCGGCCTGCCGATGCCGATCGTCATTGCAGCTTTGCTCGCCATCGCCGTCATGCTGCTGATGCGCCGAACCGCGCTTGGGCTGCTGATCGAGGCCGTCGGTGTAAACCGCAGTGCCAGCAGCTACGCCGGCATCAACAGCAAGCTGCTCCTGATTTTCGTCTACACGCTATCGGGGTTTTGCGCCGCACTTGCCGGAATTATCGCTGCCGCAGACATTCGCGGTGCCGACGCCAACAATGCGGGCTTGTGGCTGGAACTCGATGCGATCCTGGCCGTGGTCATTGGCGGCACGTCGCTGCTCGGCGGCCGCTTTTCCATCCTGATGTCGGTGCTCGGTGCTATCATCATCCAGGCGATGAACACCGGAATCCTGATCTCCGGCTTTCCGCCGGAATACAACCTCATCGTCAAGGCCGCGGTCATCATCATGATCCTGCTCGCCCAGTCGGCGTCTTTCGCCGGCATCGGCGGCCTGTTCGTTCGCGCGCCCTCCGCGGCCAAGAAGGCAGACGCCTCATGAGCAATCGCCTGCTGCCATTCTATGCGACCCTGATCATCTGCGTGCTGGCTTATACCATCTGCGTGTTTCAGTTTCCGAACATGCTTTCGACGCGCGTGCTCGGCAATCTGCTTACCGACAATGCCTTTCTTGGCATTGCAGCCGTTGGGATGACCTTCGTCATCCTGTCAGGCGGCATCGACCTGTCGGTTGGCTCGGTAATCGCCTTCACCGGCGTGCTTATCGCCGTTCTGGTCGGCTGGTACGGCGTTCACCCCCTGATCGCCTTCGTCATCGCATTGACGATCGCCACGGCGTTCGGTGCCGGCATGGGTGCAATCATCCACTATCTCGACGTGCCGGCCTTCATCGTCACGCTGGCGGGGATGTTCCTGGCGCGAGGCATGTCGTTCGTCATCACCACGGAATCGATCCCCATCAACCACGAGTTCTATACCGCGCTGCAGGGCCTTTATTATCGCATGCCCGGCGGTGGCCGATTGAATTTCGTCGGTGGGGTCATGGTGCTGGTCTTCCTCGCCGGCATCGTGGTGGCGCACTTCACCAAGTTCGGCTCGTATGTCTACGCAATCGGCGGAAACCGCACATCGGCGGAACTTATGGGCGTTCCCGTCGGCCGCACCACCATAGCCATCTATGCCTTGTCAGGGTTCCTCTCCGGCCTCTCCGGCATCGTGTTTTCGCTCTACACCTCGGCAGGATATTCGCTGTCCGCGGTGGGTGTCGAACTGGACACGATCGCGGCGGTAGTGATCGGCGGGACGCTGCTGACAGGCGGCGTCGGCCTTGTTGCCGGCACCTTCGTCGGCGTCATAATCCAGGGGATTATCCAGACCTACATCGTCTTCGACGGCACCCTGTCCTCCTGGTGGACCAAGATCGTCGTCGGCTTTCTGCTCTTTGCCTTTATCGCTCTGCAGCGACTTCTTGTGTACTTGTCGAGTCGCAGGGCTTTGGCAGGGGAGCATTGAATGCCGTCGAACAGGAAAACCATCCCGCCGATGATGAGCACCCCCAGGCCCCGGACCCAACATGGCCATGTCATCCGGGATCTCGGCATGGGCATCGTCAGCGGCCGCTATGCCGAAAACACGATCATGCCGGGCGACGTTGAATTGCAGCAGCAGTATGGTGTGTCGCGCACCGTGCTGAGGGAAGCCTTCAAGACTCTGGCCGCAAAAGGCGTCGTGCAGCCCAAGGCGAAGATCGGCACGCGCGTTCTGGAGCGGCGCAACTGGAACATGTTCGACCCGGACATCCTTCATTGGTATGTCGAGACAGGGGTCGACAGCGCATTCCTGATGTCGCTGCAGGAGATGCGGCTGGCTCTCGAGCCCGAAGCCGCGCGGCTGGCTGCCCAGCGCCGGACCAAAGATCAGATCGCCAGGCTGCACCACTGGGTGGACCAGATGGCGGATACTGTCGCTGCCTCATTCGTCGAGAGCGATCTTCAGTTTCACATCACGGTCGCCGAGGCGTCGGCAAATCCGTTCATGCGCTCGATCAGTACGCTGGTGGAGGTGGCGCTGGCGACGACATTCACCATCAGCTCACCGATCCCGAACTCCGAACGTCACGCCCAGACCGTTGAAAAGCATCGCCACATCGCGCTCGCCATCGAGAATTCGCAGGAAGAAGCTGCCAGCGCGGCCATGCGCGCGGTCATCAATGAAGGCATCGAGCGCATTCGCATTGTTATCGGCAAAGAGAAGCGTCCGCGCGACGGCGTGGAACGGGTTGATTAAGCGTTACCGTGCCGGCCGGACAGCAGGTGCGGGGGCGGAATTTCGTCATCTTTGGTTGTTGGAAATGAGACGGTAATGACATTCAAAAAGGCCGAATGGCCACGCAGGCTACGTTCGCAGGAATGGTTCGGCGGAACCGGCAAGAACGCGATCATGCATCGCTCCTGGATGAAGAATCAGGGCCTGCCGGCCGACACATTCGACGGCCGGCCGATCATCGGCATCTGCAATACATGGTCCGAACTGACGCCTTGCAATGCGCATCTGCGCGATATCGCCGAGCGCGTGAAGCGTGGCGTCTATGAGGCCGGCGGCTTTCCGGTCGAGTTCCCGGTTTTCTCCTGCGGCGAGAGCACGCTGCGCCCGACTGCCATGATGTTCCGCAATCTCGGCGCGATGGACGCCGAAGAGGCGATACGCGGCAATCCGATCGACGGCGTGGTGCTTCTCGCCGGTTGCGACAAGACCACGCCTTCGCTGATGATGGGTGCTGCAAGCGTCGACATTCCGGCAATCGTCGTATCCGGCGGCCCGATGCTGAACGGCAAGTGGCGCGGCAAGGACGTCGGCTCAGGCACCGCCATCTGGCAATTCTCGGAAATGGTGAAATCCGGCGAGATGACGCTGGAGGAATTCATGGATGCCGAGCAGGGCATGGCGCGCTCAGCCGGCAGCTGCATGACCATGGGCACCGCCTCAACGATGGCCTCGATGGCGGAAGCGCTTGGCATGACACTACCAGGCAATGCCGCCATTCCTGCCGTGGACGCCCGGCGCCGTGTCCTGGCGCAAATGTCGGGCCGGCGCATCGTCGACATGGTCAAGGACGACCTTAAGCCTTCTGATGTGATGACGCGCGAAGCCTTCGAGAATGCGATCCGTGTGAATGGTGCCATTGGCGGTTCTACCAATGCGGTGCTGCACCTTCTGGCGCTGGCCGGGCGTATCGGGATCGATCTTTCGCTCGACGACTGGGACAGGCTGGGCCGCGACGTGCCGACCATCGTCAACCTCCAGCCTTCCGGCAAGTTCCTGATGGAAGAGTTCTATTATGCCGGCGGCCTTCCCGCCGTCATGCGCGCCGTCGGCGAACTCGGGCTCCTGCACAAAGATGCTCTTGCGGTGACAGGCGAGACGATCTGGGATGGCGTGAAGGCGGTCGAGAACTACGATCACGATGTCATCCTGCCGGTTGAGAAGGCGCTGACGCGCTCGGGCGGCATTGCGGTGCTGCGGGGCAATCTCGCGCCCGGCGGAGCAGTCCTGAAGCCGTCAGCCGCCTCCGAGCATCTCATGCGCCATCGCGGCCGCGCGGTCGTTTTCGAGAGCATCGAGGACTACCATGCCCGCATCAACGACGATGCGCTCGACATAGACGAGAACTGCATAATGGTTCTCAAATACTGCGGTCCGAAGGGCTATCCCGGCATGGCTGAGGTCGGAAATATGGGGCTTCCGGCAAAGGTGCTGAAGAAAGGCGTAACCGACATGATCCGCATTTCCGATGCGCGCATGTCCGGCACGGCCTATGGCACCGTCATCCTGCATACCGCGCCCGAGGCCGCTGCCGGCGGACCGCTCGCCATCGTGCGCAACGGCGACATGATCGAGGTGGATGTTCCGGCGCGGACATTGCATCTCGACATATCGGACGCAGAAATCGCCGAGCGTCTTGCCGCATGGAGCCCGCCTTTTGATAAGCCCGAGTCCGGCTACGCTATGCTCTATGTCGATCGCGTGATGCAAGCAGATACGGGAGCAGATTTCGACTTCCTGCGGGGGAGCCGGGGATCGCATGTGGAGCGTGACTCGCACTGACGAAGGGCATGATCAAACGACCTTGCCGGGGTTCATGATGCCCGCCGGGTCCACGACGGCCTTCAACTGCCGCATGAGATCGATCGCAACCGGTGGAGCGGTGTCGAGCAACTCCTGACGCTTCATGCGGCCGATGCCATGCTCGGCCGATATCGACCCTGAAAGCGAGCGGACGACATCGTGAACAGCCTTGTTCATGGCCGGATAAAGGTCGAGGAATGAAGCATCGAACGCGCCGGCAGGCTGGGTCGCGTTGTAGTGCAGATTGCCGTCGCCCATGTGCCCGAAACAAACCACGCGCGCATCCGGACAGACCGAGGCGACCGCGCGGGCGGCTTCCTCGATGAAGCGCGGAATATCTGCGACAGGCACGGAGATGTCATGCTTGATCGAGGCGCCTTCCGGCCGCTGCGCTTCGGTCATGCTTTCCCGCATGCGCCAGAATTCGGCGGTCTGGGCAAGGCTTTCCGCCATCGTGCCGTCGAGGATGAGGCCGCGCTCGAAACCGGCAGCGACGATTTCCTCGGCAAGTCCGCGCGCATCGTCGGCCGACCGGCCGGAGGATATCTCGACAAGGATGTGCCATGGAGCAGCCGACGCAAGCGGCGGACGATGGCCATGCATATGCTTGATGACGAAATCCACGACGCATTCCTGCATCAGCTCGAAACCGGTGAGCGCGCCGGCGGCGGTCGCGGACGCAATCTCGAACAGCGCGAGCGCGTCCCCCGGCGAGGCGACGCCAAGCCAGATCGTTTCACGTCCGCGGGGCTTGGGAAAGAGTTTGAGAACTGCGGCGGTGATGACGCCGAGCGTTCCTTCGGCGCCGATGAAGAGGTTCTTGAGGTCGTATCCGGTATTGTCCTTGCGCAGTTTGCGCAGGTCGTCGAACACTTCGCCGGTCGGCAGCACGACTTCAAGACCGAGGCAGAGATCGCGGGCGTTTCCGTAAGCGAGGACAGAGGTGCCGCCGGCGTTAGAGGACAGGTTACCGCCGATCTGGCAGGAGCCCTGCGAGCCGAGCGACAGCGGAAACAGCTTGTCCTGCGCGTCAGCGATATCACGCAACCGCTGCAGGATAATGCCGGCCTCGGCAACGACGACGCCCGAACGCAAGTCGAGCTCGCGGATGCGGTCAAGCCGACCCAGCGAGAGGACAATTTCTGTCCCGCCGGCATCGGGATGCTGCCCGCCGACGAGACCCGTATTGCCGCCCTGCGGCACGACGGAGATTTTCATCTCGGTAGCGAGGCGCAGTATGCGGGAGACCTCCTCGACGCTGCCGGGCCGAAGCACGAGCGGCGTACGCCCCGAAAAAAGGCCGCGCGGGTCGGTCACATAGGGCGTAACCGCATCCGTTTCACGCAGGGCATAGGCCGGCCCGACGATCGCCGTAAAAGCGTCGAGGACAGCCAGCGAAGGACGCTCCAGCATTTTCCCTCCCGCAACCAATATGGAAATGGCTGCCGCGTCAGCCTTTCGTGTCGCGCTTTTCGCGCTCGGCGACAGGATGACCGGCCTTCTTCCACTCGGAAAAACCGCCGCGCATGCTCATGCTCTTCAGGCCCATCTCCTGCGCGACCTTGGCCGCCAGAAGTGATCTCCAGCCCGAGGCGCAGAAGAACACGAAGGTCTTGTCTTCGGCGAAAGCGGGCTTGTGATATGGGCTTTCCGGATCGATCCAGAATTCCAGCATACCGCGCGGCGCATGCATCGATCCGGGGATCGTGCCGTCGCGCTCCAGTTCGCGCACGTCGCGGATATCTACGAGCGTGTATTGGCCATCGGCGGCAAGTGGAGCCATGTCGCCGGTGCTGACGGATTGAACAATAGCATCCGCTTCCGACAGCATGTCCTTGTAACCTTTGGCCATAAGCTCAGCGCCCCATCGCATAAAATTCGTCATTGGGGCGCATGCTCGTCACATTGGCGAGCCGGTTCGACATGCCGAAGAAGGCAGTGATCGCGGTGATGTCCCAGGCGTCTTCTGCGGTGAAGCCGTGTTCTTTAAGCAACTCGACATCGGCGTCGCCAACCTCATAGGCGCGCGTCGAAACCTTCATGGCAAAATCGAGCATTGCCATCTGGCGCGGCGTGATGTCTGCCTTGCGGTAGTTGACTGCGACCTGATCGGCGATGAGCGGGTTCTTGGCCCGGATACGCAGGATGGCCCCGTGGGCTACGACGCAATACTGGCATTGGTTGGCGTTGCTCGTCGCCACCACGATCATCTCGCGCTCGGCCTTGGTGATCGGACCGGGCTTGTCCATGAGCGCATCGTGATAGGCGAAGAATGCCCGGAATTCCTCCGGCCGGTGGGCAAGCGTCAGAAAGACATTCGGGACGAAGCCCGACTTCTCCTGAACCGCCAGAATGCGGTCGCGGATATCCTCGGGAAGATCCTTGATCTCCGGGATGGGGAAGCGGCTTATGGCGGGTGCGTTCATGGTGTCCTCCAAATATCGTATCAAACTGCATCAAGCGCTTCGAGCGCGTTCTGATAGGTGCGGTGCGCGTCTTCGACGTCGCCGCCATAGGGTTCGACGTGAACCAGACAGGTGTGGGCCGAGCAGCCCTGACCGAAGCTCGATGTTGGAACGTCGAGCGTCAGCACGTTCGGGTTGCCAGCAATGTCGAGGCCGCTGTTGCCGACGGGCGTGAGCCATGCGCCGGTTGGAAGGACGATGACGCCAGTCCTGACTGCGTCGGTCAGCGTTGCCGTTGCCAGGCAGGCTCCCCGCTCGTTCCACAGGCGAATCGTGTCGCCGTCCGCTATACCGAGCCGGCCGGCATCGCGCGAATTCAGCTTTGCCTGCTCGCGTCCGTTGCGCTTATGCGCGCGGCTCGCAACGGCGGTCTCGAGCTGACTGTGCAGTCGGCCCTCCGGCTGGTGCGAGACGAGATGCAGCTCATCGGGTGAACAGTTCCCAAGCCACTCGGCCGGCTCGATCCAGGCGGGATGGCTGAGGCAATCCTGATAGCCAAGCCGCGCCAGCGTCTCGCTGCCAAGCACGATGCGGCCGCTTTCGGTCGCCAGCGCGTTTGCGGCCGGGTCCTCGCGATATTCGGCGAGATAGGTGTGATGCGTCTTTACGGGAACGCGCGCATAGCCGGCCGCCCAGAAGGTCTCGAAATCCGGCATGTCGAAGCCGAAGCGCTCAGCCGCGTCTTCGCGGCTCGCGTCATAGAGATAGCGCAGCCAGCCCATCTCGTCGCGCCCTTCACTGAACGCGTCGCCTACGCCCAGCTCCTGCGCAATGCCGTGGAAGATGTCGAAGTCGGAGCGTGCCTCGCCCAGCGGCTCGATCGCCTTGTGCATGGCCAGGATGAAATCCGAGCGGCGGTTTCCGGCAAGGTCGTTGCGCTCGATCGAAGTGCTCGCCGGCAAAACGATGTCGGCGCGCTGCGCGCTTGCTGTCCACATCGGATCCTGCACGATGATCGTTTCAGGCCGCGTCCAGGCTTCCGACAGGCGGTTGATGTCCTGATGATGGTGATAGGGGTTGCCGCCGGCCCAGTAGACGAGACGGGCATCCGGGTAGGTTCGGGTCTCGCCCTGATAGGTGAAGGGCTTGCCCGGATTGAGCAGCATGTCGGTGATGCGGGCGACGGGGATGAAGCTGTCGATCGGTTTCGCGAGCTGCGAGATCGCCGGTGATTTCCCGATATTGTAGGGTGCACCGACGCCGCCAAGCGAACCGTAGCCGTAACCGACGCCGCCGCCCGGCAGGCCGATCTGGCCGGTGACTGCGGCGAGGCCGAGCGCAGCCCAAAACGGCTGTTCGCCATGATGCGCCCGCTGAAGGCTCCAGCTCACGGTGATCATGCTGCGTGTCGCGACGAGCATCCGCGAGAGTTCAGCAATCTTGTATGCGTCCAGACCCGAAATCTTCGCTGACCATGCAGCGTCCTTTGGCGCGCCGTCGTTCTCGCCTCGGAGATAACTGAGGAACTCTTCGGAACCACTGCAGCATCGCACCAGAAAATCCGCGTCGTGCCTGCCGGCTTTGACGATCTCGCCGGCGAGGCCGAGCATGAGTGCCGTGTCGGTGTTGGGGCGTATCGGCCACCATTCGGCGCCGACCCACTCCGGCAGATCGTCCTTCAGCGGTGATACGAGGATGACCCGCACCTTGCGTTCGACGATGCGGCGTAGATGCGTTTCGAGTGAATGAGAGCCTATGCCACCCGCTTCTGTCTGCGCTGTCCTTGGCGAAAGCGCGCCGAAGACGACCAGCGTTTCGGTGTGTTCGGCGATGGAATCGAGCGTGTTCGCCTGCCCGCCGCAAGCCGCTTCGCTGCCGAGCGTATGCCTGAGAATGACAGGTCCAGCGGCGATGCTGTAGGTGTCGACATGGCCGGTGAAGCCGCCGACGAGATTGAGGGTCCGCTTGAGCAGCGACGATGCATGGTGAAACCGGCCGCAGCTCGTCCAGCCATAGGAACCCGCGAAGATCGATGCATTGCCGTAGGCCTGGCTCACCCGGCTGATCTCGCCGGCGACGAGCGAAAATGCTTCCTCCCAGCTGAC
This sequence comes from Mesorhizobium sp. CCNWLY176, assembly GCF_037153935.1. Lineage (NCBI taxonomy): Bacteria > Pseudomonadati > Pseudomonadota > Alphaproteobacteria > Hyphomicrobiales > Phyllobacteriaceae > Mesorhizobium > Mesorhizobium sp. CCNWLY176. Next base: position 463,229 of record NZ_JBBBDZ010000001.1, read on the forward strand.
CGGCACAAATTTTTCATTCCCGCGTCCGCGCCCGTCACTAGCCTCGCGCTTTTCCAGCCAGCCGGAGCGTACCATCGGCTGCAGCACGCGCCGTTCGGGATTGGCCCACTCGGCAACGGAATGAATGATCGGGGAGGGCGCAGGATCATGCTCGAAGGGCTCCACGCCGACGATCCGGTTTCCATCGACGAGGATCGTGTAGGCACCCCAATGGCTGCAATGCGGGACGCGTCGAATTGTGGTCATTTCACCCTCGTGGATGGTGAGCCGCGGTTCAAAGGACAGCCTCGATCAGGAATGGTCCGCGCTTTGCGCAGGCCGTCTTCAGGAGGTCGGCGAAGGCCTCGGCTGTTTCCGCGCGCGCAGCCTCAACGCCCATGCTCCCCGCCATCTTTACCCAGTCGAGATGAGGGTCGTCGAGGTCCAGCATGCGGCTGGCGTTTCGGCCTGGCGTGCCGGCGCCAACCTGGCGCAGTTCGCCGTGCAGGATCGCATAGCGGCGATTGGCAAAAACGATCGTCAGCGTGTCAAGCCGCTCGCGCGCCTGCGTCCAGAGGGCCTGGACCGTATACATGCCGCTGCCGTCCGCCTGAAGGGTGATCACCTTGCGGTCGGGGCAGGCGATGGCCGCGCCCGTGGCAAGCGGAAGGCCGATGCCGATCGCACCGCCGGTGAGTTGCAGGAAATCATGCGGCTCCGCGCCATGGGTGCTGCGGAAAAAGTCGCGGCCGGAAGAAACAGATTCATCGCAGATGATCGCATTTGCCGGCATATGATGTGCCAGCGCGACGGCGATGGCCTCGGGCGTTAGCTTGCCGCGAATGGGTTCCGGCTTCCAGCGTTCCGCCAGCCGTGCTTCGATGGTTACGCTGGTCCCGGTTTCGTCGGCAAGGGCGTCGATTGCCGCGACGATGTCCGCGCCCTGTTCGGCGAGGTCGATAACCTGGCAATCGTCCGGCAGCATGCTGCTCGGCTTGCCCGGATAGGCGAAGAAGCCGACTGGTGCCTTGGCCCCGACCAGCACGACGAGATCGGTTTCGGCGAATGCAGCGACAGCGTGTTCCACCACATAGGGCACGCGGTCGACCTGCACCCGTCCCGCGCCGCGTTCCATACGGCCGTTGGACTGCTGCGCCATCAGGCGGGCATTCGTTATCTGCGCAATCCTGTCAAGCGTGCGCAGCGGCGCGTCCCGCAAGGCGGCCCCGGTTACCAGGATGGTCGGGTTGCGCGCATTGCGCAAAGCTTCCGCCGCGGCCCGAATTTGCGCCTGATCGAGAGGCTGTGAGCCTTCCGGCACGATCACGCTCGGCAAGTCCGAAGAGGTCGTATCGGTCCAGGCAGCGTCGGCAGGCAGGATCATCGTTGCGATGCCGCCGGGGAGCTTGCGGGCCGCGCGGATGGCATCCTCGGTCACCTTGCCGACCGAATCCGCATCCGTAGCGCGTCCAACCCAGTGCGACATCGGCCGCGCCAGCGACTCAATATCGGAGGTCAGCGGCGCATCGTATCTCAAATGATAGGTGGCATGCTCGCCGACCACATTGACCATCGGCGTGCGCGCGCGCCTGGCATTGTGCAGGTTGGCAAGGCCGTTGGCGAGGCCCGGCCCGAGATGCAGTAGCGTCGCCGCGGGCTTATCCGCCATGCGCGCATAACCGTCGGCCGCCCCGGTCACAACACCTTCGAAAAGGCCGAGCACGCAGCGCATCCGTGGCTGCCTGTCGAGGGCGGCCACGAAATGCATCTCCGAAGTGCCGGGATTGGCGAAGCAGACATCGATGTCGTTGGCGAGCAACGTCTCGCACAGAAGATCGGCACCGTTCATCAGGCGCATTCCTTTCGAAGTTCCATTGCCCGGTCGCCGAGAACGCCCAGCTCTTCCCACAAGGGAGACACGGCGTCGACAAGGCGCGAGAAGATGTCAAATTTTTGTGCCGCATAGTCCGCGACCTGACCGGTGTCAGGCTCGATCCGTGCGTCCGGCGCACCGATCCAGTGCGATGCGAGTTCGCTGGAAGTTGCCCAGCCGAGGGTAACCGCCGCAATCGCGCCGAGACCGCGAAGACCGGCATGAGCGCCGGCCATCGATTGCACGGGTGCTTTCATGGTCGTGGCCAGAAACCTGCCGAAGTCGGGATCGGCGGCAAGCCCGCCGCCGAGCGCCAGCTCACCGTCCGCATGTCCCATCATGTCATGGCTCTTGCGCGCAACGAAGGCGAGAGCCTCCCGGGCCGCCCAAGCGAGTTCCTCCGGACGCGTGGCGGCGGACAGGCCGAAGGCAGCGCCGCTTGCATGCGGCGACGTGTAGGGTGCGCGTTCGCCGCCGGGCTCGAAAAAGGGGTGAAGCACTACATTTGAATAGGCTGGCTTGCCGCTCCCGGCGGCCTGCTGACCGACGAGACCGGCGACATGGCGAAAGAGCGTCGCGCCATTGAAGCTGGGATGGAAGCACAGAAAGCCTTCGCCGAGGACGAATTTCTGGACCATCGCGCCGGCCGGCTTTTCCGGCATCTCCAGCGGGTCCAGGAGGTGGCGCGCGTGAATTGCGCTCGTACCGAAGATCGAAGCGCGGGCAACGCCCGGGCGTGTGCCAAGGCCAAGGCCGATCAGTGTCGCCTGCACGTCGCCGGGGCCAAGAAAAACTGGCAGGCCCGCTGGCAGGCCCAACGCCGCGGCGACATTATCTGCCAGGGCGGCAGAGCATTTACCGACCTCTTCAAGCTCCGGAAGAAGCTCGATGCCGAGCTCGAGCCCCAGTGTCTCTTGCGCAATGCGCGTGAGTTTGCCCGTCCGCCAATCGCCCCAGACCGGCAGGACGGCGCTTGGCTCGGCCTTTAAGGCGCCGGTGAGACACAGGAAGAGCCATTCCTTTAGGCGCAGCGCATGGCTTATGCGGCGCAGCCTTTCGGGATCGTTCTGCTGCAGCCATAGAAGATGCAGGCTTTGCGAGGCTGCGGTCGGCTGCGAAAAGGTGACGGCTTCGACGGCGTCGAGGCTGCCGTCGCGCCTGCGCTCGGATGCGAGCGAACGGGCGCGGCCGTCGAGCCAGGTAATGGCGTTTCCAACCGGTAGACCATCAGCGCCTATCGGCCAGAGGCCATCGCCTTGCCCGGTGAGGATCAGCGCCTCGATCTTGCCTCCGGCCTTTGCGGCGCATTCTTCGATCGCAGCAAAAGCATCCTCGCGCGTCGCAAGCATGTCCTGCTCGACGCGGCTGCCGTCGCGGCGAAGCGCGGAATTGTCGCGCTGCACCGTCGCGACAAGACGGCCTCCCCGGTCGAAGGCGCCAGCCTTGACCGCGGTCGTTCCGGAATCGAGACAGATCAGCACGGATGGCCCTCGAATCGCTTGCTTTATCCTCGCTTAGGAGGCCTGACGCAGTCCCTCAAGCGCTTTCGTGCTTTGCTGGCCATAGGTCTTGAACTTCTCCAGCACGTCTGCGATCTCGGCGTCGGACAGGACCGGCGGCTCGCCGAGCGGCAGGCAGAGCAGATATTCCTGCGCCAGCTGCTCGACGGTCACCGCCAGCGCGAGGGCGCGGGCGATGGAGACATGTGCTGTGATCACGCCATGATGCGCCATCAGGCAGGCCTTGCGGCCTTCGAGCGCCTTCACGACCTGATCGGCCAGTTCCTGCGATCCGAAGATTTCGTAAGGCGCACACCGGATCGTCGGACCGCCGGCAGCCGCAATGGAATAGTGGATGGCCGGGATGTCCTTGCGCAGAATGGAGACGCTGGTCGCATAGACCGAATGCGTGTGAACCACCGCATTCAGGTCCGGCCGTGCCTTGAGGATGTCGCGGTGGAACCGCCATTCGCTGGAAGGTAGGACATCGCCCTCATAGGTCGCATCCCAGTTCATGGCGACGACATGATCCGGCGTCAGCTTCTCATAGGGAATGCCGGTCGGCGAGATCAGGAAGCCATTGCCATGGCGCACGCTGATATTACCCGCCGTGCCCTTGTTGATGCCCAGACGGTTCATGCTGCGGCAGGCTTCGATCAGCTCCGTGCGCAGGGAAAGTTCTTCGCTCATGGCTTTGCTCACTTGGTCGGGTAGAGGGGAGGTTGGCCGTCGAGGATGCGCCCGATATCTTCGGCGATCATGTCGGCGGCCTTGATGATGGAGTAGCGTGACGCGCCGGCGATGTGCGGCGACAGCGTCACATTCGGCAGCTTCAGCAGCGGCAAATCGGCGGGCGGCGGCTCGGGATCGAAAGTGTCGAGCGCTGCTCCCTTGAGATGGCCGGAAACGAGGGCATCATAAAGGGCTGCGTAATCCAGCACCTGCCCGCGCGTCGTGTTCACGATGTAGGAGCCGGGCTTCATCATCTCGATCCGTGCCCTGCCGATCATGCCCTTCGTCTCGGGCGTGACGCGCGGGTGAAGCGTGACGACGTCGGCGCTGCGCAACAGATCGTCGAGTTCTACCTTCTCAATGCCAGCGGCGCGGTCTTCGTCGGTGAGCTGCTTGAATGGATCGGACACCAGTATCCTGCAGCCGAACGGGCGAAGCAGGCGCGCGACCCGCGTGCCGATGTCGCCATAACCGACGATGCCCACGGTAAGCTCGCACAGTTCCGGGCCGGTATGGTCGAAATGATAAAAGTCACGCTTGAACTCGCCGCTTGCCACCGACAGATGGCCGCGAATGAGATTGCGCGTTTCGGCAAGCAGTGATGCGACGGTGAACTCGGCAACCGCCGAGGCGTTGCGGCCGGGCGTGTTGATGACGGTGACGCCGCGCTCGCGCGCTGCCGGCATCTCGATGTTCACCGGCCCGCCGCGCGACACCGCAATGATCTTCAGCTTCGGCGCATGGCGCAGGCTATCCGACGTAACCGGTGCCAGATGCGTGACGAGAATATCGAGATCGGAGAGAAACTCGAAATAGTGCTCGGGACGTCCGACGAACTCGGCCACCGGCAGCACGGGATCGCGCTTGGTCGACTGCACCTTGAGCGGCCAGTCGAGGATCATGTTCTTGTAGGTCACGGACCGGTCGCCGAGGCGTCGCTGCAGCGCTTCCTCGAAAAAGCGTGGCTGCATGAAGCCGTCGCCGATGGTGCCGATGGTTAGGGTTTCGCTCGCCATCTCTCTTCCTCAGGCAGTCTTGGCGCGGGCCGGCTTGACCGGGTCATGACCCGGAAGGACCTCGCTGTAGCGGTCGTGGTCGATGGCAAGTGCATCGAGAATCTCACCGGTATGCTCTGCAAAGCGCGGCGGTGCCATACGGTAACTTGCCGGGGTGCGTGACAGCTTGATTGGACTGCCGGTGCCGCGATAGGCGCCGATGTCGACGACCATTTCACGGTGCTTCGTATGTGGGTCGGCGACGACCTGATCGATGCTGCGCACCGCGCCACAGGGCACGCCGGCCTTGATCAGCGTATCGGCTAGAACATCGCATTCATGCGCAGCAAGTGCGTTCTCCAACTCGATCTTGAGGGCATCGCGATTGACATTGCGCTCGCCGTTCGAGGCAAATCGGGGGTCTTCAGGCAGATCCTCACGCCCGATGGTGCGGCACAAGGTCGAGAACTGCCGGTTGTTGCCGACGGCCAGGAAGATCGGGTCCGTGCCCGTGGCGAAGGTATCATAAGGACAGATGTTGGGATGCGCATTGCCGGAAGGTGCTGCGACCTTGCCCGACAGATAGTAGTTGGGCAGATGGGGATGCAGCAGCGACACGCCGCAATCGTAGAGCGTGGTTTCGACGAACTGGCCCTTGCCGCTGGTCGCGCGCTCATTGAGCGCCATCAGGATACCGATGACGGCGTTGAGGCCTGTCACCATGTCTACCACCGGCAGGCCAACGCGGAGCGGGGTGCCGCCGAGTTCGCCATTCACGCTCATGATGCCGCAGGAGGCCTGGATGGCGGCATCATAGCCGGGCAGGCCGCCGAGAGGCCCGTCTGCGCCGAAACCGGAGACGCGGCAGTGAATGAGGCGCGGAAAGCGACGCTCGATCTCCTCGCGACCAAGGCCCCAGCGCTCAAGCGTGCCGGTCTTGAAGTTCTCGATGAAGACATCCGCACCTTCGAGCATGCGCGTTAGAAGTTCGAGGCCCGCCGGCTGCGACATGTCGAGCGCCATGCCGCGCTTGTTGCGGTTCAGGCCGAGAAAATAGCTTGCCGTCTCGTCGAGAAAGGGCGGCCCCCAGCCTCGCGTCTCGTCGCCTGCCGGCGGTTCGATCTTGATGACATCGGCGCCGTGGTCGGCCAGGACCTGCCCGGCATAGGGACCGCCCAGCACACGGCTGGCATCGATCACCTTGAGATTGGCTAGTGAACCATGGTTAGGCGTCATATGCATGCATTCCAGTCATCAGGCGGAGGTGGTCCCAACCGCGATTTCGCGGCGCATCTGCGCGGCGAAATCCGGATAGGTTTCGTGAAGCTCGTCCAGAACCCGGCCGCGCAACAGTTTTAGCACAGCAGCATCCGGGGTAGGGGTGATCGACGGATCGTCGTCATGGGTAAAGCCGAACCCGGTCGCTTCCTTGATCTCTTCAAGGGAGTGGCCGGGGTGGACGCTTTCCAGGCTGAAACCGGGGCGGGCGCGATCGAAACGAAACAGCCCCTTGCCCGTCAAAAGCGCGTAGGGCCCGCCGGTGCGGTAGACGCCAGGCTCACTGACGCCGGGCGCACTGATGAAGTCGACGCGGTCGACGAAAACACGGGGCGTGTGCTCCTCGCGAAACAGGATCACGCGCGGCACGACGAAGTAGAGATAGGCCGATCCGAAGGAACCTGGCCAGCGCACGCTTGATCGGGGGTAATCGCCGACGCCGACGAGGTTGATGTTGCCCACGCCGTCGATCTGCCCGCCACCAAGGAAAAAGGCGTCGATACGCCCTTGTCCAGCGCAGTCGAACAGTTCCGCCGAGCCGTTGGTGAAGAAATTGTGCTCGACCGAGCCCAGGATCGAGATACGCACCTTTTCGGCGCGCATCTCGTCCTTGAGTGCGCGAAGCAACATCGCACCGGCGGCCGGTATGGGGGAGGATGCGCCGACCGCGACGTGCCGGCTGCCGTCCAGCAATTTGGCGATCGAGCAGATCAGGATTTCGCGCGGAGAAACGGGCGCCGTCATTGGGCAGGCTCCGTGATCGCACCGCTCATATAGGCAGCAAACCCCTCGACAGTGCGCGCGGCCTTGGCGTAGCGCAGGAGTTCAGCCGTGTCGGTCTGGTATTCGCCCCACAGGCCGTAAGGCCAGGCCCCGCGCGGCGCGACGGCGATCTCGCTCACATAAAGCGCGGGAAGGGCGCCCGCCGCCAATGTCTCGCTGGCGAGCAGGCTTTCGTCGACGATGCGCTCCACGGTCACGAATGTCATTTTCGAGGCATATGCCATGGCGGCGAGTTCTCGGCGCCGGCCGATCCAGACATTTCCGAAGCGATCGGCCATTGGGGCATGAAAGATGGCGATGTCGGGGTGGATTGCCGGGATCAGCACGATCGGATCGCCGCTTTCGGCAAAGGGATTGTCGATGACGCGCCAGTCATCGCGGTTCTTGAGCACATCCGTGCCGATCAACCCGCGCATGGCCGTAAACGGACTGCCTTTCTGCGCCGCCATCAGGCCGGCATGGATGGCGGGGCAGGTCGCATCGCGCAGGCCTATGGCCCCGTCCTTCACCGCCTGATTGAAACGCGGCGCGCCTCCGGCCTCACCAAGCGATACCGCACTCGTCTCCACCGAACGCACCAGGCCGGCGCCGACCAGCATATCGACCTGCAGGCCGCCGGTCGGCACGCAGACGAGATCGAGATCGCCCGCGCCATGATCTATGATCGGCTTGGTCATCGCCATCGAGACGCCGGCATAATCCACCGGCAGCGCGATGCGCATTCCAGGCTCGATCTGCCTGGCCAAAGCCTCCAGGTCAGTGTGCACTATTTCCTCCCGAGCCTTAAAGGCTCACCGCGGCTCATCCGAGCCTGTCATCAAATTTGTTCTACAATATAGAACGCAATTCTGAAAAATAGCATAGCCGTAGCATTTGCTTTCTGTCAATCGGGCAATCGGGGCCGTAAACACGGTCTTCGATGGAGCCGCAACGAATGCCGTTGTTTCGATTGAATAATTCCCTCGAATTCGCTGGATTGCAGACCGTGCTTGACAAGCTGATCGTCCGCCCCGAAGATAAATGCGGAACTGTGTTCTATATTATAGAACGCTGGGAGGAGAAAAGATGACGGACGGATTGGCGGGGCGCGCAGAGCGCCGGCAGCATATTGCCGAACAGGCTGGCAACTCTTCTGGACGTGTCTTCCAGGCAATAGGCAGTAGCATCGAAGTTGCGAACGTCACCAAGCGTTACGGACCTTTCTGTGCCGCCGACGACATCAGCCTGACGATACAACCCGGTGAATTCATCACCCTTCTGGGGCCCAGCGGCAGCGGCAAGACCACGCTGCTGAACCTGATCGCCGGTTTCCAGAAGCTCGACAGCGGCGAGATTCTGGTCGACGGCAAGCCGATCCATCACGTTCCGACCCACAGGCGTGGATTCGGGATGGTCTTCCAGAGCTATGCTCTCTTTCCCAACATGACGGTGTCACAGAATGTCGGCTTCCCGCTCCGTATGGCCGGCATGGACCGTGAGACGACGGACCGCCGCGTCGCCGAGACGCTCGAGATCATGCGCCTTTCAGAACATGCCCTGAAGACGCCCTCGCAGATGAGTGGCGGTCAGCAGCAGCGTGTCGCCATTGCACGCGCCATCGTGATGCGCCCCAAGGTGGTACTCATGGACGAGCCGCTCAGCGCGCTCGACCGGCGGCTGCGCGAATCCATCCAGATCGAAATTCGCGAACTCCACCAGACGATCGGCAGCACCATTCTCTTCGTTACCCACGATCAGGGCGAGGCGCTGACCATGAGCGACCGCATCGCTGTGCTCGACGCCGGAAAGATCGTTCAGGTCGCAACTCCAGTGGAACTCTATCGCCACCCGGAAACGCGCTTCGTTGCGTCTTTCGTCGGCGAATCGAACCTGATCGAAGCGGAGATCGTCCAGAAGCGCGGCTCGACCATGACCTTGAAGAACAAGGCCGGCTACGTCTTCAATGCCGAAAGCCGCAATGCGATCGACGTCGGCCGCGCCACGGTTCTGGTCCGGCCGGAACGGATCGCCATCTCAAACGAGCCTGCGTCCAACACCACGCAAGCGACTGTTACATCGGCCATCTTCCTGGGCGAAATCCTTCGTATCGAAGCGAAGATGGAAAGCGGCGAGACGCTGCTCATCCGTTGCTCGGACATCGCCGGCCGCGCCATGCCTTCGCCGGGCGACACCATTCATGTCAGCTGGGGTGCGGAAGACTGCTGGGTGCTCGCATGAGTATGTCGGTCGCGGGTTCGTTGCGCGGCGCGCGCGTGGCGTCCTTTTCGGAACAGCTCAGGAAGCCGGTGTGGCTGCTTGTGCCGGCTGCATGTTTTCTTGCCTTCATTTACCTGCTGCCGCTGTTCGATCTCGTCCGGATCAGCCTCAGCGGATCGAGCTGGGCGACGCATTTCGAGCGCGTCTTCGCGGTCTCGCTTTATTGGGACTCTCTCGTCCGCACGATCAAGATATCGGCGACGGTCGCCTTCCTGTGCCTTCTCTTCGGATATCCCACGGCGCTGCTGATCCATCGCAGCAAGGGCATCGCGCAGGTGCTGATCGCAACGGCGATTGTGCTGCCCTATTTCATCGCCATCCTCATTCGCACCTATGCCTGGATGGTGCTGCTCGGCCGCAACGGACCGATCAACAAGCTCGCGATCTGGCTCGGGATTCTCGACGAGCCCGCACAGCTCTTGTTCAACCGCGGGAGCGTTCTCCTTGGCATGACCGCGGTCCTGCTGCCCTTGATGGTCCTCAGCATCTATTCGAGCGTCTCGCGCCTCGATCCGGGTCTCACGCGCGCAGCCCTTGCAAGCGGCGCCGGCCCGCTGGCGGTGTTCTGGCGCGTCCTGCTGCCGCTCACGCTTCCGGGCATCGGCGCAGGGGTGCTTATCGTATTCGTCACCGCACTCGGTTTCTTCATCACGCCGACCCTTCTCGGCGGTCCTGCGGATCAGATGTTTGCCATGCACATCACACAGCAGGCCGACTTCGCAACGAGCGAAGGCTTCCTGCAGGCACTAGCCGTCGTGCTTCTCACGATCACGCTCGGCGTAGTGGCGGTTGCCGGAAAATTCCTCGGCTACGAGTTCATCTGGGGAGGCGGCAAGCTCGTTGAGGCGACGCCCACACCATCCGAAACCCGCGGGCGTGACAAGAGCGCCCGCCAGCGCACCATCGGCACATTCTTCGCCGACGCGATCGGCTGGCCGCTGTTGCGCCTCGTTGGGCGGCTTCCGGCAAGCTTCGGCACGTGGACCGTGCGTCTTATGGGCGGCTTCGTCGTCCTGGCGCTGATGGTGCCGATCATCGTGGTCATGATCATTTCCTTCAGCAAGGCGAGTTTTCTCACCTTCCCGCCGCCCGGTTTCTCCCTGCGCTGGTACGAAAAATTCTTCTCGGATCCCGAATGGATGGCCGCGTTCTTCAACTCCCTGACGATCGCGCTGATGTCTTCCGCACTTGCCGTGACGCTTGGAACCGCGGCGGCGATGGGCGTCGTTCGCGGCACCTTCAAGGGCAAGACGGCCGTCATGCTGCTTCTGGTCAGCCCGGTGATCGTACCACCGGTGGTGCTCGGCCTGTCGCTCTACAGCCTGTTCCTGCGCTTCGACATGGTCGGCACCACCTGGGGCCTGGCCGCTGCCCATGCAATTGGAGGCATTCCGCTTGTGGTGGTGATCATCGCCGCGTCTCTGCAGGGCGTCGACCCGAAGCTCGAGCAGGCTGCCGCGGTTCACGGCGCTTCGCCATTGAGGGTGTTTCGCACGGTCACGCTGCCGGCGATCGCGCCGGGCGTGGCCGCGGCCGCCTTCTTTGCGTTCCTGCATTCGTTTGACGAACTCGTGCTCTCGCTCTTCCTGTCGAGCGCGCAGCTCAAGACGTTGCCGCTCAGGCTGTGGGCGGATGTGAATTATCAGCTCAACCCCGTTCTGGCCGTCGTCTCGACGCTCGAGGTGTTGCTGGTGGTGGGTGGAATCGCCCTGGCGCGACCCGTGCTGGCACGGTCTCGCGGGGCGATTTGAGAGAACAGATTTCAATCGGAGGGAAATGAAGCATGACTTTTACAAGCAGATGGAAGCGCCTCGCATCCGGCATTGCCGGCACTGCGCTTTTGACCATGGCAGCCAGTGCTGCCTTCGCGCAGGACAATGTCGTCATCATGCAGGACCCGGGCGGCGCTTATGGCGAAGCCTTGCGCCAGGTCATGTATGACCCGTTCGAGAAAGAGACCGGCATCAAGGTCGTCACCGTGCAGGAAGCCAGAAGCGGGCCGCGCATCAAGGCGCAGGTCGAAGCCGGCAAGACCGAGTGGGACCTGACCTTCATCTTCGACCAGGAGACGAAGCTGCTCGGCGATTGCTGTCTGGCCGACATCGACTATTCCAAGCTTTCCGAGGGCGCGCAAAAGACGCTCGCTTCCATGCCTGACAATCTGAAGCGTCCGAAGGGTGTTGCACTCCAGGTCATCGGCGTCACGCTAGCCTATCAGACCGAGAAATATTCGGCCGAAACGCCGCAGAACTGGGCCGACTTTTGGAATGTCGAAAAGTTTCCCGGCAAGCGCTGCCTGCCGGCATGGCCGCGATTCGTGTTCGAGGCGGCCTTGATGGCCGATGGCGTCGAGAAGGAAAAGCTCTATCCGATCGACATGGAACGCGCGCTGAAGAAGATCGCCGAGATCAAGCCGCATGTCTCGAAGTGGTGGACGACCGCCGCCCAGGCACCGCAGCTGCTGCTCGATGGTGAAGCCGACATGTGCATGGCCTACGCCGGCCGCATCAACAACCTCATCGTTGTCGAGGGCGCTCCGGTCAACATGACCTGGAACGAGGGCTTCGTCTATTACGACTTCTTCTCGATCCCGAAGGGTTCGCCGCACTACGATAACGCGCTGAAGCTGCTGTCCTACCGCCTTGATGCCGAACGCGCGGCCGAACTCACCACGCTCTATCCCGTGGCCGTTCCTTCGCCGCTCGTTTTCGCAGCCGCTGATCCGAAAGTCAGTCTTTACTGGGCCAATAATCCGGAGAACGTCGCCAAGGCTATCGAGTGGAGCCCGGACTATTGGGGCGCCCCTTCACCCGATGGCAAATCGACCAATGAGGAATACGGCCAGGAAAAGCTGAACGAACTTCTTGCTCAATAAGACCTGAAAACCAGTGGCCGCAGCAGGAACATTGCTGCGGCCACTGCGGTTGGAACCATTCGACCACCGTGATAGAGCGAAGCGGGAAGAGTTACTCAACGGTTACGGAATGGACAAAGCCTTCATCAAGGGACTACGGCTGCTGGAGACCCTTGCGGTCAGCGAGGCACCTCGCGGCGTGACCGATCTTGCGACTGAACTCAAATTCACCAAGAGCAACGTTCACCGCCTGCTCGTGACGCTGCAGGAGCAAGGTTACGTGCGCCAGCTCCCGCCCTACAGCACCTACGAGCTGACCACGAAGATGTGGGAACTGGGCAATCATGTGGTTCGGCGCATGGACCTGACCAAGGTCGCGCGCCCGGCAATGACCAAGCTTGCCGAGATCACCGGCGAGACCGTGCATCTGTCGGTGCTGGATGATATCGACGTGATCTACCTCGACAAGATCGAGAGCGCCCATCATATCCGCGCCCACACCAGTGTCGGATCGCGCGCCCCGGCCTTCACCGTCGCCACGGGCAAGGCAATGCTTGCCCAGATGCCCGACAGTTATCTCGAGCGCTTCCAGCCGCATCTGAAGCACTATACGGACACGACCCGCACGACTGTAGAAGAGTTGAAGCAGGATATCGAGCTTGTGCGCCAGCAAGGCTATGCGGCAGTTCTTCACGGCGAATGGCGCGATGGCATCGCAGCCGTTGCATGCGCCGTCCTTGGCCGTTCGGGAGAGCTCATCGGTGCGATCGGCATGTCCGGCCCCGATTCACGCATCAAGCGCAAACAGCTCAAGCAGTACTCCGTCGATGTGATGGAGGCTGCCCGAACCATCGGCATTGCTCTCGGTTACAGCGACCATCGTTGAACATCCAGCCGCTGAGCCAGGGAATAGGCGACGATAGACCTTTCAAAGTCGTCGCCGCTTGAGAGCTTATCGTTGTGTCGACCAGCCGTAGCGATCATCAAGCGCGTCATAGGCCGAAAGCCCGGTCAGGTCGCTGAACTGCGCATAGGTGACCATGTCGCTTTGACGGTTCTTGGGCGTGCCGTCGCGCTTCATGGCGGCAAGCGTGTCTTCCACCGCCTTGACGGCGCTGAACAGGGCAGAGAGTGCATAAAAGACAACGTTGAAGCCCATTTCCTGCAGATCGGCAGCGGTGAGTGCGATGGTTTCGTTGCCGTCGACGATGCTGACGACCTTCGGGCCGGAAACATGCTTTGCGACGGCTTCGACGTCAGCGATCTTCTTGATGCCGTCGACAAAGACGAGATCTGCGCCGGCATCCTGGTAGAGCTTGGCGCGGCGGATGGCCTCGTCTATGCCTTCGCTCTGGATCGCGTCGGTGCGCGCGATGATCAGAAGCGGGTTCTGCTTTCGCGATTCGACGGAGCACTGAAGCCGGCGGACATTCTCCTCGGCCGAAATGACGCGAACGCCAGCGCGCTGGCCGCAGCGCTTGGGAAGCTGCTGGTCTTCGAGATGGATCGCGGCGACGCCGGCCTGGATGTACTCCTCGACCGTGCGCATGATGTTTGCCGGGCCGCCATAGCCGGTATCGGCGTCGGCGATGATCGGAATGTCGACTGCACGGGCCATATCGCGCGCATGGGTGGTCATTTCCGTCTGGCTGAGCAGGCCGATGTCCGGCAATCCGAGCCGGGAAGCGGTGGCGCCGAAGCCGGTCATGTAGACGGCGGGGAAGCCGGCGCGCTGCACCATCCGGGCAACGAGCGGGTCGGGCGCGCCCGGAGCCTGAATGATGGTGCCGCTGTCGATGAGGGCTTTGAGTTTGAGGGCCTTGCTCATGATCAGGTTCTCTCCCCTGGGTTTTCTTTATCGACCGCCCGAAACATCCAGCACCACGCCGGTGATGTAGGCGGCGGCATCGGACAGCAGCCAGACGGCGGCATCGGCGACTTCCTCGGCTGTTCCCAGCCGCTTCAGTGGAATGAGGTTGGCCATGGCCTCGATGCTGGCCGTATCGGCGAACACATCCTTCTGGATTTCCGTGTTGATGACGCCCGGCGCCAGCGCGTTGACGCGGACATGGGGGGCGAGTTCCTTTGCCAGTGCGTAGGTAAAGGACGCCGCTGCTCCCTTTGTCGTGGCATAGGCTATGTTTCCGACCATGCCGCCCGTGCGGGCGGCGATCGAGGACAGGTTGACGATCGAGCGGCTGGACTCTGCGCCCGATGCGCGGATGAAGGCGCTGGAAACGTAGAACATGCTCTTTAGATTGACCGCAAGAACACGATCCAGCTCGTCGCCGTCGAAATCCTGGACAGTCATGCGCTGACCGATGATGCCGGCATTGTTCAGCAGATGATCGACGCCGCCCCAGGCACGGGTGAGTTCGTCCATGGCTTTCGAGACGGCGGCCTTGTCGGAAACATTGACCGATCGCGTCAAGACACGGTCGCCATAGCGTTCCTGGCATTCATCGAGGCGCTCTTTCTGGATATCCCAGATGGCAACTTTGGCGCCCAGGCCGACAAGCTTGCCGGCAACCGCATACCCTATGCCGGACGCACCGCCGGTCACCAACGCTATGCGATCCCTGAAGAATGCAGATTGCACTGCATGCGGCTGCAGATGCTGCATTGGCTTCTCCCTATGCCTAGTGGTTTGACGAAATTTCGCCGCACCAAACGTCAGCGCCTGTCAAATGTCAACTAGGGTTCTAGTTTATGTACCCCACTTGTGCGTTTCAATTTTTGGACCTATAGCGGGCACCGGGAGAGGTCTGCCGGGCAGGCCCGTTTGTTTTTTAAGGGAGGTTGCCAATGGCCGACGCCATTCACGCCACAAGCACGTCAATCGATACCAGTCTTCGCGATCGCACCATCAAGAAGTTGAACCTTCGGATCGTGCTCTTCTGTTTCATCTGCTTCATCGTCAACTATCTCGATCGCGTGAATATCGGCTTCGCCGCGCTTCACATGAACGCGGATATCGGGCTGACGCCCTATATGTTCGGTCTTGGCGCCGGCATTTTCTTCATCGGCTATATGGCCTTTGAAATTCCCAGCAACATGATCCTGCACAAGGTCGGGCCGCGCATCTGGATTGCCCGCATCATGGTGACATGGGGCATCGTTTCCTGCGCCATGGCCTTCGTTCAGGGGCCAACCTCCTTCTACATCCTGCGGTTTCTGCTCGGTGTCGCCGAGGCGGGTTTTGCGCCTGGTGTGCTCCTGTACCTGACCTACTGGTATCCGGCGAAGGAGAGGGGACGTGCAACAGCGCTTTTCATGGCGGCCACGGTGCTTTCCATCGTTATCGGCGCGCCGATCTCGGGTTGGTTGATCGAGGCCGGCGAGGGGCTTTTCGGTCTTCACGGCTGGCAGGCGATGTTCATCCTCGAAGGCCTGCCTGCGGTGCTGCTTGGCATCGTCACCTTCTTCTATCTGGTCGATTCTCCGCAAAAGGACAGCAAGTGGCTGGCTGAAGACGAGAAGGCCTGGCTGCTGCGCGAGCTTGCGGCTGATCAGAAGAATGCGCCAGCAGACACACGTCACAGCCTGCGTGAGATTTTCAGCGACTACCGTGTCTGGCTGCTGACCATCGTCTATATGTTCAACGGCATCGCCGTGTATGGCGTGATCATGTGGCTGCCGCAGATCGTCAAGAGCATCGGCGACCTGACCACCATCCAGGCGGGTTTTGTCTCTGCGATCCCGTTTGTGTTCGCAGCACTTGGCCTCGTCGTCATTTCGCGAAACTCCGACCGCACCGGCGAACGCAAGATCCACACCGCCATCGCCGGGCTCTTCGGCGGCCTGTTCCTGGCGGCCTCTGCGCTGGCGCCGAACGCCTATATTGGCCTTCTTCTGCTCTGCGCCTGCGCGTTCTTCCTGTGGTCTTATCTCGGTGTCTTCTGGACGCTGCCGACCCAGTTCCTGAGCGGTGCAGCGGCAGCAGGTGGGCTGGCTGCGATCAACGGCTTCGCGCAGATCGGCGGCTTCACCGGCCCGTACATCGTCGGCTGGGTGAAGACGTCAACCGACAGCTTCTCGCTGGCTCTGCTGACGCTATCGGTGTTCCCGATCATCGGCTTCTTCGTTTGCATGAGCCTGAAGGCGCGGCGGGACTAGACGATTGCCCGTGGCAGCGGCTACGACAGGTCGCTGCCACCACTCTTATAAACAAGCGATCGAGCGGGAACGGAATGCGAAGACCGACTGCGAAATCCGAACCGGGCCTGGCGGTCACGATAGCCGACAAGATCCGCGTTGCCATCGTCGACGCGGAATTCGAGTTTGGCGAGAACCTGTCAGAGGACACGCTGGCCACTGCCTTCGAGGTAAGCCGCACCCCGGTTCGCGAAGCGCTCAACCTGCTGCAGGTAGAAGGGCTCGTGAATATCGTTCCGAAATCGGGAACTTACGTTTTCACGCCGACGCTGGAGGATATCGCCGAGCTTTGCGACTACCGTACCGGGCTGGAGCAGCAGGCCATCGCCCTGACGCCAGCGGCGGACATCGCGGAGACGATCGTCCATTTGCAAAAGCAGCTGGCGATGATGACCGATGCGGTGTCCTCGGAGGACATGCAGGCATACGGGCGCGCCGATACTGAATTCCATCTCGCTTTCTTTCACAGCTGCGGCAACCGCTATCTGCAGCAGGCGTACAATATGATTCTCGGGCGCGTCGCAGCGCTTCGGACGCATCTGGCCATGAAGGCCGAAGGTGAACCTGACCGCTCGTTCAAGGATCATGCGACCATGATCGAACTGCTGACGGACGAAAAGCGCGATGAACTGGCCACGATGCTGCAGGCTCACATCCTGCGGACAAAGGACAATTACATCAATGCCTTCGAGCAGTTTTCTGCTGATCGAGGCAATGGCCGCACCGCACGACTCCGGCGGCGGCTAGCAATTGCCAACTGACGCCGCAGCTTTGGTCTGCGGTCAGGCTTCGTCGACGCCCATCTCGCGCAGGGCATTCTCATAGGCCGATGCCGCACGCAATATGTGCTGCCTGAGCGTCTTGTTCATCTGGGCGAGCTTTCCCTCCGAGAAGGCCGCGACCATCTGCAGGTGCTCGTCAAATGAGGTCGCCTGCTCATTGGCATGGGAAGCCGAGAGATGCGCGCGCAGGGCGGCGATCCGGCCCGAAACCGTATGATAGGCGTTCGCCAGGTAAGCGTTGTTGCAGTTGGCGAAAAAGCTCTCGTGAAACTCGGTATCGGCGCGCGCATAGGCCTTTCCGTCTCCTGCCGCTCGCGCGGCGCGCATCGCCTCCACTGTCGCCTTCATGGATTGCACAGTGGCTTCAGGAGCATGCGTGTGGCAGCGGCGTACGGCTTCCATCTCCAGCGTCAGGCGGAATGAGGCCAGCTGTTCGGCGTCCGCAAGCGTAGGCTTGAAGACGAAGGTACCTTTCTTCGGCACGATAACCACCAGCCCCTGCGTCTGCAGGCGTGTCAGCGCCTCTCTCATCGGTGTCCGGCTGACCCCCATCGACAGGCCCATGCTGTCTTCCGGCAAGGCCTGCCCGAAAGCGAGTTCGGCATTGATGATGGCATTGCGAATGCGGTCCTCGACGATCGAGGACAGCGATTTCGGGAGATCGATCTGAAGATCGGGGAGCATGCTGCGGTAACCTGGTTGTATTCGACAGAAATGTGTTCCCCGCGATTCGACCGCGAAGCGAACGCCCATCATCCACTTCCACCTACAAGAAAATCAACGCTTTGACCAAGACAAATTATGTCGGAGCATTCCGTGCACGGTATCCAAGGTACAGTGTATTGCGCCGCTTCAGGTTTGATGCTAGTGGACCCGCAGCTTGCGGCGATCGATCGTTATCGATGCCGCCTGGGAGGACAATTCATGGGTTTTCACGCGTCGAGCAATGGCAGCGGGTCGGTCGGCCTGCCTCAGGCAGTTGCCGATTTGCTGGCCGCATTCCTCGGCCCGAGATTTACGCTCAGCCTGTCAGATCGCGAACATCACGGTCGCGGCGAATCCTACCATGCCGTGCAGGCTCCCGACGCCGTCTGCTATGCAGAGACGACGGAGGAGGTTTCCAGGATCGTGCGCATATGCGCGGATCATGGGGTCGCGGTGATTCCCTTTGGGGCGGGGACGTCGCTGGAAGGTCATGTCAGCGCGCTGCGGGGCGGCGTCAGCCTCGACCTGAGCCGCATGACCCGCATTGTTGCCGTTCGTCCGGAAGATCTCGATGTGACAATCGAGGCGGGCGTTACCCGGCATCAGCTGAACAACCATCTGCGCGACACGGGACTGTTCTTCCCTGTCGATCCGGGGGGCGCAAGCACACTTGGCGGCATGGCCGCAACGCGCGCCTCCGGTACCAATGCGGTGCGCTATGGCACGATGCGTGAGAATGTCGTCTCGCTGACTGCGGTGATGGCGGACGGAAGCGTGGTGGTGACCGGCGGCCGCGCGCGCAAATCATCGGCGGGCTACGATCTGACCCGCCTCATTGTAGGTTCCGAAGGCACGCTCGGCATCATCACCGAGCTGACGCTGCGTCTCTATGGCATCCCGGAAAAGGTCTCGGCGGCGATCTGCCCTTTTACCACTGTTGACGAAGCAATCGCCACGGTCGTCGGCATCATCCAGTGCGGCATTCCGATCGCGCGTGTCGAACTGATGGACGCGCGGACCATTCAGGCGACGAACCGCTACTCGGGGCTCAGCTACAAAGAGACGCCGACACTGTTTATGGAATTTCATGGCTCGACCGCCGGGGTGGCCGAGCAGGTCGCGCTCACAAGGGAGCTTGCCGAACAGAACGGTGCGCTCGATTTCGAGAGCGCGGACGATCCGGATAAGCGCGCTGTTCTCTGGAATGCCCGGCACAATGTTCACTACGCTGTTCAGGCAATGCGCCCGCAGGCAAAGGTGTGGAGCACCGATGTCTGCGTTCCGATTTCGAGCCTTGGCCCCTGTATTGCCGAGACTCAAAAGGATATCGCCTCCGCATCGTTTTTCATTTCCACCGTGGGGCATGTCGGCGACGGAAACTTTCATCTCGGTCTGGTGATCGACCCGAACAACCCCGATGAACTGGCCGAGGCCGAGGCGCTGAACAGCCGCTTGGTGAAGCGTGCCATCGCGCTTGGCGGTACCTGCACGGGTGAGCACGGGGTGGGCACCGGCAAGATGAAGTATATGCAGCTCGAGCATGGGCGTGGCGTCGAGGTGATGCGCGCGATCAAGAAGGCGCTTGATCCAAAGGACATTCTGAATCCGGGCAAGATCATTCCGGAACTCCGATCGGGCGGAAGCCCGGAAAATTGAGAATTCACCGAACCGCAAACACATTCAGACGAACGGGAGGAACCATGTCTGCCATCCAATCCATTTCACGCCGCACCTTTGTGAAGGGCACGGCCGCGGCCTTCGCTGCAGGCGCCCTGTCGACACCGGCAATTGCAGCGCGCGCGATCAAGCTTCGCGTTTCGTCTTCAGCCCCGCCGGAGCGTTTCGGCTCGCATTACCTCTGGTTCAAGCCGTTCCAGGACGAACTCGCACGCCGGGTTGGCGACAAGATCGTGCTCGAATATTTCCCCAACGCCCAGCTCGGCAAGGAAGCCGATGTGGTGAACCAGGTTCGTGCCGGTTCGGTCGACATGATCATCACCGGCACGTCGATCTGGGCCAATCTGGTGCCGGAATTCGGTATGCTCGACCTGGGCTTCCTGTTCCGCAGCTACGACCACTGCGCCAAGGCGCTGGATGCCGGCGTCGGCGACGCCTATGACAAGCTTCTGCAGGAGCGCACCGGCGTGAGTATTCTGGGCTGGGGCTTTCAGGCCGGCTCGCGCAGCATCTACACCAAGAAGAAGATCACCTCGATCGAGGAATTGCATGGCGTGAAGTTGCGCGTGTTGCCGACCAAGACCTTCATCGAGACCTTCAACATCATCGGCGCCACCCCGACCCCGATCCCGATCAACGAGTGCTACACGGCAGCCCAGACCGGCGTGGTCGACGGCATGGAGCATGATCCGGGCACGGTTCTCGCCTACAAGTGGGACGAGGTGGTGAAATATGGCTTCCTGACGCGCCACATCTACACGCCGCTTCTGGCCTATATCGGCAAGCTCGGCATGTCCAAGATTCCTGACGACCTGAAAAAGGACTTCCTGGAAGCCGCGGCCGTTGCAACGCAGGCCATCCGCGCGGAGGTTCCGAAGGTAGAGGCCGAGGCGATGGACAGGCTGAAGGGCGAGGGGCTCGAATACACCGAAGTGCCGGCGGCCGAAATGGCCGACCTGCACAAGCGCATGGAAACGGAGCTTTATCCGTCGTTCCTCAAGCAGTACCCGTCGACGGAGCCCATGTTCAATCAGATCATGCAGCTTTCGACGTCGCTCTGAGCAGACGCAGGACCTGAGGTGACGTCATGAAACTTGTGTCTTCCGCCATACCGGTTTCGGAGAATCCGGCTTTCTCGTCGGAAAAATTCACCGAGAGACTACTTGCTCTGATCGAGTATGCGGGTGGTGCAATCCTGGCGATTGACGTCGCCATCGTCTTCGCGTCGGTCGTCGCGCGCTACTTCTTCCACGAGCCGTTCGACTGGGCGGAGGAAGTGGCAAGTGGCCTGATGTCGACCATGATCTTTCTTGGAGCGGCCTCGGCCATCGGCCGCTCCAACCATATCGGCATCGATATCATCGTGGCGCTGTTTCCGAAGCGGTGGCAGCCCTTTCTCGAATCGATCGGTTCGTGGCTGACCGTGCTGATTTCGGTCGCGCTCTGCTATGGCGTCTACACGCTTCTTTTGGACACGCAGGGCCAGACGACGTCCACCGGCCTGCCGCGCTGGTGGTTCCTGGCGCCGGTCTTCATCGGCACCTTCTGCATGGCGCTGCTTTCGATCCTGCATGCGCTGCGCTCTCCGGCGCCGTTGGCATTCTCTGCGCTGGCAAGCTGCCTGGCTGTGGCTGTGGTCGCCTATTATCTCAACGAGAATCTGGAGGATGGCCTGTCGCCGCTGGCGATGCTTTCGGTCGGCGCGGTTTTCGGCATCGTGCTCGGAACGCCGATCGCATTTGCTCTGGCATTTGGGGCGCTGATCTATTTCATGCTCGATCCGTCGCTGCCGATCTATGTCTGGGCCCAGCAGGTCACGTCCGGGGCCGATCATTTCGTGCTTCTGGCTATTCCGTTCTTTGTGCTCGCAGGCCTTGCGATGGAGATCAACGGCATGTCCTCCCGGTTGATCGAACTGCTGCTGCGCTGCTTCGGGCATCTTCGCGGCGGGCTGAACGTCATCGTCATCATGGCGACAGCACTGTTTTCAGGTGTCTCGGGTTCGAAATTCGCCGACATCGCGGCCGTCGGCGGCGTCATCATGCCGGCGGTGCGCAAGACCGAGAGCGACGAGAACGAAACCGCCGGGCTGCTCGCCTGCACCGCGGTGATGGCAGAGGCCATTCCGCCCTGCGTCAACCTGATCATATTCGGCTTCGTCTCGAATATTTCGATCGCCGGCCTTTTCATGGCAGGCATTGTGCCTTCGATCCTGATGGCGGCGGCGCTCGTCGTCATGGCGATCATCTACGGCAAGAAGGTCGACTTGGAGAAGGTGTTCGTCGACACGCCGCGCCGTCCGCTCCTGCCGCTGATCGGCGGCGCCGGCCTGACGCTGGCCATGATCATCATGATCGGGCGCGGGGTTGCCACGGGTATCGCGACGTCGACCGAGATTTCGGCTTTCGCCGTCGTCTACGCCTTCGTCATCGGTGCGGTTTTCTTCCGCGAATTGTCGTGGCGGGCGGTCGTCGGCCTTTTCATGCGGGCAGCCGCCATGACCGGCAGTATTCTCTTCATCGTCGCTGCCGCGTCGAGCCTCTCCTATGCGCTGACGATCGAACGTATTCCCGACCAGATCTCCACCGTCATGGTCGACTTCGGCCATAACTATGGGGCGATCAGCCTGATGCTCATCTGCGTCGGCATCATGATCTTCTTCGGCATGGTGCTGGAAGGCGCGCCGGCGATGATCCTGTTCGGGCCGCTGCTCACGCCCATCGCCGTGCAGTTCGGCATCGATCCGCTGCAGTTCGGCGTCGTCATGGTCGTGGCCATGGGCTTCGGCCTGTTCGCGCCGCCGATCGGTGTCGGCCTGTTCGTCACCAACGCCATGACCGGAACCAAGATGCACAACGTTGCACGTCCGATGATGAAATACATGGCGGTACTGGCTGTGTCTCTGATCGTGCTGTCGCTGGTCCCGGAAATCTCCCTCTGGCTGCCGCGGCAGATGGGGATGATCAATTGATCGTCCGCACGGCATTCTTCGAGGGGGTGGTTCGTCCCGGCAGTGAAGCCGCGTTCGAAAGTCTTGTCGAAGATACGCTGATCCCTCTATGGCGACAGTTTCCGGGTGCCGAGGACGTCAGCGTTCTGCGGCCGGCAGCTGCCGATGACGGAGCGCCAGCCTATGCGCTCGTGCTGGCGACCCGTTATCCGGACCTTGCGACGATGGATAAGGCTCTGTCCTCGGATATCCGCGAGGCGACCCGCGAGCCGTCGAACATTCTCAAGAGCCTGTTCGACGGGCGGGTTTTCCACATCACCTTCAATGGAGCCGATCTTCTCGCCAAAGCAGGCGGATCTGGAGCTTTTTTACGAAACTCAGCTCCTGCCTAGCAGGCGTGGGCTCCGTCGAAAGAGGTAGTTGTGGCGCTGGAACTGAGGGCGCACATTGGCCGCCGATCGGAGTTCATCATGTGGATACAACTCACCGGCGGCGACGGCGAAAAGATTGCCTTCGAAGCCAAACATCTCGTTTCGCTCAAGGATCATGGCGACTACACCTTATTGGTGCATACCCACGGTGAGGTGCTGGTCCGCGAGAGCCGCACAGCCATCCTGAATGCTCTCCAGCTTCCGCCGACTGAGCGCATGGAATTCTCCGGCGAACAATCGTTCGGGTTGAACTGACGCTGCTCGATCATTTGGGCGACGGCCCTGCACATTTATCGAACAAGCGGGCGCTCTGCGCAGTGCTCGTTTTTTGTAGTCGCAGGCAACCTCCTCTCGTGTTCTGCGTTTACATCGCACAAGGATAACATCCGGGCTGAGACCATGCCGAAGCAGCGGTTTGATACTGGCAGGCATCTGGCGTCCCGACACGCCGTCAAGCGTGTCCTTGATCGCCATAAAGTTGTTATTGTCGCCAAGAAGTTCGCTGGCGGACAGGTGACGACGCGCGTCCTGGTCGACGGGGAATATTACGATGTCGACAATCGCCAGCTCGATCTTCTTGAAATGGGCCGTACGCCGGAGCAGATATTCCTGGAGCCGGCAGTGAAACACTAGTCGGACCAAGGGAGAATGCAGATGGATAAGCTGCAGTTCACAGTTCCGGTACGGATCAAGGCCGACCCCACCGCGCATGTTTCGGAAATCTACGATGTCGACGATGCCCTGACATTTCTTCAGAATTGGGAGACCGGGCGGCTTGGCCCGGTCTACCAGACCGCCATGAGCTCGTGCTTCGCAGCCAAGGTCGATGAGGCGACGGCTGAACAAGCCCGAAACGATTTTCTGAATTTCGCGCAAGTCGCCGGCATCCTGGCGAAGGACGATGCCCCTTCGACCGTTCCCGATAACAATGATGGATTGAAGCCCCTTCCGAAGTAGCAGCGTGACAGAAGTTTCGGGCTGGGCCACGATCTGAATCAGGCAATGCGCCGCTGTCTGACGGTATCGAATCTATGGCGCATTTTTTGTTCAAATTCGTCACGAACCTGCACGATTTGCTGGCGCAACCATTGGTGGCCGGTGTCGCCGTCGTGTCGGGCGTGCCAGAACATCTTGATGTCGCTTGCCGGAAGCGGCACAGGCGATTCATAGATCTGCAATCCGAGGTTGGCAGCCACCAGCTCCGCGAACTGGAGCGGGACCGTGGCCACGTGGTGCGAACGGGCGGTCGCCAGCGCAACCCCTAGCGTATGCGGCAAAACAAGCGCCACATGCCGCCTGCGCCCGACCTTGGCGAGTGCGGGGTCCACTATGCATTTCACCTTGCCGTCGAGCGATCTCACCGCATGATGAAGCTGGCAAAACAGATCGAGGGGGAGCATTTCGCGCGGCGCGATCCCAGCACCTGCAATCCGCGGATGGTGAGATGAGGCCACGACGACGTAGGGCGCGTGCAGCAAGTGTGCACTGGATGTCCAGTCTGGAGCCTCGAATTCGGCATCGATCGCAATGTCGACCGCATCTTCCTGAAGCAGCCGCTCGATGCCGCCCCAGGCATTGTCGACAAGCTGGAGCGAAACGCCCGGCGCTTCATCCGCGAAGCGGCTGGAAAGCGCGGGCATCATCATCAAGGAGAATACGTCCGAGCCGAGAAGCGTGAACCGCCGCTGGATGGTCGCCGGATCGAACTGCTTTCGCTTGCGCAAGGCGAACTCGATCGTGCCCAGCGCCTCGCGAACGGATGAACCGAGTTCCAGCGCGCGGGGGGTGGGTATCATGTCATTGCCGCGGCGAATGAAGAGCTGATCGTCCAGAATCTCGCGCAGCCGCTTGAGTGCGGCGCTCACAGCCGGCTGGCTCAATCCGATCTGGTCGCCAGCGCGCGTGACGCTGCGTTCGCGCATCAGCGCGTCGAAAACCCTGAGCAGATTCAGGTCGAATCCATTGAAGTTCATTCACGTGCCCCCTCAAGACAAATGATCGTTTTTCCTCGAATGGTGAAGGAAAAAACTGCCAAAACAGCGAAAGAAATGATGCGCAGAAGAAGAAGTAACAGGATCACTGCTGCATTGGCGCCCGCCCTAATGCAAACTGCCTGAAGGGCAGTCGTTTATCGAAGCTACGAACAATTGTGGCAATTGCGCGACAATCCCAGTGGTATTTGAGTAGGCCAGAAGACAAACCCGTCCTTCGTCGGAAGCTTACGAGATGCTTGGCTAATTGGTTCGCAAGGCTGAACCGCGGAGGAAGGGTCTGTCGACGCACTGTATTTGTGCAGGGCGAACTGTATTTGCGTTGAGAGAACTGTATTTGTTCCGTGGATGGAAACCATACGATTATTGAATTTCACAAGCTTCGTATCAGTCACTAAATGGCATTCCTGTTGCGGATTCAGGCGGAGAATCGAAGAAATACGAAATATCGCGAAAGCTACGATGTGATTTCGTGATGGCTTTCAATCGGGTCATGTGGCGCCATAGGCACCGAATGGCGCGGTGCAAGCCGAAAGAAATTATCAGGCTGAGGGCTAAGAGCCATTCAGCCTTTCGAGGGATGTTCCAGGCTGCGGCAGGGCTGGGTGTCCTTTGATCGAGGGGGCCGCAACCGCGTCCAGATCAGGACGGCGGTTTAGCTGGCACGAAAACGAGTTGAACCAGACTGCCTCGCATATGCGAGGCGGCTACGCACTTCTGCGTCATCAAGGAGGTAACTGACGATGGCAAATATACCAGGAACAGATGCGGCCGATACACTATTCGGGACCGGCGATGCGGATGTTATCACCGGCGGCTTGAGCGATGACACCATTCTGGCGTCCTCGGGAAATGACACAGTGTCGGGCGGGTTCCAGGACGATTACATCTCCGGGGATGACGGCGCCGACGTGCTCAACGGCAATTCCGGCAGCGACATGATCGATGGTGGCGCGGGAGCCGACAGGATCAATGCCGGTACCGGTGATGACAGGATCATGGTCTTCGACCTGGCGAATGGCAACGGTGACATAGTCAATGGCGGTCTCGGCTTCGATACGTTGATGATCAACTACGCAAGCCAGGCAGCGGGGGTCACCTTCACTGCGAAAGATCCGATCGCGCAGTCGACCTTGTTGGGAGGCATCAGCGTCGTCAATGTCGAGCAATACCAGATAACGGGCAGCGATTTCGGCGACACTCTCACCGGTGGTCGCTGGAACGACACCCTCGATGGTGGCGCCGGCAACGATACCCTCAATGGCGGCATCGGCAACGACTTCCTCACCGGCGGTGAGGGCGACGATATCGTCGATGGCGGCAATGGTGTTGACTACATCATGGGCGGTCTAGGTCAGGACACGCTCAAGGGCGGTTACGGCGGCGACATACTCATGGGCGACGCCGGCAACGATAAGATCTACGGCGATTATGGTGACGATCTCCTGATGGGTGGCGACGGCAACGACGCTCTGACCAGCGGAGAAGGCAACGACATCATACAGGGCGACGCTGGAAACGATACAATCGATGGCGGCAACGGCAATGACATCCTCGCCGGCAATGCAGGCATCGACACCATCAAGGCTGGTGCTGGAAACGACATCATCAGTATCGTGATCGGCGAGGGCAAGGATACGATCGATGGCGGCACCGGCGCGGACGTGCTGGTGATCAACAAGCTGGCCGGCGCCTTCACCGCCAAGGCCCCTACCGTCACCAACACGCTCTCGGACGGGTCCACCTTCATTGGCATCGAATCCTACCAGCTGGACAGTGGCGCGGGTTCCACCAGCGCCGACAGGTGGACAGGCTGGGACGGCAACGACACGATGACGAGTTGGGGCGGCAACGACACGCTCTCGGGCGGCAAAGGCAACGACACTCTCGACGCCGGCACCGGCATCGACACTGTAAGCGGTGGCGACGGTAACGACACGATCTCAGTGGGCAATGGGGGCAAGGACACCGTCCGCGCCGGCGCGGGCATCGATTCGGTCACGATCCTCCGCAAGGACGTTGCAGGCGCGTTGACCTTCTCGATCACCGGGAACACAGGAAAACTCAGCGATGGCACCGTCGTCACGGATGCCGAGCACTACACGATCCACGCCGGATCGGGCAGCGACACCCTGACTGCCGGATCTGCCCTTTCGGTCAAATTCTATGGCTATGGCGGCAACGACAAGCTGATCGGCGGTGCTGGCAATGATACCCTTGATGGCGGTGCCGGCAACGATACCATCAACGGTGGGGACGGCAACGATGTGGTCTATGACAGCGGTGGCGCCAACTCTATCAATACCGGCAACGGCAACGACAGTGTCTCGATCGACATAAGCGCAGGCACCGGCGCTAACACGATCCTGTTGGGCACGGGCAATGATGCCGTCAGGATCAACTATGCCGGCGGCAGCACCGCTGGAAAGTTCACTGTCGATGGTGGTACGGGTACGGACATCGCTTCGGTCAGCCGATCGCAAGCGACCAAAAACCTGACCTTCGTCCTTTCGCCCAATGCGACGCTGACAAACGGCGACGTGACGTTGAAGAACATAGAGGCGGTCCAGATGTGGTCCGGCTCAGGTGCCGACAATCTCACCGGCGGAGCGCTCAATGACACGTTCCATGGTGGGGCGGGCAACGATACGCTGAAAGGACTTGCCGGTAACGACAGTCTATATGGCGGATCAGGTGCCGACCGGCTCGAGGGCGGTGACGGAAACGACGTACTCCATGCGACCTACAACACTCAGTTCGACACGGGGGCAGACAAGCTTTACGGCGGCGCCGGAGACGACAAGCTGCGCATCAACCATGGCGATTTCGCCGACGGTGGCACGGGCAGCGACCGCGTTTACGTCGATCTTTCCAATCAGGCCACCGGTGTAAGCTTCACCTTCTCGAACGGGACCGTCGCGGTCAATTCGGTAACCAAGTTCACGGCCGCTGAAAGCCTCGAATTCTACGGAACCAGCGGCAATGACACGGTTACGGCCAGCGCACTCAACGACGTGCTCGTGGGCAACAATGGCAATGATACGCTGCGCGGTGGAGCCGGTAACGACAGCCTCGAGGATGGCGCGGGCAACGACAAGCTCTACGGCGATGCGGGCAATGACATCCTTATCCGCACCAACGGCAACGGTGTCGACGTCTTTGACGGCGGCTCGGGTTCGGACACGCTGAAGTTCGGTTTCTCGTCGGAGAAGTCGGTCATCCTGGATCTGGCCAACAACGCCAACAATGCCGGCATGGCCAAAGGCCTGACGGTCACGGGAATTGAGATCGTCTATGGCAGCGCGCTGGACGACGACATTCGCGGGACGTCCGCCAATGAGAAGTTCTTCGGCGGCGACAGCGACGATTTCCTTTTCGGCGGTGCGGGCGACGATGTTCTGGAAGGTGGAGCGGGCGGTGACCTGCTTCAGGGCGGCGCCGGCAAGGATCAGTTTGTCTTCCACACCGATGGTTTCGGAACAGGTGACCAGATCGTCGATTTTACGCGCGGCCAGGACAAGCTCGTCATTGACCGCTCGGACTTCGGGATGGCTGCCAGCGGCAATCCCGGGTTCGTGGTAGGTGCCGATCCGCAGGCTTCGGGAACCGGTCCGCAGTTCCTGTTCGAAACGGACAATGGGCGGCTCTGGTTTGATCGCGACGGGACGGGCAACAATTATGACGCCGAGCTTATCGTGACCCTAGCCAGCGACACCACGCACGTCTCTACGCTTTCGCTCAGCGATTTCCTGTTTGTTTGAGGCATCGAAAACTCAAAATCTTGTCGACGGGCGCGCCATATGGCGTGCCCGTCAGATTTCAATCGCCTATCTAAGCGTCCCTCGGCCTGTCCCATGCGACACTGGGTGGCCGGTCGAGTTGTAACGTGGATGCCGGCGGCTTGGCTTCCGGATGGACATAGGTGAAACCAAGCCAGTTGTTGGGCCGTGCGCGCATATATTGCGGCGGATAGGCTATGTCGGCGCCGAGTGCGGCGGCGGCATGGATGCCCCATCGCGGATTGTCCAGCATCGGCCGGGCCAGGGCGACAAAATCGGCCTCGTCATTGGCGATGATGGCTTCGGCCTGTTCAAAGCGCCCGATCATGCCGACAGCCATTGCTGTCAGGCCGGTATTCTCCTTGATCGAAGTGGCGAACGGTACCTGATGGCCGGGCGTCGCGGGAGGGATGGATATGCCGGGTGCGATATTGCCGGCAGACATGACGACATAGTCCAGACCGGCCTGCTCCAGCGCTTGCGCAAAGATGACTGCATCATCGAGACTGAAGCCCTCGGGATGCCAGTCGGTGCTGTTGACGCGGAAGCCGAATGCCTTCTCCTTTGGCCAGACGCTGCGCACAGCGCCGACGATTTCCAGCGCAAAGCGCATGCGGTTTTCAAGCGAGCCGCCCCATTTGTCGGAACGTCTGTTGGAGAGTGGCGAAAGGAAGTTGTGGATCAGATATCCATGTGCGCCGTGGATCTCGATAAGATCGAAGCCGGCGCGATCGGCGCGTTGCGCGGAGCAGGCAAAGGCGTCGATGATGCGCAGGATTCCCTCTTCATCGAGTTCTTCGGGCACTTGCCAGTGCTTGTCAAAGCAGATGGCCGATGGGGCAACCGGCTTCCAGGCGCCTTCGTCCAGCGGAAGCGGTTCGCCGCGCCAGCGATCCGGGATCGTTCTTGTTGCCGCCTTGCGGCCGGCATGGGTTAGCTGAAGGCCCAGCTTGGCGGTCGACAGTTTCTTTGCCGTCACGACGAGTTCTGCCAGGGCCCTCTCGTTCTCGTCGCTGCAGATTCCCAGGCAGCCGAGCGTGCCGCGGCCGATATCCTCGACTGCTGTCGCCTCCATGATGACCAGGCCTGCCCCCGACATCATGAGATTGCCGATGTGGATCAGATGCCACGGTTGCGCCGTGCCTTCGACGGCACTGTATTGGCACATCGGTGAGACGACGATGCGGTTTTCAACCTGAAGACCGCCAATTCTGCCCTCGCCGAACAATTGGCTCATGATGCGTTTCCCGGCCCTTTTTCGGCAACTTTCAGAGTTCGGCATAATGGGTGAACGAGGCCACCCCGCAATCCTCCTGAAGGGAGGCAGCATCAGTTTCACGGATGTGAATTGCCGAAGATCATGCCCAGAGGTTCCGAAGAGTTTCACAAGCGTGAAACAGGGCCGACGACAGCTTATCGCTTTGACCGTTCTCTGCAGCTCGATCAAATTGTCCGAAGATGGCGACTGCAGATTGCGTTTATGTCGCTTAGCGGGAGGATGCATTGATAGCGAACCGACAAATCGCCTTTGCGGCGAGGCCGGAAGGACGACCGGCGGCCGAGACATTCATCATGCGCGAAGCGCCGATGCCCGTGCCCGAAGCGGGCGAAATCCTGTGCCGCAATCTATGGCTCTCGGTGGATCCTTATCTGCGGCTGAAGATGCATGATCGAGAGAGCTATACGCCGCCTCTGCAGATCGGCGAGACGATCCCGGGCCGAAGCGTGGCCGAGGTGATTGAGGCCCGCGCACACGGGTTCTCAAAAGGCGATCTGGTTGCGGTTTCCGGCGGCTGGCAGGATTTCGCCGCCGTGCCGGCGAAGGCGGCCAAGCTGATCCCGCTTCGCACACCTCACCCGACCGCCTATCTCGGACCGCTCGGCATGACCGGAGAGACCGCCTATGCCGGCCTGCTGCAAATCGGCAAGCCGAAGCCGGGCGAGACGCTGGTCGTGTCTGCCGCCGCCGGTGCGGTCGGCGGGCTTGTCGGCCAGATCGGAAAGGTAAAAGGTTGCCGCGTGGTCGGTATCGCTGGTTCGCAGGAAAAGTGCCGCTTCGTGACCGAAGAGCTGAAATTCGACGCCTGCGTGAATTATCGCGCGCCGGATTTTGCAAGCGCGCTGAAGGATGCGTGCCCGAAAGGCGTCGATATCTATTTCGACAATGTCGGCGGGCCGGTGACGGAAGCAGTCCTGCCGCTGGTCAACAACTTCGCGCGCGTGCCACTGTGCGGGCTGATCTCGCAATATGACGGCCAGAAGGCTGGAGACCCTCGCGCATTGGCCGAACTGATGCGCTGGATACTGGTTCGCCGGATAACGATCCGCGGGTTCATCGTCTATGACATCGCACCCAACTTCCCCGACTTCGAAGGCGAAATGACGAAATGGCTAGATGAAGGCCTGGTCGTCAGCCGCGAACATCTGTCCGAAGGTTTCGACAATATCGTTCCGGCATTTCTGGGTCTGCTCGGTGGAGAGAACACCGGCAAATCGATCGTGAGGATTGCCGAACCATCATCGCTCCTCTGAGGGTCGTGGGAAGCTTTCAAGAGCTTAGGTAATGCCTGCCAGTTTCATGGATGTGAAACTTCCCTTCGCAATTGCGTTTTGTTTGACAGGAGGCCCGGCGGTCGAGAACTCTACAGAGCACCGCTGCCGGAGGAGACCGGGCAAGCGCGGTTGCGCTGGAGGAGATGCCTATGCTCGGTTTGATGCAGGACCGCCCACTGCTGATCTCGACCCTTGTCGAGCATGCGGCGCGCTATCACGCAGGTGTCGAAATCGTCAGCAAGACCTGCGAGGGGCCGGAACACCGCACCAACTATGCCGGTATCAGGTCGCGCGCTGCCAAGCTTGCCAAGGCGCTGGTGCGGCTTGGCGTGAAGCCGGGCGACCGCGTCGCGACGCTGGCGTGGAACACGCATCGCCATATGGAGCTTTACTTCGCCGTCTCCGGTCTCGGCGCCGTGCTGCATACGGTGAACCCCAGGCTTTTCCCCGAGCAGATCGACTACATCGTCAATCACGCCGAAGGCAGCGTGCTGTTCTTCGACATCACATTCGCCGATCTGGTGGCGAAGTTGCAGCCAAAGCTGGCGAGCGTCGAAAAATTCGTGGCCATGACCGACGCAGCGCATGTGCCGGGCAATGTTGGCGATTGCCTTTGCTACGAGACGTTGGTCGAAGCGGAAGATGAAGATTTCGAATGGCCGCTGTTCGACGAAAGAACTGCTTCGTCGCTGTGCTATACATCCGGCACCACCGGTAATCCGAAAGGCGTCCTCTATAGCCATCGTTCCACGGTGCTGCACTCCTTCACGGCCTGTTCCAGTGACGGGCTGAAGCTTTCGAGTGCAGACAGCGTGCTATTGGTGGTGCCGTTGTTCCATGTGAATGCGTGGGGCATTCCCTATGCGGCGGCGATGTGCGGCGCCAAGCTGGTGCTGCCGGGGCCATGGCTCGATGGCAAAAGCATCTATGAGCTTGCCGTGCGCGAAGAGTGCAATTTTTCACTCGGCGTACCGACGGTCTGGCTGGGCTTCTTCAAGCATATTGACGAGAATCCTGATCTCGATCTTTCGCAGATCAAGCTGGAGCGCGTGGTCGTCGGCGGGTCGGCGGCACCACGCGCCATCATCGAAAAATTCCACGAAAAATTCGGTGCTTTCGTCATCCATGCTTGGGGCATGAGCGAGACAAGCCCGCTTGGCTCCATCGGTAATCTCCTGCCCAAGCATCGCAACCTGCCGCTTGACGAGCAGGTGACGATCCAGGCCAAGCAGGGCAGGGCGATCTATGGTGTCGAACTCAGGATCGCCGGCGAGGATGGAAAATCGCTGCCCCATGACGGATCTATCGCCGGCGACCTGATGGTGCGCGGACCGTGGGTCAGTTCCGGCTACTTCAGGGGCGAAGGCGGCGATGTTCTCGATGCGGATGGCTGGTTCGCGACAGGCGATGTGGCGATGATCGACGCCGACGGTTACATCCAGATCACCGACCGCTCCAAAGATGTCATCAAATCGGGCGGCGAGTGGATCAGCTCGATCGATCTCGAAAATGTCGCGGTCGCGCATCCCTCCGTTCAGGAAGCGGCGGTCATTGGCCTGCCGCACCCCAAATGGCAGGAGCGGCCGCTGCTGATCGTGGTGAAGAAGCCGGGCACCGATCCGTCGCGGCAGGAGCTGCTGGACTTCCTGTCCACGCGGGTCGCCAAATGGTGGCTGCCGGACGATGTGACCTTTGTCGAGGAACTGCCGCATACCGCCACCGGCAAGCTGCAGAAGACGAAACTGCGCGAGCAGTTCAGGGATCACGCGCTGCCAGCGTGAAGCAGACTTCACATCTGTGAATATCAACAGCACGGTTATGCAGAGATTGTGTGCCTTGGCGGGATCGCCTAGCGTCACGGCTCTGCATCAAGGGAGGAATGATGCCGCAGGCAATGTTTGACGATCCGGACGGCATGCTGGCGATGCTGCGCGAAAGTGCTGCAGGTTTCACTGCACAGCATTCCGGCACCAAGTCGCTCCGTGACAAGCGGGCAAGTGCTGGCGATCTCGACAAGCAAGCGTGGAAGGCGATGGCCGAGGCCGGCTGGACCGGGTTGCTATTGCCCGAGGGTCTCGGTGGGGCAGGGCTCGGCATGCGCGAGCAGGCTGTGCTCAGCGAAGCGCTCGGCCGGGCGCTGATTGCCGAACCCGTAGCTATGGCGGCGGTGTTCTCAGGCGCTCTCCTCGCCAATGTTTCCGTATCCGAAGAGCGCACACGGCTTTGCGCCGGCATTGCCGACAGCAGCGTCATCGCAGTGCCTGCATGGCAGAACCCATCGAAATCAAGCCATGCGAGGCCGGTTGTCGCCACGGCGACAGCGGGCGGTTTTGCGCTGACCGGCGAAAAGCATTTCGTCGATGCCGCGCGTTCGGCGACGGATTTTCTGGTCGTGGCGGATTGTTCCGAAGGCTGTCTGTTGCTCAGCGTGCCGGCGGCAAGCGCCGGCGTGACCATTAACGAGCGGCCGGGTATCGACGGCGCGATGATTGCGAGCCTGACTTTTGCTGGATGCGAGGTGCCGGAAAGCCTGGTGCTTGCACGCGCCGAAAGTGCCGATGCATTGCTCGAATCTCCCATCCTTCACGCGCGCCTTGCACTGGCAGCCGAACTTGCGGGCATCGCCTCGCGCGCGCTGGAAATCACCATCGGCTACACCAAGGACCGCGTGCAGTTCGGCAAGCCGATCGCCAGTTTCCAGGCGATCCAGCACCGGCTGGTCGACATGTGGTCTGATGCGGAATTTGCCTGCGCTGCCGTCGTCAACGCGGTGGAAACACTCGATGCCGGCGATGTTCGAGCCGCGCGGCTCGCCGTGCTTGCAGCCAAGGCGCGGGCCGGCGACGCCGCCGTTTCGATCTGCCGCCGGACTCTGCATCTTCATGGCGCGATGGGCTTCACCGACGAGTGCGACATCGGCCTCTACCTGAAGCGCGCCATCAATCTCAATGCCACGCTTGGCCAGTCCGAAGCGCTGCGGCTGCAATTCGTCGAGCTCGAGCGCGCAGCCTGAGCGACTGGGAGGAATACATGGAAAACAATCTGATCAAGACCGAAATCAAGGATCACGTCGCCATCGTGACGATGGACGCGCCGCCGGTGAATGCCCAGTCGCGGGAGTTCGTCGAGGAATTCATCTCGGTCTTTGATGAACTGAATGAAACGCCGACCGTCCGTGTCATCGTGCTCACCGGCCGCGGTAAGATCTTTTCGGCCGGGGCCGACATCAAGTCGCGCGGCAAGGTTGGGGCTGTTCCCGGCGACACCTATCGGCATCTGCGCCGTACCCGCGAAGTCGGCTTCTGCATTATGGAATCGAACAAGCCGGTGATTGCTGCGGTCAACGGACCCGCGCTTGGCGCCGGCATGGGGCTCGCTATCTGCTCGGATATCATTCTTGCTTCCGACAACGCCGTCTTCGGCCTGCCGGAAATCGATATCGGCCTGATGGGCGGCGTGCGCCACACGATGCGGCTCATCCCGCATTCGCTTACGCGGCGCATGGTGCTTTCCGGCTACCGCGTGCCGGCGGCTGAACTTTATCGGCGCGGCATCATCGAGGCCTGCGTGCCACTCGAGCAGCTGATGGACGAGGCGATGAAGATCGCCAATGAGATCGCCAGGAAGAGCCCGGCGGCACTCAGGCTCGCCAAGCGCGCCATCAACACTGTCGAGACGATGAGCCTGAAGGACGGCTATCGTTTCGAGCAGAACCTGACTGTCGAGATGACCCAGCACGAAGATTCCAAGGAAGCCATGCGCGCCTTCCTCGAAAAGCGCGAGCCGGTCTTCAAGGATAGCCTGTGATGGCGGCTGACTGGAACGAGCTACCCGACGAGGAATTCCGAAAAGTCTTCCGCAGCTGGGTCGACGAGAACTGCCCGCCGCATCTGCGCTACATGCGCAAGCAGCGTCCGCTCTTCGACGAGGTGGCAGAGTGGTATCACGCGCTGGCGGCCAAGGGCTGGCTGGCGCCGACATGGCCGCAGGAGCATGGCGGCATGGGGCTCAGCCCGGCCAAGCACATGATCTATGTCGAGGAATGGGGTCGGCTCGGCTGTCCGCGCATTCCGGATCACGGCATCGGTCTCGTCGGCCCGCTGCTCATTCAATACGGCACGCAGGAGCAGAAGGCGCATTACCTGCCGCGCATCCTCTCGGGCGAGCATGTCTGGTGCCAGGGCTATTCGGAACCAAACGCAGGCTCGGATCTGGCAAGCCTGCGGACGCAAGCCGTGCTCGACGGCGACGAATTCGTCATCAACGGTCAGAAAATCTGGACGACGCTTGCCCATTGCGCCAACTGGATTTTCGTCCTGGTGCGTACCGACAAGGAAGCCAAGCCGCAGAGGGGCATCACCGTTCTGCTGGCCGACCTGACGTCGCCCGGCGTGCGCGTGCGGCCGATAACCAATCTGCGCGGCGAGGCGGATTTCTGCGAAGTGTTTTTCGACAATGTTCGAGTGCCGGCGAAGAACCTTGTCGGCAAGGTCAATGAAGGCTGGACGGTCGCCAAATCGGTGCTCGGCCACGAGCGCATCTTTCTCGGCGCGCCGACACGCCCGGAATATGCGCTGGGCCGGCTGGAGCGGCTGGCGGAAGCGCGCGGCGCCTTCGACGATCCGGCATTCGTCTCGCGCTATGCGAAGCTTCGGTTGGACCTCTACGATCTCGGTTCGAGCTTCGAGCGCTTCGCCAAGGTGCTGCGTTCCGGCGGCGAACTTGGGGCTGACGTCTCCATGCTGAAGATCTTCACCACGGAGCTCTATCAGCGCATCACCGAGGAGATGCTTCTGGTGGCGGGAGAGGAAGCGCGTTTCGCCGACGATCTCGATGCCGGAAACGGTCAGGTCGATGCCATGAACCTGTTCCTGGATTCGCGCGCGCCGGCCATCTTCGGCGGATCGAACGAGATCCAGAAGAATATTCTGGCGAAAGCGGTGCTGGAATTGCCGGGCTGACAAGGGCAAAGGTCGCAAGACGCAATCACCGGGAGTGAGGGGTTGCGTCCGAAGGGGAGGAGTTGGATGTCCATACACGCCGAGGCGATAAGAGCGCCCGACGTTGCAAACTTTGAGCAGTCGGACAACGTCCTGGTTGCCGAGGGGTTGACGAAGTTCTTTGCCGGTTTTGCCGCGGTGAAGGATGTGAACCTGTCGGTGCGGCGGGGCTCCATCCACGCGCTGATCGGGCCGAACGGCGCAGGCAAGACGACGTGCTTCAATCTTCTGACCAAGACGCTGTCGCCGAGCAGCGGGCGCATCCTGTTCGATGGCGATGACATTTCTGCGCTGCGTTCCTCGCAGGTGGCGCGGCGCGGGCTGGTGCGGTCCTTTCAGATTTCGGCGACTTTTCCGAACCTGACCGCGCTGGAAAATGTGCGTGTCGCGTTGCAGTCGCGCTTTGGTGCGGCCTATCACTTCTGGCGGTCGCTCACCGCCGTTGCGCCGTTGAACAAACGTGCTCAAGAACTGCTCGAACAGGTCGGATTGGCCGACAGCCGCAACGTCGCTGCTGCGGAACTTTCCTACGGCAAGAAGCGCGCGCTGGAGATCGCCACCACGCTGGCGCTCGAACCGATCGTGTTGCTGCTGGACGAGCCGACGGCCGGCATGGGCCATGAGGACATCGAGCCTATCACCAGGCTGATCAAAGCCGCAGCCGTGGGGCGCACGGTGCTGTTGGTCGAGCATAATCTCTCGGTCGTCTCCAACCTTTGCGATCGCATCACCGTGTTGCAGCACGGCCAGACTCTCGCCGAGGGCTCTTACGCCGAGGTGTCGGGCAATCCGGCGGTGATCTCGGCCTATATGGGAGGCATCGATGAATAGTCGTGTCGTCGCGGCGGAAGACAGCCGGCTGGCGTCGGCGATGCTGTCCATCGAGAACCTCAGTGCCTGGTATGCCGAGTCCCGCGTTCTGCACGGCATGTCGTTCGATGTCCGTGAGGGCGAGGTACTGACCTTGATCGGCCGCAACGGCGCCGGCAAGACCACCACGCTGCGCTCCATCATGGGCGTGGTGCGCAAGCGCACCGGGTCCATTCGGCTTGGCGCAGAGGAATTAATCGGCAAGCGAACCTATGAAATCGCGCGCAAGGGCATCGCCTATTGTCCGGAGGAGAGGGCTATCTTCGCCTCGCTCTCGGTGCGCGAGAACCTTCTGCTGCCGCCGGTGCTGCGATCGGGCGGTATGTCGAACGAAGGGCTCTTCAAGGCGTTCCCCAATCTCCAGGCGCGAGCGGCAAGCCAGGGCACGAAACTTTCCGGCGGCGAGCAGCAGATGCTTGCGATCGCGCGCATCCTTCGCACGGGCTCGCGCCTGCTGCTGCTCGACGAACCGAGCGAGGGGCTGGCGCCAGTGGTCGTGAAAGAGATCGGCGAACTCATCCTGCGTCTCAAGCAGCAGGGTTTCACCATCGTGCTTGTCGAACAGAATCTGCGCTTCGCCAAAAAAGTCGCGGATCGTCACGTCGTCGTCGAGAACGGCAAGGTGGCCGACGTGCTGACCGCCGCCGATCTCGAAAGCGGCATGGACCGTGTTCAATCCTATCTGGGCGTGTGAGGCATTATGTTCGAGAACATCACATCGCAGCTTCTCTTTGGCCAGATACTGCTCGGGCTCATCAACGGTTCCTTCTACGCCATGCTCAGCATGGGCCTGGCGATCATCTTCGGGCTGATGAATGTCGTGAACTTCGCCCATGGCGCGCAATACATGCTTGGTGCCTTCGTCGCCTGGCTGCTGCTGACCTTTCTCGGCGTGCCCTATTGGGGCGCGCTGGTCATCGCGCCGATCGCAGTGGCGCTTCTCGGCATGCTGATGGAACGGCTGCTGCTCAGGAGGTTGCAGAACCTCGATCATCTCTACGGCCTGCTTGCCACCTATGCCGTATCGCTGATCGTTGAAGGCCTGATACGCCAGCGCTATGGCTCTACAGGTATTCCCTATGACAATCCCATGCCTGGCGGCATGAATCTCGGTTTCATGTTCCTGCCTTACTACCGCGTTTGGGTGGTGGTGTTCTCACTCGTCACCTGCATCGGAACCTGGTTGCTGATCGAACACACCAAGCTCGGCGCCTATCTGCGGGCGGCCAACGAAAACCCGAACATCGTCGAGGCTTTCGGCATCAACGTCCCCAAGATGGTGACGCTGACCTACGGCTTCGGCGTTGGCCTTGCGGCACTTAGCGGCGTACTTGCTGCGCCGATCTACCAGGTGTCGCCTTCGATGGGATCGAATGTGATGATCGTCGTCTTCGCCGTCGTCGTCATCGGCGGCATGGGCTCGATCGTCGGCGCCATGGCCACCGGCTACATGCTGGGCATCGTCGAAGGGCTGACCAAGGTTCTCTATCCCGAGGCTGCCAGCGTGGTGATCTTTCTGTTCATGATCGTCGCGCTGTTCATGCGGCCCTCAGGCATCTTCTCCGGCCGCAGTGAGGGCGCGCGATGAACCCGAAGCTGATCATCATTCTTGTTGCGGCGGCGCTTGCGATCGCTGCACCATTCTTCGTCTATCCGGTTCTTTTGATGACGATCCTTTGTTTCGTCATCTTCGCCTGTTCGTTCAACCTGCTCCTTGGTTATACGGGGCTGCTCTGTTTCGGTCATGCCATGTTCTTCGGCGGGGCGGCCTACATCACCGGGCAGATACTCAAGACAACCAGTATCTCGGTGGAGGTCGCCATACTGTGTGGCGCGCTGGCAGCCGGCCTGCTCGGTCTGGTCATCGGCCAGCTTTCGATCCGCCGGCAGGGCATCCAGTTTGCGATGATCACGCTCGCCTTCTCGCAGCTCGTCTATTTCGTCCTGCTGCAGATGGAGTTCACCGGCGGCGAAAACGGCATGCAGGGCATTCCGCGCAATCCGCTTTTCGGACTCGTCGAAGTGCGCGACAGCTTCAGCTTCTACTATGTTATCCTGGCACTTTCAGCAGTCGCGGTCTTTGCCTTCTACAGGATCGTGCACTCGCCCTTCGGCGAGGTACTGAAGGCTATCCGCGACAACGAGGCGCGTGTGGAATCGCTCGGCTTCGATCCGGAAAAATTCAAGCTCGTCGCCTTCACCCTGTCGGCCACCATGGCTGGTCTCGCCGGGGCGATGAAGGCGACGGTTTTCCAGTTCGCGACCTTGACCGACCTGTCGTGGCCGGTTTCCGGCGAGGTCATTCTCATGACGCTGCTCGGCGGGTTGGGAACACTCACAGGTCCGATGTTCGGCGCTGCAATCATCATCCTGATGAACGATCATCTGGCCGGGTTTGGCGAATGGGCATTGATCGGACAGGGCGTCATCCTGCTGGTAGTCATCGTCTTCTTCAGGCGTGGCTTTGTCGGCGAGATTGGCGCTCTCATGAAATATCTTGCGCGGCGCGGGAAAAAACCGTCGGCAGCACTGGTCACCGCAAAGCCGGTAGTCGAGCAGTCGCGCTAGAAGTTCGCCCTCAGCCGGCAGGATGAGGGCGAAACCGACTAAAGCTGTCACGCCGTGCGGCAGCTTTAGTCTTGTTCTACCGCATGTCGTTATCCCAAAACCGCTACGCACTTTTGGGCGACAAGCTTTATCTCAGAACTCGATGTCGATCGGCTGGTCGAATGGATTATCAGGTTTCACCGCTTTCACGGCTCGCTGGAGGACGGTTAGGTAGCGATCATGGTTTTGGCGGATGCGCTCGGCGGCACCTCCAAGTCCCAGCACAACCGGTTGGTTCTGAATAGTGACGGGCAACAGAATGCAGATGGTTCCACCGCCCAGGAAGGGAACGCCCTCGGCCGAACAATAACCTTTGCCGCGGATCTGGCGGATGTGTTCCATCATTTCGGGAATCTTGACGCGTTCCGAGTTCTTTTCGGTCGCGATATTGGCGCGCCGGACAATGTTGTCGATCTTGTCGTCGGGCATGGTCGACATCAGAAGCCAGCCGAGCGCCGATTGGGTGAGGGGACGCAGCGTGCCCTCGTCGACATGAAAACGCAGTGCGTGGACCGACTGGATGATCTGGACATATTGCAGATAGACGTCGTTCTTGGTGCCGATCGAAACCGTCTCGCCGGTCGCGGCATGAACATCGTGCATGGTCTCCAGAATGCGGCTCGTGCCGAACAGTGCGCGGGGGATCCAGTCGCCTAGGGAAGTCACTTTCGGTGTCGGAAAGTAGAGCCGTTCGCGGCGGTCGAAATTCAGGTAGCCGAGTGCGATCAGTGTCTTGAGAAGAACGGTCGTGCTTGACTGCGGATAGCCTAGCGACAGCGCAATCTCGGACATCGCACGCGGCTGCCTAACCCTTTTGAAAAATTCAAGAATTTCGACGGCGCGCGTCGCCGACTTGACCTGTGACAACTGCATCTAAGCTCCTCCCAGAGCATCGCCATTATTCACGGATGTGAAACTGTACAGCACGTACGAAATGTATTTGGCGCGCTCCAACTGCGCATGACATGGTGCCTCCAGTCAAGGCCGATGTGGTTCTCAAGCACGGCAAAGAAGACGCGGAGCTTTAGTCGGCTACCGGCGTTGCAGGAGGAAATTCATGAAGCTTGGAGTCTTTTACGAACATCAGTTGCCGCGTCCCTGGAAAGAGGGCAGCGAGCAGAAGTTGTTCAACGATGCGCTCGATCAGATCGAACTGGCCGACCGTCTCGGCTTTGACCATATGTGGGAAGTCGAGCACCATTTCCTCGAGGAATACTCGCACTCATCGGCGCCGGAGGTTTTCCTCGGCGCGGTGACGCAGCGGACCAAGAACATACGCATTGGCCACGGCATTTGTCTGTCCTCGCCGAACTACAATCATCCCGCACGGGTCGCCGAGCGTCTGGCGACGCTCGATATCCTGTCGGGTGGCCGCCTCGAATGGGGCACGGGCGAATCCGGTTCGCTGATCGAGATGCACGGCTTTGGCATCGAGCCCGAACAGAAGACCGCGATGTGGCGCGAAGGCGTCGAGCAGACGGCCAACATGATGACGATGAACCCCTATCCCGGTTACGAGGGGCAGTTCTTCTCCATGCCGGTCCGCAACATCGTGCCGAAGCCGGTTCAGAAGCTGCATCCACCGATCTGGATGGCCTGCTCGCGCCGCGAGAGCATCCTGCGTGCCGCCCGCAATGGCGTCGGCGCGCTGGTGTTCGGCTTCGTCGAAGCCTCGCAGGCCAAGGCATGGCGCGACGAATATTACGCCATCATCAAGTCCGACGAATGCGTGCCGATCGGCCATACGGTGAACGCCAATTTCGCCACGCTGAACGGCATGATGGTTCATGAAAACCATGACGAAGCAGTGCGACGCGGCCTCGATGGGTTCCGTTTCTTTGGCTATTCGATCGCCCACTACGCCGTTTACGGCGAGCATCGTCCGGGTCGCACCGATCTCTGGAGGCGGTTCCAGACGATCAAGGATGACATGAAGGAGACGCCGGGTTCCGGCAGCATCGGCACGCCGAAAAGCGTGCGCGAGCATCTGAAAACCTACGCGGACGTCGGTGTCGACCAGATGATATTCATTCAGCAATCCGGCATGAACAAGCACGAGCATATCTGCGAGGCGATGGAGCTTTTCGCCAGCGAAGTGATGCCTGAGTTGAAGGAGCGCGAGGACGAGCGCGTCAAGAAGAAGGAAGAGGAACTGGCTCCCTTCGTCGAGGCAGCCCTTGCCCGCAAGCCGCGCATGGCCGAACTCACCGAAGAAGAGATCCCCAACGTCGAATCGATCGGCATCGTGCTGGAGCGTCGCGCCGGCAAGGACTACGCGACGGCCGGCGGCGTCTACGCCGACCCGACCCGTGGCGGTGCCATCCCCATGGCGTCGCGTGCCACCTTCGCCAAGGCGGCGAAGGTCGGCTGAGCGATTGTTGTCGGGAGGATTACAATGCGAAGACTTGAAGGGCGCGTCGCGCTCGTGACCGGTGGAGGGCGCGGCATTGGCCGCGCCATCTCCGAGGCTTTTGCCCGGGAGGGCGCATCTGTCGGCATATTCGACCTGAAGGCGGAAATCGCCGAAGAGGCCGCAAATGCCATCAACGAGACCGGCGGACGAGCCGTCGGCCTCGTCGGCAATGCCGCCAAGCGCGCCGAGGTTTTCGATGCAGTCGCCAAACTGCGGGATCATTTCGGCCCGGTGACGATCCTTGTTAACAATGCGATGTGGAATCGCTACGGCCCTCTTCAAGATCAGACGGAAGAGATGATCGGCCGCATGATTGACGTCGGTTTCAAGGGCGTGATCTGGGGTTATCAGGCCGTGCTAGACGGCATGACCGAGGCCGGGGGTGGTGCGATCGTCAACATTGCTTCGCCCTCCGCGGTCCTCGCGATGAACCACGGCATCATGTACAGCGGCGTCAAGGCCGGCGTGCTCGGCGTCACCCGGTCGGGGGCTGCGGAATTCGGGCCGCGCAACATTCGCGTCAACGCCATCGCGCCTGGCCCGACGCCAACGGATGGCGCTAATTTGGTCGTTAGCGAAGAAGCCTGGGAGCGTCGGCGTGCCCGCGTCCCGATCGGCCGGCTCGGCCAGCCCAAGGACATAGCCAACGCCGCCGTGTTCCTCGCCAGCGAGGAGTCCAGCTTCGTCACCGGCGACATGCTCTTCGTCGATGGAGGCATCACCTACGCATTTTCGTAACTGCAGCCGGCGCGAATGCCATTCGGGAGGAATGGCTCCGTGAAGAGGGTCCGCGGAGGATCATCGGAGCTAAAAATGGGAGGAGAATAGACATGGTCATATCGACAAAGCGTACAGCCTATGCAGCGTTTCTTGCGGCAACGACGATGTTCGCCGCAGTGACAGCGCATGCGGACGGCATTTCCGGCGACGTCATCAAAATCGGCATCATGAACGACCAGTCGGGGCCGTATGCCGACAATGCCGGTCCGGGTGCCGTGGCTGCCGCGCGCCTGGCGATCGAGGATGCCGGCGGTACGGTCAACGGCAAGAAGATCGAGATCGTCGTTGCCGACGACCAGAACAAGCCCGATGTCGGTGTC
Organism: Mesorhizobium sp. CCNWLY176; assembly: GCF_037153935.1. Lineage (NCBI taxonomy): Bacteria > Pseudomonadati > Pseudomonadota > Alphaproteobacteria > Hyphomicrobiales > Phyllobacteriaceae > Mesorhizobium > Mesorhizobium sp. CCNWLY176. The sequence goes on from NZ_JBBBDZ010000001.1 coordinate 506,491, forward strand.
GCTGCGGCACTTAAATGGGTCGATGAAGAGGGTGTCGACGCCATCTTTGGCGGCTCTGCCTCGTCCATCGCGCTCGCCATCCAGGACATCATGAAGGAACGCAAGAAACCCTATATGCTCGTCGCTACCGCCGCATCGGCTTTGACCGACAGCGCCTGCTCACCAATGGCAACGCAATGGGTCCAGGATACTTATGCGCTTCCCAAGGCGACTGTGAAGTCGCTTCTCGGGCAAGGCCTCGACACCTGGTATTTCCTGACCGTCGATTACACCTTCGGCAAAGCCTGGCAGGCTGATACGACGAAGTTCATCGAGCAGGGCGGCGGCAAGGTTCTCGGCTCTGTCCTGCATCCGCTGAACTCGACCGACTTCTCGTCCTATCTGTTGCAGGCGCAGGCGAGCGGCGCGAAGGTCGTCGCTTTCGCCAACTCGGGTGCCGACTTTGCCAATGCCATGAAGCAGGCGCAGGAGTTCGGCCTGTCGGAAGGCGGCCAGAAGCTTGCGCCGCTCGGCCTGTTCATCAACCAGACCCACGGCATCGGATTGCAGATCCTGCAGAACGTGCGGCTGACGACACCATTCTACTGGGATCGTACTGACGAGACCCGCGGTTTCGCCAAGCGTTTTCAGGCAGTCTACAACGACCGCATCCCCAATGAGGCGCAGGCTGCAACCTACAGTGCGGTCAACCACTACCTCAAGGCGATTGCAGCGGCAGGCACCGACGAGGGCGTCGCCGTGATGGCCAAGATGAAGGAAATCCCGGTCAATGATTTCGAGATGAAGGATGTGAAGATCCGGGCCGACGGGCAGGTAATGCGGCCGCTCTATGCCGTCCGCATCAAGTCGCCGGACGAGTCGAAATATCCTTATGACTACTATGAGATCACCGAGACCGTTGCCGCCGAAGATGCGTGGCGGCCGGTTTCGGAAAGCTCCTGTGATCTCCTGAAGTCGCAGTAACCCATCCCAAGGATGCGGCGGAGATATCCATTCCGCCGCACCACTTGGCGTCACGCCAACCTAAAGCCGCCCTCAAGGACAATCGATGTCGCTGCGTGTGAGCCGAATATCGACAAGGCCCGATCAGCTTGGCGAAAGCCCGGTCTGGGATTGGCAGCGCCAGCGCCTCTATTGGGTGGACGGTGTTTCGCGGCTTGTCCGCAGCTACGATCCGTCGACAGGCGCCTTTGACGAATGGACCCTCCCATCCATGGTGGGCTCCATTGCGTTGGGCAAAGGGGACACATTGGTCGCGGGGCTCACTGACGGCATCTATTTGCTCGACCTGACCACCGGTGAAGTGGTGCCGGTATTCAAGCCGGAACCGGCCGATCCGCGTATCCGCTTCAATGACGGCAAGACAGATCGTCAAGGCCGATTTCTATGCGGCAGCATGGGCGTTCATGCCGACCCGCTGGGGCAGCTTTTCCGTGTCGGGGCCGATGGCTCCAATGCCATTCTTGCCAATGGCATCCGCATTTCAAACACGCTCTGCTTTAGCCCAGACGGCGAAACGATGTATTTCGCCGACAGCCTGGATCGCGCCATCCGCGCCTATCGCTACGACGCCGGCGATGACGCCGTCAGCGAGGCGCGTATCCTCGTTGATACCGAACCCTACAATTCCGGCCCGGACGGCGCCACAGTCGATGCCGACGGCTGCCTGTGGGTGGCGCTCGTACAGGTCGGCAAGATCGCCCGTTTCACGCCGCAAGGCGAGCTTGACCGCTTGATCGATGCGCCGACCGACATGCCTTCATCCGTGGCGTTCGGAGGTGCCGACATGTCGACGCTCTATGTGACATCGATCAAGGATTCCGGTTCCGGCCGTGCCATCTCGCGCCATCCGGACGGGGGATATCTTTTCGCCATCGAAGGCCTTGGCGTTTCGGGTCTTCCCGAAGCGCGCTTCGGCGAAGCCGCTGCTCGACCGGACACGAAAGTACAATGATGCTTCATCGTAACAGCTCTCTTTCCCCGCTTCTTGCGCCGCGCTCCATCGCGCTCATCGGCGCCTCCGAAAACGTCGCGCGCATCGGCGGGCGACCGTTGCGCTATCTGCGCGAAGCAGGGTTCAAGGGCGCGGTCTATCCGGTCAACCCCAACCGTGAGACGGTGCAGGGTTTCAAGTCCTACGCCTCCGTCGGAGTTCTGCCGGAAACGCCGGATGTGGCGATCCTTGCCGTTCCGTCCAGTGGCACAATCCAGGCGCTCAGAGAATGCGCCGAGCGTCACGTGAAGGCGGCAATCATCTTTTCGGCGGGCTTTGCCGAAACCGGCGATGAAGGCCGCGCCATGCAGGACGAGATTGCCGGCATCGCGCGCGAAAGCGGCATGCGCGTGCTCGGTCCAAATTGTCTTGGCGTGTTCAATGCGGCTACCGGCTATTACGGTACGTTCTCTGCGATCCTCGACACCGAATTCGTCAAGCCGGGCCCGGTTGCCATCATCTCGCAGAGCGGCGCCTATGGCTCCCACATCGCTCATCTTGCGCGCCAGCGCGGTCTTGGCATTAGCCACTGGATCACCACCGGCAATGAGTGCGACATCGACGTTGCCGAAGCGCTGCAATGGGTGGTCGGCCAACCCGATACCAATGTCGTGATCGCCTATGCCGAGGGCATTCGCAACCGCGACGTCTTCCTCGAAGCGCTGGACACCGCGCGGGCGAAGGAAAAGGCGATCGTCTTCATGAAGGTCGGTCGCTCTGAGGTCGGCGCGCATGCGGTGAGTTCGCATACGGCTGCCCTTGCCGGCTCCGATGCCGTCTTCGATGCCGTCTTCCGCCAATATGGCGTCTATCGTGCGCGCACGACGGCCGAGCAGCTTGACGTGGCTTACGCCTGTTCGCGCGGCATCTATCCGGCTGGAGACAGGCTCGGCATCTTCACGCTTTCCGGCGGCTTCGGCATCCAGATGGCGGACGATGCCGCACTTGCAGGGCTTGACGTCTCGCCCATGCCCGATGCGGCGCAGGAAGAGCTGAAGGCGATGCTGCCTTATGCCTCGCCGCGCAATCCGGTCGATGCGACCGCGCAGGCGCTGACCGACCTGCCGCTGATGACGAGCTATATCCGCGCCATGCTGGAAAAGGGCGGCTACGACATGTTCGCCGGTATTTTCGGCAGCGGACCGGCTAGCCCGACCTTCGCCGTTTCCCTGCGCCAGGCCCTGGAGGGCGCAACGGCCGGGCAGGGAGGCCGCATCCTCTCGCTCACCATGTCGGCGTCGTCCGAGATCGTCCGCTCCTACGAGGAAAAAGGGTTTCTGGTCTTCGAGGATGGTTCCGCGCTGGTCAACGCGCTCGGTGCGCTGGCCCATTTCCGCAAAAGCTTCGATGCGGTGAAGCGTGCAACCGAAACCCTTGAAGAGGCACCGCGCCTTTCGCTGGATGGTGATACCTTTAGCGAATATGGCGCAAAGTCGGTGTTGGCGAAGGCGGGCATCGCCTTTCCCAGGGAGGCGCTGGTACGGCCGGATGAGGATGCCGGTGCCGCCGCCGCTACGATCGGTTTTCCGGTTGTGCTGAAAATTTCCTCGCCCGACATCGCCCACAAGACAGAGATTGGCGGCGTCATCGTCGGCGTGAAGGATGAGGACGAGGCACGGCACGCGGCCCGGACGATTCTCGACCGGGTTCGTGAAAAACGCCCGGACGCATTGATCGAAGGATTGATCGTGTCACCGATGATCACCGGCGGCGTCGAGACCATTGCCGGCGTTGTCCGCGATCCCGTCTTCGGCCCTATGGTGATGTTCGGGCTCGGCGGTGTCTTCGTCGAAGTGCTGAAGGACGTTACCTTCCGCGTCGCGCCGTTCGACAGGACCGAGGCACACCGCATGATCCGAGAGATCCGCGGTTTTGCCATGCTGGAAGGCGTGCGCGGTGCGCCGCCCGCCGATATTGATGCGCTGGCCGAGATGCTTTCCACGCTGTCGCGTTTCGCAGCGGCGAATGCCGACATGATTGAAAGCATCGATCTCAATCCGGTACTGGTGCTGCCGGAAGGCAAGGGCGTGGCGCTGCTCGATGCGCTTCTGGTGTTGCGGAAAGATTAGGGAAAGACGATGGCGAACGAAGACAAAAGGCTGACCGAACTCCTCGACCGCGAGGCCATCCGCGACTGTATCTATCGCTATTGCCGCGGCATCGATCGTGCCGACGAGGCGTCGCTGCGCAGTTCCTACTGGCCGGATGCGACCGATCGGCACGGCGCCTATTCGGGGCCTGTGGAGGGCTTCTTCCAATGGGTGCTGGAAGCCTTCAAGACCAATCCGCGCAACATCCATCAGGTCAGTAACATCCTGATCGAGTTCAAGGACGAAGCATCCGCCGTGGTGGAGACTTACTTCAATGCACTTCAGCGTGGTGCGGGGCGAGATGGCGTCACACGCCAGTTCCTGCTTGCTGGCCGTTACGCCGATCTGTTCGAGAAGCGTGATGGGGAGTGGCGCGTCAAGCAACGTGTCGTCGCCTATGATTGGGTCGAAGAGCAGCCGGTGCCGGAAGGCTCCGAGGAGGCCCGTTTCGGAGTCCGGCAGCCTGTCGGTGCGAAGTTCCCCGCCGACCCGATCTACGAGCTTCTCGGTCGTTCCAATGCTTCATGAATGTGAAACTCTCCTTCACACAAGTGAAGGGGTTGAACGAGGAAAGCGTTGCATCACAATGATCTCCACAACCGGTGCACAAAACGACAGCGCCGATATGGAGACCGAAAATCATGGCCGCTCACAACGCTCACGCGCCGGAACTTTCGCAGTCACGGATGTCCAGCGCCATGCCCCACACGATTGAGGCATCCGCGGAGGTGGCCGACATGAGAGAGAACGGGATTGTCAGCGATGCGGAATTCAAGACCGTCATGCGGCAGGTCGTCTCGTCTGTTGCGGTTATCACGGCGCGTTCGGGCAAGCTGCGCAACGGCCTGACGGCGACCGCCGTCTGTTCTGTGTCGGCCGAGCCGCCGACGATGTTGGTTTGTGTCAACCGCAGCGCCACAGCTGAAAAGATCATTGCCGACAGCGGCAGCTTTGCCATCAATTTCCTTACCGAGGAGCAGCATGGCATTGCCCGGCTGTTCTCGACTTCAAAGCTGGGCTCGGAAGAGCGCTTTCGCGAGGGAAAATGGTTGAGCATGATTACCGGCGCGCCGGTACTCGACGGTGCCGTTGCGAGCTTCGATTGCCGCGTGGAGGACCGTATCCTGTCCGGTACGCACCATATTTATATCGGCCGCGTGCTGGCGGTAACGTCGTTGGACCAGGATGCACTTCTCTACCGTGACGGTTCGTTCCGCCGCCTCGCAACAGTTGGTTGAGCCGGCTCACTTGACGTCCTGAAGCCAAGGCCAAGCAGATTTCCGGAAGGAGTAAATCGATGGAGAATTCAGGGCGCGTCGTAGTCATCACAGGTGCTGCCGGCGGTATCGGCAAGGCGCTGCTCGACGCATTTCACCGTGACGGCGACACGATCGCGGCGGTCGATCTTGCTGGAACGAATGTAGCCGATCTCGCAAACGCGCTTGATGCAAGGCATGCCGGCTTTCACTGCGACGTCTCGTCGGAAGCGGAGATCATCGCGCTTTTCGCGGAGATCGAAGCCCGCTTCGGCAGAATAGACGCATTGGTCAACAATGCAGCACTCGGGCCGACCATGGCCGCGACTGTGGACACCGATGTGACATCATTCCGCAAGGCGCTGCGCATCAATCTTCTCGGACCCTTCGTGCTGGCGCGAGAGGCCGCAAGGCGTATGACCGGCGGTGGGGTTATCGTCAACATAGCTTCGCTTGCCGGCGTGCTCGGCAATCCCAAGCGCAACGCCTATGCAGCCTCCAAGGCGGGCCTGATTTCGGTGACACGGTCGCTGGCCTGCGAATGGGCCGGGCGCGGCATCCGGGTCTCAGCGGTGGCGCCGGGCTATGTGCGCACGCCGATGGTTGCTGAACTGGAGCGAACCGGCAAGACCAACCTGGATCTCGTTCGTCGCCGCGTGCCGATGGGGCGCATGGCGCGCCCGGACGAGATTGCTTCCGCCGCTCGTTTTCTTGCATCACCGGCTGCGCGCTATGTGACCGGCTCGATCCTGTCGGTCGACGGCGGCTGGCTATCCTTCAATCAGCCTGGCGACGCGCATCCTCCCGTCAGCGGCACGCCCGAGACCGAACTTGCGAAGCCCGCGGTTGAACGGCGTGAGCGCGTCGTGCTGGTGACGGGCGGTGCCAAGGGCATAGGCGAGGCATTGGCGCGAAGGTTCGCGGTCTCGGGCGACACCATTGTCATTGCCGACAAGGATGCCGAAGGTGCAGCACGTGTTGCTCGTTCTCTTGGGCCGAAGCATCTTTCCCATGCTCTCGACATCGCCTCCGAAGAGGCGGTTCTGGACCTGTTCGCTACAATAAAGCAGCGGTTCGGCAGGCTCGACATACTGGTCAACAATGCCGCAATTGCCGATGGCTTTCTGCCTGCCCTCGACCAGATGTCGGCTGATCTCGAAAAGGTGCTGGATGTGAACGTCACGGGCGCCTTTTTGTGCGCGCGCGAGGCGGTGCGGCTGATGGGAGATGCCGGCGGCGTCATCCTCAATCTCGGTTCGATCAACACCTTCCTGCCCTTTGCGCCACGCCACGCCTATGGCGCGTCGAAGGCGGCAATCGACATACTGACACGGTGCATGGCAGCCGAGCTTGGCCCTGCCGGCATTCGCACCGCGACGATCGCGCCGGGCTATATTCGCACGCCCGGGGTTGCGGCACTCGAAGCCGCCGGCAAGATCGACACGAAAGCAATCCGCCGGCGCATTCCTCTCGGCGATATGGGCCGGCCGGAAGATATCGCCGAGGCCGCCTATTTCCTGGCCTCGGACGAAGCGTCCTACATCAATGGCTCGATCCTCTATGTCGACGGTGGCTGGACGTCTTTCGGCAATGCCGGAGACGCTAGCGAAATCGCGGAAGAGGAACTTCAGGGGGCAGCTGAATGATCGTCGAATATTCCAGTGGGGGCGGATTGCGCCTGACGGAAGCGGAAGATTTCCGCAAGTTCAAGGTTCTGCTGAAAGGCGCTTTCGGCACAACGCGGCCCTACATCGACGGCTTGACCTTTGTCGATGACGACAATGCCTTGGTTGGGATGGGCATGGTTCCGGCGCTGGCCGGCACCATGGCGAATGAGCAATGGCGTACCCGATTTGACGAGATGGTGGCCGCCGCCGCAAAACACGGCTGGCTCGACGCGGACAGCAACGCCATACGCGCCCATGTCGAGCGGCAGGACTGATTGTCATCTTGGCGTTCGCCGGAAATGAGGAGCGGTGATGGCAACGACAGAACGGGATCCGATTCTGGTTGAGCAGGACGCGGGCGTTGTCGTCATTACGCTCAATCGGCCAGACAAGCTCAATTCGTTCAATGGCGAGATGCATCGGCGACTGCTTGCTGCACTGACGAAGGCAGGCGAGGATCCGGAATGCCGCGCGGTCATGCTGACCGGGGCAGGGCGCGCCTTCTCGGCAGGGCAGGATCTTTCCGAGCGTGTCTTCGAGGAAGGCGTCGCGCCCGATCTCTCCGAAAGTCTCAAGAAAAACTACAATCCGCTGGTGCGGATAATCCGGGAGCTTGAAAAGCCGGTGCTGGCGGCAGTTAACGGCGTGGCCGCCGGAGCTGGAGCGAACATCGCGCTTGCCTGCGATATCGTTATCGCTGCGCGGTCTGCTCGCTTCATTCAGTCGTTCTCGAAGATCGGCCTTGTTCCCGATTCGGGCGGAACCTGGACCTTGCCGCGACTGATTGGCGACGCGCGGGCGCGGGCGCTGGCTTTCCTGGCCGAGCCGATCTATGCCGAGCTTGCCGCCGAATGGGGCATGATCTGGAAAGCGGTCGATGACGATCTTCTGCATGTGGAAGCACGAAAACTCAGCGCGCATCTGGCCAGCCAGCCGACCCGCAGCTTCGCGTTGATGAAGAAGGCCTTCCTGCAGTCGGCGGTTCAAACATTTGACCAGCAGCTCGATCTGGAAGCGCAGCTTCAAGGCGAGGCGGGCCAGACTGAAGATTATCGAACAGGCGTCTCGTCGTTTCGGGCTAAGCAGTCGCCCGTTTTTAAAGGGCGATAGATAGAAATCATTCTGAAGAGATCAGTGGCCCGCCCGGCAATTCGGGCGGGCCACTGGCATATCAACCTGCCACGAGTTCGATGTGGCGGCGTGCCTGTCGCAAGGCCGATATCAGGCGGTTCTGGCCGCGCACCAGCTGGGTCTTGGCGAAGCCGAGCGTCACCTCGTCATGGCTGTCGAGATCGGCAGCGGCTGCGATGGAAGGCAGCGGCGGGATCGTCAGTGCCGGGTCGTGGCGGAAGCGGTTTACACGCGTGAAGTTGATCGGCACGAGGATGCGCGCAAGGTCCTGAATGACGGTATTGGCCGCTTTCGGTTCGATGCTCTTGTCTGCGACGCGGGCGTAGAAGGCTTCGAGTGCCTCGGACAGTTCGGCAACAGCCTTGCGGGACGCCGACAGGTCGAACCGGTCGCCGGCCTTGGCCTGATACCCGGCAACGGTGGCTGCGAATTCACGCGCTGTCGCCCGCCAGTCGAAGGGCAGATACTCCGCGTTGGCGTTGCGCAGCACGGCCAGAAGATAGACCTTGATATCGCGCAGAAGAATATCCTTGTCGGCGATTTCGAGGATGTCGTTCTCCGTGTGCCAGGCGATGTTGCCGCCGCAACCGCCGACTGTGTAGTAGCCCTTCTCTTCGCGCAGGACGTCCGGCATGGTCGACGACAGCATCAGGTAGCTCGAGATGCCGATGTTGTTGAAGGAATAGTCACCGGCGCGGTGCGGGCGTTCGCCTTCGATAACCTTGCCAGCCACTTCCTGAATGACGTCGGCGAGGAAATCCTCGGTTTCGCTCATCCGGCACAGATTGATGAACTCGCTTGCCCAGCGGCAGCCGGGGCTGTCGCAATTGACCTGCGAGACCGCGTTTTCTTCCAGATCGAGCGCAAAGGCGTCCGAGAACCAGGTCGAGCCGGCATAGCGGCCCGTCGAGTGGCCCGGCCACCAGCAGATGCGCACGGAGCGCTTCAGGCTGCCGCGGTTTTCCCAGAGCACGCGCGCGATCTCCAGCATCGTCGCGTCACCTGTCGCGTTGTCGCCGACGCCGACATCCCAGCTGTCCAGATGCCCGTGCAGGAAGACGTATTTTTCTGGCTCTTCCGTGCCCTTGATGAAGACTTCCGGCAGCTTGGAGGTGAACCAGCCTTCTTCCATCTCGGTGAAGATCGTGACCTTGCCGCCGGCATTGGCGATCTCGATCAGCGCTTCGCCTGTGGGCTTGTTGACGGCCACCGCCGGGATATTGGGCTTGCGTGGCAGATCGTCCAGATCGGGCGTGCCCCAGACCGTGGTGCAGATGCCCCAGTGAACGTCGATGCCGGGATTGATGCCGATGACGCCGATGGCGCCGAGTTCTTCATATTGCGAGATCAGGCCGGGGCTGGCGAAGCCTTCGGACATCACGATCTTGCCGCGAACGAGGTCGGCCAGCTCCTGGGTCGACTCCACCTTCTGCTCGAACATGTCGGTGATCATCGCGTTGTGACGCGCGCCGACATAGACGATCTGGCCCTCTAGGCCGTTGCGGGCATCGAGGCTGTATGCCGGCGGCTTGGCGCGGAACGTCTTGCCGCCCGCTTCGACGCGGGCCAGTCCGGGCAGGCTGAGATAAAGGCTCGGCTCGTGAACCGTAACTTCGACGCCGTGCTTCCTGAGACGCGACACCACCTCGTCCATGCCGCGGTTCACATCAGTCGGGTGTTCGCGCTTGAAGGTCGAGAAGCTTTCGACGAGAGCCCAGGGCTCGTCGAGCGAGACGGCTGCGAGAATTTCGGTTTCGAGTTTGTTCATCGGCTGGCTCCCATTGTGTTTTCCTGAATGAAACACTGTTTCATAACGAAATTGAAAGCTAACAGAGGAGATTGCGCCTCGCAAGCCGCCATCGCATCGAAGCAGCAGAGGCAGCCGTCAAGGCTCTGGAGGCATGATCAGAGATCGTGCTCGCAGGTGCGCGACGCCGCTGGGTACGGCAGAGCCGTGACCCATCGATTGCGCGGATTTTTCAGCCGAAAATGAAGGCGAGGGGTAGCTTCGATGCTGCCTTCAGGAAGCGGCGGGCAGTGCCGCTGTTTCAGTGCGATGCAGCGACAGCTTGGAAGATATTTCAGCGGCTGCATCCATGGCCGCCCGGATATAGGTCCCGCGTCGTTCCTCATCAAAGCGCACCATCGCGCCGGCCACTGAGATCGCCGCGATCACTTCGCCATTCGCGCCGACGATTGGTGCTGCCACCGAAAAGGCACCGTCGTCGAGATCGTTCGTTGCAATGTTGTGGCCATTGGCGCGAATGCGGTTCAGGGTCTGGAGCAGTTTTTCGGGGTCGGTGATCGTATAGGGTGTGAAGGCTTCGAGCGGATTGGCAAGCACCGCGTTGATAACGGATTCGTCACAATAGGCGAGCAGGCAGAGCGATCCGCCCCCGGCATGCAGAGGCCCGTTCCGACCGGCCTGGGCGAAGAGCCTTATCGAATGATGGCCGGCGCGTGTGGCCAGGACAAGCGAGCGCAGCCCCTCGCGCACGACCAGGTTGACGTTCTCGGATGTGCGGTCCCGCAGCGTGTCCATAACCGGGCGTGCGGCAAAGAGCAGGCTGCCATCGCGGCCTACCCGCTCGCCGAGAACACCTATGCGATAGCCGAGAGAATAGACGGCATGTTCGGGGTCACGAAAGACGAAGCCGCGGTCTTCCAGCGTCTGCAGGAGGCGAAAAACGATCGATTTGGTCAATCCCAGCGACTTCGACAAGGAGGTGACCCCCTGGCCCGGCTTGTCGGCCAGCGCTTCCAGAACGAGCAGCGCCCGGTCGACTGCCGCGATCTTGTAGTCGTTGGTACTGGTGTCATTCATCGATGGCGATCCTCCTGGTTGATTATCGTTGTCTGTTCGGCTGTTGCAATATTGCAGATTTGTGATTTACTCAATTTAGAAACGGAAACAGTGTTTCATCTAATAAAACAATGAGGGGTCGTCAATGCGCATCGCTTATGTGGTTCCTGGTCCGATGTCGAAAGGTCCGATGGGCCTCAAGGAGATGCGAAGGCGCGAGGCGCTGCTGAACTCCTGGGCTTTCACTGGAACCGAGGTCTCTGTCGTCGATGTGCCAAACGGACCTGCATCGATCGAGTCGGCCTACGAGGAAGCGCTCTGCGTTCCGGCAACCATCGACCTCATCATGAAGTGCGAACGGGAAGGCTTCGACGCCGCCATCATCGGTTGCTTCGGCGATCCGGGCCTTGAGGCGGCGCGCGAACTCGTGACGATGCCCGTCGTTGGGCCGTGCGAGAGCTCGCTCCTTCTCGCGGCGAGCCTTGGGCACAAATTCTCCGTCCTGACCGTTTTCGACAGTCTGATCGCCGGGCAGGAACTGCTCGCCTACAAGGCCGGCGTCCGTGACAAGCTAGCCTCCGTCCGCGCCACCGGGATTCCCGTGCTGGAGCTGATGAAGGATCCGGAGAAGACGAAAGCACGCCTCATCGCGGTAGCTGAGCTGTGCGTGAAGCAGGACCGCGCGGACGCTTTTCTTTTCGGCTGCATGACGATGTCCTTTCTCGATCTTGCGGATGAGATTTCGGCAGCCGTCGGGGCGCCTGCCGTCAATGCCGGCAAGGCCGCGCTCAAACAAGCTGAGATGCTGGTTTCGATGGGGCTTTCCCATTCGAAAACCGCTTTCCCCACACCTGCGAAAATGCTGGCTGGCCAGTCTTTCGAGGCAATGCGCGTGGCGTGAGCCGGGCGCCAACTAGAAAACAAGAAACCACTCCAGAGGAGAATAAGCATGAAATCCACCTGTAGGGCGGTCATGGCGACTGCGTTTCTGGCGCTTGCCGCCGCCGCTTCGCCGGCGATGGCCGGTGATCCCATCCGAACCATTGAAATATTAAGCCGTCCGCAGGCATCCCAGCCGCAGGAATTCCAGTCAATCCAGCTCATTGCCCAGGAATGGCGCAAGCTTGGTCTCACTGTAAACGTCCGGGTCATGCCGTGGGAGCAGATGTCGGATGTCGTCTGGTACCAGCGCGCGGACTGGGACTCGACCGCCTGGCAGATGGTTGGCCGTCCGGAGCGTTCTGATCCCGATGAGATCATCTACAACCTGTTCCATTCCTCGACGGCAGAGAAGGGCTACAACTTCATCGGCTACCAGAACCCGGAGTATGATGCGGTGGCCGAGGCGCAGCGCGGTGAGATCGATCCGGAAAAGCGCAAGGCGATGGTGTTCGAGGCGCAGGAACTGCTTGCCCGCGACCAGCCCAACATGATGCTGGTCCACCCCAAGCAGACCTTTGCCTTCGACAAGACCGTGTGGAAGCCGGAGTCCATCGTCGACCAGAGCGGCATCGGCATCCGCAACACCTGGACCTTCATGGCGCTTGAACCTCTGGGCGAAAAGAAGGACATCGTCCTCAACTCGAGCGACAATGTTAAGGCCATCAACCCGCTCTATATCTCCGGCGGTGTCGACAGCTGGGTGTTCGAACTGGTCTATGACCGGCTCATTCGCGTCGGGCCGGATGGCCTGCCGAAGGCATGGGCAGCCGAAAGCTACGAATGGAAGGGCGACAAGACCGTCGCGGTCAAGCTGCGCGAAGGCATGAAGTGGCATGACGGCAAGCCGGTCACGCCCGAGGACGTGAAATTCTCATTCGAGGCGATCGTCAGTGGTGAGGCGCCGATGTATGCGCCGTTCGGCAGCAACATCGAAAGCATCGCGATCGATGGGCAGGTCATCACCTTCACGCTCAAGAAACCGGCCGCATCCTTCGTCACCTCCAGCCTTGCCAAGGTCAACCTCATACCCAAGCATGTTTGGGAGCCGATCATCGAGGACCTGAAGACCAAGGAGGCGAACGCCGAAAGCTATCAGGAAAAGACGCCGATCGGTTCCGGCCCGTACAAGTTCGAACGTTGGCTGACCAATGAGGAGATCGTGCTCAGCGCCAACAAGGAGCATTTCAATGCGCCCAAGGCCGACCGTTGGATCCTGCGCATCGTGCCGAATGTCGAGGCAGCCCTCGGCATGCTGCGTTCTGGCGAACTTAACTTTCTCGGCGAGTTCTCGGGTGATCCTAAAGTCCTGATTGATGCGGCCAAGCAGGATGGCGACCTCGAGGTCGTGTCGACCGTCGAGATGGGCTTCCGCTATGTCGCCTTCAACGAACGCCGTCCCCCGTTCAACGATGTGGCGTTCCGCCGTGCCCTGTCGGCTGCCGTCGATCGCCGGCTGATCGTCAATGCCGCCTATCGCGGCTTTGCCGTGCCGTCAAACTCGGTCATCTCGCCATCGCTCGAATTCTGGTACGATCCCAAGACATTGGCCGAACTTAAGACCGGCCACGATGTTGCAGCCGGGATGCTCGAGGAAGCAGGCTACACGCTTGATGGCGGAAAGCTGCACTATCCCGGCGACACCAAGGAAACGCTGGCGAAATAGGTTGCAGAGCGGCGCGCCGGATATGCGCCGCGCCGCCCTTCCCGGACTCATTTGAAGAACCTGACATGGAATGCAGTTCATCCCGTTTCATGTCAGGTCAAGGAATATGAATTCATGTCCCATCTGAAGGCGGTGGCCAGCCGAACGCTTCAGCTTGCCCTGGTGCTGTGGGCGGTCGTCACGATACTTTTCCTGATGTTCCGCCTGATGCCGGGCAACCCCATGGCGGCCTATATCGACCCGACTTTCACCGTCGAGCAGCAGCAGGCGCTGATGGCCCAGTTCGGACTGGATAAGCCTTTGTGGGAACAGTATTTCATCTATCTCGGCAATCTCCTGCAGGGAGAGCTGGGCCAGAGTTTTCGCTACCGCGAGCCGGTTGCCGAGCGCATTTTTGCGCTGCTGCCCAACACGCTCATTCTCACTTTCTCGTCGCTCTTCGTTGCCTATGCGTTTGGCATCCTTGCCGGAGCCTATCTTGCTTGGCGGCGCGGAAGCGCGGTGGAAAACGCGGCCATACCGCTGGTGTTGATGACGCGCGCCATGCCTGAATTCTGGCTGGGCATGGTGTTGCTCGCGGTCTTTTCCTTCTGGCTCGGTTGGTTTCCGGCGGGCGGCACGCGGCCGGCCGGCGCCGATTATGACAGCCTCTGGGCGCTTTACACCTCGCGCGATTTCCTGAGCTACCTTGCACTGCCAGCGCTGACGCTGGCGATATACAGCCAGGGCCTTCCGCTGCTGCTGATGCGCTCCAACATGCTCGATGTGATGAAGGAGGACTTCGTCACCATGGCACGCATCAAGGGCCTGTCCAACTGGACCGTGGTTGTGCGCCATGCCGCGCGCAATGCGCTCTTGCCGGTCATGACCTCATTCGCGATTGCGGTCGGCTATCAGCTGCAGGGCAATGTCGTTGTAGAGTCGATTTTTTCCTGGCCGGGGCTGGGCCGTGAACTGGTCAATGCCGTCTCGGCTTCAGACTACCCGCTCGCCCAGGGTGCGTTCCTGATGATCGCCGTCGTCGTGATCTTGATGAACCTCATCGCCGATATGCTTTACGCCCTGCTTGACCCGAGGATCAGCCATGCATGATCTCGCACTTCAGAAACCCGGCCTCGTCGGCCGCATGTTTCGCAGTCTCAAGCTGCCGCTCAGCGACCCCTTTGCCGTCTTCGGTCTGGCCGTCTACGCGACCTTCCTCCTGACCGCGATCTTTGCCGACGCGATCGCACCATACGACCCGACGGAGATACTCTACACGCCCGAATATGAGCTTGCCTCCGACCTGCGTCCCGGCGAGCAGGGCTTTATTCTCGGCACGACGAGCCTCGGCCGCGATATCTTCTCGCAGATCGTCTATGGCACGCGCTCGGCACTCATCATCGGCATCACGGCGGCTTTCATGGTCGCTTTGATCGGCTCGGTCGTCGGGCTGGTCTCGGGTTATTTCGGCGGCTGGGTCGATGCGGTGCTGATGCGGCTGGCGGATATTGCCTTCGGCATTCCCTTTTTGCCGTTCGTCATTGTGCTGGCGGCGTTTCTGGAGCCCTCGATCTGGAACGTGGTGCTGGCGATGGCGCTGGTGCTCTGGCGCGACACGGGACGCGTGATCCGAAGCCAGGTGCTGACACTGCGCTCGCGCGGCTATGTTGATGCGGCGCGTGTGTGCGGATCGTCTGATCTCAAGATCATCCTGCGCCATATCGCACCCAACATCCTGCCGCTGTCTTTCCTCTATGGATCGATCGCGATCGGCTGGGCGATCCTGACCGAGGCGTCGATCTCCTTTCTCGGCTTTGGCGATCCGCAGTCGATAAGCTGGGGCTATATGCTGCAGGATGCCTTCGCCAGCCAGGCTCTCGCCAAGCAGGCCTACTACTGGTTCGTGCCGCCGGGCATCTGCATCATCCTCGTCGTCTCCGCCGGGTTCTTCATCACGCGGGGTTATGAAAACCTCCTTTTTCCGAAGTTGGGTCGATGACTGCCAACCTGCTTTCCGTGCGCGACCTCAAGGTCAGCTACAGGGTCGGCAACGGCCATATCGATGCCGTCGACGGCGCAAGCTTCGACGTTCCGCGTGGTTCCATCGTCGGGCTTGTGGGCGAATCCGGCTGCGGCAAGACCACCGTGGCGCGTGCCCTGACGCGGGTGATCGCCGACAATGCGAGGATCACCGGCGGCCAGATCCTTTTCGACGGCAAAGATATCGCTGCCATCCCCGAGCGGCAGATGAACGCTCTGCGCTGGCGCGATATCGCTTTCATCCCGCAAAGTGCGATGAACTCGCTCGATCCGGTCTACACCGTCGAATACCAACTCAACGAAGTGCTCCGCCGCCGCGGCGGTCTGAGTGCACGCGAAGCGCGCATGCGCTGCGAGTCCTTGTTTGAAATGGTCGGCATCGAAAAAGGGCGGCTGCGCGATTATCCGCATCAGTTTTCCGGCGGTATGCGTCAGCGCGTGGCGATAGCGCTGGCACTGGCGCTCAACCCCAAGCTGGTGATTGCCGATGAGCCAGTCACAGCACTCGACGTGATCGTGCAGCGGCAGATCCTCGACCAGCTGCGCGAATTGCAGACGATGCTCGGCATCTCGGTCATCCTGGTCACGCACGACATTTCCGTCGTCGCCTATATCTGCGACCGCACCGTCGTCATGTATGCAGGGCGCGTCGCCGAGGCCGGCCCGATGGCGGGTGTGCTCACACGGCCCGCCCATCCCTATACGATGGGCCTGCGCAACGCCTTCCCCGATCTGGCGGGTGCTGCCTCGGGCACGCTGACCCCCATCGACGGCGCGCCGCCAAATCTTGCCGAGCCGCCGCCCGGCTGCCGTTTCGCACCGCGTTGTCCGTTTTCGATCGAGGTATGCTCGACAGAATCGCCGCCATTGGCGGAGATTGTGCCGGACCATCGCGTCGCCTGCCATCGCGCCAGTGAGGCACCAGTCCTGCGCGAAATCGCTGCCCGGACCGAAACATGGCTGGCACACGCATGAGGTCCGCCGTGACATATTCGAACGAACCGCTGGTTTCGCTGCGCAGCGCCGAGCTCCACTACCGTGTTGGCGGTGCGCTGTCGGCATTGCGCGGCCGTTCCTCCGTGGTCAAGGCGGTCGATGGCGTTTCCTTCGACATACACCGCGGCGAGAGCGTCGGGCTGCTCGGCGAGTCCGGTTGCGGCAAGAGCTCGATAGGGCGGCTGCTGATGAAACTGGAAGATGCGACCGGCGGCGAGATCGTTTTTGCCGGCGAGCCCATCTCGGGCCTCAGGGGAGCCGCGCTGAAGTGCTACCGGGCCAAGGCCCAGCTCATCTTCCAGAACCCGTTCGATGCGGTGAACCCGCGCTTCACCATTCGCGCCACGCTGGCCGAGCCGCTGGAGAATGCCGGCATTCCCGCCGGCGAACGTGAGGCGCGGATCATCGCGGCGCTGGAGCTGGTGCGGCTGCCGCAGCCGGCGCAATTCCTCGACCGTTATCCGCACCAGCTGTCGGGCGGACAGTTGCAGCGCGTCGTCATGGCGCGCGCGTTGATCCTCCAGCCGGATTTCGTGGTGGCCGACGAACCGGTATCGATGCTCGATGTGTCGGTGCGCGCCGGCGTGCTCAACGTCTTCCGCGACGTGCGCGACCGGCTCGGGCTGACGGCTATCTATATCAGCCACGATCTGGCGCTGGTCCGCTATGTCTGCGAGCGCACCATCGTCATGTATCTCGGACGCATCATGGAAGATGGCCCGACCGAGGACATCGTGCATGAGCCGCTTCACCCCTACGCCAAGGCGCTCGTTGCCGCCGTGCCGGTGCCGCATCCCGACCAGAGCCACGATCCGCTGCCGATCGGCCGGGGCGCGCCCGACCCGCGCAATCCGCCGTCCGGCTGCGTCTTCCGCGATCGCTGTCCGCGCGCCTTCGATCGCTGCGCCAGCGAGGTGCCGCAATTGCGGCAGATAGGAACGCGCAAGGTCGCCTGCCATCTCTTTTGAACGGGCGCTCAGCCTGAGGCCCAAGGACGAACACAATGCTTGCCGCCTTCTATACCCGTACCGGACCCGCGCGAGACGTTCTCGCAACCGGTGACCAACCCTATCCACACCCCGCCGCCGGTGAGGTTCTGGTGCGGGTTCGCGCCTCCGGTATCAATCCTGCCGACGTCAAGCGGCGGGCGGGCTGGCGCGGCATGATGATGGAGCACCCGCTCGTCGTACCTCACACCGATGGTGCGGGCGAGATCGTCGAGGTCGGCGAAGGCGTTGCCCGATCGCGCATCAGTGAACGCGTATGGCTCTACAATGCGCAAGGCGGCTACGGCACTGCCGGCCGCGCTTTTGGGACGGCTGCCGAACTGGTCGCCATCCCCGCCGGACAGGCCGTCAGGCTTGACGATGCGCTGTCCTTTGAAGCGGGCGCTTGCCTGGGTGTGCCGGCGATGACCGCGCACCGGGCGATCTTCTCGGACGGTCCGGTCGAGGAACAGACGATCCTGGTCAATGGCGCGGCAGGTGCTGTCGGCCATTTCGCCGTGCAACTCGCCGTCGCCGGCGGCGCGCGTGTCATCGGCACGGTCGGCAACGCAGCGGCGGCTGCCCATGCGAGTACGGCCGGCGCTTTTGCTACGATCGACCGCAAGGCCGAGGATGTCGTTGCGCGTGTGCTGGAATTGACTGGTGGCACCGGCGTCGATCGCATCGTCGAAGTCGATTTCGGCGCCAACCATAAGAGCGACATCGCCATGCTGAAGCTCAACGGCACCATCGCCTCCTATTCTTCCAGCAGCGATCCCGAGCCGGTTCTTCCCTACTACGCCTTCGCCAACAAGGGTGCGAACCTGCGGTTCATACAGGGCTTCTGCATCCCGGCCGAGGCGCGCCGGTCCGGCGAGACCATGTTGGCCGAATTGGCGGCAGCCGGCCGGCTTTCGGTCGCCATCGCTGGAGCTTACGCGCTCGCCGATATCGCCAGCGCGCATGAGCATGTCGAGCGCGGCAGCATCGGCAACGTCGTCGTCACCATCTAGCCCAAGACCGCAAATGAGTATTTTCAAGAGAGAATCCATGCTTCAATCCATCACCAACGCTCCTCCTTCGGGAGCCGCCGAAGAGCCGCTCTGCGATCCGGTTTCGCTGGAAATCATCAGAGGCGCGATCGCTGCGGCGCAATCGGAGATGGAGGCGCTTCTGGAGCGCACGGCCATTTCGGCGTTCATCCGCGAGAAGAAGGATTTTTATACCGCGCTCTTTGACGAGAACGGTGTGATGGCAGTCGGCTCGATGGTGCCGATCTTCGGCGACATGACGAGCCCGGTCTTCGAAAGCTTTCCCGCCGACACGATGAAGCCTGGCGATCTCTACTGGTACAATGACTGCTACGGCTCGCGCGGCGCGGTTTCGCATTCCAACGACCAGGTACTGCTGGCGCCCGTCTTCAAGGACGGCAAGCGCTGCGCCTTCGTCATGAGCTGGGCGCATTTTGCCGACATCGGCGGCATCCGGCCGGGTTCGATCAGCCCGGACGCCACCGAAATCTTCCAGGAAGGCATCATCATTCCCGTCACCAAGCTGGTCGACGAGGGCAAGACCAATGAGGCGACGCTCGCGATCTTCCATCGCAATTCGCGCTTTCCCGCGCAGAGCAATGGCGACATGCGCGCGCTGATGGCAAGCGTCGATCTCGGCGTGAAGCGTGTCGGCGAAATCCTGGACAGGTTCAGCGCGGAAGTCGTCTCCGACGCCTTCTCGCAACTGCTAGCCCGCACACGCCGTCTCGTCCGCTCCAAGCTGGCCGAAACCTTCGACTACGGCACCCACCGCTTCACCGACGCGATCGACGGCGACGGTCACGGCAACGGCCCGTTCAAGATGCGCTTCGCGCTGACGCGCGAGGCGGGCGAAGATAGCGAGGATCGCTTCATTTTCGACGCCACGGAAAGCGACGACCAGGCGCCGGGACCGGTAAACTATCTGATGAATCCGGGCGTGCCCGGCATGGCGTTGGGGCTTTATTATCTCGGCGGCGACCCGGGGCAGGTCTGCAATGCCGGCGGCCCCAACGCCATCGATGAAGTGCGCCTGCGCGAGGGCTCATTCCTGGCGCCGCGTTTTCCCGCGCCGCTCGGCATGCGCGGCCTGACCACGATGCGCGTCATCTCGGCCATGAACGGTCTGGTCAATGTTGCCGGCGGCGGCGCGCCGGCGGCCAATTCCGCCTATGTCATCAGCATCATGCGCGGCAATTTCCGCAACGAGGCTGGCGATCTCGAGCGCTTCCTGCTCGCCGACGGTATCGGTGTCGGCTATGGCGCGCGGCCGGATTCCGACGGCATCGACGCGGTCTATTTCGTGGCGCAGGAGAACTATCCGGTCGAGTTCCTCGAAGTCGGTTATCCGGTTCGCCTGAGGCACTATGGCGTTGTCGAGGATTCCGGTGGAGCCGGCCGTTTCCGCGGCGGCTGCGGGATCATCCGCGAATACGAAGTCATGGCCGAGGACGCGATCCTTGCCGTGCGCATCGACAGCGTGAAGAACCCGCCATGGGGCATCGACGGCGGCATGTCCGGCGGCACCGGCCGCGCCGTGGTCAATCCCGGCACCGAGCGCGAACGCCTGCTGGCGCCGCTGTCGGACGGCAACCGCCTCGTGCGCGGCGATATCCTGCGGATCGAAACCGGAGGAGGTGGCGGCCATGGCCATCCCTTCGACCGTTCGCCGGAAGCCGTCGTTGAGGACGTACTTGGCGGCTATGTCAGCCGCGAAGCTGCCGAGCGCCTCTATGGTGTCGTGCTCGCCGGAAACCGTCTCGACGAAGCCGCCACCGCCAGGGCGCGCGCCGCGCGGCCGTCCGTCCGCCGTTTCCATCGTCAGGAGTATGTCGATGTCCTCGCTTGATTCCGCTCTCTCGATCGCCGTCGATATCGGCGGGACCTTCACCGACATCTCGCTGCTCGACCGTGCCAGCGGGCAGGTCTGGCGCGCCAAGACGCCGAGTGTGCCCTCCGATCCTTCCGAAGCGTTCCTTGCCGGGATCAAGCTCGCGCTCGCCGATGCCGGCGCACCGGCATCGGCGCTGGGACAGGTGCTGCACGGCACGACCGTCGCCACCAACATGATCCTGGAGGGCAAGGGTGCGCGCGCTGCGCTGGTGACGACGCGGGGTTTTCGCCACGTGCTGGAAATCGGCCGGCAGGACATTCCGCGCAAGGCCAATCTCTACACCTGGGTCAAGCCGGCACGTCCGGTGCCCGCATCCCGCATCGTCGAGGTCGACGAGCGTGTGGCAGCCGGCGGGGCTGTGCTTTCGCCGCTGGACGAGGAAAGCGTCTTCAGGGCAGCCGAGGCGATCCGGCAGATGGATATCGAAGCTGTCGGCATCTGCCTCTTGCATGCCTTCGCCAATCCCGCCCACGAGCGGCGCGTAGCTGAAATTCTCCGCGAGGCACTTCCCGGCATCGCGGTCACCATCTCGACCGACGTGCTGCCGGTGGTGCGCGAATATGAGCGCACGCTGACCACGGTGCTGAACGCCACGGTGATGCCCGGCGTGACCACCTATGTGGGTCGCCTCGAACAGCGTCTCGAAGCTGAGAAAGTCACCGCCCCGCTTCTTTTGATGCAATCGAATGGCGGGGTTGCCGGTGCGGCGGCGATCCGGCAAGCGCCTGCGCTGACTGCGCTTTCAGGACCTGCCGCGGGCGTCGTTGGCGCTCGCGCGATCGCGGCGGCCTGCGGCATTCACGATCTCATCACCGTCGACATCGGCGGCACCAGCGCCGATATCTGCCTCATCAAGGACGGCAAGATCGGCCTGACGCAGCATGGCAAGGTCGGCGAATGGCCGTTGCCGCTGCCGATGGTGGACATGGTCACCATCGGCGCGGGCGGCGGTTCCATCGCCAACGTCGAAGAGGCGACGCTGACGGTCGGGCCGCGCAGCGCGGGCGCCCGTCCAGGGCCTGCCGCTTACGGGCATGGCGGCCGCGAGGCGACCGTCACCGACGCGCATGTCGTTCTCGGCCATCTGCCGTCAAAGCTTCTCGGCGGGCGCATGGGTCTCGACGTCGGCGCGGCGCGCCGGGTCATCAAAGATCGCGTGGCAGCACCGCTTGGGCTCTCTCTCGAGGCTGCGGCGCGCGGGGTGCTGGCGATCGTGGACAATCACATGGTCGGCGCCGTGCGCGTCGTTTCGGTGGAGCGTGGGCACGATCCGCGCCAGTTCACGCTCGTGCCATTCGGGGGGGCAGGCCCGCTTCACGGCTGCGCACTGGCCGATCTCCTTGGCATATCGAGCATCATGATCCCGCCTGCGCCGGGCGTGCTGTGCGCGGATGGTTTGCTTGCGGCGGACCTGAAGGCTGAGTTCAGCCGCACGCTTCCCAAAGCGGGTGCTATCGACGTTGAGGCAGCCGATGCGATTTTCGCCGAACTCGAAGCGCAAGCCGAAGCGTGGCTCGTCGTAGAAGGCGTTGCCGAGCAGAAGCGCCGCAAGGCCCGCGTCGCGCTGCTGCGTTATCACGGGCAGGGTGGCGAGATCGCCATTGCCTGGGCGGGTACCCGGGAAGCGGTGGAGCAGGCCTTCGCCGCCGAGCATCAGGCGCTTTACGGCTTCACGCTCGATGCGTCGATCGAACTGGTCACGCTTCGCGTCGAGGCCACAGGCATGACCGCACAGCCGCCGAGCATCCGGCTCGAGGCGTCCAGCGCCTTCGAACCCTATGACAGCACGCCGGTGCATTTCGCTGACGAGACACTGGATGTGCCGCTTGTCGATCGTGCCGGGCTCGGAAGCGGCGTTGTGTTCGAAGGTCCCGCGATCCTGACCCAGCTCGACACCACGACGCTCGTGCCGCCCGGCTGGCGCGGCAGCGTGCATGAATCCGGCGCCATCATCCTCACCCGCCACGAAGGAGTGGCCCAATGAGCGCTGGCCAAAACGACCTCGCCCCGATTTTCGCGCATGTCGAGGAAAACCGCGATGCCTTCATCGCCCGGCTGATGGACTATGTCCGCCATCCCAGCATCAGCGCCCACAATCAGGGTATCGGCGAAGTCGCGGCCATGCTGGTGGAGATGCTGAAGGGGCTCGGCATGGATGCCGAGACCGTGCCGACGAAGAACCATCCGATGGTGCTCGGCCGACGCGATGTCTCGCCCGACAAGCCGACCGTTCTTCTCTACGGCCATTATGACGTGCAGCCGCCGGACCCGCTCGAACTGTGGGAGAGCCCGCCCTTCGAGCCGACCATTCGCAACGGGCGCATCTATGCCCGTGGCGTCGGCGACAACAAGGGGCAGCATTTCGCGCAACTGCTGGCGATCGAGTCGCATCTCAGGGTCCATGGCGAACTGCCCTGCAACATCATCTTCCTGCTCGAAGGCGAGGAGGAGATTGGCAGTCCGCACATCGCCGAGTTCGTGCGCGAACACGCCGATAGGCTGAAGGCCGACCTCGTCGTGACCTCGGACGGGCCACTGCATGAATCCGGCCTGCCGGTCGTTACCTTCGGCGTGCGCGGCGTTGCCGGTTTCGAGCTGCGGTCACGGACGGCCAGCCGCGACGTGCATTCCGGCAATTTCGGCGGCGTGGTTCCCAACGCGATCTGGAAACTCGTCCATCTCCTCGCGACCATGAAGAACCCGGAGGGCGAGATCACCATCGAAGGGCTGACCGAGCCGGTCATACCCGCCACCAATCGCGAACGCGATGCGGTGGCGAAGCTCCCGCTCGACCTCGATGCGATCAAGGCCGACCTGGGCCTGGCCGAACTCGATGCGCCCAAAGACCGTGGCTATTTCGACCGGCTCATGTTCCATCCCACGCTTACGGTGAATGGCTTCCACGGCGGTTATGGCGGGCCGGGCATGAAAACGGTGCTGCCGTGTGAGGCCTTCGTCAAATGCGACATTCGCCTCGTCGAGCCGCTGACGCCTGCCTATGTGTTCGAAAAGGTCGCCGCTCACGTCGCGCGCCATGCACCTGATGTCGAATTCGTGCCGCTGAACGGCATGCTGCCGTCGAAGACATCGATGGACTCTCCCTTCGCCGAGCCTATCCGCAGGGCGGTTGTCGCCGCGCGCGGCGTCGAGCCGCTTCTCTACCCGACGGTCGGCGGCAGTCTGCCTGACTATGTCTTCACCAAGATTCTCGGATTGCCCGCCTTCGTAGTTCCCTACGCCAATGCCGACGAAGCGAACCACGCGCCCAATGAGAACCTCGAGATCGAGCGCTTTATCGATGGTATCAGGACCGGCTGCGCGTTGCTTGCCGAACTTGGCAAATTGAAGACCGCCTAGCGCTCCGGGGTTAAACCTACGACGACAGAATCCGGGCAGACGGCCGCTCTGGGGTGGCCACTGCCCAAATTGATTCCCGCAATTGTCCTGACATCCTGCACGAACTCCATTCAGGCGTTTGGAGATCGATGGCGCTCGCCTGATCTAAGAAAATCGGTTTTGTAGGGACGTTGTTCAGGACTTGAAATACGTTAGGTCCATGATATGGATCGTTGTGTGCGAATTTTTTGTTGATAACGATGCATAGCTGTGTAACAGAATAGGAAGTTGTTAAAACAGTTCCATATTATGGAGCTAGAAACCTGCAGGATTTCGAGAGTTACCTGTAGGTGAAGGACGCTGCGGAATTCGCTTCGGCTGGAGGGCCAGGATATTTCGTGGTGATTTTGGAGGAGTTTCGGAGGAACTCACGTTTGAGCGATGGCAGGCCGGATGATCCTTGTGGATCGGCGGCTGTTTCGGGCCAAGGCAGCAGGGGCCCGTAGGTTCTGGAAGCCTGGCACCCAAAGCCAATGTCAAACGATGAGCCGACCGAAAATGGGAGGATAGCGCATGACCCTTGCCACCGACGAGGCCCATGAATTCGTGGTTCCGGCCGAGACGCTCGAGGCGAAGCCAGGTTCGAGCTGGATGCGGCCTGTCGAGGTCATATCGGCAATATTGCTTCTGTCGATCATCGGCATGCTGCTTGCCGGCGTGGTGTCGCGCTACATCTTTTCCAGGCCGATCGTATGGATCGACGAGGCGTCTTCAATCGCATTTCTCTGGCTGGCGATGCTCGGGACGGCGATCGCGATTGACCGCAGCGAACATCTGCGCCTGACGGTTTTTCTGAATACGCTTGGCGAGCGAAAGCGGGAATTCGCCGAAACATTCGGCCTCATCCTGATGGGCGCTTTCCTGCTCGTTGTATTGCCGGCGGCCTATGAATATGCAGTGGGCGAAATGGACATCACGTCGTCCGCTCTGAACATTCCCGTCGGCTACCGCGTTTCAGCCATCGCGATCGGCATGGTCCTGATGCTTGGCCTTGTCGTCACCCAATTGTTCAAGACGGCAAAGCTGCGCGATTTCATTGTCGCGGCAGCAATCGTCCTAGTGGTCCTGGCTGCGCTCTGGTTCCTGACGCCTGTCCTGAAATCGTTCGGCAATGCCAATATCCTGATCTTTCTTGTCGGCGCCACCGCGATATGCCTCGCACTCGGTGTGCCGATCGCGTTCTGCTTCGGCATCGCGACGCTGCTTTTCCTCGGCTTCACCACCACGATGCCGCTGGTGGTCGTGGTCAGCCGCATGGACGAAGGTATGTCGAGCCTTATCCTGCTTTCCGTCCCGGTTTTCGTGTTGCTCGGCTGCATTCTCGACGCCACCGGCATGGGCAAGGCGATCGTCGATTTTCTGGCTTCAATGCTGGGGCACGTGAAGGCGGGCATGTCCTACGTGCTGCTGGGATCGCTGTTTCTGGTATCGGGCATCTCCGGTTCCAAAGTGTCCGACATGGCCACTGTTGCACCGGCACTGTTCCCGGAAATGAAGCGCCGTGGCCACAAGCCCAAGGAGATGATCGCGCTTCTGGCAACGGGTGCCGCGATGGCGGACACGGTTCCGCCGAGCATCGTCCTGATCGTGCTGGGCTCGGTTGCCGGCGTATCGATCGCATCGCTTTTCACCAGCGGCTTCGCGATCGCCATGGTGCTGCTCATTGCACTGGCCATTCTCGCCCGCATCAAGGCATCGCGCGAAAACGTCGATGGCTTCCGGCGCCCTTCGCTCAAGCTGATCGGCAAGACCGCCCTGATCGCAGCGCCAGCGCTCGTCCTGCCTTTCATCATCCGCAGCGCGGTTGCCAGCGGTGCTGCCACGGCAACGGAAGTTTCCACCATCGCCGTCCTTTACGCCTTCATCATTGGCGTGGTGCTCTATGGCGGCATCGGCCTGCCCCGGATTTATCGCATGCTGGTCGAGACCGCGGCGATGAGTGGCGCCATCCTGCTCATCCTCGGCACGGCGGCAGCCATGGCTTGGGCGCTGACGCAGACGGGTTTTGCCTTCCAGCTTCGCGACATGCTGAGCGGATTGCCCGGTGGGTGGTTCACCTTCATGCTGGTGTCCATCGTGCTCTTCATGCTGCTCGGCTGCGTGCTCGAAGGCCTGCCGGCCATCGTGCTGCTGGCGCCGATCATGTTTCCCATCGCGCACGCCATGGGCATCAACGACATCCACTATTCGATGGTCATCGTCACGGCGATGAATATCGGCCTGATGGCGCCGCCGATCGGCGTCGGCTTCTACATTGCCTGCAAGATCGGCAACGTGTCGCCCGACGAGGCGATGGGCGCCATCTGGCCCTATATCGGCGCCATGGTCCTCGGCCTGCTGGCTATCGCCGCCGTGCCGTGGTTCTCGACCGCGCTTCTTTAGCCCAACCAAAACCGCTTGTTCAAAATAACCTGGAGGAGACTTGGAACAATGAATATCAGCCGTCGTACAATGTTGCTTGGCACCGGAGCGCTTGCGCTCGGCGCGACGATCCGGACGAAAGCCCATGCTGCGGATTTCACCTACAAGTTTGCGAACAATTTGCAGACCACGCACCCGCTGAACATTCGCCTGAAGGAAGCCGCCGACAGGATTCTCGAGGAGACGGGCGGCCGTCTCCAGATCAACATCTTCCCGAGCAGCCAGCTCGGCAACGACACCGAAACGCTGTCGCAGCTGCGCAGCGGCGCGACCGAGTTCTTCACGCTGTCGCCGTTGATCCTGTCGACGCTGGTGCCCAACGCCGCCATCAGCGGGATCGGCTTTGCGTTCCCGGATTACGATGCGGTGTGGAAGGCAATGGACGGCGAGCTTGGCGCTTATGCGCGCGGCGAAATCGAGAAGAAGGGCCTCGTGCCCATGGAAAAGATCTGGGACAACGGCTTCCGCCAGATCACCAGCTCGGAAAAGCCGATCGCTTCGCCGGAAGACCTGAAGGGCTTCAAGATCCGTGTCCCGCCGAGCCCGCTGTGGCAGTCGATGTTCACCGCCTTCGGCTCGGCTCCGACCACGATCAACTTTGCCGAAGTCTATACGGCCCTGAGCACTGGCATCGTCGATGGCCAGGAAAATCCGCTGGCAATCGCATCGACCGCCAAGCTCTACGAAGTGCAGAAGCATTGCGCCATGACCAACCACATGTGGGACGGCTTCTGGCCGCTTGCCAACAAGCGCGCGTGGGAGGCGCTGCCCGAGGATATTCGCGCGATTACCGCAAAGCACCTCAATGAATCGGCCATCGCGCAGCGGGCAGACACTGTGAAGCTGAACGACACCGTCCGCGAACAGCTGACCAAGGATGGCATGACCTTTACCGATCCGGACAAGGCAGCTTTCCGCGAAGTGCTGAAGCAGGCGGGCTTCTACAATGAATGGAAGGGCAAGTTCGGTGACGAGGCCTGGGGCATTCTTGAAAAGGCCGTCGGCACCAGCCTGACCTGAGGCCACGCGGCTTCAAGGTTCGCAAATCCGAATGAAGGCCGTCGCGAACCGGCGGCCTTCCGAATGCATCCGAGGTGAAAGTGCCAGAACGTCTTAAGGGCAAAACCGCAATCGTCTTCGGCGCCGGATCGTCCGGCCCCGGCTGGGGAAACGGCAAGGCTGCCGCTGTCCTCTATGCACGCGAGGGCGCCAAGGTCGCCTGCATCGATCTCAGCGCGGAAGCCGCCGAAGAAACCGCGCATATCATCACCGAGGAAGGTGGCGAGGCCATTGCCGTCTCGGCGGACGTCACCAAGCTGGACTCGATCAATGCCGCGGTCGGCAAGACGGTTGACGCCTTCGGCCCGATCGGGGTCCTGCACAACAATGTCGGCGTCACGCATATGGGCGGGCCGGTCGAGCTCGATGAGGCGCAGTTCCAGCAATCCATCGATCTCAACATCGGATCGGTCTATCGCACTTCCAAATCCGTCATCCCGCATATGCTCAAGGCAGGCAGCGGCGCGATCGTCAACATCTCGTCGCTCGCCGGCATCCGCTGGACCGGCTATCCCTATTTTGCCTATTACGCGACCAAGGCTGCGGTGAACCAGGCGACCGTTGCGATCGCCATGCAATATGCTCGGCAGGGCATCCGCGCGAATTGCGTCATGCCCGGCATGATCGACACGCCTTTGATCTACAAGCAGATATCGTCCCAATATGCCTCGACCGAAGAGATGGTGGCAGCGCGCAACGCGGCCATCCCCGGCGGCAAGATGGGCGACGCCTGGGATATCGCCTATGCCGCGCTGTTTCTGGCTTCCGACGAAGCCAAGTTCGTCACCGGCGTCTGCCTGCCGGTCGATGGCGGCCAGAGCCGCACAGTGATGGGACCGCGCTGAGCATGACCGTGGCGGCGGAACCTGACAAGGATCTGACAGGCGCGCAGAGTGTCGATCGCGCACTCAAGCTGCTGTCGCTTGTCGGCCGCCAGGCCGAACGGGGAATGCCGCTCAGCGAGATCGTCGAGCAGAGCGGCTTCAACAAGCCGACGACCCGGCGCCTGCTGCTCGCGCTGATCCGCGCGGGACTGGTCGAGCAGGATCCCGTCGAACGCCGGTACTATATCGGCGAGGAAGCCTATGTGCTCGGTTCGCTCGCCTCGCGCCGCTACGGCCTGCTGCAGCTTTCGATGGAAAGCCTGATCCGCATCTCGCGCAAGACCGAAGATTCGAGCTTTCTCTCGGTTCGCCGCGACACCTATTCCGTTTGTCTTTACCGTGAGGAAGGCACCTTCCCCATCCGCACCCATGCGCTTCAGGCGGGGTTCGAGCATCCGCTTGGCGTCGGCGCGGGTTCGCTCGCCATGCTGTCGGCGCTGCCGGACGATGAGATCGAAGTGGTTCTGGAACAGAACGCTGCGGTGCTGCAGGAAAAGTTTCCGCTGCTTCAGCCTGAGCAATTGCGCAGAGAGGTGGCTGCTACCCGTGAGCGCGGCTACTCCGTCAATCCCGGCCTGATCTACGCCAGCTCCTGGGGCCTGGGCATCGTCATACGTTTCGCGGATGGCAAGCTCGCCGGCGCGCTCAGCATCGCCGCGATCGACAGCCGCATGCAGGAAGCCCGGCAGGTCGAACTCGCAAAAATCCTTCGCGAAGAGGCGGCCAAGGTCGAGGCCAAGCTCGTCGATATGTTTGCCGAAAAAGGTAAGGCCCGCGAAGCAGCAATTCTGGGGCCAAGCAGCAGGAGATCGTCCAGATGACAAAAGCACAGATCGTGGGCTGGGCCCACTCGCAGTTCGGCAAGACCGAATATGAAGACACCGAGCAGTTGATGGCAGCCGTGGCCATGCCGGCACTCGAGCATGCCGGCGTGGAGGCAAAGGACGTCGATGGCATTTTCGTCGGTGTCATGAATGGCGGCTTTTCCAAGCAGGAATTCCAGGGCGCGCTGGTCAGCATGGGCAGCAGCGACCTGGCGCAGACGCCTTCGGTGCGTCTCGAAAACGCCTGCGCGACCGGTTCGGCCGCGATCTACACGGCAATGGATTTCATCGAATCCGGGCGCGGCCGCATCGCGCTGGTCGTCGGTGCCGAGAAGATGACTGCTGTTCCCACCGCTCAGGTTGGCGACATCCTGCTCGGCGGCAGCTACCGCAGGGAAGAGGCCGATGTCGAAGGCGGCTTCGCCGGCATTTTCGGCCGCATCGCCCAGCATTATTTCCAGCGCTATGGCGACCGTTCCGAAGAACTGGCGATGATCGCCGCCAAGAACCATGCCAACGGCGTGGCAAATCCCTACGCCCATATGCGCAAGGATTTCGGTTTCGATTTCTGCAACACGGTTTCGGAGAAGAACCCGCTGGTTGCAGCACCCCTGCGCCGCACCGACTGCTCGCTCGTGTCGGATGGTGCAGCCGCACTGGTGCTTGCCGATGCCGAAACCGCAGCCAGCCTGCAGCGGGCGATCGCCTTCCGCGCGCGCCAGCACGTCAACGACGTGTTTGCCCTCAGCCGCCGCGACATGGTCGCGTTCGACGGTCCGCGCCGCGCCTGGAGCGCCGCGCTTGCGGAAGCCGGCGTGACGCTGGACGACCTCTCCTTCGTCGAAACCCATGACTGCTTCACCGTGGCCGAGATGATCGAATATGAGGCGATGGGGCTTGCCAAACCCGGCGAGGGCTACAAGGTCGTGCGCGACGGCACGGCAACGAAAACCGGGAAACTTCCCGTCAATCCTTCCGGTGGGTTGAAATCCAAGGGCCACCCGATCGGTGCGACAGGCGTGTCGATGCATGTCATCTCAGCCATGCAGCTCACCGGAGAGGCCGGCGACATGCAGATACAAGGCGCCAATCTTGCGGGCGTCTTCAACATGGGCGGCGCTGCCGTCGCCAACTACGTCTCCATCATGGAGCGCGCGAAATGAGCAATGCCGCCAGTCCCAAGGGCGGCGTGGCACCCTGTTCCACGCGGGTGATGAACCTGTCGAACTTTCTCACGCAAGCGGCGCGGCGGTATCCCGAAGAGTTCGCTCTGGTTTGGGGCGAGAAACAATGGCGCTGGAGCGAGATGGAAGCCCGGGTCAACGCCATGGCGTATGCGCTGGCGAACGAGTTCGGCGTCAAAAAAGGCGATCGTATTCTCGTGCAGTCGGCGAACTGCAATGAGATGTTCGAATCCATGTTCGCGACCTTCCGCGTTGGCGCGGTCTGGGTTCCGACGAATTTCCGCCAGACGCCGGGCGAGGTTGCCTATCTCGCCGAGGCGAGCGGCGCGACGCTGATGATCTGCCAGGCTCCCTTCGCTGATCACGCCCGCGAATGCAGCGCACTGAGTGCGGGACCTCGCAAGTTCATCTCGATTGGCGCATCGGAAATCGGCGAGGACTACGACGCGACCGTCGCGCGCAATCTCGGCAAGGTCTTCAAGCCGGAAGCCGTCGACCGCGACGATCCCTGCTGGTACTTCTTCACCTCCGGCACCACCGGCCGACCGAAGGCTGCGGTTCTGACCCATGGCCAGATGGCTTTCGTCATCAACAACCATCACGGCGACCTCTTTCCGGGCACGACCCAACGAGATCGCTCGATCGTCGTCGCGCCGCTGTCGCATGGCGCCGGCGTTCACCAGCTTTGCCAGGTCGCGCATGGTGTGACCACCATACTGATGCCGTCCGACAAGCTGGAGATCGGCAGATTCTGGTCGTTGGTCGAAGAGTGGAAGGTGACCAACCTCTTCACCGTGCCGACCATCGTCAAAATGCTGATCGAAGACCCGTCGGTCGACGACTACGATCATTCCTCGCTGCGCTACGTCATTTACGCCGGCGCGCCGATGTACCGGGCCGACCAGATAAAGGCCTTGCAAAAGCTCGGCGCCGTCATGGTGCAGTATTTCGGGCTGGGCGAGGTGACGGGCGCCATCACCGTTCTGCCGCCGATCCTCCACAGCCTCGAGGATGGCCCGCAGGCGCGGATCGGCACCTGCGGTTTCGAGCGCACCGGCATGCAGGTTCAAATCCAGGATGACGCGGGCGACGAGATCGCACCAGGAGAGACCGGCGAGATCTGTGTGATCGGCCCCGCCGTGTTCGCCGGCTATTATCAGAACGCCGAGGCCAATGCGAAGTCGTTCCGCGACGGCTGGTTCCGCACCGGCGATCTCGGCCATGTCGACGAGCAGGGCTTCCTCTACATCACCGGCCGTGCCTCCGACATGTACATATCCGGCGGCTCCAACGTCTATCCACGCGAGATCGAGGAAAAGCTCCTCATGCATCCCGCCGTCAGCGAGGTGGCGATCGTCGGCGTACCGGACCCTGTCTGGGGCGAGGTCGGCATCGCCATATGCGTCCTGCAGCCCGACGCACGATTGGACGGCGCGGAACTGCGGTCCTGGCTGGACGGCAAGGTCTCCCGCTACAAGCTCCCCAAGAAAATCCTGTTCTGGGAGGAAATGCCGAAATCGGCCTACGGCAAGATCGCCAAGAAACTCATCCGGGAAGAGCTCGAGCGCCGCGGCGAGATCGACGGGACCGGCCAGAAACTGAGCGCATAGGAGACATGGTTTTGACCGACGAAAACAAATGCGCCGTCATAACAGGCGGTGCATCGGGGATAGGCTTTGAGATCGCGAGCCTTTTGCAGGAACGCGGCTGGGCCGTATTCCTTCTCGACCGCAACGCAGAGGCGCTGGCGGAAGCCTGCAAGACGCTGTCCATCGATACTTCGCACGGCATTGCCTGCAGCGTCACCGACGAGGCCGAAGTCGAGGCAGCCATTGCCAAGGCTGCGCGAGCCGGTGCACTTGCTGCCGTCGTCAATTCGGCGGGTATCGGCATGGACAAGCCGGCAGTCGAGACCAGCGTCGAGGAATTTCGCCGTATCATCGACGTCAATCTGACGGGCACGTTCATCGTCGCCCGCGCCGCTGCCCGACACTGGCTGGCAACGAAAACGCCCGGCGCGATCGTCAACATCTCCTCTGTCTCCGGCATGATCGGCAACAAGGGAAGGAGCGCCTATGGCTCCTCGAAAGGCGGGGTCAATCTGCTGACGCATATCCTGTCCACCGAACTTGGCCCCGACAACATCCGCGTCAACGCCGTCGCACCGGGTGCGGTCGACACGCCAATGTCGCGCGCGGTTCACACCGACGACGTCCGCGCCCAATGGCACAAGCGCATACCGCAACAGCGTTACGGCACCTCTCGGGAAATCGCCTCCGCTGTCGCCTTCCTCGTTTCCGACGAGGCAAGCTACATCAACGGACAGGTGCTGGCCGTCGATGGTGGCTTCGTGCATGCCGGCCTGGCTTTGAAAGGCTGATCATGCGTACGATCAAGCATCCGGGAGCCGCACTCGATCCACGTGTGATCTCGCTTCCCTGCCGGGCGGAGAAAATGCGCCTGATCTTGCGGTCGGGCGTCAGTGTCCTGGCGGCTGTCGAGGAGGCGCTGCGCGATCGCGGCTACGAAAGCGCGGTGGTGCACATCAAGCGCGGGGCATTTCTGCCGCTCGTCTATGTCATGCCAGCCCTCTCCAACGATGGCACCCATGCCGCCTGGTATAGCGACACGCATTCCCCCGCTGGCCGAGCCGAGATTGAAGAGCTGGTGCTGACTTTCGGTCGCCGCGACGGCGAGCCGTTTCTCCATTGCCATGGCATATGGCGGCACGCCGACGGCTTTCGTGGCGCCGGCCATCTGATGCCGCATGACGCGCAGTTCGCGGAGCCGGTGGAGGCCGATGTCTGGGCGATCTCGGGCGCGATTCTGGACCAGCTTGAAGATTCTGAAACCAATTTCAAACTCTTCACACCGGTCGGGCTTGCACCAGCGCAAGCCGGTGCCGGGCAGCGTGCCGTGCTGTGCCGCGTTCAGCCGAACGAGGAGATCAACGCCGCAATCGAGCGCACGGCAGCCGAGCACGGTATCGAAAGAGCAACGCTCCACGGCATCGGCAGCCTCGTCGGCTGCGATTTTGTCGATGGTCAGCATATGGCCTCCATCGCCTCCGAGCTCTTCATCCGCAATGGGACGCTGCAAAACGTTGAAGGCAAGCCTGTAAGCAGGCTGGATATCGCCATCGTCGACATCGACGGAAACATCTTCGAGGGTGAGATTGCCCGTGGCGCAAATACCGTCTGCGTTACCTTTGAATTGCTGATCGTCGAAGACTGAGGCGAGGGTTGTCGTGCTTCCCTCGTCGGACACCATCTCGAAACTGTAATTTTACAAGTGGAGGAGAAGCGCAATGAATAAGACATTCAAGACGACGGACGGGACGACGCTTTCTTACACGGATGAGGGATCGGGCAATGTATTGATCCTTCTGCATGGCTGGTCACAATCAGCGGCGATGTTCCGTCATCAGATCGAGCATTTCAGCAAGAACAGGCGCGTCATCGCCATGGACTTCCGCGGGCATGGAGCCTCGCCTGATGCCGGCCAAGGCTACAGGATTTATCGTCTGGCTGCCGATGTCGCGGAACTGATGGACCGCGAAAACATCAAGCGGGCTGATATGCTGGGGTGGTCGATGGGCACTTCGGTCCTGTGGGCATACATCGATCTCTTCGGCACGGGGCGCTTGAACAGGTTGATTTTCGTGGACGAACCGGCGTCCGTCATGCGTCAGCCGGGCATGTCGGACCAGGAGGTGATCAACGCAGGCGCGCTTTTCGACGGCGCTACGATGCTGTCGATAGCGGCCGAAATCATCGGCTCCAATGGTCATGCGGCACGAGGCGCATTCCTCGACTCCATGGTCACGAAAAACATCCCGCAAGACCTGAAGGCATGGCTTCTGGCTGAAAATCTCCGCGTCGCTCCCAAGGATGTCGCGGCCCTGTTCGTCAATCATTGCACGATCGACTGGAGCGAAATCTTCGCCCGGATCGACCAGCCCACTCTCATCATCGGCGGCCGGGTCAGCCACGTAGATCCACGGTCGCAGGAGTGGATTCACGCCCAGATGAAGAATTCAGAGCTTGTCATCTTCGAGGAACATGAGGGCGGGGCGCATTTCCCCTTCCTCGAGGCGCCGGACACCTTCAACAAGGTGCTTGAGCGCTTTATACAGGCTTGACCGGATGGCGATGTATCGCCGGCACAGACATATCGGTGCCGGCTCCCGGAGCGCTTGCCGAAATCAGTATTTCTGCAAATGGCTGATGAACAGCGAGAAGAGTGCTGACTGGCTCGATATCGACAGCTTCTGGTAGATGTTCTTGCGGTGTATCTTGACGGTGCCCTCGACGATCTTGAGAAGTGCTGCGATGGATGCGCTGGAATGGCCGCGCAATATCAGCGACGTTATCTCGATTTCACGTGCGGTCAGGACGTTGCGGGCCATCTGATCCAGCGCTGCATTTATCGGATCGGGGTGGTGACGCTCATTGCCCGATGCCTCCCTGTCGCCGGCGTCCTTCCAGTGGCTTTCGACAAGCGTGGATATGACCGCCTCGGCCGCGCGTATCGTCCGCAGTTCCGTCGCTGAAAACAGCGGCTCCTCGATCGACCGTGTGATGCTGACAACCACGCTCATGTCGGCTCTCGGCCGAACGAAGAAACCGATCTCGTCGCGGATGCGCGTGCGGACATAGTGCTGCTTGAAATATTCCGAACTGTAGAACTGATCGGGTGCGAGATCACGAAGCCGCCTTACGCCGGTGTCCTTCAGATTGACGGTGGCGTTGTAGAAGGGGTCGAGCAGATAGGGTCCCTTGGAATAATCGGCGATCACCGTCGCAGCCCGTTCCCGTGTCATGTTGTGGTAGAGAGACGCGGGCTTTGCCGGGCCCGAATAGGCAAAGACCATCAATATGTCGAACTCGATAAGGGTTGCCAGGGCTGCTTCGAGCGAGGACAGGAAATCCGGCGATCGAACGCCTGCAATTGCACGTGCCAGGCTCCGGTTCCATTGTTCAAAACCATACCGCAAATGAGACTGCCCCGATCATGTGCCGCGCCACTTTATTCGCGCGTCTATCCCGAAAGGGATATTCGTTTCCTATAACGCGAAGCCTAGCCTCTGACAAAATCCGGAGGCTGGATACCTATGCAAGACAAGACTGAAGCCGCAGCACGGCTGGAGGTAGGGCTTCGCAAGCTTGATGCGAAGTCGGTTCATATCGGCATGGTCGATCCCGACGGCGGCTTCCGCGACAAGCTGGTTTCAGCCGAAAAGGCGGTCAAGCTGGCCAAACACGGCTATCCTTTCTGCGAGGTCCTGTATTTCTGGGATATCGCCGAGAAAACCTTCCAGGATGGCGCCTATATCGATCGGCCGGCGGATATTCATGCGGACACGCTCCGCCGCTATCCCTTCTCGCCGGACACCGCACTTTGCCTTGCCGACTTCTCGGGCGAGTTCGGCCAACGCTCGGCGCGCAATCTGTGCCTGCGCCTGCTGGATGAGGCAGCGCAGCTTGGCTACAGCGTTCACTCCGCTTTCGAATTCGAGTTTTTCGTCTTCGCAGAAACACCGGAGACGCTGCGCGCCAAGAACTATCGCGACCTGACCCACTTCGCGCAGGGAAATCGCACCTATTCCCTTCAGACCGCTGCCCTGCATGGCGATCTGCTCAACGGCCTGAAAGATACGATGGCCACGATTGGGGTCGGCATCGATGCCTTGCACACTGAACTCGGACCCGGTTGTTTCGAAGCGCCGCTGACACATGCCAAAGACATCAAGGCTGCGGATGACGCGCTGTTGTTCAAGAACTTCGCCAGGGCTTTTTTCCTGCGCAATGGGTTGACCGCGGCCTTCATGTCAAAACTTTCGCCCGACCTTTCGGGTCAGTCGGGGCATTTTCATATTTCGCTGTCGGACCGCGATGGTGCTCCAGCCTTTGCGGCGTCATCGGAACCGGATGGCATTAGCCGGACGGCGCGTCATTTTCTCGGCGGTCTTGTCACGCTGATGCCGGAACTGCTCGCCCTTTGCAGCCATACCGTCAACGCCTACAAGCGCATGGTTCCCGGAGCCTGGGCGCCGACCGCCGCGACCTGGGGCGTCCAGAATCGCACCGCAGCAGTCCGGGTCATCAATGACACGCCTGAAGCGACGCGCCTGGAATTCCGGGTGCCGTCTGCGGACACCAATCCCTACCTTTCGCTGGCGATGTGTCTTGGCGCCGGCCTGTACGGCATCCGAAACGGCATTGAACCTCCGCAAGGCAGCGCGGAGAATTTCTACGCAGCCCGCCATGACCCGCTTTTCACCTTCCCGACCGATCTCGGCCGCGCCGCTGACCGGCTCGACGCCAGCGCGGCTGCACGCGCGATCTTCGGGGATATCTTCGTTGATAGCCATGTCGCCGGCCGCCGCTTCGAGGATGCGGAATATCGCCGGCATGTCAGCGAATGGGAGTTGCGGCGCTATCTGGAAGTGGCCTGAACGGCCATCATATCGTGAATGAAGGACATGCATCTATGACGCCGAATGCGCAGACTATCACCGCCAACTGGAGTTTCCCGACATCGGTCCGTTTCGGCGTCGATCGAATTGGCGAGCTTGCTTCCATCGTGCGAGAGCTGGGTGCAAGCCGGCCCATCGTGATTACCGACAGCGGCCTCAAGGATCTGCCGCCGGTGCGGCGCGCGCTTGAGGCGTTGCGGGCAGGGGGCATAGAGCCGGAACTGTTCCACGGGGTCAAGCCGAACCCGACCGGAACAAACGTGATGGATGGCGTCAAGGCGCTGAAGGCAGGCCGTCACGATCTGGTGGTCGCAATCGGTGGCGGCAGTGGCCTCGATGCAGCCAAGGCCATCGCATTGATGGCAACGCAGTCGCGCCCGATGTGGGATTTCGAGGATGTTGGCGATAACTGGACACGCGTCGACACCTCTGCGCTGTTGCCCGTCATTGCCATTCCGACCACCGCCGGTACCGGCTCCGAGCTCGGACGCTCCTCCGTCATCACCAACGAAGATGAAGCCCGCAAGGTCATTGTCTTCCATCCGCACATGATGCCTGAGGTGGTCGTCATGGACCCGGCTTTGACCGCGGGCCTTCCTGCGCACATTACAGCCGCGACCGGCATGGATGCGCTGTCGCATGCGCTCGAAGCCTATTGCGCCCCGACCTATCATCCGATGGCGGAAGGCATTTCCCTCAACGCACTCCGTCTCGTCAAGCAGTGGCTGCCCCGGGCTGTTGCCGACGGCTCCGATCTGGAGGCCAGATCCCAGATGCTCGCCGCGTCCGGTATGGGCTGTGTTGCCCTGCAGAAAGGGCTCGGCGCGATCCATGCGCTCGCTCATCCACTGGGAGCGCTTCACGATGCACATCACGGCCTTCTGAATGCGGTGCTGATGCCTTATGTG
The DNA here is from genome assembly GCF_037153935.1 of Mesorhizobium sp. CCNWLY176. Classification (NCBI taxonomy): domain Bacteria; kingdom Pseudomonadati; phylum Pseudomonadota; class Alphaproteobacteria; order Hyphomicrobiales; family Phyllobacteriaceae; genus Mesorhizobium; species Mesorhizobium sp. CCNWLY176. The sequence continues at coordinate 544,119 of NZ_JBBBDZ010000001.1, forward strand.
GTCCGCTTCAACATACCGGCAATCGAAGACAAGCTTACCGTTCTGGCACGCTTCCTCGATCTGCCGAAACACGATGCCGAAGCCGTGATCGAATGGATATGCAAGCTTCGCCAGACGATAGGCCTACCGGCCACGTTGCCTGAAATGGGTCTGGCGAATATCGACCGTGAGCGAGTCTGCGAAATGGGCGCGGTCGATCCATCGGCCGGCGGCAATCCGATTCCGCTCGACCCGAAAAACCTCCGCACGATTCTTGATGCTGCAATCGATGGCAGGCTGTGAGCGTCTCGCACGTAGGGCGGCATTGGTCTGTTACGCTTGCCGCTTAGGCTTTCATGCCTAAAAAAACAGCAACCATGGAAGCAACTTACTTTATCTGGATTTGAGTTTCTCGTGGGATGGCGAGAAAGAACCCTTATTGATTTCAAGTTGATAGAGATAAAAACGCCCTGTCGATATTTACAATTGCGCGATCGTCGATCGCACTATAATAAATAGGAAAATCATAATCGCGACGAAGGGGAACATCGCGCGTGACCGCAAGGCAACGGCATTTACATCAGCCCTTTTGTCCAAACGCTCATCGCGAGTCACCAGCCAGTTCGCAAAGTGAGGCGGGACGGCGATGAGAAAGTTCCTGCTCGGCCGACTGGCTTCCGCGATACCGACACTGATCATCGTCACCATTGCGGTTTTCGTCATGGTGCGGCTGATTCCTGGCGATCCGGCCAAGCTCATGCTGGGCGACCTCGCCCGCCCGGACCAGGTCGAGGCGCTGCGACACCGCATGGGGCTCGACCAGCCGATCGTCACGCAATACTTCCTCTGGCTCGGCAATATTTTTCGCGGCGACTTCGGCAGCTCCATCACCTCGGCACAGCAGGTGCTGCCGCTGATGCTGGAGCGATTTTCGGTCTCGGCGACAATCGTGGTCGTGGCCGTGGGAATAGCGGCGATGATTGCCGTGCCGGCGGGCATGTTCGCGGCCTGGCGGCAAAACAGCCTGACCGACCTCAGCGTCGTGGCACTGTCGACCCTGCTCCTGTCGATCCCGAGTTTCTGGCTCGGCCTGATGATCCTGCTGTTCCTGGGCCTGAAGCTCAACTGGTTCCCGATAGTCGGCTTCGTCTCCTTTGATGATGATTTCCTGAAGGCATTGTCATTTATCGCCATGCCGGTGCTGACGCTGGTGCTGGTCGAGATTGGCTCGATCGTGCGCATGGCGCGGGCAAGCACGATCGAGGTAGCAAGGCTCGAATATATCACCCATGCGCGAGCCAAGGGCTTGTCGGAATCGGCGGTAATGTGGCGGCACGCCTTCAAGAACGCATTCGCGCCGACCTGGACGCTGATCGGCCTGATCCTCGGCAGCCTGCTCGGTGGCATCGCCGTCATCGAGACTGTCTTCACGATCCCTGGTCTCGGACGGCTGCTGGTGGACGCGATCTATGCGCGCGACTATCCGGTCGTACAGGGCTGCATCCTCTTCGTCGCGGTCATCTACGTTCTGGTCAATCTGGTCGTGGACCTGCTCTATCCGCTCTTCGACCCCAGGATCACGCAATGAGTGTCCTTTCCCTTGCTCTGCCGCGACGCAGCGCCAATGCAACCATTGGCGGCGCTATTGTCATCAGCTTAGTCGTGCTGGCCGTGCTGGGCCCCCAGATCGCACCATACGACCCATTGGCGCTCGACCTCCTGTCGCGCATGAAGGGGTTGAGCGCGACCCATTGGCTCGGCACCGACGAATTCGGCCGCGATATACTGAGCAGACTCATTCACGGCGCACGCACCAGCGTCTGGATCTCGTTCGCCACTGTCGCCTTCGCCATGGTGTTCGGGCTCTTCTTCGGGGTGCTCGCAGGCTTTCTGCGCGGCTGGACCGACCGCATCATCATGACCTTCAACGATGCGCTGCTGGCCTTCCCTGGCCTGCTTCTGGCGCTCGGCATCATGGCAATCGCCGGCGCCAGCCGCGACGCTATCGTGGTTGCACTTGGGCTGGCCTATACACCCGCCGTGGTGCGCGTCGCGCGTGCCAGCGTGATGTCGATCCGCGAACGCGAATATATCGAGGCATCGCGGGTGATGGGCAACAGCGAACTGATAACGATGCTGCGCCACGTCCTGCCCAACTGCATCGCCCCGATGACGGTGCTGGCGACAACCATGTTCGGTTGGGTGATCCTGTCAGAGAGTGCGCTCTCCTTTCTCGGTCTCGGTGTTCCCCCACCGGCGCCGACCTGGGGCAACATGCTGGCGACTGGCCGGCCTTTCATCACCCAGGCGCCACATCTGATCATCCTGCCGGGCCTGTGCATCTCGGTCACATTACTGGGGATCAACATGCTGGGCGATGCGATCCGCGACTGGTTCGACCCGAAGATGCAGGGCTGAGCACATGACCAAAGGCACGAGCAGCACAGCACCAGTCGTCACGGCCAAGGACCTGACCGTCACGATCGGACCGGTTGGCCCGAAGATCGTCGACGGGCTGAACTTCACAATCAATTCCGGCGGGATGCTGGCGCTGGTCGGCGAATCCGGCTCCGGCAAGACCATGGCGGCGCGTGCCGTGCTCGGCCTGCTGCCGACGCCGCTGATCGTTGCGCCGGGCAGCAGCATCCGCTTCAACAATACCGAGCTGGTCGGCCTGCCGCCAAAAGCGATGCGTGGTATTCGCGGCGCGCGCATCGGCATGGTTTTCCAGGAGCCGATGGTCTCGCTCAACCCGTCCATGACGATCGGCGAGCAGATGGCCGAAGGGCTGACGCTTCACCAGAAGCTCGGCAAGAGCGAGATACGCGACCGCTCGCTGGCCATGCTGGAGCGAATCCAGATCAAGGATCCGGCCCGTTGCCTTTCCGCCTATCCGCATGAATTCTCCGGCGGCATGCGCCAGCGCATCATGCTGGCCTCGGTCATGCTGCTGAAACCGGAACTGCTGATCGCCGACGAGCCAACGACGGCGCTGGACACGCTGGTTCAGCGCGATGTGCTCGACCTGATGATGGAGCTGACGCAAGAGAATGGGACGGCGGTCCTTCTGATCAGCCATGATCTCGGCATGGTCTCGCATTATGCGCGCGATGTCGTGGTGATGCACAAGGGAAAGGCGGTGGAACAGGGGCTCAGCAACGACGTACTCACCGCTCCGAAGCACGACTACACCAAGCGCCTCGTCGATGCGCTGCCGAAGCGGCAGGCGGGGGGTGCGCGCAATTCGACGCGTGCGGAGCCGCTGCTCGAAATGCGCGATATCGTCATCGATTACCCCGGCCGCAGCCATCTCTTCCGGACCAGCCAGCCAAAGCGCGCGGTCGATACGGTCGACCTGGTTGTCGGTCGCGGCGAGACTGTGGCTCTTGTCGGTGCATCGGGCTCGGGCAAGACGACGCTCGGCCGTGCAATCGTCGGTCTGGTGCAAACGACTTCCGGCTCGATCAGTTTCCGCGGCAAGCCGCTTGAATTCGGACGCAGCGAAACGGCGAAGGTCCATCGCGCCGACATCCAGATCATCTTCCAGGATCCCTATTCCTCGCTCGATCCACGCCAGCGGGTGGAAGATATCGTCGGCGAACCGCTGAAGCTCGACCCGTCGATCTCGAAGGCCGAACGCGACAGGCGCGTGCGCGAGGTGTTTTCAGAGGTTGGGCTCGGCCCTGAATTCCTGCGGCGGCTGCCGCACCAGCTTTCCGGCGGCCAGCGCCAGCGTGTTGCCATAGCCCGCGCCATCATTCGGCGACCGGCCTTCGTGGTTGCAGATGAACCAGTTTCGGCGCTCGACATGACGGTGCAGAAGCAGATCCTCGAACTGATCCGCACGCTGCAGGAACGCTATGGCTTTGCCTGCCTGTTTGTGTCGCATGATCTTGGCGCCGTCGAGCAGGTGTCGGACCGCGTGGCGGTGATGGAAAACGGCAAGATCGTCGAGGTGGGCAATCGCGACGACATATTCGATCGTCCGCAGCATCCCTATACGCGCCGCCTGCTTGATGCGGCGATGCTGCTGGACAGAAAATTCGATGGCGCGGCCGCACAGCCGGCGGCATGACGGGACTGGTTATGACCGATAAACCTGGCTTTGGCCTCTCTTCCATCGACGCTGTGCCGCTGCATGAAAGAGTTTACCTCGAACTCGTCAAGGCGTTGATGTCGGGGCATTTCGCGCCGGGTCAAAAGCTGACGTCGCGCAAGCTAGCCGCCGAACTCGGAACCAGCGACATGCCGGTGCGCAGTGCGCTGTCGCGGCTGCAGTCGCTGCGCGCACTGAGTGCGTTGCCCAATGGCAGCATGGAAGTGCCGCTCATGACCGCAGAGCGCTTCCGCCAGTTGATGGAGGCGCGTATCGTGCTTGAAGGTGCGGCAACGGAGGCGGCCGCAGGCCTGATAAACGGCAACAATCTGCGAACCGTCAGGCGCAACTCCAGTGACCTTACCGATGCGGCACGAGCAGGCGATATCGGGCTTTATCTGCGCAGCAACTACGAGTTCAAATTCTCCATCTACCGCCACTGTGGCAACGATCAGATGATCTTTCTGATCGAAACCTTGTGGATGCAGGTCGGGCCGTTCCTCCGCAGCTACGCCGGTGTGTTCGAAGGGGCGCTTTTGGGCATCCTTGAGATAGACTATCACGAGGATGCTCTGGCAGCGCTTGAGGCCAAGGATGCCGCGCGTGCCCGCGATGCAATCGTGCGTGATTTGCGCGAGGGGGCAGCCCATCTTCTCGGCAAGGCCCGTTTTCACGACGCATCCGCTGCAGCGTAGCTGAGCCAGCGCAGTCCTCATTTCCTGGCAGACGACACGGAAGGCCTCGTCTGATGCTTTGAAATGCCGGCCTGCTGCATGAATGAGCCGTCAAAGCAGCGATAACTCAGGATCGACGGGCCGCACGGCTACACGCTTTCGAGATAGGTTTCGATTTCGAAGTCGCTCACTTCTTTGGCAAAAGTGTTGAGTTCCTGACGTTTGCAAGCGACGAAAGCGTCTCGCAGATCGGCCGAGAAGAGTTCGGCCATCAGCGGGCCGGCCTCGAAGGCGTTGATGCCGGATACCCAGTCCGGCGGCAGGTTGGGCAGGCTGTGAGAGCCGACATCGCTGACGATCGGTTCGCCGGGTTCCAGCCTGCGCTCGATGCCGATCAGAGCCGCCCCCAGCACCGTGGCCAGCACGAGGTATGGATTGGCATCGGCGCCGGCGACGCGATGCTCGATGCGGCGCGCCTTGTTCGGGCCGCCCGGAATACGGATTGCCACCATGCGGTTCTCATAGCCCCAGGCGACCACCGTTGGCGCATAGGAGTTCGGCCGCAGCCGGCGGTAGGAATTGAAGTGCGGCGCAAAGATCAGTGTGCTCTCGGCCATGCCGGAGAGCAGCCCGCCGACCGCGTGGCGCATTGCATCCGACCCCTTGTCGGTTCCGTCGTTGAAGATGTTGTTGCCGTCGCGGTCGAGCAGGCTGAAATGGACATGCAGTCCGTTGCCGGCACGGTCGCCATAAGGCTTGGCCATGAAGCTAGCGGCAAAGCCATGCTTGCGGGCGATGCCCTTGACGGTGCGCTTGAACAGGACCGCGTCGTCAGCGGCCCGCAAGGCATCCGGCAGGTGGTTGAGATTGATCTCGAACTGACCGACGCCATTCTCGGCAATAGCGGTATCGACGGGAATACCCTGCGCCCGGCACGAGGCGTAGACGTCGTGGATGAAAGATTCGAAAGCGTCGATCTCGTCGATGGAGAGAGCTGCATCAGAATCCAGCCGCTTGCCCGTCACGGGAGAAACCGGACCGACCGGCTTATTCGACGTTGGATCGAAGAGGTAGAATTCGAGCTCCGTCGCCACGACCGGCGTCAGCCCATGCCCGGCATAGCGCTTAAGGATCGCGGCCAGCGCCTGGCGTGGATCGCCGAGGAAGGGCGAACCATCGTCATGTGCCAGAGAAAGCGGCACCAGCGCGGTCGGATGCGACGTCCAGTCGATCGGGAGAATGTCCCTGCCGGTCCAGTGGCAGATCGCGTCAGCATCGCCATTGCTGAAGACGAGCGCATTGCCCTCGATGTCCTCGCCCCAGATATCGAGGCCGACAAGGGAGTAAGGCATGCGCATCCCGCCCTCGAGCGCTTTGCGGGCCTGATCGGAAGCGATGCGCTTGCCCCGCAGCACGCCGTTCAGATCGCAGACGGCAACCCGAAGGCTGTCGATCTCGGGATGCTTCGCAAGCCACGCCAGTGCGTCATCTATTGGTTGGGTCGATCCCAATTGTTTCTCCCATTAGTGGTAGCTAGCCCAGGCGTGGCGCAGGCATTACCCTACGACTGCTTGTCAAAACTGCAGTTTATATCCCTCTGCCTCGGCCTGCCGAAAAAATTTATCGTTGGAAATCAAATTTCTTGTTGGCAGAAAAGGCATTTTTCTGAAATACATTATGCGATCTGCGATCGCAATATCGAAATGACAAAATGATCACGCAGCAGGGTTTTACGATCAGGGAGGCGCTGAGCGCATGAATGAACATGTCGGGCAGGAATTCGACAACGCAGCTCTGGTCTCTTCCGACCGCGGCTCATTCTTCCACCCGTTCACCGCGATCGCCGATCAGCAGGCGAATGGCGCACTGGTCATGGTCGAGGCGAAGGGCTCGCGCATCATTGACGCGAGCGGCAAGGAATTCATCGATGCCGCGGCCGGTCTGTGGTGCGTGAATGTCGGCTACGGCCGCCGCGAAATCAGCGACGCGATCGCCGCGCAGTCGCAGAAGCTGCCATATTTCCATTCCTTCAACGGCATCAGCAATGAGCCGAGCATCCGCCTGTCGGAGAAGCTGCTTTCGCTGGCGCCGAAATCCATGCGGCGGGTGTTCTATGGCTCGTCCGGGTCCGATGCCAACGACACGGCCGTCAAGATGCTCTGGTACTACAACATCTGCCGGGGCAAACCGGAAAAGCGCAAGATCATCTCGCGCGACTACGCCTATCACGGCGTATCCGTCGCCTCGGGCAGTTTATCCGGCATTCCGATGGTGCATCAGAATTTCGGCATTCCTCTCGATTTCGCACGGCATGTTTCGCGGCCTGATCTCTATCGCGATGCCCCATTGCGCCAATGTCACACCGAGGAAGCCTATTCGGCCTATCTCGCCAACGAACTGGACCAGATGATCCGCGCCGAAGGCGCAGACACGGTCGCTGGTTTCGTGGCCGAACCGGTCATGGGAACGGGTGGCGTGCTGCCGCCGCCGCGCGGTTATTTCCAGGAAATCCAGAAAGTTCTCAACCTGTACGACGTGCGGCTCGTCGCCGACGAGGTGATCACCGGCTATGGGCGCACCGGCACATGGTTCGCCTCGGAAGCCTGCGGCATGAAACCTGACCTGATCCTGACCGCCAAGGGGCTGACCAGCGGCTACCTGCCATTGTCGGCAGTGTTTGTCGGCGATCAAATCTGGTCGGTCTTCGAGGAGGCATCGAAGGACGGGCGCGTCTTTGCTCACGGCTTCACCTATTCGGGTCACCCGACCTGCGCGGCTGCCGCACTCGCCAATCTTGAAATCATCGAACGGGAGGGCCTGGTCGAGCATGTTGCCGCGATCGCGGGCGATTTCCGTGCTGCCTTCGATGCCGCGATCGGCGGCTGTGCGATTGTCGGCGAAATCCGCAGCGCCGGCCTGATGATGGGCGTAGAACTCGTTGCCGACCGAGACACCAAAGCCAAGCTGCCGGCTACGGCCAAGATCGCGGGTCGCGTTGCGACGGCCGCCCGGCGGCATGGCGTTCTGGTGCGTGGCCTACCGAACTCCGACATCATCGCTCTGTCGCCACCCTTCATCGTCACCGAGGAAGAGATCGCGCTCATCGCCACGGGCTTACGCAATGCGATCGAAGATGTGACGCAGGAACTCCGCAGTGAAGGGCTGATCTGAACGAATGAGCACAGCGCCGATTGCCTATCGCAGCGAAGAAATCCGGACCGTCGCTATTATCGGCTGCGGCCTGATCGGCGGCGCATGGGCGGCATATTTCCTGAGCCGGGGGCTGGCAGTCAGAGCCTATGATCCGCTTCCCGATGGCGAAGCGCGGCTGCGCAAGATCGTCCGTGAGGCACTTGCCGATCTCGAACTGCTCGGTGGAGGATCCAAGGTCGGCGCTGGCGCGCTGGCTTATTTCCCGACACTTGGCGAGGCTGTTGCCGGCGCGGATTATGTTCAGGAGAATGCGCCCGAGAAGATCGAGCTGAAGCAGGCACTGCTGGGCGAAATCGACGCCGTCGCTCCTTCCGATGTGGTGATCGGGTCAAGCACCTCATCCTTTCCGGCCAGCGAATTGCAGGCCAGCTGTTCGCATCCGCAGCGCATCGTCGTCGCACACCCGTTCAACCCGCCGCATCTGGTGCCACTTGTCGAGATCGTGCGTGGAGAGTGCACCGACATCGCGGCTCAGGATGCGGCCTATCGCTTCTTCGAGCGGATCGGCAAGGCACCGGTTCGGGTCACGAAGGAGGCCGTGGGACATCTCGCCAACCGCATGAGTGCCGCGCTCTGGCGCGAAGCCGTGCACATCGTCGCGGAAGGTATCGCCTCTGTCGAGGATGTCGACCGCGCGATACGCTTCGGGCCGGGCCTGCGCTGGGCGATCGACGGGCCGCATATGCTTTACCATCTTGGCGGCGGGGACGGCGGCATCGAAGCCTATCTGAACCATCTCGGGCCGGCGCAGGAAGCGCGCTGGGCAACGCTGGGCACGCCAAGGCTGGATGCGGCGACCCGCGCAAAGCTCATCGAAGGTGTCGCGGATGAGGCGGATGGACGTTCCATCGACAAACTCAAGTCGCGTCGCGACCGACTGATGATCGCCGTGTTGAAAGCGCTCGCCGACGACAGCCGGGAGGATGGGTGATCCATGGCTCTTCCACTCATCATGGTCGCGCCGAACGGCGCCCGCCGCACCAAAGCTGATCATCCCGCCCTGCCGATGACGATCGACGAAATAGCGCAGACTGCATTGGCCTGCCGCCGCGCCGGAGCCGGCGCGATCCACGCCCATGTGCGTGGCGCCGATGGCGGCCATATACTCGACGCCGGGCTTTACGCAGCACTTCTCAAGCGCCTCGCCGAGAAAGTGCCGGACATGGCGGTGCAGATCTCAACGGAAGCGGTCGGGCTTTATTCGGCGCCCGAGCAGATGCAATTGGTGCGAACACTCAGACCGAAAGCAATCTCGGTTGCGTTGCGCGAACTCTGCCCAGCCCAGGCCGACGAGGCGGCGGCAGAGGCGTTCTACGCCTGGTGCGCGTGCGAAGGCATCGACGTTCAGCACATCCTCTACGACGACGCCGACGTCGGGCGGCTCGGCGATCTGATCGCGCGTGGCGTTGTTCCGGTGGGCGCACCATCGGTGATCTATGTGCTCGGGCGCTATTCGGTGAACCAGGAGAGCACGCCGGATGACCTCGCGCCATTTCTTGCGGCGGCGGCGGACCTGTCCGAAGCGCCGGACTGGATGGTCTGCGCATTCGGCCGTGGCGAGACCGCATGTCTCGAAGCCGCACTCCGGGCTGGCGGCAAGGTTCGCGTCGGTTTTGAAAACAGCCTCTGGAATGCAGATGGCGGAATCGCCGCCTCCAACGAAGAACGGGTGGCGGAAATCCATCGCATCGCCGCCGATCTCGGGCGAACGGGAGTCGCGGCATGAGCGAGCGTCCCTATCGGATATTCGAGGCTTTTCTTGTCTCCAAACAGATGTTGACGCCGCATATGGCGAGGCTGACTTTCGACGGCGAGCACATCGCCGACATGACGACGCGCGCGCCGGACCAGCGCATTAAGTTGTTCTTTCCCATGGATGACGGGACGCCGCCCGCAATTCCCAATCGTCCTGACTGGTACGAAATCTACAAATCCATCCCACCTGCCGAGCGCGCGCCGATGCGGACCTATACGATCCGCTCGCTCGACGCCGACGCACGGGAACTGGTCGTCGATTTCGTCATGCATGGCGACAACGGCCCGGCCTCGCGCTGGGCCATGTATGCCGAGCCGGGCGATCGCATCCAGATCTCCGCGCCGAACCGGCGTTTCGATGGCGTGATCGGAGGCTTCGACTGGGAGCCGCCTGCAGGGCTCTCGCAGCTTCTGCTGATTGCAGACGAGACCGCGTTGCCGGCCGCCGCCGGAATCCTGGAAGAGATTGCCGGCTGGAAAGCCAAGCCCGCGACACAGGCCTTCATCGAGGTGCCGAGTGAAGCCGATGTGATCGATCTGCCGCGATGGGACGGGCTGCGTTTGACGTGGCTACCACGCGGGCAGCACGATCACGCTTTCGGCGCGCAGATGGTTGCGGCGGCGGAAGCCGCCGAGATACCGGCATCCGTGCTTGGTGCAGGTGCGATGGAGCTCGAAGCAGTCGATGTCGATCACGATATCCTCTGGGATCGTGCCGAAACTATCGACAATGCTTTCTACGGCTGGATTGCCGGCGAAACCGCCGCTGTCAGCCGCATCCGAACGCTCTTCATCAAGGAGAAGCGTATCGACCGTCGGCATCTGACCATGATGGGCTACTGGCGGCACGGGAAGGTCCGTGCTTAGGCCGCCGGCAATCGCAAATTTCTGCGGGATCGTGCTATGCGCGGTCACCCCATCGTCGCGCACGCGTCGCGCTGAGCTTCTGCAGCTTTGCGCCCGTATCGGCTACTCGCCGCCTGTTTGGCCTGCCTGAGACTCCATCTGTTTCACGCACAAGGACAAGCAAAATGACCTATCAGAATTTCTCCCGGGCACAGCTTCAGGCGATCGATTCCGCGCATCACCTCCATCCCTTCACAGACCACAAGGAACTCCGTGGCGCAGGTGCGCGCATGATTACGCGGGCCGAAGGGCCATTCATCTATGACAGCGAAGGCACGCAGATCCTCGATGGAATGGCAGGCCTGTGGTGCGTCAATGTCGGATATGGCCGCGAGGAACTCGCCAAGGCTGCCTACGACCAGATGAAGGAACTACCCTTCTACAACTCGTTCTTCCGTTGCACCACGCCGACGCCTGTGCTGCTTGCGGCGAAGCTCGCCGAACTCGCTCCCGCCAATGTCAATCAGGTCTTTTACGGATCGTCCGGTTCGGAGGCCAACGACACGGCGCTGCGGCTGGTGCGGCACTATTGGGCACTGGAAGGAAAGCCGACGAAGCGCATCGTGATCTCGCGCAAATCGGCCTATCACGGCTCGTCCATTGCCGGTGCATCGCTGGGCGGCATGGATGGCATGCACAGCCAGCTCTATGGCGCGGTGCCCGACATCGTTCATGTCATGCCGCCATATTCCTTCGAACTGGCCTTACCGGGCGAAAGCGATCACGATTTCGGGCTCAGGGCTGCGCGTGCCGTCGAGCAGGCAATCCTCGATGCGGGTGCGGAGAATGTCGCGGCCTTCATCGGCGAGCCAATTCTCGGGGCAGGGGGTGTGAAGATTCCGCCGGCAAGCTACTGGCCAGAAATTCAGCGAATCTGCGACAAATACGATGTGCTTCTGATGATCGACGAGGTCATCACCGGCTATGGCCGCACCGGTGCCTGGTTCGCCTCCGAAACCTATGGGATCAAGGCCGACACCATCACGACCGCAAAGGCGCTGACCTCGGGCTATCAACCTTTGTCAGCGCTTCTGGTGGGCGACCGCATCGCCTCGACCCTGGTCGACAAGGGTGGAGAATTTTACCACGGCTACACCTATTCCGGACACCCAGTCGCATGCGCTGTCGCACTCAAGAACCTCGAAATCATAGACCGTGAAGGCCTGATCGACCGGGTGAAGAACGACACCGGTCCCTATTTCGCCGCAGCACTTGCCGAGCGTATCGGCACGCATGATCTGATCGGCGAGACCCGCGCGATCGGCCTGATGGGTGCGATCGAAATCGTCAAGGACAGGGGTACGCGCGAGCGCTTTGCCGGCGGCGCGTCCGGCGACAAGATTCGCGATCTGTCCATAGCAAACGGCTTCATGGTGCGCTCTGTCGGCGACACCATCATCATGGCACCGCCGCTGATCTGGACACGGGAGCATGTCGACATGGCCTGTGATCGCCTGGCCAAAGCGCTGGACAGCGCCGAGGCAGATCTGCGCCGCGCAGGCTGAAATCGCGCTTTGAAAGATCAAAGGTGCCGGAGATGTCTCCGGCACCTTTCGTCTCAGTCCGCTCCGAGCGCGCTGCGGATGGCGCGCATCGCTGCCAACAATTCCAGCGAACGATCCGGGCTGGAATGCTCCGGCCAGGTGGAGAGCTTCACCACTGCGAAATCCGAATCCGGATCGATATAGATCGACTGCCCGAAGACGCCACGCGCCCACATGGCACGACGCTTGGTGTCCTCGATCCAGAATTTGTTGGAATAGGCCCCGCCCGGAAGAACCGTGCGATAGATGCCCTGATAGAGATCGCCGTTGCCGTTGCGTGTCGCCTCGATCCAGGCCGCCGGCACAATCTGCCTCCCGTCGCGCGCACCGCCGTCAAGCAGCAACTGCGCGAAACGGCCATAGTCACGCAGCGTTGCGCAAAGCCCACCGTCGGCAAGTGCTGCGCCACCGTCATCGACGGTGATATAGGCGTCTTCCGCCGCACCCATCGGTGACCAGAGTTCGCGGCTGATGAGTTCGGCGAGCGAAGTCGCCGTGGCACGTTCCAGGACGAAGCCGAGGATGTCCGTTTCAATGGACCGGTATTTGAACAGCGCACCGTGCTCTCGTTCCTTTTCGTCAAGCGACAGGATGAGGTGCCACATGGTGCGCGGCCAGTCCGTCCGTTCATAGACGGCCCAGCCGCAGGCCTGACCTATCTTCTGCATATGCGAGCCGGGTGTCGTATAGGATTCGTCGAAGACGACACCGCTCGTCATGTCGAGGATGTGCTGGACCGTCGCGCCCTTGTAGCCAGTGGCTGCAAGCTCGGGCAGATATTCAGTGAGCGGCGCGTTCACATCGATCACGCCGCGGCCTGCAAGAATGCCCGTCACGATGCCGGTAATGGATTTGGTGACCGACATAGCGAGGTGCTGGCCATGCGGCTTCATGCCATTCCGATACTCCTCCGCGATGATCTTCCCCCTATGCAGGACGAGGAAGCCGTCGGTGAAGGAGCCGTCGAGGAACTGTGCGACGCTGCGCTTTTCGCCGCCGATGTCGAAGGTGATCGCGCCGAGATCCTGTGTCGCAGCGGGCAGTGCGCGCACCGGTCCGGGGCCTCGCCATATCTGTGCGGTCGCGGTCATTTCCCGAATGTGCTGGAAGGTCCAGCGATGGTGAGGCGGATTATCCCAGGTGTCGCGCGGAATGATCGGCGCGCCAGGGTTCGACGGGTCGCGCGGGTTCAGCGGCTGGTCGAGCATTTGTTCGTTCCTCGAATGATTGTCTGCGTAAATAAGTGGCTTTATCTGATATCAAATCAGGCAGTTTTGAAAGCCTTGTCTTTCGATTTTTGTCGGAATTATCGTTCCAGTACAAGCGCTATGGTAAAAATCGGCTACATAAGCAGCTTTGATATTGCGCGATCTGCGATCGCAATATAACCATTGGAGGATTGTTGTTCCGGCGATGAAGGATATGAGACACATATGAGTGCCAGCGGCTTCAAGCGTTCCGACATCAACCTGACCAACTGGCGTGAAAGGCCCTATTCGACCTGGACTTTCCAGAGCGTGGCGGAATTTGTCCCTTCGGCTCAGATAAGAAGCGCACGTCTGGAAGAGGCAGCCACGCTACCGCTGGGCAAGTTCGCCGATGTGAAAGTGACAAATGTCGACGGAACGGAGCTCGCTCTTCACGATTTCCTGAGCGACAGCAACAGCGACTCCCTGGTTATCATGCGTGGCGGCGAAGTCATCGCCGAGTGGCACGCGCCGCACACAGACCCTTTGCGGCCTCATATCGTCTTTTCGATCTCCAAATCCTTCACCGGGCTGCTGGCAGGCATACTCGAAGCCGAAGGAAAGCTCTCCTTCGACGATCTCGTTACGAAGTACATCCCTGATGCCGCTGGTTCAGCTTATGACGATCTGACCGTGCATGACCTGTTCAACATGACGGTCGCTATCGATTTCGAGGAAATATATCTCGACAAGAACGGCGATTTCGATCGCTATCGTCGCGCCATGCTGTGGAACCCGGAACGCGCCGACGATCCGACGCCGACGCTTCGCCAGCTCATGTGCTCCTTGCCGCGCGCGTCGCATCCACATGGAACGAAGCACGCCTACCGTTCGCCCAATGCGGACATGGCGGGTCTTGTCGTGGAAGCTGCTTCAGGCCAGCGCTATGCCGAGTTTCTGAGCAATGCGCTGTGGCAGCCAATGGGCGCGCATACGGACGCGTTCATCACCGTCGATCGCGCCGGCAATCCACGCTCGTCAGGCGGCATCTCGGTCACAGCGCGAGACCTTGCGCGGCTTGGCGATCTCGTGCGCGAGGGCGGAAAGGGCATCGTGCCGGCAGCCTTTGTCGAGAAACTGTGGGCGGGCGGTGATCGCAAGGTCTGGTCGCAGGGCGACCAGCGACTGCTTTATCCCTGCGGGAGCTACCACGCCTATTGGTATGAAACCGGCACGGGCGCACTCGCAGGCATGGGTATCTTTGGGCAGTGCGTCTGGATCGACCGGACGTCGGAAACGGTCATCGTTCGACAGTCCTCGGAGACCACCCCCATCGATGACAAACTCGATCAGTGCGTCATAGCAATGATGAAAACAATATCGGCGACATAACCCGGCACGGGCTCTTCAGCTCCGCGGCTAAAAGCAAAGACCACCGGGAGAAACAAATTTGGGCGAACTCCGCACGCTCCATCACAAAGAGAAATGCGGAAGGAACACTCGGAGAAAAAACGATGAGATCAAGACTGTTATCAGCCCTGCTGGGCGCAGCAATGCTTGCCTGTGGGGCTGCCTATGCACAGGCCCCACAGAAGGGCGGCACGCTCAACATCGTGCTCGGCGCCGACATCCGCAGCCTGGACGCAAGCAAAACCGACAACAATACGGACTCGGTCCTTTACCACATCTACGATCCGCTGGTTGCCTTCAAGAACGACCTGACCGCCGGTCCCGCGCTTGCGGATAGCTGGGAGGTGTCGGCAGACGGCAGGACCTATACGTTCAAGTTGAAGCAGGGTGTGACCTATCACAATGGCGACAAGGTCGTTGCCAGCGACTTCAAGTGGCTCTGGGAACGCCGCATGGCCTCAAAGGAAGGCACCGACGCACCCTGGCTCTGCATCCCGACCTTCGATGGTTCGCGCGGCCTGAAAGTCGCGAGCGTCGAAGCGCCGGACGACGGAACGCTGGTCATGACTCTAGACGCGCCGAGCACCCTGTTCCTGGTGCGTCTCGCCGACCCGATCTGCAACATCTGGATCGCCAGCCCGAAAAATGTCGGGGCTGACGGCAAGTGGGTCGCTGGTTCGGCAATCGGCAGCGGCCCGTTCCAGCTCAAGGAATGGAAGAACGAGCAATATATCTCGCTCGCCCGTTTTGATGGCTATGTGCCAAGCAAAGGCAAGCGGGACGGCCAGAGTGGCGACCGCACGGCGTTCGTCGACGAGGCGCGTTTCATGATCATCCCTGACAAGACGGCAGCTGAGACTGCCCTTTTTGCCGGTCAGGTCGATGTCGTCTCGACCATCCAACCGTCGCGCATGGAAGACCTCAAGGCCAACGGCGCCACTATCCTTTCATCGCCGGGTCTGTCGCTGACGGCAATGCTGATCCAGACCAACGATCCGCTGCTGTCCAATGTGAAGATGCGTCAGGCCATCGCCCATGCGCTGGACTTCAAGCAGATCGCCACGGCGCAGACTGCCGGAATGTCGGAATTCAACCCGTCCGGCGTGCCGCAATCGAGCGCCTATTTCGATCAGTCCTTCGTCGACAGCTGGCCTGCCTATGATCTCGAAAAGACCAGGCAACTGCTCGAGGAGGCAGGTTACAAAGGTGAGCCGATCAAGCTTCAGACCAACAAGCGTTACATCGGCATGTATGACAACGCCGTCGTCATCCAGGCGATGCTGACTGCCGCCGGTATCAATGTCGAACTCGAAGTGCTTGATTGGGCGGCTCAGCTCGACAACTTCTTTGCCGGCAAATTCCAGATGCAGTCCTTCGGCTACTCGTCGCGTCCCGATCCGATGGTGATCTACGGCATGTTCACCGGCGACAAGGCCGAGACACCAAACTATCAATTCGGCGATCCGAAGGCGCTGGAACTCTACCTCAAGGCGGTCGACACAGCCGATTTCGATGCGCGCAAAGCCGTGCTGAAGGATCTGCAGAACCTGATGGCCGAAGAGGTGCCGATGCTGGGTCTCTATTACTTCCCTGTCATTGAGGCCGTTTCCACCAAGACCACAGGCTACGAATCCTGGCCGCTCGACCGTCCCCGCGCATGGGGCGTTTCCAAGACCCAATAGATAGTGCTCCCAAGACGCATTTTCTCGACCCGGGGTATTTTGCCCCGGGTTTTTCTTTGCCTGTCGCATCTTGCTCGGAAGTGCGGGTCGCTCAGGCGTCCCTGCACAGATTGTTCTCAACCAGGAGCGGAACGAACACCGTCCGAGCGCAAGCTCGACACCGCACTGTTCCGCCTGCTTCAATAGATATCGGGTTCCGGCACGGCTTTGCCGAATTGCGTTTCGAGGAAATCGAAATCGCAGCCCTTGTCTGCCTGGGTGATATGCCCGGCGGAAAGCCAGCCGAAGCCACGTTCATAGCGCGGCGGCGGAGCTTTCCACTCTGCACGGCGTGAGGCCAGTTCGTCATCCGACACATTCAGGTGGATGGTTCTTTCGGAGACGTCGATGCTGATCGTGTCGCCGGTTCGCACGAGCGCCAGCGGCCCGCCGATATAGGCTTCCGGCGCGACGTGGAGGATGCAGGCGCCGTAGCTGGTTCCCGACATGCGGGCATCCGAGATGCGCAGCATGTCACGCACGCCCTGCTTCACCAGCTTCTTCGGGATCGGCAGCATGCCCCATTCGGGCATGCCGGGTCCGCCCTGCGGGCCGGCATTGCGCAGAATGATGATGTCGTCGACGGTCACGTCGAGGTCGTCGCGCTCGATCTCCTTCTTCATTTCCGGGTAGCTGTCGAAGACAAGGGCACGGCCCGTATGCTTCAGGAACCGCTGCTCCGATGCCGCCGGCTTCATGACGCAGCCATCGGGGGCCAGGTTGCCGCGCAGCACGACGGTGGCGCCTTCCTTGTAGACGGGATTGTCGAGCGGCCGGATGACGTCGTCCTCATAGACGCCGCCGCGCGCTGCGATCTCACCCATGGTTTCGCCGCCGACATTCACCGGCTCCGGGTGCAGCACGCCGCTCAGGCGGCTGTAGACACCCATGATCCCGCCGGCATAGTAGAAATCCTCCATCAGGTAGGTTTTTCCGGACGGCCGGATATTGGCGATGACCGGAACCTTGCGCGAGATCGCGTCGATGTCGTCGAGCGTCATGTCGACATTGGCGCGGCGCGCCATGGCAAGCGCGTGGACGATGGCGTTGGTGGAGCCGCCGATCGCCATCTGCACCATCAGTGCATTCTCGAAAGCCGCCTTCGTCATGATCTTGTCCGGCGTGACGTCTTCCCAGACCATCTCGACGATGCGCCGCCCCGATTGCGATGCCATACGGGCATGGTTGGCGTCGGCGGCGGGAATGGAGCTTGCGCCCGGAAGCGAGAGACCCAGCGCCTCGGCAAACGCGGTCATCGTGCTCGCCGTGCCCATGGTCATGCAATGACCGGGCGAACGCGCGATGCCGTTCTCGATCTCGGCCCAGTCGCGATCGGTGATGACGCCGGCGCGCCGGTCGTCCCAGTATTTCCAGGTGTCGGAACCGGAACCCAGCGTCTGCCCGCGCCAGTTTCCGCGCAGCATCGGCCCGGCCGGAACATAGATCATCGGCAGGCCGGCAGAGACGCCGCCCATGATCAGGGCCGGCGTGGTCTTGTCGCAGCCGCCGAGCAGCACGACGCCGTCGATGGGATGGCTGCGGATCAGTTCCTCGCACTCCATGGCGAGGAGGTTGCGGTAGAGCATGGTGGTCGGCTTGACGAAGGGCTCCGACAGGCTGAGCGCCGGCAACTCGATGGGAAGGCCGCCCGCCTGTTCGATGCCCTTGCGGATCCATTTCACCCGTTCGGGGAAGTGCGAATGGCACGGGTTTATCTCCGACCATGTGTTGATGATCGCGATGACCGGCTTCTGGTCCCAGTCCTGGGCATCGAAACCCATCTGGCGCATGCGCGACCTGTGGCCAAAGGCTCGCAGATCGTCGACGCCCAGCCAGCGATAGCTGCGCAGCGTCTTTGGGTCACGCCTGCCCGTCATGATTTCCTCCCTGAAATCTGATATTTCACAGCTTGATATATCAAATTTCAACTGATAGAAGTCAAGTCGTTTTCGGGGCCAGCGGGGAGGCAAAAAGCGTGAGCATCGTAAGGCGGCTCGAGCCTATCCATCTGAAAAGCCTGCGTGATCACGTTCACGATACGCTGCGCGAGGCGATCATATCCGGGCGTTTCCGCACCGACGAAAAGCTCAACGAGCGCCAGCTCGCTGCCGAGCTGGGCATCAGCACAACGCCGCTGAAGGAGGCGCTGCGCCAGCTCGAGACAGAGGGGCTGGTCCGTACCGAGGCCCGCCGCGGCAGCTACGTCACCTTCAATGCACGCCAGGCCGAGGAAATGATGCTTGCCCGCGCTGCCCTCGAAAGCGTGATGGCGCAGCAGGCCGCAAGGCACGCGACGGACGCACAGATCGCCTTGATGAAGACGCATATCGAGCAGATGCGCGCAGCCCTGCAGGAGGCCGATATCGCCCGCCTGATCGAGTTGAACGAGTATTTCCACGACACCATCCACGATGCGTCGAGCTGCGAATATCTGCGCCGGTTGCAGAACGGCCAGCGCATGTATGATCACGCCGCGCGCGTGACCGTGCTGGCTGACGAGACCGAGCGGGTGCGCTCCTTTGCCGAGCATGAGGCGATCATGCTGGCCATCGCCGAACGCAATGAAGACGAAGCCGAACGCCTCATGCGCGAACACGTCATGCTCGCCGGCGAGAAGCATCTGATCACTGTCTTCAGCTATACCCCTGCGGAGAAACGCAAATGAACCTAAGTGAATACCGTCGGGCGCTGCAGGGCATCTCCGGCGTTCATGTGACGGCCTACGACACAGCCGGTGAGATCGATCAGGCGCTGACGAGCCGCATCGTCGCCAACATTGCGGCTGCCGGCATTCACAACATCGTCTCGGGCGGCAACACGGGCGAGTTCTACAGCCTGACCTTCGATGAAGTGGTGCGGCTTCAGGCCACTGCCATCCAGGCAGTGGATGGAAAGGCAGCTGTG
The DNA here is from genome assembly GCF_037153935.1 of Mesorhizobium sp. CCNWLY176. Lineage (NCBI taxonomy): Bacteria > Pseudomonadati > Pseudomonadota > Alphaproteobacteria > Hyphomicrobiales > Phyllobacteriaceae > Mesorhizobium > Mesorhizobium sp. CCNWLY176. Next base: position 563,508 of record NZ_JBBBDZ010000001.1, read on the forward strand.
ACTGCTGCAGCGGGCCGCTCCATTCGTGAGGCCATCGCCACCGCATCGCTGGCCAAGAAGGCGGGAGCCGATGGCGTGATGGTTCACCATCCGCTCGACCCCTTCGCAGCCCCCCACGCGCAGGCGAATTACTTCATCTCGATTGCCGAGGCCATCGATCTGCCGGTCGTCGCCTATGTGCGCTCTGACGCCATCCCGCTTGCCGACCTCGTCCGCATGGCGACGCATGAGAACATCGCCGGCGTCAAGTTCGCGTCCGGAAACACCCAGCTGTTCTCCGAGTGCGTGCGCGCGACCGAGGGCACTGAGGCGATCTGGATTTGTGGATTGGCCGAAGGATGGGCAGCACCTTTTTATGCGCTCGGCGGCCGTGGCTTCACCTCGGGTCTGGTCAATGTCGATCCCTATCGTTCACTGGCCATCTGGCGCGCGCTCGAGGCGGGCGATTATCCGATGGCGCGGGCGCTCGTGGCCACCATCGCCGAATTCGAGAAGCTCAGGACCAAATACAACAATGGCGCCAACGTCACGGTGGTGAAGGAAGCGCTGCAAATCCGGAATTTCCCGGTCGGTCAGGTACGCCTGCCGGGGCTTGTCGCTCTCGATCCTGCCGATCGATCGCATCTCACGGCGATCCTTGCCGGCTGGGAGGAGCGGAAGGCATCCTGAAGCATAAGTACCAGGAGGAGAGCCGGCGGAAGGGAGGACTTTCGTCGGATTTTGAACAACGAAACTGTGGAGGAACACATGAAATTCCCGATCTCACGGCGTCATTTTCTCGGTGGCGCCGCCACCGTTGCCGGCATGTCCGTATTGGGCAAAGGCGCTTTTGCGCAGGGCCTCAAGCTGCCGTCGTCTCCCGTCACCCTCAACATCATCGATGCCGCCGGCAATCTGGCGCTGACCCAGCCGATCTTCGACAATTACCTGGCCAAGCATCCCGAACTGGTGTCGACCATCATCTTCAACAAGGCGCCGTCGCCGGAACTGCCGGGCAAGATCAAGGCGCAGCAGCGTGCCAACCGCGTCGACATCGACATGGTCATCATCGGCCCGGACGCGCTTTCAGCCGGGCTTGCCGACGACATCTGGGTCGACATCGGCTCGATGACCGATACCGGCCTTCCCGATTTCAAGGAAATCTATCAGGAGCCGGCCTATCGCATGCAGGGCCTGTCGAAGGGCAGGGGCGTTACCGTCACCTACTATCCGTCCGGCCCACTGATCTCCTATATGCCGGAAAAGGTGAAGACGGCTCCGACCACGGCTGAAGAACTCCTGGCCTGGACCAAGGAGAACCCTCAGAAATTCATCTATGCGCGCCCGGCCAATTCCGGCCCGGGACGCACCTTCCTGATGGGCCTGCCTTATCTGCTTGGCGACAAGGACCCCACGGACCCGACGAATGGCTGGGAAAAGACCTGGGCCTATCTGAAGGAAATGCACAAGAACATCGAATACTACCCGGCAGGCACCGGTGCGCTGATGAAGGAATTCGGCGAAGGCACCCGCGACATGACCGTCACCACGACGGGATGGGACATCAATCCCCGCGCGCTCGGCGTGGTGCCGAAGGAGGCCAAGGTCGGCATGCTGAAAGGCTTCCACTGGGTCTGCGATGCTCACTACCTTAGCATTCCCAAGGGCGTGTCCGACGAAAAGATCGCGGTCATGCTCGACCTGATCAAGTTCGCGCTGCAGCCCGAGCAGCAGGCCTACACCTATGACAAGGGCTATTTCTATCCCGGCCCGGCGGTGAAGGATGTGACGCTCGAGATGGCGCCGAAGGAAAGCCAGGACGTTATTGCCGAATACGGACGTCCCGAATATGCGGACTGGATCGCCAACAATCCGATCGAACTGCCGCTCGAACCGGCAGCACTCGTGGCCGCCTTCCGTCGTTGGGACGAGGAAGTTGCCGCAGGCTGACGGCGCTTTCCCCACCCGACCGATAAACAGCATCGATAGGCGGTCCGCTCGCGCGGGCCGTCCGACGGGATAACCATCATGCAGCTTGCATCACACCCTTTCAAAGAGCTTCGCCTGGACAGGATGAGCCGGACTTTTGGCGCGTTCAATGCGCTGCACGACGTCTCGCTCTCCATTCGCAAGGGCGAGTTCATCGCGCTCCTTGGGCCTTCGGGCTGCGGCAAGTCGACCGCGTTGAACTGCATTGCCGGCCTGCTCGCCACGACTGATGGCGGCATCTACATCGACGAAAAGCGCATCGACCAGCTCAAGCCCGAGGATCGCGGCTTCGGCATGGTGTTCCAGAACTATGCGCTGTTTCCGCATATGACGGTCAACCAGAATGTCGGCTTTGGCTTGAGGATGCGCAACGTTCCCAAGGCCGAGATCGCGCAGAAGGTGGAGAACGCTCTGGCGCTGGTCCGGCTGCAGGGGCAGGGGCACAAGCTTCCCGGTCAGCTTTCGGGCGGCCAGCAGCAGCGCGTCGCCATCGCGCGCGCCATCGTCATCGAGCCGCCACTGGTGCTCATGGATGAGCCGCTGTCCAATCTCGACGCCAAGCTGCGGCTGGAAATGCGTACCGAAATCCGGCGCATCCACAATCAGCTGGGTGCAACCACCATCTATGTAACGCACGATCAGGATGAAGCGCTTTCGCTGGCCGACCGGGTGGTCGTGCTGCGCGAAGGCAGCATCCGTCAGGTCGGCGTGCCGCACGAGCTTTATGAAAAGCCGGCCCATATCGACGTTGCTGAGTTCATGGGCTTCCGCAACCATATGCCGGGAAAGGTAACGGGCCGCACAGGCGACCGCGTCACGCTTTCGGTCGCCGGTTCGACGATCGCCGGCATGGCGAGCGAGGACGTGAAACCGGGCGACGATGCGATCCTGATGGCGCGCGGCGATGACATCGCGGCTGCGAAAGCCGGCCCGCAGACATTGGCCGCCACCGTCGAGACCATCGAATATCGCGGCCGCGAATTCGTTGGCACGGCGCGCACGGCGGACGGTCTCGAACTCATTTTCCATTCGCCGACATTGACCGAGATCGGCAGCCGCATTTCGCTTTCGGTGAACGCCGACCGCGCGCTGGTCTTTGCGGCGTGAGACGGCCATGACCGACCCCGACCGCCACAAAAATTCGCTCCGGCAGCGCCTTGCCTTGCATGGCATCGACGGTGTCACGCTCATGCTGCTGCCGGCCCTGCTGTTCGTCCTGGGGGTGTTTGTCTATCCCTTCCTCTATGGGCTCGTACTGTCGTTCCAGCCGCTGGAAGGCGGTGGCGCGCTCGCCAACTACAAAAAATTCTTCTCCGATCCGTTCCTCTACAACACCATCGCCGCCACGCTGCGGCTCGCCGTGCCGGTGTCGATAATAAGCCTGATCTTCGCCATACCGATCGCGCTGCGTGTCAGGCTTTTGCAGCGGCAAAGGTTGCTCACCACCATCCTCGTGTTGCCGGTGACGCTCGGCACCGTTCTGGTGGCCGAAGGGTTGCTCAACTACCTCGGTCCGCAGGGCTGGTTCAGCCGGACGCTGATGTTCATCGGCATGGTCGACAGCCCGCTGAAGCTCACCAACAATTACTGGGGCGTCTTCGTCTCGCTAGTCATCACGGTGTTCCCGTTCACCTTCCTGCTGACGCTGTCCTACATCACCGGCATCGATCCGGCTCTGGAACAGGCAGCCGCTACCCATGGTGCAAGCAGCTGGCAGCGTTTCCGGCATGTCATGCTGCCGCTTCTGGTGCCGGGGCTGGCGGTCGCCTTCTGCCTGACTTTCGTGCAGGCGTTTGCCGTCTTTCCCTCGGCGGTGCTGCTGGGTGCGCCTTCCGGCCCGACGCGCGTGATCTCAATCGCAGCCGCACAGGCAGCCTTCGAGCAGTATGACGACTCGATGGCCTCCTCCATCGCCATGATCATGGCCGCCGTCCAGCTTCTTGTGGTGCTTGGCGTTCTAGCGATCCGAAACATGTTCTATCGCGGTTCGACCGCCGGCGGAAAAGGGTAGGGCTGATGATCCGCGATACATCCCTTGGCGCGAAGCTTTGGATCACTGCCGTCTGGGCAGTGGTCGGCTTCTTCGTCATCAACGTCCTGGCGATGATCGCCACCGTCATCCTGTCGTCGGTCGGCACGCGCTGGCTGGGCACATGGCTGCCCGAGGCCTTCACCACGCGCTGGTATCTGGCCGCCTGGCAAGAGTTTCAGCTCAGCCACGTCCTTCTGGTGACGTTCCAGATCGTCTTCATGGTGGTGATCCTGTCGGGACTGCTGGGCGTCACGGCGGCCTACGCCATCGCGCGGCGCAATTTTCCGGGCAAGAGGCTGGTGATGTTCATCTTCCTGCTGCCGCTTCTGGTGCCGCCCATCACCTTCGGCATTCCGCTTGCCACCGTGCTCTACAAATTCGGCGTCGGCGGCACCTTCTGGGGCGTTGTGCTGGCCAATCTCGTGCCCACCGTGCCGTTCGTCATCCTGGTGATGATCCCCTTCATCGAGCAGATCGACCCCAAGGTGGAGGCCGCCGCGCGCGTCTTCGGCGCAGGAACTTTCCGGCTGTTCATTCATGTGCTGTTGCCGATGCTTCTGCCCGGCATTCTCGCCTCGCTGCTTCTGGTGCTGGTGCGCACCGTGGCGATGTTCGAGCTGACCTTCCTGACGGCTGGCCCGACGAGCCAGACGCTGGTGGTCGCGCTCTACTATTCCGTCTTCGCAGCCGGCGTGCGCGCCGTTCAGTCGATCGACGCCATGGCGGTGATCTACATGGTGACCACGCTGGTCTGGCTGCTCGTGGCGCTACGCTTCGTCAACCCGACGCAGATCGTCGCTCGGCCCAAGCAGATATCGCATTGAACAAAGCCCGGCGCATGGCGCCGGGTATTCCTTTCGCAGGCATACCGACATGAAAATCACAGCGATCGAAACCGTCCAGCTTCCACACCTGAACAATATATTGTGGGTGCTGGTTCACACCGACGAAGGCATCACCGGCCTCGGCGAGACCTTTCGCGGCACCAATGCCGTTGCCGCCTATCTGCATTCCGACGTCGCCAACCTGCTCGTCGGCGCCAATCCGCTGGAGATCGACCGCATCTCCAAGCTGCTGACCGAACCCTATGTCGGGTTCCGCTCCTCGGGCGTGGAGATACGGGCGGCGTCGGCAATAGACATCGCGCTGTGGGATATCTTCGGCAAGGTCACCAACCAGCCGATCCACCAGCTTCTGGGCGGCCTGTCGCGGCAGTCGATCCGCACCTACAACACCTGCGCCGGCTACACCTACAACAAGCAGGGCGCACGCCGCTACGTCGGCGACAACGACGTCACCGAGGGGCCATACGAAGACCAGATCGCCTTTCACAAGGATGCCGGAGCGCTGGCCGAAAGCCTGCTTTCGGAAGGCATTACCTCGATGAAGATCTGGCCGCTCGATCCCTATGCGGTGGCGAGCGGCGGCAACTTCATCCACCGCAGCGATCTCGACAAGGGGCTCAACGCCTTCCGCCAGATCCGCGACGCCGTCGGCGACAGGATGGAGGTGATGGTCGAGATGCACTCGATGTGGGACCTGCCGTCGGCGCTGGCGATAGCCCGCGAGCTGAAGCAGTTCCGCCCCTTCTGGCTGGAAGACCCGATGAAGATGCAGGACCCGGCAGCGTTGGCGACATTTGCCGAGCGCTCCGGCGTGCCGGTCTGTGCCAGTGAGACGCTGGCCACGCGCTCGCAGTACCTCGAGGTGCTGCGGCAGCAGGCGGTCGACTATGTCATGCTCGATATTTCCTGGTGCGGCGGATTGAGCGAAGCCAAGAAGATCGCCACGCTGGCCGAGACCTTTCAGCGGCCGGTCGCCCCGCACGATTGCACCGGGCCGGTGGTCTTCGCCGCCTCCATCCACCTCTCGCTGAACGTGCCGAACGCCGTGTTCCAGGAATCGGTTCGCGCCTACTACACCTCCTGGTATCGCGATCTCGTCACCGTCATGCCGCGTATCGAAAACGGCCTGATCTATCCCTTCGCGGGCGCCGGACTGGGGCTGGAACTAAGCGAATTCGTGCTCAAGCACAAGGACGTGATCCGTCGCAAGACGGACGCGAAGCAAGCCTGATGCAATTCGAATGTATCGCCGACATCCGCGGTTCGCTGACGGAAAGCCCGGTCTGGGACGACCGGCGCGGCATGCTGTTCTGCTGTGATATTCTCGACCGCATGGTCTATGAAATCGACCTGGAAAAGGGCGTGTCGCGGCAATGGCATTTCGAGGCCGAAGTCGCCTCGCTCGGCCTTTGCGAAAGCGGCAGGCTGGTGATTGCGCTGGCGCGAGAGGTGATCCTTTTCGATCCCGAAACCGGCAACCGGGAAGTGCTTTGCGCACCCGGCCCCGAGCCAGAAACCAACCGGCTCAACGACGGCAAGGTCGGACCGGACGGCTGTTTCTGGGTCGGCAGCATGGACGACCGACCGCAAAAGGAAGCGGTGGGCCGCCTCTATAGGATCGATGCCGAAGGCAACCATGCGGTCATGGCGGAGGGGTTCAAGGTCTCCAACGGGCTTGCCTGGTCGCCCGATGGCTGCACACTTTATCATTCCGACTCCCGCGGCCCTTCCATCGACCGCTACGATTTCGACCCCGGCACCGGCGCGCTCGGCAAGCGGCAGCGCTTTGCCGATCTCGACGAGGCAACGGGCCGGCCCGATGGCGGTGCCTGCGATGCGGAGGGCTGCTACTGGAGCGCCGGCGTTTCCGCCGGCATGCTTAACCGCTTCGACCGTGACGGAAACATCGTCGAGCGCCATGCGGTGCCCGTTCCGGCCCCGACCATGCCATGCTTCTGCGGCCCGGACCTAAGGATGCTGGCCATCACCTCCCATCGCGCGGTCGACCCGCAATTGTTGGACCGGTTTCCCCAATCTGGCAGTGTGTTCGCGGCCCGCTCTGCGGTTGCCGGCACGCCGGTGTTCCGCATGAAAGGCGTCTGAAATGACAGACAATGCGCAGAAGAACGTCCTGCTGACCGGCGCTTCCGGTGCGCTCGGCCGCATGCTGGCCCCGCGGCTGGCCGCTGCCGGCTATGCCTTGCGCCTTTCCGACATCGTACCGTTCCCGGATCCGGTGCCGCAGGGCGCTACTTTCGTGCAGGCTGACCTGTCCGATGCCCAAGCCGTCGCCGGTATCATGGACGGGATCGGCTGTGTCCTGCATTTCGGCGGTGTCAGCTTGGAAAAGCCGTTCGACGAGATTCTGGCCGCCAACATCGTCGGCATCACCAATCTGTTCGAAGCCGCGCGTCGGCAGAAGGCGCGCGTCGTCTTCGCCAGCTCCAACCACACGATCGGCTTTTATGAACGCGGAACGATGCTGGACACCGACATGCCTTATCGGCCCGACGGCTATTACGGCCTGTCGAAGGCCTATGGCGAACTCCTCGGCAGGATGTTTTTCGACAAGCATGGCGTGGAAAGCGTGCATATCCGCATCGGTTCATGCCTTCCGGAGCCGGTCGAGGCGCGCAACCTCTCGACCTGGCTTTCCCACGACGATCTCTTTCGTTTCGTCTGCTCTGCCGTCGATGCTCCCGTGACGGGTCATGCCATCGTCTGGGGAGCGTCTGCCAACACGTGCTCTTGGTGGGAAGCCGACGACCGCGAACGCATCGGCTATGCACCGCAGGACAATGCCGAGGATTTCGCCGAAAAAATCGCCTCCATTCGAACCGACGATGCGATCACCGAGCGTTATCAGGGCGGCGTGTTTTGCGCGCAGGGTTTCTCACGGGATACGCCATGAGTTCCGTCGACCTCGATCCGGTCCTGCTGCGGTACGGCGACTATGCCCTCGCCATGGATGTCGCGCTCGGCTCCTCGCTGCTTTCACTCGACTGGACCGCACCGGACGGACGTTCCCATGCTCTGCTCGTGCCTTCAGTTGCAGACGGCGTTCCGTTCAAGGCCGGCTGCTTCGTCATGGCCCCCTTCGCGAACCGCATCGCAGACGGTTCGTTCTCTTTCGACGGGCGCACCATCCGCTTTCCGCTCAACCGACCCGCCGAAAACAATGCAATTCACGGCTTGTCTCGAGACCGTAAGTGGACGTTTACGGAAAGAACGGCCTCCCGCCTGTCGACGCGCGACGAATGCCGCGATGCCGCTTCGGGCTATGACTACGACCTGACGCAGACTGTCGAGATCGATACCGAGGGCGTGGGCTTTTCGCTGGTCATCACCAATCGCAGTGCGAAAAGGCTTCCGTTCGGACTCGGCTACCACCCGTGGTTCACGCGGACGCCGAAGGCGAGGCTGAGCTTTCACGCCGACACGAGCTTTACGCGCAGCGCGCGTGGGCTGCCGGAAGCTGCCTGCGATTCAGCTGGGATATGCGACTTCTCCGTGCCGGTAGCGCTTGGTTCGTTGGGCTGGCTGGACGCGCATTTTGCAAACTGGTCGCCCAGAACGGCTGTGCTGGATTTGCCCGAAATGGCCGTCAGGATCACGCTGTCGGCATCTGGTTGCCTCGGCAATCTGCAGGTCTTTGCGCCGGACGATCGCGCGGTGGTCTGCATCGAGCCGGTCAGCCATGTTCCGAATGTCTGCAACACACCGGCCTTTGCCCGGTTCGGCGATCTGACCGTGCTCGAAGCTGGAGAGAGTCTCTCGGGATCGATGCGGATCGCTGCCTCTCAGCTTGAATCTTCCCAAACCAGTTCCACAGGAGACCCGAATGCTTAGCGAAGCCACACGCGAGAAGTTGAAGGGCGTCAGCACCGCGACGCTGACGACGGCTCTGTTCAAGCGCAATTTCCGCAACCAGTTCATTCAGGATGTGCGACCGCTCAATCCGGGTCTGCCCAACATGGTCGGCGAGGCCTTCACGCTTCGCTACATCCCGGCGCGCGAAGACCTTGATGGCATTCAGGTTTTTGAAGATCGCGAGCATCCCCAACGCAAGGCCGTGGAGGAATGTCCACCCGGTGCCGTCATGGTGATCGACAGCCGCAAGGACGCGCGCGCCGCCTCAGCCGGGGGCATACTCGTCTCGCGCATGATGATGCGCGGCGTGGCCGGCGTGGTGACGGACGGCGGCTTTCGCGACTCGCCTGAAATAGCGCAGCTTCAAATGCCCGCCTATCACAACCGGCCCTCGGCACCGACCAACCTAACGCTTCATCACGCACTCGATATCAACAATCCGATCGGTTGCGGCGACGTGCCGATCTATCCCGGCGATATCATCGTTGGCGATGGAGAAGGCGTGGTGGTTATTCCGGCCCATCTTGCAGACGAGATTGCCGACGAGGCGGTTCGCATGACGATGTTTGAGGATTTCGTCCAGGAGCAGGTCTTGGCCGGACATACCATTCTCGGCCTTTATCCGCCGACTACCAGTGAAGCCGTGGCGAAGTTCGAGGCCTGGAAGGCCCGCCGATAAGCGGGGAAAACACTACGTTCCATCTCCGGCAGCGCTGAACGCATTTCGAATACCGCAGATCTAGGCGCTTACACGGTCAAAAAAGTATCATAGTCTTCTTTGAAACGTGGTGGCGCTCGATGTGGCGAAGGGCTACCGTTACCTCCAAGTGCAGAGCCGGATCGAATTCGGCCGACCGGGAGCAGGGGCGTATTGCGGCAATGGCCGCGTTCGCCCGGAGGAAACGACATGGAACCGGACCTGGAAGTCGTCCAGATTCGACGAGGTGAATCCTTCAAGGCGTGGTCCCACGGCTATCCGTATCATACGGTGCGCTGGCACTTTCATCCGGAATATGAAATCCACCAGGTCGTCTCCACCAGCGGTCGCTATTTCGTCGGCGATTTCATAGGTGAGTTCGAGCCTGGCAATCTGGTTCTCACCGGCCCCAATCTGCCGCACAATTGGGTGAGCGATATTCCCAAAGGCTCCAGCATCCCGCTGCGCGGACGCATCATCCAGTTCAGCGAGAGTTTCATCGCTGATGCCATGAAGGTTCTGCCTGAACTCGCAGGCGTGGGCCCAGTTCTGGAATCCTCCCGGCGCGGGGTGCTGTTCAGCAGCGAAACCAGCAGACAATTGTCGCCGATGATGGATGAGATGATGCAAGCCCAAGGGGTGCGGCGCATCGAACTGTTCATGATGATCGCTGGTTTGCTCAGTCGCGCGCAGGGAGCGCAGGTGCTTGCCAGCGCCAGCTATCTGCCTGATCCATCGGGCTATATGTCCGCCGGTACCAACAAGGCCCTGGCCTATATCCGTGAGAACCTCACCCGGCCGTTCGGCGAGGCAGATCTTGCGGCGATTGCCGGACAATCGACCAGCGCGTTCTCGCGAGCCTTCCGCCGTCATACCGGCATGTCGCTGGTGCAATATGTCAAGCGGTTGCGCATCAACCTGGCCTGTCAGCTTCTGATGAGCGACGAGCAGGCATCGATCACCGACATTTGTTTCGGCGTCGGGTTCAACAATCTCTCGAATTTCAACCGGCAATTCCTGGCGGAGAAGGGCATGCCGCCATCCCGGTTCAGACGGTTATTGGCAGACAATATCAACGCGGCCAAAGCCGCATAGAACGGAGGATAGGGGAGGAACATCGCAGGCCGACAATGGAACGCGGACACGCATTATGCGGTCTGCGAAGAGGAACCTTTTGTCTTGAATCTGCCGCCGCAAATCCGCGGCAAGGCCGAGGAATTGCAATAGCCGGCAGGCGACACGCGAGTCTGAGGCAGCATTACAACAATATCTCGAATGGAGGAGATCAAATGACGACATATTCATGGAAGTCCGCTGGCTTGGCTGCGCTGGCATTGGCGTTGTTGAGCGGGTCAGCCGCCGTTGCACAAAACGCGAAGGTTTCTGACGCCACGGTTGCGTTCCTGATGCCCGACCAGGCATCAACGCGTTACGAGCAGCACGACCATCCCGGCTTCGTCGCCGAGATGACCAAGCTGTGTTCCACCTGCAAGGTCCTGTACCAGAACGCCGATGCCGATGCCTCGCGGCAGCAGCAGCAGTTCAACTCGGTGATCTCGCAGGGCGCGAAGGTGATCGTTCTCGACCCGGTCGACTCGACGGCGGCAGCCTCGCTCGTCAAGGCGGCCCAGAGCCAGGGCATCAAGGTCATCGCCTATGACCGGCCCATTCCATCCACGCCTGCCGACTTCTACGTCTCCTTCGACAATGAAGGGATCGGCAAGGCCATCGCGGAATCGCTGGTGGCTCACCTGAAATCCAAGAACATCGAGGCAGGTGACGGCGGCGTGCTCCAGATCAACGGCTCGCCTACCGATGCTGCAGCCGGCCTTATCAAGAAGGGCATTCACGCCGGGCTGGACAATAGCGGCTATCCGATCCTGGCAGAGTACGACACGCCGGAATGGGCGCCGCCGAAGGCGCAGCAATGGGCCGGCGGCCAGATCACCCGCTTCGGCAAGAAGATTCTCGGCGTGGTTGCCGCCAATGACGGCACCGGCGGCGGTGCCGTCGCAGCCTTCAAGGCGGCCGGCGTCGACCCGGTGCCGCCGGTGACCGGCAATGATGCGACGCTTGCGGCATTGCAGCTCATCATCGCGGGCGACCAGTACAACACCATTTCCAAGCCGAGTGAGATCGTGGCGGCGGCGGCGGCAAACATCGCCGTGCAGCTGCTTGCCGGCGAGACGCCCAAGGCCGAAACGACGTTGTACGATACCCCGTCCCAGCTTTTCGTTCCGGCGGTGGTCACCGCTGAAAACCTGAAGGCCGAGATCGTCGACAAGAAGATCGCGACCGCCGAAGAGCTTTGCTCGGGCCGCTACGCCGAGGGTTGTAAGAAGCTCGGCATCGGAAACTGATCGTTCCTTTCTGCCATCGTCTGGCCGCCCAAGGCGGCCAGACGCCCGGTTCACTCAAAAAGGCTTGCCCGCATGACGGACCCATCTGACGGAACCTCTACGAGCGAACTGGTGCTCAGCCTGCGCGGTATTTCCAAGAATTTCGGTGCTGTGTCGGCCCTGACCGACATCGATCTTGACGTTCACGCGGGCGAGGTCGTCGCGCTTGTCGGCGACAACGGCGCCGGCAAGTCCACCTTGGTCAAGGTGCTCGCCGGCGTGCATCAGCCCAGCTCTGGAACGATCGCGTTTCGCGGCAAGGAGGTGACACTTCCTGACCCGAGCGCTGCGCTGAAGCTCGGAATCGCCACCGTCTTCCAGGATCTGGCCCTGTGCGAGAACCTCGACGTGGTCGCCAACATCTTCCTCGGCAAGGAGCTCAATCCGCTACGGCTCGACGAGGTGTCCATGGAAATCAAGGCCTGGACGCTGCTCAACGAGCTTTCGGCCCGCATCCCCAGCGTGCGCGAGCCGGTGGCCTCACTTTCCGGCGGCCAGCGCCAGACCGTGGCCATCGCGCGGTCGCTGCTGCTCGACCCTAAGCTTATCCTTCTCGACGAACCGACAGCCGCACTTGGTGTAGCGCAGACCGCCGAGGTGCTGGACCTGATCGAGCGGGTGCGCGACCGCGGGCTCGGCGTGGTCATGATCAGCCACAACATGGAAGACGTGCGCGCCGTGGCCGACCGCATCGTCGTGCTGCGGCTGGGACGCAACAACGGCATTTTCTATCCCGACGCATCCAACCAGGATCTGGTCAGCGCCATTACCGGCGCGTCGAACAATTCCGTTTCCCGCCGCGCCGAACGACGCCAGGCCCAACGCGAACAAGGGCAGGAGACGCAGCCATGACCAAAGATATCGAAAACGGTGCTCCGGCCGTACCACTGCTTGACCGCAGCGACGAGCGGGTGAAACACGCGGCCGGCTTTGGGGGCGCGATCCGATCTTTTCTCGACCGCGTCCAGTCGGGCGATCTTGGATCGCTGCCTGTCATCGTTGGGCTGGTGATCATCTGGACGGTGTTCCAGAGCCTCAATCCGATCTTCCTGTCGAGCAACAACCTCGTCAACCTGCTCTTCGACTGCTCGACGGTGGGCGTCATCGCACTCGGAATCGTCTGCATCCTGATGGTCGGCGAGATCGACCTGTCCGTCGGCTCGGTCAGCGGTTTCGCTTCCGCCATGGTCGGGGTGCTCTGGGTCAACCAGGGTTGGCCGGTATGGCTCGCCATTCTCGCAGCACTGGCCGTCGGCGCGGCGATCGGCTCGCTCTATGCCATGCTTTTCAACCGCTTTGGAATGCCGAGCTTCGTCTCGACGCTGGCGGGACTGCTCGCCATACTTGGCCTGCAACTCTATATCCTCGGCTCGACCGGCTCGATCAACCTGCCCTACGGCTCACCTGTTGTGAATTTCGGCCAGACGCTGGTCATGCCGCATGCCATCGCCTACGCGCTGGCAGCCATCGCCGGCATCGTGACGTTTATTACGGGCTTCCGCACGGCGGCTCGCCGCAAGGAAGCCGGCCTGTCCTCGCAATCGCTCGGCAGCCTGCTCCTTCGCGCGATCCTCATCACCGTCGTGCTGGAACTGATTGTCTTCTACCTCAATCAGGATCGTGGCATTCCCTGGATGTTCGGCCTCTTCGTCGGGCTGGTCGTGACGATGAACTACTTGCTGACGAGGACCAAATGGGGCCGCTCGATGAACGCCGTCGGCGGCAACCGCGAGGCAGCGCGCCGCGCCGGCATCAATGTGCGGCTTACCTACACCAGCGCCTTCGTCATGTGCTCAGTGCTCGCCGCCGCCGGCGGCATCCTTGCCGCCTCACGCCTTGCATCTGCAAGCCAGCAGGCCGGCACAGGCGACGTCAATCTCAATGCGATCGCTGCGGCAGTGATCGGCGGCACCAGCCTGTTCGGCGGCCGGGGCAGCGCCTATTCGGCGTTGCTGGGCATCATCGTCATCCAGTCGATTGCCAGCGGGCTGACGCTGCTCGATCTGTCATCGTCGCTTCGCTACATGATCACCGGCGCCGTATTGGCCATCGCAGTCATCGTCGACTCGCTCGCGCGCCGTTCGCGTGTCTCCCACGGCCGCGCTTAATCAATCGACAGGAAAAGGCAGAAAATGGATCAGGATCTATCCGACAAGGTCGCGGCGATCACGGGTGCCGCGTCGGGCATCGGCCTCGAATGCGCCAGAAGCCTTCTCGCGGCAGGCGCCAGCGTCGTGCTTGTCGACCGTGCCGAGGAGGCGCTGAAGAAGCTTTGCTCCGAACTCGGCCCCAAGGCGATCCCGGTGGTCATCGACCTGATCGATCCCGCCAGCGTGGCCACCATGATGCCGCAGATTCTGGAGAAGGCCGGCAAACTGGACATCTTCCACGCCAATGCCGGCTCCTACATCGGCGGCGACGTGGTCGACGGCGATCCCGACGCCTGGGACCGCATGCTGAACCTCAACATCAACGCCGTGTTCCGCTCCATCCACGCGGTTCTGCCACATATGGTCGAGCGCAAGACCGGCGACATCATCGTCACCAGTTCGGTTGCGGGTGTCGTACCGGTCGTCTGGGAGCCGATCTACACCGCTTCGAAACACGCCGTGCAGGCTTTCGTCCACACCGTCCGGCGCCAGGTTGCCAAACATGGGCTGCGCGTCGGCGCCATCGCTCCCGGCCCCGTCGTGACCGCACTGATCAGCGACTGGCCCAAGGAGAAGCTCGAAAAGGCGCTGGCGGCCGGCGACCTGATCGAGCCGGTGGAGGTGGCGGCGGCCGTGCTGTTCATGCTCACCAGGCCTCGCAACGTGACGATCCGGGATCTCGTCATCCTGCCGCAGAGCAACGATCTCTGAGGACCTATCCCATCGGCACTGGATGCGCGGCGCCGTCAGAAGCGGTGCTGGAAACATATTGCGGAGTGACTGAATAGCCATGCCAAACCACTATCTCGGCATCGATGTCGGCACCGGCAGCGCCCGCGCCGGCGTCTTCGACCAGACGGGCGTCCTGCTGGCATCCGTCAAGACCGACATTGCCGTGTGGCGCGAGGCCAGCGACATCGTCGAGCAGTCGAGCAACGACATCTGGCGGGCAGTTTGCACCAGTGTCCGGGAGGCGGTCACGCAATCCGGGGTCGTTCCTTCCTCGGTCGCGGGCATCGGCTTCGACGCCACGTGTTCGCTCGTGGTGATCGGCGAGAATGGCCAACCGCTGCCCGTCAGCAACTCGGGCGACCCTGAGCGCAACATCATCGTGTGGATGGACCATCGCGCCACGGAACAGGCCCGCCGGATCAACCAGACGGGTCACAATGTGCTGCGCTATGTCGGCGGTTCCATCTCACCGGAGATGGAGACGCCCAAGCTTCTCTGGCTTGCCGAGAACATGCCCAAAACCTTCGCCGGGGCATGGCAATTCATGGACCTCACCGACTTCCTGACCTGGCGGTGCACGGACAGCCTCGCCCGCTCCGTCTGCACGGTGGCGTGCAAATGGACCTATCTCGCGCATGAAAACCGCTGGGACGAGAGCTATTTCAGGACGATCGGGCTGGGAGCGCTTGCCGATGAATCTTTCCGGCGCATCGGCACGGAGGTCTTTCCCGGTGGAACGCCGCTAGGCAGCGGTCTGACCGCAAGAGCGGCGGCGGACCTTGGATTGACAGTGGGAACGCCTGTCGCAACCGGCCTGATCGATGCCCATGCCGGCGGCATCGGAACCGTCGGTGCGCGCGGCGGCGTCGGCAGTGTGAATTCGCGCATGGCCTATGTGTTCGGCACGTCGGCCTGCACCATGTCGACGACGGCAAAACCGGCCTTCGTGCAAGGTGTGTGGGGGCCGTATTTTTCAGCCATGGTCCCGGGCCTTTGGCTCAACGAGGGCGGACAATCGGCTGCCGGTGCTGCCATCGATCATCTGGTCCGCATGCACCCGGCCGCCGAGCAGGCAGCAGGAACCGCCCGCGAAAAGGGGCAAAGCCTCAGCAGCTGGCTGTCGCTGGAAGCCGAAAGGCTCGGTGGCGCGGCGGAGGCGCCGAAGCTCATCGGCGATGTGCATGTCGTTCCCGAATTCCTCGGTAACCGCGCGCCGTTCGCGGACCCGGATGCACGCGGGCTGATTGCCGGGCTCGGCATGGAACTCGACTTCGACAGCCTGCTCGGCCTCTATCTGGCCGGTGTTTGCGGGCTTGGATATGGCGCGCGCCAGATCGTGCGGGCCCTGCATGAGAAGAACGTGCCGATCGACACCATCGTCGTCAGCGGTGGCGCCGGGCAAAGCCCGTTGGTTCGTCAGTTGCTTGCCGACACGACCGGGATGGTTGTCGCGGCTTCGACGTCGCAGGAGCCGGTGTTGCTGGGATCGGCCATCCTTGGAGCTGTTGCCGCCGGCCACTACCAGGACACCCTTGCGGCAATGTCGGCGATGTCGGAACTCGGTGAGTTGTATCATCCCGAGCCGGCATTGGCTGACTGGCATGCAAGGCGGTTCGAGGCTTTCGAACTCCTCCAGGCCGCCGGCAGGGCCATCCGAGGCTAGACGGTCCTCACACGCAAAGTAGGTCACCAGGATGCGTATGCATCCGCGTTCCGCCGGGCTTCAACCCGCGTGCAGCATGCATTGTTGACTCACGTAACCATCACGGCTATTGAACAGGATTAGACAGGTATACTGAACAGGTATGACATGATGAAGCCGGCCAGTAGTCTGGCGCCTGGAGCAGGCAAGCCAGAGCAGATCGCCACGGTTCTGGAGAAGGAAATCCGCTCCGGCCTGCTTGGCTTTGGCGACCGGCTTCAAAGTGAAAACGAACTCGTTCAGCGATTTTCCGTTAGCCGCAATACCGTACGCAAGGGCCTGGAAGAGCTTTCAAATCGCGGACTGATAACCACCAAGGTCGGCATCGGCTCCTTCGTGACCTTCGACGGCAAGACGGTGGATGATGCCATCGGCTGGTCGCGTGCGCTCGCCAATGCCGGCGCAAATGTTACCACGCGCACATTGCGGCTGGAGGTCATGGAAGATCCCGGGCTTGCTGCAATGCTTGGAGTTGAAAGTCCGGCTTTCATAGCGGTGGACCGTGTCCGCACCAGCGCGAGTGATGGCCATGCTATCTCCATCGAACGCAGCCGGCTACCGCTGTCTCCCGAACTTGAGGAAGTGCCCTTGAAGGGCTTGCGGGAGGGCTCGCTGCACGAAACGCTTCGGGGTGCGGGGTTGGTGCCGGACCATGGCGAGGAGTGGGCCGATATCGAAATGCTGAGTGCGCAGGACGCAGCCATTCTGAATTGCCCCACTGGTACGCCCTTCCTGCGCACACGCCGTTTGACGCGTGCCAGCGACGGGCGGCTGATCGAATATGTAACCAGCCTGCTCAACCCCGCACACTTCGCGCTGCATCTGGAGTTCTGAGCCATGCCGGGGAGGGGAATGGCGCAAGAACTGGACCGGGCGATGAGCGCCCTTATAGGGGGCGCACTCGGCGACGCGCTTGGCATGCCGACGCAGCTTTTGTCGACGTCCCAGATCGCGGCATCGTACGGTTTCGTCGATGGCTTTGTCTCTCCTTCAGAGAACCATCCGGTGTCGAAGGGCCTGCCTGCCGGCACCATTACCGACGATACGGAACAGACACTTCTGCTTGGCCGCATCCTGCTCGAATCCGGAGGTGAGTTCGATCACAGGCGCTGGGTGAACGCGCTGGTCGACTGGGAGAAGGACGTCAAGGCGCGCGGCAGCTACGACCTACTCGGACCCTCGACCAAACGTGCGATCGATGCGATCAACAATGGCGAGCCGCCGGAGGAAGCGGGTCGCAGCGGCGACACGAATGGTGCGGCCATGCGCATCGCGCCCGTCGGCATCCTGATGCCGACGCAGCCGGTCGAGGCACTCGTCGCCAAGGTCGCCGAAACCTGCCGGGCAACCCACAACACCTCGATTGCCATTGCCTCTGCCGCGGCCGTAGCGGCGGCTGTCAGCAACGGTGTCGAAGGCGGGGACTGGCGCGATGCGTGCGCAAGAGCCGTAACGGCGGCGCGTCTCGGCGCCCGGCAAGGTCATTGGATCGTCGGAGCCGACATCGCGGCGCGGATCGAATGGGCTTGCGATCTGGTTCGCGGCAAAGCCCAGGCCGAGGCGATCCGGATGATCGTCGATCTTGTCGGCACCAGTGTTGCCTCACAAGAATCGGTGCCGGCCGCTTTTGCCGTTCTGGAAGTCGCTCAGGGCGACCCGTGGCAAGCCGCAGTGATCAGCGCCAATCTCGGTGGCGATACCGATACAATCGGCGCGATTGCCGCTGGCATGGCCGGGGCGCACGCAGGCATGGCGCGGCTGCCTGCAAATCACATTGCCGGGTTGAAAGGCATCGACCTCGATGAGGTGCGCTCGCTCGCAACTGATCTGGTGGCAGCACGCGGACGGATTTCGCGCGGAAAGGACGTGGCCGAATGACCCGCCTCGTTCACGCCGGGAGTGCGGTGGTCGATTATGTCTATCGCATTGACACGCTTCCGCTGCCCGGCGCGGAGAAGGTTGCGTCAAGCTATGCCCGCGTCGCCGGTGGCGGCTTCAACATGATGGTGGCTGCCGCCCGGACAGGCATGAACGTCGTCTTCGCCGGACAGCACGGCACTGGCCCCAACGGCGATTACCTGCGTGCGGCGTTTGCGGCGGAGGGCATCGAGACGCTGGCACCGCGCGCGGCCGAACTGGATACGGGCAACTGCGTGGTGATCATCACCAACGATGCCGAGCGCACTTTCGTCTCATGGCCGGGAGCGGAGGGACGGCTGGATGCAAATGCGATGAAGCCCATCGCGCTCAAGGGCGATGACTGGGTGTTCGGTTCCGGCTACACGCTGAGCTATCCCGGCAGTCGTGAAGCCCTTGCCGACTGGATCGCGGCGCTGCCGGTAACGATCCCCTTTGTCTTCGATCCGACGCCGGTTGTTTCCGAAATTCCTATCGCGATCCTCTCGCGCATCCTGTCCCGTACGACATGGCTGAGCTGCAATACGACTGAAGCAACCGCGATTGCGGGGTCAGCAGAGATCGCGACGAATGCCGAGCGCCTGTTGAGCGACTTCTGCCCGGATGCAGCAGGCGTTGTTATCCGATCCGGCTCGGCAGGAGCGTTTCTACGTCTGCGCGACGGCACGTCCCAAGACGTTCCCGGTTTCGCGGTAAATGCCATCGACACCAATGGCGCAGGCGATACGCATATCGGCGCGTTCGTCAGCGCTCTGGCGCGGGCCGTGCCGCCGTTCGATGCCGTTCGCTACGCCAATGCCGCTGCTGCGATATCCGTCACCCGGCACGGTGGTTCATCGGCGCCGACCCATTCCGAAATTCAAGGCTTCCTCGCTGAGAGGGCCTCAGAAGCACCTGAGCGGGAAGCAGAAAAGATCAACGACTGACAACGTCAACAGAGAGGAACATCCGCATGACCAGATTGATCGCAACCCTGACGGCAACGACCGTCTTTGCTTCGATACTCGTGTTTGCCGCCCAGGCGGATGAAGTGCACGTGCTGAACTGGAAGGGGTACGGCGCCGACGAGCCTTGGGCCGTCGAAGCTTTCGAGAAAGCCACGGGCAACAAGGTCGTCAATGATTTCTTCAACTCCGAACAGGAGATGCTGACCAAGCTCAGGACCAATCCCGGGCTCTACGACGTCGTCATGATCAACGCGGCCTTCAATGACCAGGCCATGTCGGAGAAGCTGATCCAGCCGATCGACCTGTCCAAGATTCCGAATGCCGCCGACATCAGCCCTGACAAGGCGAGTTCGCCGATGCTCAATCACGACGGCAAGGCCTACGGCGTGCCATGGGTCTGGGGACTGACGGCTCTCGCCATAAACGACAAGTCGTTCGACACCCCGCCGGCCAGCATTTCTGTGATGTGGGACGAAGCCCGCAAGGGGCGTGTCGTTATCCGTGACGACGCCGTAGAGGCGATCCAGTTCGGAGCCATCGCCACCGGACAGAACATAAACGACATCAAGGATATGGATGCGGTCAAGGCGAAGCTGACATCGCTTATGCCGCAGATCAGGACATTCTGGAGCTCCGAGAACGACTGGAACCAGATGGTTGCCTCGAACCAGATTGATGTCGGCACTTACTGGAGCGGTTCGGCCGACCGCGCCAAGACGCAGTTCAAGCTGCCCGTCTCGCTGGTCATCCCGCAGGAAGGTTCTGTGGCGTGGCTGGACGCTTTTTCCATTCCGGTAGGCTCCAAGAATGTTGCGGGGGCCGAAGCCTTCATCAACTACATGATTGATCCGAAGTTTTACGTCGAGTGGGTAACCAAGGTGGGCGCGCCGGTTTCGGCGAATGAAAAGGCAGTAGCTGCACTTCCCGAAGAGTCCTTCAACCGCAAGGTGATGGGCGATCCCGAAGTCGCCAAGCGCATACAGTTCCAGGCGCCGATCACGGATGAGCAGCGCGAGAAATATCTGGCGCTGTGGCAGGAACTTAAGGTCAACGTGAAGTAACGCCCCGTCCAGGGAGGAAGGTCATGGCAGGAAACATCGCGGCTGGACCGCTAAGCGGAATAAGGCCTGCGCTGCCGCTTCTGGCGCCAGCCTATCTCTGGCTTACGCTGGCGATCTTCCTGCCGCTTTCGGCCATGGCCTTCTTCTCCTTCATGACCGACCTGCCGCTGTCGGGGAAGGACTGGTCGTTCACGATCCGAAACTATGCCGCGTTCTTTTCCAGCGGGCTCTATGTGACACTGCTTTGGTCCTCATTGCGGCTGGGGTTGGAGGTGACGCTGTGGTGCGCGCTGATCGGATTTCCCGCAGCTTACGTGCTCGCCAAGGTGCTGAAGGGCAGGAGCCGTGAGGCAATATTCCTGCTCGTCATCCTGCCGTTCTGGAGCAATGGGCTGGTGCGCATCTTCTCATGGGCGATGGTGCTGAGGGAAGGCGGTATTCTTGACGTGGTGCTGAACGCGATACTGCCGTTCAAGATCAGCGTCGATCTCATGTACTCTTATCCGGCGGTCATAATCGGGCTGGTCCATTCCTATGTGCCCTACATGGTGCTGACCTGCTACCTGACGCTGCAGGCGATCGACGACTCGCTGATCGAGGCGGCCCGTTCACTTGGGGCCTCACGGCTCCAGGTGTTGCGCCGGTTGATCATCCCGCTTGCAATGCCGGGTCTTATTGCCGGTGCCGTGCTCATATTCGTTCCCGTCGTCGGTTCGTTCATGGAGCCCCGCATCCTTGGTGGCCGCACCGGAACGTTCTATGGCACGGTCATCGAAGATCAATTCGTCGCCGTCTTCAACTGGCCTTTGGGAGCAGCCCTTTCCTTCATCCTGCTAGCTGTCGTTCTGGTCATCCTGGCTGCAGCATCGCCGGTTCTCAGGAGAGCTACATGATGTCGGCAACCCGCATCCTCGAAGGGCTTGGGCGCTTCTATATCGGTCTGCTGCTGGCCTTCCTCTATTTGCCGATCGTCATCATGGGGCTGATGTCGTTCAATGCCTCGCCGTTCTATCAGCTGCCGTTCGAATGGACGACGAAATGGTATGAGGATCTGTCGCGCAATACACAATTGCTCGCGGCAACATGGAACAGCCTTGAGATTGCGGTGATCACGACCGTCATTTCGACACTGCTTGGTACGGCAGCCTCCCTTGCGTTGTTCCGATATGAGTTTCGCGGCAAGAAATTCCTCCAGGCGCTGTTGTTTCCTCCAATTGCCATCCCGTGGCTGATAACGGGCACGGCGATGCTGATCTTCTTCTTTGGCATCGGCATAGGGCGCGGGCTGCATGCCATTCTGCTTGGCCATGTGGCGCTGGCTTTGCCGTATGTGATCGTCGTCGTTTCCGCACGCCTGCAGACCTTCGCGCCTGAGCTGGAGGAAGCGGCCCGTTCGCTCGGAGCCAACCAATGGCAGGTGACAATGCGCGTCACGCTGCCGTGGATCATGCCGGGTGTGATCGCAGGTGCGCTGTTTGCCTTCGCAGTGTCTTTCGACCAGTTCGTCGTATCGTATTTCCTGTCCACTCCGGGCCAGGCGACACTTCCGGTCGAGATCTACGCCGCGATCCGCAAAGGCTTCACCCCGGAAATCAACGCGGTCTCCACTATCATCATAGCCGTCTCGATGGGACTGATGCTCATCACTGCACGCTTCTTCAGGTTCGGAGGGGAAAAGTAATGGCCGATGTTCAGGTCGAAAGTGTCTCCCGCAGCTTCGGCGCGCACAAGGCACTCGACGACGTCTCGATCGCCTTTCCGGACGGAGGGTTCTATGCGCTGCTCGGCCCCTCGGGCAGTGGAAAGACTACTTTGCTGCGGTTGATCGCTGGGTTCGATTTCCCCGACAGCGGCCGGATCATTATTGGCAGGGAGGGTGTCGAGCGCGTTCCCGTCGAGAAACGCCGCATTGGCATGGTCTTCCAGAACTATGCGCTGTTTCCGAATATGAGCGTTGCCGACAACGTCGCCTTCGGTCTTTCGGTTCGTGGCGAATCCAAAGCGAGCATTGCGAGGGAAGTGCGGCAGGCTCTCGATCTTGTGCAGTTGGGCAAGCTCGGTGAACGCCGGCCGCACCAACTGTCCGGCGGCCAGCGCCAGCGCGTCGCACTCGCCCGGGCTATCGTCACCAAGCCGCGCGTGCTGTTGCTCGACGAGCCGCTTTCCGCACTCGACAAGGCGCTGCGGGTGGATATGCAGGTGGAACTGAAGCGTATCCAGCGCGAAATCGGCATCACCACTATTTTCGTCACCCATGATCAGGAAGAAGCACTGACGATGAGTGACCGGATCGGCATCCTGCGCGATGGCCGGCTGGTAGAAGAGGGCCCGCCTGAAGACATCTACAACAGCCCGAAAAGCGAGTTCTCAGCGACATTCCTCGGCGACGCCAATATCCTGCGCGGCGACGCCACCGGTGACGGCATTCGCCTGTCGGACGGCACCGCGATCGTCGCGTCCGGTGGCGTGGCCAATGCCACAGGCGGCAAGGCGAGCTGTGCTGTGCGGCCTGAACGGATCAAAATCGCCACGGCCACGGCATCGCCGTTGGCGGCGGAAGGCAACATGCTCAGAGGCCGGGTGTCCAAGCGCATTTTTGCCGGCAACAGCAGCACCTATTTCGTCGATCGCATGGGTGAGGTCATCAAGGTTCACGTCCAGAACAGCGGCGCCACAAAAATCGAAGAAGGCAACGACGTGGTGCTGCACTGGTCGCCGGAAAGCACCGTGCTTATAAGTGCCGCCTGAACTATTCGAGCCGCGCGGCGGACTTTTCGGTGGTGATGCCCACGGACGCTTATCGCTGTGGAGATAGGAGAAGCACCGTGCAGACCGATCGAGCCGTTGCTTCATCTGCCATCGTTACAGTGGAAAAGCGTGCCGCCAAGCATGTTCCCGCCGCCATGCGTCAGATGCTGGCCCTGGACGATTTTGAAGCGGCCGCACGCCGGTATCTGCCTCGGCCGGTCTTCGGCTATGTGTCCGGCGCCAGCGAAACCGGCGCGTCGTTTCTGGATAACCGCAAGGCCTTCGCCGATGATAGTTTCGTGCCGCGCATCCTGCGGAATGTCGGTAACCGCTCGCAGGCGACTTCATTGTTCGATGTCTCTTACGCGCATCCTTTCGGCATTTCCCCGATGGGCCTGAGTGCTCTCGCGGCCTTTGACGGGGATGTGGCCTTGGCGCGCACTGCCGGCACGATGAGGATACCTTCCATCCTGAGTGCTACTTCACTGACCAAGCTTGAACGAGTTGCAAGGGAAGGGGGCAGCCGCTGGTTTCAGGCCTATCTGCCGGGCGAGGCCGATCGCATCGACGCTATGGTCGACCGGGTCGCTGCAGCGGGGTTCGAGACCTTTGTCCTGACCGTCGATGTGCCGGTTGCTGCAAATCGGGAGAACAACGTCCGCAACGGCTTCAACGCTCCGTTGCAGCCCTCCCTGGGACTGGCGTGGCAGGGCCTCACCCATCCGCGCTGGCTTGTTGGAACTGCGCTTCGCACGTTGCTACGTCACGGCATGCCACATTTCGAGAATATGGACGCCGGCCGTGGGCCGCCGATCCTGTCGCGCAATCTGGTGCGGGCGCTCGGCAAGCGCGACCAACTCGGTTGGGAGCATGTCGACAGGATACGAGCACGCTGGAAAGGCAGGCTCGTACTGAAAGGGATTTTGTCACCGGAAGATGCGCATCTGGCGCGCGAGGCAGGCGTCGACGGTATTATCGTATCGAACCATGGCGGCCGCCAGCTCGACGGCGCGATATCTCCGCTGAGAATGCTTGCCGAGATCGTGGAACGGTCCGGCGAGATGCCTGTAATGCTCGACAGCGGCGTTCGGCGTGGAACCGACGTTCTGAAGGCACTCGCGCTCGGAGCCCGTTTCGTTTTTGTCGGCCGGCCCTTCCTTTATGCAGCCGCAGTCTTCGGGGAAGCCGGCGTCATACACGCCGCCAATCTGCTGGTTGACGAGATCGATCGTGACATGGCTCTGCTCGGTGTCCGTGACCTGGCCGAGCTGTCGCCATCCTTCCTCAGGCGTGTCTCCTGAGGTTCATTCGTTCGGCCGCCCCCGCGCTTCCTCGCCATGTCCGGTAAACGGAATGCCACGCACGCAGGCGATTCTGTAATCTGATTTTCAAATTTGACATCAGAGTTCATTCTTGTAAGTATTTTGCCATTAAAGGAGGAGGCAAAGCGAACCGATGTCGATCCGCGAGAACCTGGCCAATACCAACATCGCGTTGACCTCGGCCGAGGCCAAGATCATCCAGGCATTGTTGGCTGACTATCCGATGTCGGGCCTGGGCACGGCGACGCGGCTGGCGCGCCGGGCAGGGGTCAGCGATCCCACCGTCATGCGCCTGATGATCAAGCTCGGCTATGACGGCTTCGCCGACTTCCAGACCAAGCTTCTGGCCGAAGTCGAGGCACGGCTTCACTCGCCGTTGCTGATGATGGAGGCAAAACGCCCCGGCGGTTCCGACACCAGCGCGGCGATGGCTTATTTCCATTCCGTTTCGAACAGCATGGAGAACACCAGAACGTCGGTGCCGTCGCAGACCTACAGCCGCGCCGCAAAGCTGATCTGGGAAACCAAGGGGCAGGTGGTGCTGGTCGGCGGGCGCTTTAGCCGGCATATAGCCTCGATGTTCACCGGCTATCTCGTGCAGTTCCGCTCCGGCATTCGCGATGTAGGCTCGCTGACACCGGTGGATTTCGACCTTCTGATCGACCTTGGCAAACGCGATCTTCTCATCGTTTTCGACTATCGGCGGTACCAGTCCGACGTCGTCAGTTTCGCCCGGCAAGCCTCCGAACGGGGTGTGCCGATCCTGCTCTTCACCGATACGTGGCTGTCGCCGATCGCGGAGTTCGCGGAACTTTCCATGGCGGCGGCGATCGATGCCGATTCCCCTTTCGACACGCTGGCGACCGCGGTCGCGCAGATGGAAGCCGTGGTCGCGCAGGCGCTTCCCGAACATGGCCCCGGTGCGCGCAAGCGTATCGAGGAGATCGAGCAAATACGCGCGAAGAACACCGTCACGTTGGACACGCTCGAGCCGAAAGGCGGCAAGACCTCGTCATAGCCAACGGCCGCTTCGAGCCGCCACAATTTTTTCAGAAGGTTTGGCCGCAGCACACCAGCGGCTCTGGAATGGAGAAGCAGGAAATGTCTGAAAATGCCGCGGCAATCGCCGCAGTAACATCCGCTATCGAGGCAGACCGGGACTGGGTTGTCGAACTGACGCAGAAGATGGTTCAGATACCGACCGTCAATCCTAAATTCGAGACTGGGGCGACGATTAACCGCGAAGCCGATTTGCAGGCGATGCTGGAGCCGGTGCTGAAGGAAGAGGGTTTTGCCACCGAGCAATGGGACGCGCTTCCCGGACGGCCAAATCTGGTTGGTGAAAAGGCCGGAGATGAAGTCCGCAGCCTGATCCTGTGCGGTCATATCGACGTGGTGCCGGTCGGCGCGCGCAAGGACTGGTCGATCGATCCGTTTGGCGGCGAGATCAAGAACGGCCGGATTTATGGCCGTGGCGCTATCGACATGAAGAGTGGCGTCGCTGCCTGCATTGCCGCTTCACGCGCCATTCGCAAGGCCGGCATCGATCTTGTCGGGCGGCTGGCGATCCACTCAGTGGTCGATGAAGAGTCCGGCGGCTTTGGCGCTATGGACGCCGTCAAGCGCGGCAAGCTCGCCAAGGCAGTGCTGGTGGCCGAGCCGACCTGGGGCGATGTGCTGCCGGCCGAAGGCGGGCTTGAATGGGCGCGCGTGACCATTCGCGGACGCGCCGCACATTCGGCCTGGCGCTACAATGAGATTTATCCGCAACGACACGAAGCCGGCCGGCTGGAGCCGGGCGTCAACGCCATAGAGATCGCCAGCCGTTTCATTGCCGCCCTTCGGCTTTACGAACTCGACCGGACGCGGGCACAGTCGCATCCGCTGCTACCGGTCGGCATGAACACGATCAACATCGGCGTCGTCCATGGCGGCGCGGGTCTGGGCGAGAACGGCTTGCCGATGGTGATGAGCAATCCGGCAATCATCCCCGACGTGGCCGTCATCGATCTCGACATGAAGTTCCTGCCGAACGAGAATTCAGCGCAATATCGCCGCGACTTCGAAGCCTTCGTGCATCACTTCGCCCAGACCGACGCCTGGCTACGAGACCATCCGCCGACGATCCAGTGGGAACTCGGCGGATTGCATTTCCCGCCGATGAACACTTCCGTCGACCACCCGCTGGTTAAGTCGCTCGTCTCGCACAAGACCAGCCTCGGAAAAGCTCCCGAAATCAAGGGGTTCGTCGCCGTCTGTGACGCCGCGCATTATGCGGGCGCCGGCGTTGATGGCGTGATCTTCGGCCCGTCGGGCGACGGTTTTCACGGTGTAGATGAATATGTCGACATCGAGTCGCTGGTCGAGACCACGAAGGTCATTGCGGCGTCCGTCATCGACTGGTGCGGCGTGCGCTGAGGCGCTTCCTAATTCCGCCCTGCCGGTCACCGGCAGGGCGATGATCGCTAGGCTGCGGTCCGCTCTTCCGTCTTGCCGGCAAGCGCAGCATCGGGCCGCTTCAGTCGGCCAGCCAATGCGTTCCAGATCGAGCGGATCATCCCTGACAGGCCGCTCGGATAGGCGAGCATCACGACGATGATCAGCACTGCCGTAATAATCGGTCGCCATGGGCCGAAATCGGCCATGGCTTCCGAAAAGATCGTCAGCACGAAGGATGCGACGATCGCGCCGTAGATCGTGCTGGTGCCGCCAAGCAGAACCATCGACAGAATGATCGTCGCAAGGCTCATGCCGAAGACATCGATCGAGGCATTGCGTTGATAGGCGGCATAGAAGGCGCCGGCTATGCCGGTGAAGAAGGCGCTCGCTGCCAGTGTGATGATGCGCTGGCGCGCCAGCGAGATGCCGCGGCTGATGGCGTATTCCTCGTTGTCGCGCAGCGCCACGATGCTTGCGCCGGTGCGCGAACGAACGATGACGCGCAGGAACACGGTGCTGAGGAAGAGCAGCGCCAACGCTATGTAGAAATAGCCGATCTTCCCGTCGCGGATCATGTTGTGATCGAACAGATAGAGGCCGGGAATGCGCACCATGCCCTGCGTGCCGCCGGTGACGTCCGACTGGCTGAGGATGACCTGCATGACCAGTTGCGCGAAGCCGAAGGTGACGAGGATGATGTAGATGCCCTTGAGCCGCAGGATCGGAATGGTGACGAGCACGGCGGCAACCGTCGCGACGACCCCGCTGGCGACCAGCGATACCCAGGGGTCGACACCTGCCGCCTTGGTCAGCAAGCCATAGGCGTAAACGCCAATGCCGAACAGCGCGAGGTGGCCGAAATTGAAGACACCGCCATAGCCAAGGCTGAGGTCCCAGTTAGACGCGACGATGGCGTAGATGAACACCATGATCAGTATGTGGCGCGTGTAGGTGTCGCCGAAAACCAGCGGCAGAAGCGCCATCAGCAGGAAGGCGAGCGCAACGCCGACCGCCTCGCTTTTCCAGGAAGGGCGGCCCGGCGCGCCGATGACGGGAGACGGCAAGCTGGTCATGCGAGGCCCCTCGACTGATTGGCGAAGATGCCTTCGGGACGCACCATCAGCGTCAGGATAAGCACGGCAAACAGCAGCGCCGGCGTCCAGTAGAGGCCGAAATAATAGCTGCAGGCGGCCTCGAAAAAGCCGATCAGATAGGCAGCGAAGATTGGCCCTGAAATGCTGGAAATGCCGCCGAAGACGACGACGATCAGCGCCTTCAGAAGCGGGTCACTGCCCATCACCGGCGTCATGAACCGATAGCCGCCCATGAAGATGCCGGCGAGACCGGCAAGCGAAGCTGCGATGGCGAAGGCCAGGCCATAAAGTGCTGTGACGTTGAGCCCGACAAGCTGGCTGGCATCCTCGTTCTGGGCAACCGCGCGCAAGGCAAGCCCAAGCCGCGTGTGGTTAAGAAAGGCCCAGAGTGCTGCCAGGATGAGTGGCGTGATGATGATGATGGCGATCTGGTGCAGAGACACGCCGACGCCGCCGATTACCGTGTTGCCTTCGAGCAGGCTGGGAAGCTGCTTGGAGCGCGGGCCCCACAGTGTCAGCACGCCGTTTTCGATCAACGAGCCGGCGGCGAGTGTCGTGATGACGACGACGAGAACGATGTTTGGCCGGCCGATCAGCGGCCGCACGACGCTGGCCTGAAGGATCCAGCCGACGCCAGCCATGACGACGACCGCCACCGGCAGCGCAACCGCGATCGGCAGGCCGAGCGACACGAACTGCCAGGCAACATAGGCGCCGAGCATCATGAAGACGCCGTGGGCGAAGTTGAACACGCCGATCGTCGTCCAGACCAGTGCCAGCCCCACCGCCATCATGGCGTAGAGCGAGCCCTGGAACAGGCCGCCGAACATGATTTCCGCGAATGCGCCCATCTCAAATAATCCTAATGTCCGAAATACATCGACATGATCTCGCTATGCTCGATCGATTGGCCGGGCTTGATCTCGGTTTCGACGGTGCCGTGATTGACGAGATAGAGTTGCGGGCAGAGCTCGAGCAGGAACTCGATGTCCTGCTCGACCACGATCAGCGGCACGCCGCCCTTGGAAATTTCCTGCACCGAGGCGCAGAGCTCGTCCTTGATCTTGGGGGCGAGGCCGAGCGTCGGCTCGTCGAGGATCAGCAGGCGCGGGTGGCTCATCAGAGCCGTGGCGATCGACACCATCTGGCGCTCGCCGCCGGAAAGAGTGCGCACGCGCTGGCGCCAGCGCTCGGCGAGTTTCGGAAAGATCTTCACCACCTTCTCGCGGTTCTCGGCCTCATGCGGCCGGGCGCGGGGCGAGAAGGCGCCGAGCGACATGCAGTCGGCGATGCTGAGATCGGGGAACAGGCGATTGCCTTGCGGAACATGGATAAGCCCGCGCCCGACAATGGCGCGCGGGCTTTCGCGCGTGATGTCCTCGCCATCGAAGGTGATGCTGCCGCTCTTCGCCTTCAGCAGGCCGGAGACGGTGCGCAGCAGCGTGGACTTGCCGTGCCCGTTCGGCCCGAACAGGCCGACATTGCCGAAGCGCCCGGCCTCCATGGACAGGTCGTGCAAAACGGTGACGCGGCCATAACCGGCGGTCAGGCCCTCGACAGTCAGTATGACGCTCACGCCGCCGGCCTCCGCGTTCCGAGATAGGCTTCCACGACGCGTTCATCGGCGATCACCGTTTTCGGCTCGCCGGCAGCCAGGACGCGACCCTGATTCAAAACCATCAGATGCTGCGACAGGCTCATCAGGAAGGTCAGCACATGCTCGATCAGCACGATTGTGATGCCGCGCTCGGCGGTGCGGCGGATCAGGCCGATCGAGGTTTCGATTTCGGGCTTGGTCAGGCTGGAGGCCGGCTCGTCGAGCAGAAGCACGCGCGGCTCCATGGCAATCGCCGTCGCCAGCATCAGGCATTTGCGGTCGAAGACGGAGAGTTCGCCGGCAAGGCGGCCAAAACCCACCGAGGTGAGGCCGACGAATTCAAGCGCTTCGGCAGCGCGCTCACGCACCTCGCTTTCAGCCCGGCCGGGCTTGCCATAGCCTGCGCCCATCAGCGCGTTTTCGAAGACCGTCAGCCCATCGAAGCTCGTTTCACGCTGGAAGGTACGGGCAAGGCCGAGCCGAGCGATCTCGTTGCCCGACTTGCCCTGTATCTCGACGCCGCCGAGTTTTACGCGTCCGCGATCAGGCCCGAACGGGATGCCGGTGATGACGTTGAACAGCGTGCTCTTGCCGCTGCCGTTGGGGCCGGCGACGCCAAAGATCTCACCGGCCTCGACCTTGAAAGAAACGCCATCGACGGCCTTCAGCGAACCGAAGGCCTTCGATACGTCCTCGACTTCGAGAAGGGCCATGCCCTACTGCATCCAGGGCTGGAGCTTGAATTCGCCGGTCGCGTATTTCTCCGGCGAGATCAGCGTGCGTTCACCATCCCAGATCTGGAAGAAGGTGATCGGAATGTAGTCTTCGCCCTGCATGGCGAGATGGGTTGCAGGATCGAACTTGAGGCGGCCGGCAACCGTCTGCTTGTCGGTCTCGCCCAGCGCTTTCATGATTGCGGCGTGATCGCTCGGATCGCCGACCTTCTTCAGCGCGTCAAAATAGACGTTCATGATCTCGTAGAGCGCAACGCCGTAAGTGCCGCTTTCCACGCCATATTTTTCCTTGAACTTGTTGCCGACTTCCTCGGCGCGCGGATTTTTCGGCGAAACCAGCGGACCACCAAGCAGGTTGTAGATGACGCCGTTCGACTTTTCCTTCGTCAGCTGGATGAATTCCGGCACGCTCGGGGCGTATTGCAGGAAGACCAGGCTCTTCGTCGGCTGTTCGAGGAACTGGTTGAGGAAGGAAGCCGAATTGCCGGGCAGGTAGTCGGTGTTGATGACCACATCCGGAACGTCGGCGCGCACCTTGGCGAGGATCGAGCGCCAGTCGGTGACTTCGCCGAATGGCACGATTTCGTCGACGGTGATGGTCCAGCCCTTTTCGGTGAACGTCTTCTTCATGCCTTCAGAGATGGTCTTCGAGTAGGCGTTGTCGGAGGAGACGATAGCGACCTTCTTGTTCGGCAGCGTGACCTTGCCGTCGGCAGCCAGCTTTTCGACAAAGGATGTGACGTCGGTGTTGTAGGCGTCGAAGGACGGCGTCCACGACCAGCAGCAATTATACTTGTCGGGCTCGGGCGCGATGATGTCCCTGGTCTGCTGCGAGGTCGCGGCCAGCATGTAGGGCATCTCCGCCTCGGCCATGTTGTCGATCTCGAAATTGGTCAGGCTGGCATAGCCGGTCAGCATGAAATGCACATCCGGGTCGCCGATGAGGCGCTCTACCGCGCTGGTGACGTTGCCGGACGACATGTCCTTCACGTCGCCGGTGACGAGTTCGAACGTATGGCCGCCGACGCCGCCGGCAGCATTCATCTCGTCGATCGCCATCTGGGCGCCGCGCTGATATTCCTGCCCGTCAGCCGCTGCGGGGCCGGTGAGCGGCGCCAAAAGACCGATCTTGACGACGTCGGCGAATGCCGGAACAGGCGACATCGCAAGGGCGGTCAAAGCCGTCGCCATCAATGCGCCACGGAGGCGCTTACTCGTCACGAAACTCGAATTCATACTGCCAACCCCTGTTTCTTGTTCCGGCTCGCCGGCGTTTGTTGATTGACAATTTATGCATATGCGATCTTCTTTGAAAAGATAATTTCATCAGGAAATGCTGCGGAAAGCGATTTTCATTGGCGCACAGGCAGAAGTCACAGTCCTTTGTGCAACTGCCATTTTTCGCAGCGCGAGAATCAGGGGAATGAAATGACTTTGACGACGAAGACGATCGAAACCAGCCACGGCCCTATCAATGTCCGCGAGACTTCCGGCACCGGAACGCCTGTGCTTTTCATTCACGGTAACTCCAGCTCGAGCGCGGTCTTCCGCAATCAGATGGAAGGACCCCTTGGCGAGCGCTATCGGATGATCGCGCCCGATCTGCCCGGTCACGGCCAATCCGGCGATGCTATTGACCCTGATCGCAGCTACAGCATGGAAGGCTATGCCGACGCGATGACCGAAGTGCTGGGACTGCTCGGCGTGGAGAAGGCGATCGTCTTCGGCTGGTCGCTCGGCGGGCATATCGGGCTGGAAATGATCGACCGTTTTCCCGGCATGCTTGGCCTGATGATCACCGGCACGCCGCCGGTTTCGCCCGCAGAGGTCGGCGACGGGTTCAAGCCGAGCCCGCATATGGGCCTCGCCGCCAAGCAGGACTTTACGGACGAGGACGTCGAGAACTATGCGCACAGCACCTGCGGCGAGCCGTTCGAGCCCTTCATGCTCGACACAGTTGCGCGCACTGACGGCAGGGCGCGGCGCCTGATGTTCGAGAAGTTCTCGGCCGGAACCGGCAAGGACCAAAGCGTTATTGCTGCGACCGCGACCGTGCCGCTGGCCGTCGTCAACGGCATAGACGAACCGTTCGTGAACACAGACTTCGTTTCCAAGGTCAAATACGCCAATCTGTGGGAAAACGAGACCCATCTGATCGACAATTCCGGCCACGCGCCGTTCTGGGATGCGCAGGAAAAATTCGATCCTATCTTCGCCCGTTTCCTGGAAAGCGTGGACCAGAAATAGCGAATTCCGACGCGGCGGCTGATAGGCAACGGCCGCGTCCAACCTTCCGGCGACGATCTGAAAACACAGGCGCGAACTTTCCGAACTTAGAAGGCTCGCAAACGAAAGTGTTCGATTTTCTCAAGCGATCGAACACTCTTGCCCGCTCGGCAGGGCTGTCGGCCGTCATGCTGCAAAACGAAGCCGCTGTATGTGAACTCTTCACCGATATGCATCAGTGCCGGGCTGGGTCGATTGCCGTCCCAGCCCGGCTCATAGCCATTTGACATCTTTCGTTTCTGCGATGGATTGACGCTTGACTCACGCATCCGGACGATAAATATTAAAAATATATTTCTCGTATATGAGCGTGAAATGCCCCTTGGCGAACCGAAGAGACGGCAAAGCGATACCGCCTATGACGGCCTCAGAGCCGCCATCATCAAGGCTGAGCTGATGCCCGGTGCGGCGATTGACGAACGTCAATGCATGGAAATGCTCGGGGTGGGCCGAACGCCGCTGCGCGAAGCGTTGCAGCGGCTTGCGCAGGAAGATTTGCTGCTTGCCGTGCCCCAGCGTGGCTACTTCGTTTCTTCGACCTCAGCGGCCGATTTTTTCCATCTCAATGAATTCCGTCTTCATTCCGAAGCGCTGGCGGCCCGCATGGCTGCGATGCGGATCGACGATGCTCAGCTCTCGGAATTCGATGCGTTGATGGAAGAGGCGCGTGCAGGCATAGCCGAGCGTCGCATGGAGATCGAATGGCATCTCGGCGTCGATGAGCGGATGCATCGGCTGGTCGCCCGAGCGAGCGGCAATCCATACCTGGCCCAGTCCCTGAACAGGCTCTACGCGCTTTCAGTGCGCAGTCTTTACGTCGCGCGTGTGCCGGTCACTCTCATTTTCGACGAACTTGAGAATTTCGAGGCGATACGCGATGCGCTCGCGGCGCGCGATCCCGATCGCGCCGAGATCGCGATGCGTGATCATCTGACGGTAAGCGTCGTGCAAATGGTTCGGCCGGCGGGCGTGCCTTCCTCCAAAACGGCGGGCCTGTGAGATGAGGAACCGGCGGCAGAATGTGATTACGCTTTTGCTGCTGGCTCCGTCTCTGGTGATGGCTATCCTTCTGCTGGCCATTCCGCTTCTGGTGGTAATTGCCTACAGCTTTGCCGGGCGCGATTCCTATGGCGGAGTGGTGACCGGCTTCACGCTGGAAAGCTACGTCGAATTGTTCCAGCCGGCCTATCTGCCGATCTTCGTCAACTCTTTGAAGATCGCAGCAATGTCGACGGCAGTCTGCGTTCTCATCGGTTATCCCATCGCCTATTTCATAGCCTTCCGCGCCGGCAAGCATTCGGGATTGCTGCTTGCCCTGCTGCTCATTCCGTTTTGGATCGACTTCATGATCCGCATGTCGAGCTGGATGGTCCTGATGGGCCGCAACGGCACGATCAACGGCGCGCTCACCGGTGCTGGGATCATCGATGAGCCGATCAGGATGATCGGCACCTATCCCGCCGTCATGGTCGGCATGCTCTATGCCTTCCTGCCGACGACCGTACTGCCGATCTACGCCGCGCTCTCCGGCATCAACAGGCGCCTGCTGGAAGCCGCCGACGATCTCGGCGCGGGGCCGGTCGAGGCCTTCTGGCGCGTGACGTTCCCGCTGTCGCTTCCGGGCGTGATGGCAGCGATGCTGTTCGTGTTCGTGCCAGCCATGGGCGTCTACGCTATCCCCGTGCTGCTCGGCGGTGGCAAGAGCATCATCCTCGGCAACCTCATTGTTCAGCTCTTCCTGGATTTCCGAAACATCCCGCTGGGGGCTGCGGTCTCCGTCGTCATGCTCGTGCTGTCGTCCGTCATCATCGTCTTCTACATGCGCATGCTGCGCCGTCTCGAGGAGGCGCACGCGTGAAGCTTTCCCGTATTGCCGGCCTCTACGTTCCGATCGTCACCATCCTTGGCTACGTCTTCCTGTTTGCGCCGCTCGTCGTGCTCGTCATCTATTCCTTCAATGCCGGCCGCTCGACCGTCGTCTGGACTGGCTTCTCGATGGACTGGTATGTGCAAGCCCTGAACGACCGGGGTCTGCAGCGCGGCCTTCAGGTCAGCGCCATCGTTGCCGTACTTTCGGCGATCATCAGTACGGCGATAGGAACGAGTGCAGCACTTGCCGTAATCAAGCGCCCGTTTCCGGCCAAGAACCTGTTCTCCACGCTTCTGATCGCACCGCTGGTGCTTCCCGAAATCGTGCTGGCGGTCGGGATGCTGGTGGCGACGGTGTGGTCGGGCCTCGCGCTTGGATATCTCACGCTGGTGGCCGGCCATGTACTTGTCTCCGTACCGTTCACATTCCTGATCGTGCGCGCGGCAGCCGCAACGCTCGACCCACGGCTCGATGAAGCCGCGGCAGATCTGGGAGCGCATGGCGGACAGATATTCATGCGCGTGACGCTGCCCCTGCTTTTGCCGGCGATCCTGTCGGCAACGCTTCTTTCCGCGATCATCTCTTTCGACAACTTCGTGATGTCGACCTTCGTTTCCGGAGTCGGCACGACGCCGCTGCCGATCCAGATCTACGCAATGCTGAAGACCGGGCTCACGCCGAAGATCAATGCGCTCGGAACGATGCTTATCGGCGTCAACGTGCTGGCCATCCTGCTGGTGATGGGACGCTACCTGAAGACCGTCCGGGGCACCGGACAATGAAGAAACCTTAATAAGAAAAGGGGAACTGCAATGCTGAAATACGGAATGCTTCTTGCAACGACGAGCCTGCTTCTTGCCGGAACTGCGCTTACCGCATCGGCCGAAGAGCTTCATATCTATGCCTGGGCAAGCGAATTGCCTCAGGAGATCGTCGACGACTTTGCCAAGGAAACCGGCATCAACGTCACGATGGACACCTACGATTCCAACGAGACGATGATGGCGAAGCTGTCGGCGGGCGCTTCCGGCTACGATCTCGTTGAACCCAGCCAGTACACGGTGCAGGTCCTGGTCAAGCAGGGTCTGCTGACGGAACTCGACCATGCCAAGCTGCCGAACCTCTCCAATCTGGGTGCTGCCTTCAAGGACGTCTCATACGATCCCGGCCAGAAGTTCAGCGTGCCTTATATCTGGGGCACCACCGGGCTTGCCTATAACGAGGATTGCGTCAAGCAGCCGATAACCAGTTGGAAGGCGATGTGGGACCCGCAATATGAGGGCCGCGTCTATATGCTCGACAACATGCTGGCGGCCTATATCGCCGGCCTGCAGGTCAACGGTCTGCATGCCGGCACCGCCAATCCCGAGGAGATCGAGAAGGCGACCCAGTCGCTGATCGAGCAGAAGAAGATTCTCGGCGGATACAACAGCAGCAACTTCGGTGAACTCGTCGCCTCCGGTGAGGCCTGCATCGTGCAGGCATGGAATTCCAACGTCACCCAGATTCTCGATGAGAATCCTAAGGTCCACTACGTCATTCCCGAGGAAGGCGGTTCGATGTGGATCGATGGCTTCGCGATTCCGAAGAACGCCAAGAATGTCGATGCCGCATACAAATTCATCGACTACATCATGAAGCCCGAGGTGGCCGCCAAGGCCGCGAACCTCAGTAAGTCCGCCACCGTCGTCGATGCCGCCAAGGCGCTGCTGCCGAAGGAAGTCGCTGAAAACCAGGCCATCTATCCGCCAGCGGACAAGCTGAAGAAGGTCGATTTCATCCTCGATGTCGGCGATGCGATGAAGCTCTACCAGGACGGCTGGACGAAGGTGAAGACTGCCCAGTAAGCTCTTGAATTTGCTCCGTGACAGGTCGGCCACTAGCTGGTCTGTCACGGATTTACTTTGACCCGCCATCGGGGACAA
This sequence comes from Mesorhizobium sp. CCNWLY176, assembly GCF_037153935.1. NCBI lineage: Bacteria > Pseudomonadati > Pseudomonadota > Alphaproteobacteria > Hyphomicrobiales > Phyllobacteriaceae > Mesorhizobium > Mesorhizobium sp. CCNWLY176. The sequence goes on from NZ_JBBBDZ010000001.1 coordinate 599,843, forward strand.
CATTCCCAATGCCTAACGACAAAAAGAGCGAACCGGACAAAACCGGGCGCCCAGCCGTGGAACTGGTCGACGTCTGCAAGGTGTTCGACACCTCGGCCACGCCTCCCGCCTATGCCGTCGATCATCTCAGCCTGAAAATAGCTTCAGGCGAGTTCTTCACCTTTCTCGGCCCCTCGGGTTGCGGCAAGACCACGACGCTGCGGATGATCGCAGGATTTGAAAGCCCGACTGCGGGGAAAATCCTGCTGGAAGGCCACGACGTTTCGGGGCTGCCGGCGCATATGCGAAACACCAATACGGTCTTTCAGAGCTACGCACTGTTTCCGCACCTGTCTGTTGAAGACAATGTTGCCTTCGGGCTCGCCGTGAAACGGGTGCCGCGCAGCGAACGCGGCGACCGGGTCGCGGCAGCGCTGGATCTGGTGCGCATGCGCCACGCCGCCGGCAGGAAACCATCGGAACTTTCCGGCGGCCAGCAGCAGCGTATCGCGTTGGCGCGGGCACTGGTCAACGAGCCCTCCGTTCTCCTGCTGGATGAGCCCTTCGGCGCTCTTGATCTCAAGCTTCGGCGCGAGATGCAGATCGAGGTCAAGGAGATGCAGCGCAGGCTCGGCATCACCTTCATCTTCGTCACGCACGATCAGGAAGAAGCGCTGACGATGTCGGACCGCATCGCCGTGATGAGCACAGGCGTGGTTCGGCAGATTGACGACCCCGTCGGCATCTACGAGCGCCCTACCGATCGCTTCACTGCTGGCTTCATCGGCGACATGAACATGCTGTCTGCGACAGTTCTGGAGCGGCAGGATGGTGTCGTCGAAGTCCTGGCCGCCGACACGCGCTTGAAACTGAAAACCAACGCTGAGCTGCCGGCAGGCAAGGACTGCACGATCGCCATGCGTCCGGAAGCACTGACCTTCATGCGCGATAGCGCCGACGATGCAGCCTTTGCCGGCAAGGTGGAAAGCGCCGTCTATGTCGGTACGGACCGCCTCTACAATATTCGTCTTCAAACGGGCGAGGCAATGACGGTGAGGGTCCGCAACAGCCGGGCCGACAGCGTGCTGCGCATCGGCGAGAAGGTCAGCTTGTTCTGCCCTTCTTCAGCCATCCATCTTCTATCAGATCAGGACAAAAAATGAGCATAACCTCCTACCGCATCGGCGACGTTTGCGATCAGCTCGATCCCGCACTTCTGGCGCGCTTCGCAAAGGTCGAGGCCGCGACCGTCGGCCACTATCTGCATGACCGCTTCATGCGCACTGACATACGGCCGCTGATCGATGGCGTGCGGATAGCCGGCACTGCCGTAACCGTCTCCATCGCCGGTCCGGACTCGACGCTGCTCTATTATGCGATGGATCGCGTGAGGCCCGGCGACGTGCTGGTCATCGACCGCTGCGGCGACAAGCGCCATGCCCCGTGGGGCGGCTTCATGGCGGCCGTCGCGAAGGTGCGCGGGCTGGCCGGCGTCATCGTCGATGGTATGATCACCGACCCGGCAGCCATCCGCGCCGCCGGCGTGCCGACATGGGCACGGGGTGTGTCGCCTATCACCACTAAGCTCCTGAATTTCGGCGGCGGTTTCAACATTCCGGTCGCTTGCGGGGGTGTTGCGGTCAACCCCGGTGACGCCGTGCTTGCCGACGATTGCGGCGTGCTCGTGCTGCCGCCCGATCAGGTGGCGGGCATGACCGATGTCGCACTTGCGGACCAGGAGGACGAGGGCGGCTGGATCAAGCGCATCGAGGCTGGCGAACGGCTTCAGGATCTCGTCGATGTCGCCGCAATGATCGCTGAGCGTAACAAGCAGGACCAGATTTCCCATGGCTGATACAATAGAAAACTTCATGGTCTGGCTTTCGACCCCGCATCAGGCGATGCTGGAGATTGCTCACGATATCGGTTACCGGCATATCGTGATGGATATCGAACACGGGCTGTTCGACCTCGAGGCGACGGACCGCATCGTCGCGCTCGGCAAGGCGCTGGGCATGAAGATGCACGCCAAGGTGCTCGGGCCGGAAGCGATCCCGATCCAGCAGGCGCTGGATATGGGCTGCGACAGCGTCATCATTCCGCATATCGGCGATCTCGAACATGCACGCCGCGTGACCCTGTCAGCGAAGTACCCGCCGCTGGGAAACCGCAGTTTCTCGGGCACGCGGCCGGCACGCTACAATGTCGTCTCGCCGGACTATTACGAGCGCGAGAACGCAAACACCCGCTGTTATCCGATGGTGGAATCGGCAGCTGCCCTTCGCGATATCGAAGCCATTCTGGCGCTGCCGACAGTCGACGGCGTCTTCGTGGGCCCGAGCGATCTGTCGCTCGACAGTGGTCGTGGCGCATACCGTAACACCGACGAGGACAAGGCCGATATCCGGCGCATCGCTGCGGCGGCGAAAGCTGCCGGTAAGCCGTGGATCATGCCGGCCTGGACGCGTGCCGAGCGGACTCATGCTGCGGAATTGGGCGCATCATTGCTCGTCGTCGCTGATGAATTCGGTTCAATCATGTCGGGTTTGATGGACGCCGCCCGCTGAAGTAATGCAAGGAAGCACCTGAAATGACAGACAAAATCTCCTGCGGCAGCCGGCTCATGCAGTTGCTGCGTGCCTACGGTGTCGACACGCTTTTCGGCATGCCCGGCGTCCATACGCTCGAAGCCTATCGTGGCATGGACGACGCCGGCATGCGCCATATCGGCGTGCGTCACGAACAGGGCGCGGGCTTCATGGCTGACGGTTATGCCCGCATGTCGGGCAAGCCAGGCGTCTGCCTGCTGATCTCCGGCCCTGGCGTCACCAACGCCGCGACGCCTCTCGGCCAGGCCTATTCCGACAGCATTCCAATGCTGATGATTTCGAGCGTGGCAGCCACCAAGGATCTTGGCATGGGCCGCGGTCGGCTGCACGAAATTACCGACCAATCGCAGGTGACTGCGCCGCTGACGGCTTTCTCTGCGATTGCCACCAGCCCGGATCAGGTTCGCGAATATGTGGCTCGAGCTTTTGCGCTGTTCGAGTCCGGTCGCTCGCGTCCCGTTCACATCTCGATCCCGCTCGACGTGTTGACTGCGATTGACGACAAGCCGGTCACGCGCCGCGCCGCGCGAGGCAGCCGCGCGCCGGCCAGCGCCGGAATTGCGGATGCCACCAAACTTCTTGCGGAAGCAAAGCGTCCCGTGATCATAGCCGGCGGCGGCAGTGTCCGGGCTTCGTCCCAGCTCGTCGCATTGGCCGAGAGACTGGGCGCGGCGGTGGTTCCGACCATCGCCGGCAAAGGTGTCATCGCAGACTCCCATCCGCTCGCGCTGGAGGCGACGCTCGATCGCCCGGCCACACAGGCAATGATCGCCGAGGCCGACGTCGTCCTTTGCATCGGTACGGAGCTTGCCGAACCCGACATCTGGCTCGACGGCCCGCTGCCGATGAACGGCAAGATGATCCGCATCGATATAGACCCCGAGGTGCTGGTTCGCGATTACGATGCGGCGGTCGCTATCGAGGCGGATGCAGCTCTGGCGCTTGCCGATATTCTTGCCGCGCTGCCCGCGAGCATACCAAGCAAGGAAAGTCACAATCAGGTTGCGCGCATACGCGCGGCGGAACGCGAAGCCTTGACGCCACTGGAGCGCAAGCATGTGAAAGTGCTGGACGCGCTTCGGCGCGCCATGCCGGACGATGGCGTTGTCTATTCCGATATGACGCAGCTCGCTTACACCGGATATGCCTTCTATCCCTGCGCTGGTCCGCGCCAGTGGATATTCCCGGCCGGCTACGGCACGCTCGGCTATGCGTTGCCGGCAGGGATCGGCGGCAAGATCGCAGCCCCCGAGCGGCCGGTCATGGTCGTCGTGGGTGACGGCGGTTTCCAGTTCACACTGCAGGAGCTTGGCACTGCGGTCGAGCAGAAGCTGCCGATGGCAATCATCCTGTGGAACAATGACAGCCTCGCACAAATCCGGGACGGCATGATTTCACGCAAGATCCCGACGATCGGCGTCAACCAGCATAACCCCGATTTCATCAAGCTGGCCGAAGCCTATGGCTGCCGCACAGCGTCTCCGCAGTCCATCGAGGCGCTGGAACAGGCTGTGACCGCAGCCCTTGCAGCGGATCGGCCAACTGTGATCGAGGTGCGGGAATCCGCCGGTTTTCTTGCGTGAAAGCAGGGAGGCTCTGTCGTTCTGGCAAGGAACGGCAGAGTTTTTCAGCTGCTCGAGCAACCAGAGTCTTGCATCTTCGGGTCTCTCGCTTTGGGTCAGGCTAGATCGAGTGCCGCCCACGTCTCTGCAATCGCAACCACGGCCGCATTGATGGGCCCGCTCGGGATTGCCGGTATGACGGAGGCATCGACAATGTATACGTTGTCGATGCCGTTCAGCCGAAGATCAGGATTCACGACGGCATGCTGATCCATGCCCATTCGGCAGGTGCCGGCGGGATGATGATGGGTGGAGGCGGCTCTGGCGATGAAGGCGTCGAGTTCGGCATCCGATCGCACGACCAGACCGGGGAGCACTTCTGTGTCGCGCCATTCGTCGAGAGCAGGCTGACTGCCGACCTCGCGCGCGATCTTCAGTGCTTTACGGAAGGTGAGGCGGTCATGTTCCGTCTCGAGATAATGCGGATCGATGATTGGACGGTCGGTACGGTTTGGTCCACCGGGCAGAATGTGGCCACGGCTTGTCGGATGGGTTACCCCACACAGGATTGTATATGCGGTGCCGTAAGCGGGCGCGTTCAGGCCCTCTGCCGCTGAAGGTGCTACGACGCAGCCGAGAACGATGTCCGGCACGCCTGTTGAACCAGAGAGGTTCTCGCTGTTCAGATACATCAGCGATTCCGAATGCTGAAGGCGTGAAGGTGGAACGGGTTTCTTCGAGCGATAGACATTGCCAAGCGCCAGGAGATGATCTTGCAGGTTGGCTCCGATTTCCCTTCGTTCGCTAATGCATTCGATGCCCGCCTGTTTCAGAACTGCGGGGTCACCGATGCCCGATCGCATCAGGATGAGCGGCGTTGAGACTGCGCCAGCACAAACCACGATCCGATCCGCCGATATTCTTTCCGTCACGCCATCGATGACGCAGATGACCGCCGCCGCCTGGTCGCTTTCTATGACCAGATGCTCGACCTCATAGCCGGTGAGCAGTGTCAGATTTTTGCGGGCAAGGACATCGGCTGTCAGATAGGCGTCTGCGACGCTGAGCCGACGACCGTTGCGGATGTTGAGGGAATTGGGCGTCGTGCCGATCAGTTCGCCGCTGTTGTGGTCGGTAAGCGTGGGGATACCAAGCGAATTGCCTGCCGCTATATAGGCACGAACGACGGGGCTGACTTCTTCGTCGGGCAGTTGGACATCGAGCGGACCCGAGCGACCGCGTGTCGGTGCGTCGAACGTGATAAAAGCTTCGCTGCACATGAAACCGGGGAGCAAGCCTTGATAGGACCAGCGCTCGCCGCCGGCCTCCTTCCACGCGTCAAAATCGGCGGGGTGTCCCCGCACATAGGCCATGGCATGGAGACAGCTCGACCCGCCGACGATCCGTCCTCTCGGCCATTCGTGAATTCGGTTCGCGGTATATGGCTGCGGAACAGTGCGATAGGCCCAGTCATAGTCACGGCCTTGTAGTATCGTCCACTTCAGCGGATCGGCAATATCGGGATCGGAAGGCATCTGGCCTGCCTCGATCAGGCCGACATTGCAGGTTTCGTCTTCGCTCAGCCGGCTGGCGATCACCGAGCCAGCCGAACCGGCGCCGATAACCAAAACATCGAAATGTCGAGCCACGAGTTCCCCTTCCGCGCGAAGCCGGATCGCTATTTCAGGTTTGAGATGAGGTCAGGCGGCGAAAGCGCCGGCGTTCGAACGTTCGGTGATCTGTTTCTGCACGGAAAGCAGATGCGCGCGCATGGCGGCCTCCGCCGCTTCCGGGTCGCGCTGGGAGATCGCCTCGGCAATCAACCGGTGTTCGGCATCGCGCTGGGCGATACGCTTGGGGCAGGTGGGCTCGGCGGTGCGGGCGATCTTCATGCGGGCGTCGACGCCAACCTGCCTGAGCATCTTGTAGAATTCGCTGGCCAGATGATTTCGCGCGGCCCCGACGATCGCAAGGTGGAACGCCAGGTCGATCTGGCCGGACGAAGCATTCTCCGGCGTGGTGGCCGCTTCCATGATGCGCGCGATCTCGAAAGCGGAAGCGCGCAGCGATGCCAGACGCGCCAGCCCGGGCTCCATGATCAGGCGCAACTCCAGGACCTCGATCGGATTGGTCACCCTGACCAGCTCCTCGCCATATTTCGGCATTGCGGTCGGCGCTCTTCTGGCGCGCACTGGTCCCAGGTCGCCGGCACGCCGCATGGCATCGAGCGCCTTGCGTAGCTGGTGGCGCTTGACGTTCAGGAGGTCGGCGAGATCGCGCTCCGAAGGCAGTTTGCCGCTTTCTTCCTGAATCTGCCGAATGGCCGAGATGACGTCGTCGACCTCGGACGGGACGATGGTTGGCTTGAATGCAGTCAAAACAAAATCTCCTGAATCCGTTTGTGCGGACGACCGCCAGCGAAGAGGTGCTTCAGTTATAATATAACGCGGCACATGAAGGAAACCCATGTTCAACCAATTCAACCAAATTAGCTGGATATCTTGTGGTTGACAACCTCAGTTGAGCAGTGGTTGACTGAGGTGGTCGGGAAATGGCCGACGAGCCCCGCTAAGAGGGCGATCAATCATCCCGGGGAACAAGCATGCAAGCAGGCGAGACCTATGACTATGTCATCGTGGGAGCGGGGTCGGCAGGTTGCGTGCTGGCCAACCGCCTGAGCGAAGATCCGTCGGTTTCTGTCTTGCTGCTGGAGGCGGGGGACTGGGATCGCGATCCGATGATCCATATCCCGCTCGGCTGGGGCAAGATCCTTACCGAGCGCCGGCATGACTGGATGTATTTCTGCGAACCCGAAGCCAATGTCGGCGGCCGCAAGGTCGAATGCGCGCGCGGCAAGGTCATTGGCGGTTCTTCATCCACAAATGCCATGGCCTATGTGCGCGGCAATCGCGGCGACTATGATCGCTGGGCTGCGAATGGCCTGCTCGACTGGTCCTATGAACGGGTTCTGCCCTACTTCAAGAAACAGGAAAGCTGGGAGCGCGGCGCGGACGACTACCGCGGCGGTGACGGTCCGCTAAGCACCCAGTTCTGCCGCTACAAGGACGGTTTGATCGAAGCTTTCGCAACGGCCAGCCGCGAAGCGGGCTATCCCCAGACCGACGATTACAATGGCGCTACCCAGGAGGGTTTCGGCCGCCTGCAGATGACGATCGAGAACGGCCGCCGTTGCTCGACGGCTTCGGCCTATCTGCGCCCGGCCATGCGCCGGGGCAATGTCACCGTGCTGACCAAGGCGATGGCGACGAAAATCCTGCTGAAGGACGGCAGGGCGGCAGGCATTGCCTATAGCCGTGACGGCGCGCCTTTCCAGGCCTTTGCGCGACGCGAGGTTTTGCTGGCCGGTGGCGTCATCAACACGCCGCAACTCCTTATGCTATCTGGTATTGGCGGCGGTGAGGAGCTTTCCTCATTCGGCATCGAAACCAAGGTCGACCTGCCGGGAGTTGGCAAGAATCTGCAGGATCATGTCTCCGTCATCCTGATGTATCGCCGCAAGGAGCCGGGTCCGTTCCTCAAGATGATGCGCGCCGACAGGATCGGCCTTGATTTCGTGAAAACCTATCTGACGGGACGCGGCTTTTCCGGAGATGTGCCAGGCGGGGTGGTCGCTTTCCTGAAAAGCGACGCCAGCCGGCCCTTGCCCGACGTGCAGTTGCTTTTCACCGCGGCACCGCTTGCGGCCTGGCCTTACATGCCGCCGTTCAAAGCGCCTTTTGCCGATGGTTTCGCGACGCGCATCGTGGCCGTGCAGCCGGAAAGCCGTGGCAGCGTCAAGCTCGCTTCGGCTGACCCGTTGGCCGCGCCTCTGATCTACCAGAATTTCCTGTCTTCGCCGCGTGATTGGGAATCGTTGCGCGCCGGTTTTCGTGTCGCGCGCGACCTCGCGGCTCAGCCCTCCATGAAGCCGTACATCGAAGCGGAGTTCTTTCCCGGGCCCAACTGCCAGAGCGATGACGAGATCGACGAACACATTCGCAAGACGTCGATCACCGTCCATCACCCCGCCGGCACCTGCCGCATGGGCGTCGACCGACAGTCGGTCGTCGATCCGGAATTGCGCGTTCGCGGCGTCGGCGGGCTGCGCGTGGTCGATGCATCGGTCATGCCGGATCTCGTTTGCGGCAACATCAATGCGGCGGTCATCATGATCGCCGAAAAGGCGTCGGATTTGATCCGACAACGGGTCGAGCAGAGTGTCGCCGCCTAGCGGTTGACAATCGGTTTTCAACCAAAAAATGCTTTTGGTTGAAATTTTAGGAGTTTTTGGTTGACACATCGGGGCGCCCCGATGCGTACGCGTTGATTCACGCATTTTCTCGAAAAAACACCAAGTATTGGTACAAATGGCTAAATTTTTGATCGCCGTGCATGTAATTTGGGCGACTTTCTGACTAAAGTCTGGCTCAACCAAAAAATCCAAAAATTGCTAAATAAGGGATTGTGGACGAAAACCAATCCTAATACGGTTGAGTTGGTTAAACGATCTGTCCTCCAGTTCCGAGGTGTCTGAAATGTCCGTGGCGCAACCAGCAAACGATACCATCACCAACAAGAAGGCCGCCCTCAAAGGCCTTTACGACGACCTCTACTCGAAGAACATGTTCCCCTTCTGGGCGACCAGCGAAGGTGTCGATCATGACGAGATCAAGCAACTCATGGCGACGTCGAAGGCCGTTCCGTTCGTCTGGTCCTACACGGATATCGAACCGCTGCTGCAGCGCGCCGCCGAACTCGTCACCATGGACGACAGCGAGCGCCGCTCTTTGATCCTCGTCAATCCAGGCCTTGCGCCCAAGCGCGCCTCGGTTAGCACCATGTACACGGCCTACCGCCTGAACGATCCAGACGAGATCATGCCGCCGCACAAGCATTCGCCGAGCGCCATCCGCTTCGGCCTCACCGGCAAGGGTAACTTCACCGGCGTCGAAGGCGAGGACGTAGTATTCGGCCCTGGCGACATGGTTCTGACCCCGAACGATGCCTGGCACAATCACGGCACGGTTGGCGGTGAGCAGGCGGTCAATCTTTCCATTCTGGACCTGCCGCTTGTCGAAACGCTGCATGCCGTTCATTTCGATCACAAATACACCGAGATGGTGGACGGTAATGAAGTCGAGAAGAAGGTACAGACCGCGCGCTTCCCGAGCGATTATTCCCAGCGCATCTATGGTGAAGGCGGCTTGATGCCGCGCTTCGTCGACCACAAGCGCGGCGGCGGACTGTCTTCACCAATGTATGTCTACCGCTGGGAAAAGATGGAAGCCATCCTCGACGCCCACAAGGATTGGGATGGCGATCCGCATGAAGGCATCGTGATCGACTATGTCGATCCGACGACCGGAGGCCCTGTCTTTCACACGATCAACTTCTACGTCCAGATGCTTCGTCCCGGCGAAAAGACGCTGCCGCAGCGCGAGACGGCCAGCCTGCTTCTGTCGCCGTTCCGCGGCAACGGCCATTCGATCATCGACGGCAAGCGCTACGACTGGAACCAGTTCGATACGATCGCCATCCCCGGCGGTTCGTGGGTGGAGCACGTCAACGGTTCCTCGACCGAACCGGTGATCTTCTTCGGTGCAACGGATGCTCCGACCCAGAAGGCGCTGCTTCTCTACAAGCGTTGGGGTCGCAACCAGGCCGGCGATCTGCTGCGCCTCGTTTGATCCCGTAAGCATAGCCGCGCGCGGTCCTGCCGCGCCGGCACTTAAGTGACGCACCAGCAAGAAGGCGTACGCATTTGGTATCCGCGTTCAACACAAAGCATATCGGCCATGTGGATTGCCCCGGCGGCGGCCAGGTCTGGGTCGACGGCAACATCCTTTACATCGGCCACATGCGGCCGCCGAGCGGCACGACGCTGGTCGACATTTCCGATCCGCGCAATCCGAAGAAGATCGCAACCGTCGATGTACCGCCGGGCTGGCATTCGCACAAGGTGCGCGCCAAGGACGGCTTGATGATCATCAATCACGAGCGCTTCGGCAGTGAAGGACCGGCCGATTTCGGTGGTGGTTTGGCGATCTACGATACGACCAAGCCGGAACAGCCGAAGCTGATCTCCAAATGGATCACCGGCGGCAAGGGCGTCCACCGTTACGATTATGACGGCCGCTATGCCTATATCTCGCCGACCGCCGAAGGCTATGTCGGCAATATCGTGATGATCCTCGATCTGATCGACCCGGTGAACCCGGTCGAGGTCGGGCGCTGGTGGATACCGGGACAATGGACCGGCGGCGGTGAAGAATATCCGTGGCACGACTATGTTACGCCGCGCTGCCATCATCCGATCCGCATGGGCGACCGGCTCTATGTCAGCTACTGGCATCACGGCATGTTCATTCTCGATATCTCGGATATGAGCCGCCCGACGCTTATTAGCCATGTGAATTCGAGCCCGAGCTTTCCGCACCCGACCCATACCTGCCTGCCCATCCCGCAGCCGTTGAAGGGCCGCAACATCATGGTGGTGGCGGATGAGGACGTGGCGAAGCTGCGACCCTCGCCGCCGTCCTTCAGCTGGATCTACGACATAACCGACGAGACCAACCCGCTGCCGATTTCGACCTTCCAGGTTCCCGGCCTCGATCCGGACGGCGCACCGCAGCCGCCGATGACGGGTTGCCACCAGCCCTCGGAACGCTTCACGGGCTCCATCATCCCGTTTGCTTGGTTTGCGCAGGGGCTGCGGCTGGTCGATATCGCCGACCCGTTCGCGCCGAAGGAGGTCGGGCATTTCATGCCGGATGCACCTGCGGGCGCGGATCGCGCTTCGTCCAACGACGTGACGATAGACGATCGCGGCATCGTCTATCTCATCGACCGCATCCGTGGCGTCGACATCATCGAAACAAGCGTTCTCTAGGAGTTCGGCCATGTCCGACAGCACGAGAAAATCCGCCACCCACTACGCCATCGGCAAGAAAAACCCGAACCTGCCGTTTCATCCGGCGGTGCGCGCCGGCGACTACATATTCGTTTCCGGTCAGGTGCCGAAGGACGAGAACAACAACATGATCTCGGGCACGATCGAGGAAGAGACGCTGGCGACGCTGAAGACGATCGAGCGGGTGATCGCGCATGAGGGCGCAACGCTTTCGGATGTCGTGCGGATCACAACCTATCTCGAGGATACGCGCGACTTCGGCCGCTACAACAGGGCCTTCCTCGAAGGCATCGGCGACGCCGTGCTCGCCCGTACGACTGTCGAGGCAAGAGCCGTCATCAACACCAAGATCGAAATGGACGCCATCGTCTACAAACCGCTCGCGGCGGGCAAGGCGTAAGCCAGACAAACCATCGAGGAGACGCAGGATATGTATAAGCTTCTAGGCCGCCAGACTTCGGGCAACGTTCAAAAAGTGCTCTTCATGCTGGAAGAGCTCGGCGCGCGCTACAAGCGCGAGGACTATGGCCGGCAGTTCGAGAACACCCAGACCGCCGAATACAAATCGCTCAATCCGACATCGAAGGTGCCGACGCTGGTCGATGGCGATGCGGTGATCTGGGAATCGAACACGATCCTGCGCTACCTCGCGGCTTTCGGCGGCGAGCATCTGACTGGTGCTGCGCCTGCCGAAAAGACCGAAGTCGAACGCTGGATGGACTTCCTGCTGGCCGCGGTCAATCCGGGCTATCTCGCGGCGTTCAAAGGCGCGAAGCTTCCGCCGGAAGAGCAGACGGCCGAGTACAAGGAGCAGGTTCGCGACCTTGTCGCCCAGCTCAAGATTGTCGACGGTCATCTTGATGGCAAGGATTTCCTGGCGCTCGACAAGCTGACCCTCGCCGATATCGCCTGCGCGCCGATCCTCAAGCGCTGCGTCGACTTCAAGATTGAGCGGCCCTCATTGCCGAACCTCGAGCGCTGGGTTGCTGCCATCGCCAAGCGTCCTGCGTTCCTCGTCGCTACGGGTGCGGCACAGTCGACGAAGGCTGCATGATGATCAAGCGCGTCGCCCTCATCGGATTGGGAACGATGGGCCCCGGCATCGCCGCGCGACTTTCGCGTGGTGGGCTGGAGGTTGCGGCGTATGATATTTCGGAAGCCGCCATCGAGCGTGCCCGCGGCATGTTCGATATTGCCGGAGGCGTTCTCGACCGTCTCGACATACAGGCACCTGCCGAAGGTGCCGGTGCGGTGCGCTTCGTGCGCAGCATTGCCGAGGCCGTAGAAAGTGCAGATCTCGTCATCGAGAACGTGCCGGAAAACATCGATATCAAGGCCGAGACCTATCGCGCTATCGATCCGCTGATCGGGCCTTCGGTGATTGTCGCGTCCGACACATCAGGTATTCCGATCACCAAGCTCCAGGCGCATATCTCGCATCCTGAGCGCATGGTCGGCATGCATTGGTCGAACCCGCCGCATATCGTGCCGATGATCGAAGTGATCGGCGGCGAGAAGACCGCTCCCGAAACGGTCGCGACCATCCGCGATCTGATACGTTCAATCGGCCTCCTTCCGGTGGTGGTGAAGAAGGACGTTCCCGGCTTCGTCGAGAACCGCGTGCTCTATGCGCTGTTGCGCGAGGCGGTCGACCTGGTTGAGCGTGGTGTTATCGAGCCGGAAGATCTCGACACCTGCGTTTCCTGGGGTATCGGCTACAAAATTGCGGTGATCGGGCCAATGGCGCTGCTCGATATGGCGGGCCTCGATATCTACAAATCAGTTTCGTCTTTCCTCAACGCCGATCTTTCCAACCGCGACGATGTCGCGCCGATCGTCCTGGAAAGAACCAGCGCCTCCAAGCTCGGCATCAAGTCGGGCGAGGGCATGTTCTCCTACACGCCTGAGAAAATCACGGCGTTGCAGGGCGAAAGAGCGAAAAAACTGGTCGCCGTGCGGCGCATCCTCGAAGGCCGGGAGTGATCGATGCAATCGGCTGTGAGGGAGACACAAGGCCGTAGCAGATTGGGGGAGAGCCTGCCGCAGGTTGCGGAACGCACAGGCAAGGCCCTTCACTGGATTCTGGGTGTTGCCCTTTTGATTGTCGTCGGCATCAATGTCGTCAACGCGACAGGGCGTTATTTGTTCGGCTTCTCGATGACCGGCACCGACGAGCTGATGGTCTACACCATCATCTGGGTGGTGATGGCCGGCGCGATCCTGTCGCTGGCGAACCGCGACCACATCAGCGTCAATCTCCTGCCGTCCTATGCGAAGGGCCGCTTCAGGCATCTGCTGCACATCATCCATGACCTTGCCGGCGTATTGGCCTGCGCTTATGCGACCTATGCCTCCTACGGTTTCGTCACGAAGATCGGACGGCTCGGAACCACGAGCATGGGACTCGGCATTCCCATGACCATCCCGCATGCCGCGCTGCTTGTCGGTTTTGCCGGGCTGACGGTGACTGCGGCGATCATGCTCGCGCGCGATCTCAATGCATTTGTGCGCAACGATTCGCATGAGGAGCCGGGCGCATGACCGCTTCCCTGGCCATCCTTCCGGTTCTTCTATTGGCGCTCGGCACGCCGGTATTCCTGGTCTTTCTCGCAGCCGTTGCAGTCACTTTTTTCTTCGTGCTGCCGACGCCGCCGGTTGCCTTGCATCAGGTTCTGTTCGGTGGGTTCGACAACTACGCGCTGCTTGCGATCCCCTTCTTCGTCTTTGCAGGCGAATTGATGGGAACGAGCGGCATCGCCTCGCGGCTGATCACCTGGGTGCTGGCACTGGTCGGACGTCTGCCCGGTAGCCTTGCGGTTTCCACGGTCGGCGCCTCGACTGTCATCGGCGCCATTTCCGGCTCCAGTGTCGCGGCGGTCGCAGCCCTCAGCAAGACGCTTTATCCCAAGCTGGTAAGCTCGGGTTACGGCAAGGAACGCTCTGCCGGACTGCTCGCATCCAGTGGCGCGATCGACATCGTCATACCACCCAGCATCGCCATGATCCTCTACGGCCTTGCCGCCGAGCAATCGATACCGCGGCTGTTCATGGCGGGTGTTATCCCCGGGCTGCTGATGGCGCTGATGATGTGCATATTCGTCATAGTCGTCGCCATCGTTCTGAGAATCCCCGTAGTCGGGCGATTCGATCCCAGGGAAGCCTGGCTCGCGACGAAGAACGCGATTGCAGCGCTTCTGATGCCCGTCTTCGTCCTCGGCGGTATCTACAATGGCTGGTTTTCGCCGACTGAAGCCGGTGGCTTTGCCTGTCTCTATGCCATCGTCGTCGCACGCTTCGTCTATCGCACCATGAACTGGGCCGATATCATCCGCGCTGCCGGAAACTCGGCGATGCTGTCGGCGCAGATTCTCATCATCGTTGCCACCGCTGGTGTCGTGACGTGGGTGCTGACGACACAGGGTGTGCCGCAGGCGATCGTCGCCTGGATTCAGGCGCTCGACATGAACGCGATGACTTTCTTGCTGGCGGTCAATGTCGTGCTGCTGATCATCGGCTGCTTCCTCGACCCGACTTCCGCCATCCTGGTGTTCGCGCCGCTGCTGGTACCGATTGCGATTTCGCTGGGCATCGACCCGATCCATTTCGGCATCATCATGACCGTCAATCTGGCGATAGGCATGTTCACGCCGCCCTTCGGTCTGAACATCTTCGTCGCCCAGTCCGTCACCGGGTTGCCTGCTCACTCGCTCTACAAGGGAGTTCTGCCTTTCGTTGCCGTGCAGGTCGCTGCACTTCTGATCATCACCTATGTGCCGGCGCTTTCCTTGATGCTCGGCCAGTCGCTTTAAAAAAGAAAATGGGGAACGTGATGCTTTCGAAACTTCTCAAGGCCGCCGCTTTTTCCACGGCTTTGGTCATGCTGCCACTGGCAATGGCATCCCAGCCGGCTGCCGCACAAAGCACGATGAAGCTGGCATCGGCGACGATCAATGACGTCCAGCATGAATGGCAGAAGGTTTTCGCCGAGGAATTGAAAACCCGCGTCGGCGATGCGGTAAAGACCGAAATCTACCCGGCAAGCCAGCTCGGCGCGATCCCGCGCATGGCCGAGGGCGTGCTGCTCGGCACCATCGAAGCATTCACCACACCGACCTCCTTCATGACCAATGTCGATCCGCGCTTCCAGGCTTTCGATGTTCCGGGCCTGTTCAAGACGCCGCAGGATGTCGACAACGCAATTCATGACCCCGAGTACCGCGCGCGTCTCGAAGAAATGTTCCTCGACAAGGGTCTTCGGGTCATCGGCGCGATCTACAACAGCCCCACCGTCGTTTTCACGATGAAGCCGGTTACTACTCTCGATGGGCTGAAGGGCCTGAAGATCCGGACGTTTGCGTCGCCAATGCAGATCAAGCCGATGGAACTGGTCGGCGCCACGCCGCTGCCGCTGGCATTGACCGAAGTCATCCCGCAGCTCGAAGCTGGCGGCCTCGACGGCATGCTGGTCGGCATGCCGATCCTGACGGCGTTCAAATATTACGATGTCGGCAAGAACATCACCGATCTGCGCTTTGCCGAGATCGTCTCCGTCACCGTCGTCAACGAGGACTGGTTCCAGTCGCAGACCGACGAGGTCAAGAAGGCTATCGTCGATGCGGGCCGCGCCGCCGAGACTTCGGTGTTTCAATGGGGTGTCGACAATGTCCAGAAGACCTATCAGGTCTGGGCCGACAATGGCGGCGTGATCAACAAGCTGTCCGACGAAGACCAGGCGAAGATGGAAGGCGAATTCCATACGCTCGCCGGAACGCTTGTCGATGCCAATCCGGCCGTGAAGGAAGAGTATCAGCGCCTCAAGACGCTGGTGGATGCGAAGGTGGCGAAATGAAACGCGCCACCGCTCACTCGCAGACCAGGCGTCCGGTTTTGTCCGAGCAGGTCAGCTGCAGGGCAGCGGGTGCCGCGCCATGGTCGAGCGCGATCTGTGAGCGTGTCGCATATGCACGGCCTTCGATCCCGCACCACAGGCGCTCGACCGGCAGGTTCTCGCGCTTGTCGTTGAGCGCCGCATATGTCCCGCTCTTGGGGTCGAACCAGAGTTCGATTTGGGCGGCTTTGCCGGGTGCGACGGCTGTGAGTTCGACAGAATACCAATGGGCGATGTCGGCGTTGCAGGCGAGGGGTTCCTTGCCAGCATTGGCGACAGTCAAGGAAACTGGCGAGAGCCCGTCCGTGCCTGTTCTGACGGTGATGTGCCGCAACTCGGTCGCCTGGGCCGAAGTGGCCAGCGTCAGCATCAGGGGCAGAAAAACTTTCAACATGAATCTTGTCTCTCTCCATCAACAAGGAGAGTTATAAGTATATATCGCTTATGCGCAACAATAATAAGAATAATTGTTGATGTGATTGGAAAGTATAAACCAACGGAGGGTAAAATGTTACGCGTACTGAAGAGCAGTGTAAGTGTAATTCTATTGACTGGTTTCATGTTGAGCGGAGCTATTGCCGCAGATGTGAAATCAATTGCCATCCTGACGCCTGAAGAAGGCACCGACTACGGCTGGAACCAGCAGGGCGTCGATGCCGCCAAGGCAGCGGCTGCCGCGACTGGTGTCGAGGTCGTGGTCGCCCAGGGTCTCGGCTATGGCGACGTTCGCCCGACGCTTCGCGAACTGGCGGAAGAGGGCGCAAGCCTGCTGATCGCCCATGCCAGCGGCTACAACACGTCGGCGCCTGAAATCGCCAACGAGCTCAAGGTTCCGGTGGCGATCGTCGACACGCCGTCGGCGCTCAAGAAGGGCCTCGTCGCGGACTACACGCTGAGCGGCCATGAAGGCGCCTATCTTGCCGGCCGTCTTGCCGCCAAGATGACGCGCTCCAAGGCCGTCGGCATCGTCGTTTCCGGCGAGCCGCCGTCATGGAACTCGCAGTCGGCAGGGTTCGCTCAGGGCGTCAAGGCCGAGAACCCGGATGTGAAGGTCACCTATGCCGTTATCGGACCCGCCGCCTATAGCGACGCTGCCGGCGGCAAGCGCGTCACCGAAAGCGTGATCGCGTCTGGTGCCGACATCATCTTCGGTCAGGGCAACGGCTCCAGCTTCGGCATGCTGCAGGCGGTCGAAACGACCAAGGCTGCCGATGGCGGCAAGGTCTATTTCATCGATGTGATCGGCGATAAGACGCCCATCGACAAGGGCTTCCTGCTCTCTTCGGTGGTCTGGAACATCACGCCCGTCTACACGGCGATGATCAACGACCTGAAGGCCGATACCTTCGGCACCAAGAGCTACTCGATCGGCCTGAAGGATGATTCCGTCAAGCTGCTCAAGACGGCGGCGATCCCGGACAATGTCTGGACCGAAGTCCAGGCGCTGCGCGAGGATGTCATCTCCGGCAAGATCAAGGTCGAGCCGGTGTTCGAAGCGACGGCCGTGCGTGCCCTGATGACGAATGTGAGCGAATAGCCACGAGCGCCATAGGCTGGAGGGGCCCAATGTGCTGCCCCTCCAGTTTGATTTCATGCTCTGACGCTGGGCGTATCATGACCAATGTTTCAATATCACCGGCGGCAACGCCGGACATCGTCGTGCTCGATCGGGTAACAAAGCGGTTCCCCGGTATCGTCGCCAATGACAGCGTCGACCTGGCGATCCGGCCCGGCGAAGTTCACGTGTTGCTGGGCGAAAACGGCGCCGGCAAATCAACCTTGATCGGCATGCTGTCAGGCCTTCAGCAGCCGGACGAAGGGCGTATTCTGGTCGATGGCACCCCAACGCCGATCACGTCGCCGCGCCATGCGCTTTCGCTCGGCATCGGCACGGTCTTCCAGCACATGATGCTGGTGCCGACGCTGACGGTGGCGGAAAATCTTCTGCTTGGCGGGTCGTGGTGGCAACGCCCCAAGACCGAGGAGCTGGAAGCGCGCGTTACCGAGATCAGCCGCACGCTGGGCATCACGATCAATCTCCATGCCAGGATATCCGAGCTTTCGCTGGGCGAGCAGCAGCAGGTCGAAATCCTGCGCGCGCTGGTGCGCAACAGCCGGCTGCTGATCCTCGATGAATCGACTTCCATGCTGACGCCGAAAGGCATCGACGAACTGGGCGCGCTGATGCGCCGTCTTGTCGAACAGGGCCTGGCTATTGTTTTCATCACTCACAAGCTCAAGGAGGCGGCGGCCTTTGGCGACCGCATTTCGGTTCTGAAGCTTGGCCGCAAGGTCGGCGAGATTCCGCCGGAACGTTTTCGCGCGCTCGGCGAGGACGAGATCATCTCGGAAATCGTCGAGCTGATGTTCGGCAAGCGCAAGGATGACCCCGAAGCGGAGGAAAAGGCACCGCGTGTGCTGCCTGCAAGCGCGGCACCTCTGCTGGAGGTGCGCGACATCGAAGTGCCCGCAACTGCAAATACGCCGGGCCTCTCTGCGATATCCTTCGACATTCGCCCGGGCGAACTGCTCGGCATTGCCGGCATCGACGGCAACGGCCAGAAGCAACTCGCCGAGGCCTTGGCCGGGCAGCTTCCGACCTCTGGCGGTACGATTGCTTTGGAAGGAAAACGGCTCGACGGGTTGAGCGTCGGCGAACGCCGTGAGAGCGGGCTGCGCTATTTGACCGACGACAGGCTGGGCGAGGGCACCGTGGGGTCATTCCCCGTGTCGATCAATTTCTTCCTGAAACAGGTGGGCGCTGCTCCCTTCTGGCGCTCGGGCATCGAGCAGCGCGCCGAGATCGACAAACGCGCGGGCGAACTGGTTCGCGAATACGATGTGCGCACGCCGAGCCTGAAGACACCGGTGGGCCGCCTGTCCGGCGGCAACATCCAGAAGGTGCTGCTGGCGCGCGAACTGGCCGAAGGCGCCAAGGCCGTTATCTTCAACAAGCCGACCTATGGGCTCGATCTCGCCAACACCTTGGCAACACGCCAGCGCATTCGGGAAATCGCGGCGCGGGGTCTGGCTGTCCTTCTCATCTCCACAGACCTCGAGGAACTGCTGAGCATGTGCGACCGGATTGCCGTGATTTCGAGCGGCCGGTTGGTCGGTACGGTCGAAAACACGGGTGACGCCCGCACACGGGTTGGCCGTCTGATGATCGGGCTGGCGGCATGAGCGCGGAGACACAGGCCATGAGTGCGACCGCTCTCGATACATCGAATGGCACGCCTGCACGGCGCGATATCCAGCGCCGCATTATCATGACGCTCGGTCCTATCCTGGCCGCTCTGATAATAGCCGGTTGCATCCTGCTGGCCGTCGGCGTCAACCCATTGACCTATTATGGTTTTGTTCTCGAACGCGGGCTGCTGTCGCCGCTCGGCGTCCAGCAGACGCTGACGCGCATGGCGCCTCTGCTCTTCCTCGCAGCCGGCCTCATCGTCGCGTTTCGCGCCGGCATGTGGAATCTCGGCGGCGACGGCCAGTTCCTGCTTGGCGCGGTCACTGCCGCTGCCAGCGGGCCGCTGCTCGTTCAGGTGCTGCCGGCATGGCTGGCCCTGTTCTGCGCCTTCCTGCTGGCAACCGCAATTGCCATGCTGTGGTCACTCGTGCCGGCCTTGCTGCGCGCCTATCAGGGCGTCAACGAGATCATCACCACGCTGATGATGACATTTCTCGGCACGTCGCTCGCCAATGTCCTGGTGAAGCTCGTTTTCCTCGACCCTTCAACCACTGTGCCGCAGACACGGACTTTGCCGGTCGAGGATCGCCTGCCGCGCCTGTTTGATACGACGATTACCAGCGGGCTCCTGCTTGGTCTGGCCGCCATCCTCATAGTGCATTTCGTCATGACGCGTACCGCATTCGGCCTGAAATTGCAGATCGTCGGTGCCAATCCGCGCGCCGCCGTCCATGCCGGCCTCGGCGTGCCGAAGCTCACAATTGCGGTGTTCGCGATCTCGGCAGGGTTGGCAGGTCTGGCCGGTGCCGTCGATATCATCGGCGTTCAGGGCAATGTGAGGGCCGACTGGAATCCGGCCTATGCGATGGCGGTCATTCCGGTCGTTTTCCTCGCCCGCATGAACGGCATCGCGGCAATCGGCTTCGTGTTCATGCTGTCTGTTCTGTCGATTGGCGGCGAGAGTGCCGCGCGGCGGCTCGGCGTGCCGCATCACTTCACGCTCGTGCTTGTCTCCATCGTTCTGATCATGCTGGCGCTCGCCGAATATATCGACCACCGCTACAACCAGTCGCGAAAGACGTGACGTCATGACGGGCCTGTTCAGCGAAGTCTTCCTCGGCGCACTCCTGTTCGGCGCCGTCACCGCCGCCATCCCGCTGCTTCTTGCCGGGCTGGGCGAGCAGATGTCGGAAAAGGCCGGCGTGCTCAATATCGGCATCGAAGGCATGATGATCTTCGGCGCCTATCTCGGTTTCGTCGGTGCGTTCTATTCGGGGTCGTTGTGGCTCGGCTTTCTCACCGGCGCGCTGGGCGGCATGGTGGTGGCGCTTCTCATGGCACTGCTATGTGTACGGCTGGGTCTCAACCAGATCGTCATCGGCATCGGCCTGACGCTCGGGCTCGAGGGGCTGACAGCGCTGCTTCATCATTTCCAGTTTTCGCGCAGCTATCCGCGCCTGCCGGCGGCGGACAGGACCGTGATCCCATTTCTCGCGGATATCCCCATTCTGGGGCCTGCGCTTTTTCGTCAGCACCTGATCGTCTATATGGCCATCGCGCTGGTTTTCGTGATGGGCTACATCTATCGCCGCACGCAGCTTGGCCTCAATCTTCAGGCCGCCGGCGACAAGCCCGCAGCGCTCGACGTGGCCGGTATCGATGTCGTGCGGACCCGCACGATCGCAGTCCTGACGACCGGCGCGCTGGCCGGTCTCGGCGGTGCCTATCTCGCCAATGTCGGGGCTGGCATCTTCATCCCGTTCATCACCAATGGCGCCGGCTTCCTCGGTATCGTGCTGGCGATGCTAGCGCGGGGCCGGCCGGTCTGGGTGCTGTTTGGCGCGCTCCTGTTCGGCGTCTGCCTGTCGCTGACCACGGCCATGCAGGTCGCCGGCATCAACATCCCGACCGATGTCATCCAGATGCTGCCGTTCCTGGCGGTGATGATCATGCTCGTTCTGTTCGGCCGTCGTGCCAGCCTGCCGGCAGCATTGGGCATTCCATATGAGCGCGGCGCCCGCTGACGCTGGAAGAATAATCAAGGCGGCAAATGGGGAGCCGCGACAACAGGAGGTAAAGATGTCGGACACAAAGGTCTATCTGCTCGACGGCGGCTCGCTCGTTCTCGATGGCTATCATGTGTTCTGGAACCGTGGTCCTGGCGGCGAGGTGCGCTTTCCCGTCTATTCGATCCTGATCGAGCATGCCGAAGGCCGTTTCCTGATCGACACCGGCTATGACTACGACCATGTCATGAAGGTGCTGCCTTTCGAAAAGCCGATCCAGAGCAAGAACCAGACGATACCCGGCGCGCTGGCGCTTCTGGGCCTGGAGCCGAAAGACATTGATGTCGTCGTCAATTCGCATTTCCATTTCGACCATTGCGGCGGCAACAAATATTTCCCGCACGCCAAGAAGATCTGCCACAAAACCGAAGTGCCGCAGGCCTGCAATCCGCAACCCTTCGAGCATCTCGGCTATTCGGATCTCAGCTTCTCGGCAGAGGCCGCTGAAGCGCGCGGCGCAACGGCGCAACTGCTCGACGGCACCACGCGTGCGAACTCGACCTTCGAGGGGATCGACGGCGATATCGAACTCGCCAAGGGCGTCAGGCTGATCTCCACGCCCGGCCATTCCATCGGCCATTACAGCCTGATGGTCAATTTCCCCAAGCGCAAGCCAATCCTTTTCACGATCGACGCTGCCTACACACAAAAAAGCCTTGAGACACTGTGTCAGGCAGCCTTCCATATCGACCCGGTGGCGGGCGTGAGCTCGATGCGCCGGGTGCAGAAGCTGGCCGAGGAGAACGAGGCCGAACTGATGTACTCCCACGACATGGAAAACTTCAAAACCTACAGGACCGGCACGCAGTTCTACGGCTGACGGCCGGCATTTCGGAGGCAGATCATGCGATATCCCGACCACGCAGAACCGGTGATCACACTCACCGCCGGTCCCGTCAACGCCTATCCCGACGTGCTGCGGGGGCTCGGGCGCACGGTGCTTTACGACTACGATCCGGCGTTCCAGCTCTTCTACGAAAAGGTCATAGGCAAGGCGCAGAAGGCCATGCGTCTGTCGAACAAGCCGGTCGTGCTGCATGGCGAGCCGGTGATGGGGCTGGAGGCTGCCGCCGCATCGCTCATCTCCAAGGACGATGTGGTGCTCAATCTGGCGTCCGGCGTCTATGGCAAGGGGTTCGGCTATTGGGCCAAGCGCTATTCGCCGAACCTGCTGGAGATCGAGGTGCCTTACAATGAGGCGATCGATCCGCAGTCGGTCGCGGACATGCTGAAGGCGCATCCCGAGATCACCATCGTCTCGGTCTGCCATCACGATACGCCATCGGGCACGATCAACCCGATCGACGAGATCGGAGCGATCGTCGCGGCACATGGCGGCTATCTGATCGTCGATGCGGTGTCGTCCTTCGGCGGCATGAAAACGCATCCTGAGGATTGCAAGGCCGACATCTATGTGACCGGCCCCAACAAATGCCTCGGCGCGCCTCCCGGACTGACGCTGATGAGCGTGAGCGACCGGGCCTGGGAAAGGATGAAAGCCAATGGGGCGGCGCCTCGGGCCTCGGTTCTGAGCATTCTCGATTGGGAGCATGCCTGGTCGAAGGAAAAGCCGTTTCCGTTTACGCCTTCCGTTGCCGAGATGAATGGCCTGGACGTCGCGCTCGATCTTTATCTCAACGAGGGGCCGGAAGCGGTGTGGGCGCGTCATGCTTTAACCGCCAAAGCGACACGCGCGGGTGCGAAGGCTATGGGCCTGTCGATCTGGGCTGCGAATGAAAAGATCGCTTCGCCGACCACGACCGCCATCCGCACGCCGGAAGGCGTCGATGAAAAGGCGCTGCGGCAAGCCGCGCGCGAACGCTACGGCGTGGTGTTTTCTTCGGGCCGGGGCGAGACGCTCGGCAAGCTGACGCGCATCGGCCATATGGGGCCGACAGCTCAGCCAATCTATGCGATTGCAGCACTTACTGCTTTGGGCGGTGCCATGAACGCAGCCGGCCAGAAGCTTCAGGTCGGCAAAGGCGTCGAGGCAGCACTCGCCGTGATCGATGCTGATGCCTGAAATGAATTCCACAAACAAAAGACCAAAGGGGACATGTCGATGACTGAACGGCTCGCAGGAAAGATCGCTCTGGTTACCGGAGCCGCGCAAGGTATCGGCAAGGCCATCGCGACGCGGCTGGCCGCCGATGGCGCCACAGTTGTCGTCAGCGATATCAATGGCGAAGGCGCCAACACGGCAGCTGCCGCGATCGGCGGAAAGGCGAAGGCGGTCGCTGCCGACGTGTCGGATCCGGCGTCGGTGAAAGCGCTGTTTGCCGAGATCGAAAAGCTCGGCGGCGTCGATATCCTTGTCAACAATGCGAGTATCGTTCCCTTCGTTGCCTGGGACGATGTCGACCTCGATCACTGGCGCAAGATCATCGACGTCAATCTGACCGGCACCTTCATCGTCACGCGGGCCGCCACCGACCAGATGCGCGCCGTGGAGAAGGCGGGCAGGGTGATCAGCATCTCGTCCAACACCTTCTTTGCCGGCACGCCGAACATGGCCGCCTATGTCGCTGCCAAGGGTGGCGTCATCGGCTTCACCCGGGCGCTCGCAACAGAGCTCGGCAAATACAACATCACTGCCAATGCGGTGACACCGGGCCTGATCGAGAGCGACGGCGTCAAGGCCAGCCCGCATAACGAGGCCTTTGGCTTTGTCGAGATGCTTCAGGCCATGAAGGGCAAGGGCCAGCCGGAGCACATCGCC
Organism: Mesorhizobium sp. CCNWLY176; assembly: GCF_037153935.1. NCBI lineage: Bacteria > Pseudomonadati > Pseudomonadota > Alphaproteobacteria > Hyphomicrobiales > Phyllobacteriaceae > Mesorhizobium > Mesorhizobium sp. CCNWLY176. The sequence continues at coordinate 623,766 of NZ_JBBBDZ010000001.1, forward strand.
GATGTCGTGGCGTTCCTGGCTTCCGACGATGCGCGCTGGATCACCGGCCAGACGCTGAACGTCGATGCCGGCATGATACGGCACTAGCGTCAGGCTGGGCGTCTTCCCACGTTGGCGGCGCTGAATCGTTTCGGGAAGTCGATTGCGATTTTTGCGATCACGCGCCCACGCAGTTCATGTTCTGCATGAACTGCTTAATCCATCACTGCAGTTGCCAATCTCCCGGCATCTGCTTATTGCCTTCAGGGTCCAGATCGGTCGGCTAGCCTAGGGAACATCATTTTGGGAACAGGACTCGATCCGTCGCTGCTCGACGGCCAGACCATTGCTGCGCTGATTGCCGGCCTTGCCGCAACCGGCGTGATTTCGGGCATATTGGCCGGACTGCTCGGCGTCGGTGGTGGCATTGTGATTGTGCCGGTGCTGTTTTGGGGCCTGACGCTTTTCGGGTTTTCCCCGGCCGTCATCAGTCACCTTGCGGTCGGCACATCGTTGGCCGTCATCATTCCGACTTCGATCTCTTCGATGCGGGCGCACAACAAGCGCGGCAATGTCGACAGATCGCTGCTGAAGCTCTGGGGGCCGACCATCTTCATCGGCGCGCTGATAGGCGGCATCATGTCGAAGTATATTCCCGGTTCCGGGCTGCGCTTCGTCTTCGGCGTCGTCGGCATATTGGTCGCCATCAACATGGCGATCCCGAAGACCCTGGTGATCTCGGATCATCTTCCCAGGAGCGGCTGGATCAACCGGGCGATCGCTACCGTCATCGGGTTTATCTCATCGCTGATGGGCATCGGCGGCGGCACGCTCTCCGTGCCGACACTCTCCAGCTTTTCCTTTCCGGTCCACCGCGCCGTCGGCACGTCATCGGCGCTTGGATTGCTGATTGCTCTTCCGGGTGTCGCGGGCTTCATCTGGGCCGGTCTCGAGATTGCAGGGCGCCCGCCGCTCAGCCTCGGCTATGTCAGCCTGCCGGCGGTCGCCATCATCGCACCGGTCAGCTTTCTGTTTGCTCCGCTGGGCGCGCGCCTCGCCCATGCGCTAAACCCGCGCTACCTGAAGCTTGCCTTCGCCTTCTTCCTGGCGATCACGGCGGCAAGGATGCTGCTTTCCTGAGGGTACACCAGCAGGGCAGGGGATCGCGCCGACCGTTGTCCTTTTAGCCGTGTCCCTCAACGGTCTCGCCATTGGGTTTCTCCACCAGCAGCTTGCCAAGATGTCGGCCTAGGAAGCGCTGAATATCGTCCATTAAGGTGTAGACCACCGGAACGTAGACGAGGCTGAGCACGGTAGAGGACAGCAATCCGCCAACGACCGCGATAGCCATCGGCGCGCGCGTCTCGGCATCGGCGCCGATGCCGAGCGCGATCGGTAGCATTCCGGCGCCCATAGCGATCGACGTCATGACGATCGGCCGTGCGCGCTTTCTGGCCGCATCGAGCAGCGCTTCGATGCGACTCATGCCGCGTTCCTTCTCGGCGATCAGCGCGTATTCGACGAGCAGGATCGAGTTCTTGGCGGCAATGCCCATCAGCATCAGCAGACCGATGAGGGCCGACAGGCCGAGTGCCTTGCCGGCGATCAGCAGGAAGCCGAGCGCGCCGCCAACCGACAACGGCAGGGCAACAAGGATTGTTACCGGCTGCACGAAACTGCGGAAAAGCAGCACCAGCGTCAGATACATCAGCAGGATGCCGGCAATGATCGCCGTGGCAAAGCCGGTGAACAATTCCTGCATGCGGGCCGCGTCGCCTCGCGCCAGTTCGTGAACGCCATCGGGCAGGCTCTGTATCACCGGCAGTGCGCGGATGGCGGATGTGGCTTCGCCGAGCGTGATGCCGGAGAGGTCGGCTTCGATAGTGGCACTGCGGCTGCGGTCCACCCGCGTGATGCCGTTGGGGCCGGCGTCGAAGCTGATGTCGGCCACCGAGCCTAGCGGCACGGTGCCTTTCGTGCCGGTCAGCGGCAACATGGCAAGTTTGGCGGGATCGTCTATCGCGCCGTCCGGCAAGGTGACCACGATCGAGACCTGCCGGTCGCCGAGATTGAATTTCGGCAAGCTTGTGTCGGTATCGCCGATCGTGGCGATCTTCACGGTCTGCGCAATCTCGGTCGCCGTGATGCCGAGTTCGGCGGCGCGGGCGTCGTCGGGCCGAACGATCAGCTCGGGCTTGGTCGCGGCAGCTGTCGAGGTCGGGTTCATCAGGCCGGGGACCGACTTCATCTGCTCGATCAGCGTATCGCTGGTCTTCTGCAGCACGTCGCCATTGTCACCGACCAGCGTGATCGACACCTTGGCGCCCGAAGAGCCGTCGGCACTGAACTGTATCCGCGCGCCGGGAATATCGTTGAGCTTAGGCGAGGCTTCCGCTTCGAATTGCTGCTGGGAAACGCTCCGTTCGTCCCGCGGCTTCAGATTGACGGTCACATTGGCGCTGCGTACCTCCGCCGAGGACGAGCCGCGGTTCGGTCCACCACCGGACTGGGCAGCAGTGCCGACGGTGGCGAAGATGCTTTCGATTACCGGATCGCTCTCAAGGCGCGTGGTGATCTCCTTCACCACGGCAATGGTCTGCTCGATCGTAGATCCCGGCTGCAATTCGACCGAAATCATCGAACGGCCACGATCGGTCGCCGCCATGAATTCCGTCGGCAGTTGCGTCGCCAGCGACATAGACCCGACGAAGAAGGCGACGCCGGCGATAAGTGTGATCCAGCGATGGCTGAGCGCTGCACGCAGAAGCCAGATATAGGTCGGCACCCAGGCTGGCGTATCGTCTTCGCTATGGCCACCGGCGCGCACCAGATAGGCGCCCATCAGCGGCGTCAGCGTGCGCGCGACGAGCAGGGAAAACAGCACCGAAACGCAAACCGCAACCGCGAAGCTGAAGAATATCTTGCCGGGGATGCCGGGCATGAAGGCCACAGGCAGGAATACGGCAACGATGGTGGCCGTGGTTGCCACCACCGCAAGACCGATCTCGTCGGCGGCCTCAAGTGCTGCCTGATAGGCGCTCTGACCGGTCTCTCGCATGTGGCGGACGATGTTTTCGATCTCGACGATGGCATCGTCGACCAGAATGCCGACCACCAGCGAAAGTGCGAGCAGCGTGATGTTGTTGAGCGAAATGTCGAACAGCGCCATGACGGCGAAAGTCGGGATCAGTGACAGCGGCATGGCGACGGCTGAAACCAGCGTCGCGCGGATATCGCGCAGGAACAGCCAGACCACGCCCACCGCCAGCAGCGCGCCGAGCCATAATGCCTCAAACGCGGCATCGTAGCTTTCCAGCACGAAATCGGAGGAGGATGTGACCTCGGTGAATTTCACGGACGGGTTCGTGCTGCCTATCTCGGCGATCGAAGCGCGCGCGGCCTTGACCACATCGACCTCGCTCGAACCGACAGACCGGTAGATATTGAAGGCGACGACCTCCTTGCCGTCGAGATAGGCTGCCTGGCGTGGTTTCTCCCAGCTGTCGGTCACCTTGCCGAGATCGGCCAGCCGGACGTTGCCGCCCGTAGTGAGCGGAATGCGGGTGTCGGCCAGTGCCTCGACAGTCGAGACGCTGCCCAGGGTGCGCACCGACTGCTCCTGGCTGCCGATGCTGGTGCGGCCGCCCGGCTGATTGACGTTGATTGAGGCCAGTGTCTGGCTGACATCGCCGGCGCTGATGCCGAGGGCGGCCAACCGGTCGGGATCGAGTTCGACGCGGATGACACGGTCGACGCCGCCGGAACGCGTGATCTTGGAGACGCCGTCGACACCGAGCAATACCTTGGCGACATCGTTGTCGACATACCAGCTCAGCGCGTCGGGCGACATTGCGGGGGCATCGACCACGAAGGTCAGCACCGAACTGCCGCTGGCGTTGACCTTCGACACGACCGGCTCCGTCGCGCCCGCCGGGAGGCTGGACTGCACGGTCGAAACGGCGTTGCGAACGTCGTTGGTGGCCGTCTCGGGATCTGTGTCGAGGGTGAACTGGATGGTCGTCGTGGAGGAGCCCTCGCTGATCGAGGTCGAGACATCGTCCACGCCTTCGAGGCTCGCCACCGTATTCTCGATGACGCGCGCGACCTGCACCTCCATCTCGCTCGGCGCCGCTCCAGACTGCGACACTGTCACGGTGACGGTCGGCAGGTCGATGTCGGGCATATTGTTTGTGCGAAGCTGCATGAAACCATAGAGCCCGGCGATCGTCAGCGACAGGAACAGGACGATGGTCGGCACCGGATTGCGGATCGACCAGGAAGAGATGGCGTTCATTGGGCTGTTCCGGTGTTGGATGCAGTCTGTTCACCGTCAATGACAGCGACGCGTACAAGATTGCCGTCGTTGAGGAAACCCGCACCCGAGACGACGACGCTTTCTCCGCCGGCCAAACCGTTGGTTACAGCCACACGGCCATCCCGGTGGTTTCCGGTCTCGATGCTTAGTGCGGTCACCTTGCCGTCTTCACCAACGATGAAGACGTTCGGCTTGCCGTCACGCCAGATCAGGGCGCTTTCAGCAACATTCAGGCTATCGGTGGAAGAGGTGGTGATCGATACGCGGGCGAACATGCCGGACTTGAGGCCGGAATTGTCTTCGGGCGAGACATAGACGAGACCCAACCGTGTGGTTGCGTCGATCTTCTCGGCAATGGACGAAACCTTGCCCGACAGGGTATTTCCCGAGGCGTCCGTTATGGTCGCTTCATTGTTCACCGCTATCCGGGACAGGTCCTTGTCGGGAACCTGGACCGCGATCTCGGCCTTGCCGTCGCGTATGATCCTCATCAATTCCGTGCCGGACTGGACAATGGAGCCGACGACCGCCGGCCTCGTAGAAACCGCGCCGTCAAAAGGCGCGCGGATTTCCGTTTGCGCGAGAGAGACGGCAATACGGTTGGCTGCGGCTTGCGCCTGTGCGAGTTGGGCGGTGGCCGTCTTGACGGTGGTGGCGCGTTCCTCTGCGGTCTCGGCGCTGATCGCTTTGCTGGCAAGCAGCTTCTGCCCACGCGCCGCGGCGTTCTCGGCCGCTTCCAGCGTCGCATGTGCCTGCTGAACAGCAGCTTCTTGCTCGGCAAGTTGAGCCTTGAGCAGGGCATCGTCCAGTTTCGCAACGACTTGGTCCTCGGTGACCCGGTCGCCTTCGCTGACCGGAACTTCCACCAATTGCAGGCCGCTGGCCGGTGAGCCGACGATGCTTTCCTGCCAGGCCTGTACGGTGCCGGTGGCGGTTATGGACGAGGCGATCTTGTCCCTGCTCACCGTTTCAACCGCGACGGTCAGAGATGCGGCCTGCGCTGTAACAGGCGCTGCGGCCTCGGTCACATCGGCATTGCCACGGCCGTAAGCCTTGATAAGGGCGACGATTGCGACTGCAAGGACGACAGCGGCCAGCGCCAGATATCTTTTATGCGATGATCTTATGGTCATGGATCTTGTCGCCGTCCGCCGGATGGAGCTGTTGATGATCGGATATGTCGAGTGAAAGTCGCCACGCGCCGAAGGCCAGTCTTGTTGCGCCGGTAAAGGCCTGCACGGGCTGGATTGTCTTGGCGGTACCACGACGAGGCGAGCCCGGCGCGACCGCCATAAGCAGTCGCAGCGTCAAGAACATTTCCCACATGGGAAGTTTCCTCTCTCATATGGCCGATTGTGGAGCTGAAATTGTTCCATTCATTTGAAACCGGCCGGCCCGCCAACGGCCCCGCGAGCCGGCCGGTGCAGCAGGTCAGGGCTGACCGTCGATGGGCGGGACTGGGCTTGGGGAGCGCCCGCCATCATCCGGTCGACCTGCTGCTCCCTCGGGAAAACCGCCACGCGGACCATGCGGCCGGTCCATGCGGTTCGCCGAGGCAAGCTGTTCGAGCTGTTCAGGCATCAATGTGGTGCGCAGCGTCGCGATTGCTGCCTTGAGCTTTTCGGCTGCGGCGGCACGCTTGCCGATTTCGTCGGCCAGCCTTTCGTCACGGGCGAAGGGATCCTTCCGGACGTCCGCTCCCGATTGGGGGCCGCGAACGAAATCGCCGGGGCGCGGCGGAGCCAAAACAGCTTGCAGCGCGCTGGTGTAATCACGCCACGCATCAAGCTGTTCTGCTCGGATGCCTATACGGGTCTCGATTGCCGAAAGCCTTGTCGCCAGCATGAACTCACGCGGTGGTCCCATACGCATGGGGCCGAAATGAGCATTTCCCGGGCCGCGCCAACCGTCGGCATCGTCCGGCCCATGCCTCATCGGCCGCCCTGGAGCAGGCGGATGCATGGGAGAATTGTCCGGGCCACCTTGAAGCGCAACGACCGGCAAGTCACCGTCAGGTGTCTGCCCAAAATCGGCCTGCTGCGCCAATGCAGGGTGAATGACCGCGACCGAGAAGAGACCGAGTGCAAAAAGCGTGTTTCGCATGATGTAATCCTTTCCTGCGTGCTTCGGATGACAGGAGGATAGGAAGTAGTTTTTTCCATTATGCGTCGGCGTGTTGCCGAAGATTTCTGCAAAGGGGAGATTTGTTTCCGAAGGTTTCCGCATCCCGGCCGGAAACACTTAGTTGCAAATTTTCGTCCCTCTCGCCGTCTGCTCTCCTATAATCAGCACTGAAACACCAAACGGCGCTGGGCATATCATGCAGTCACTACCTCACATCCTTGTCGTTGATGATGATCGCGAGATCCGGACGCTTCTCGGGCGCTATCTCGATGGTCAGGGTTTTCGCGTCTCGACGGCGGCAGACCGGCGCGAATGCGAACAGAAGCTCGGCGCCGGCCAGTTCGACCTGATCGTTCTCGACGTCATGCTGCCCGACGGTTCGGGGCTCGATATCTGCCGTGGCCTGCGTGACCGCAAGCCACATATCCCCGTCATTCTGCTGACCGCGCTCAAGGAGGATGTGGATCGCATCATCGGGTTGGAGCTCGGCGCCGATGACTATCTCGGCAAGCCCTTCAACCCGCGCGAACTGACCGCCCGCATCCGGGCGGTACTGCGTCGCTCGGGATCGGACGAAGCCGTTGCGCCGAGTGCGCTCATCTACCGGTTTGCCAACCACACACTGGAGCCGGACACCCGCAAGGTGAGTGACGCGCAAGGCGCGACCGTGGACCTTACCGGTGCAGAATTCGATCTGCTGCTGGTGTTTCTGGAGCGGCCGGGCCGTCTGCTGTCGCGGGACCAGTTGCTCGACCTGACCCAGGGTCGCGAGCGCGATCCGCTCGATCGTTCCGTCGATGTGCTGATGAGCAGGTTGCGCCGCAAGCTTGGCGAAACCGCAGATGCGCCCTTGTTCAAGACCGTGCGCAATGGTGGATACCAAATCACCGCCCGCGTGGAAACGTCGGAGCAGCCGCTATGACCTCGCTGCGCCGGCGGCTCATCCTGCTTCTCGTCGCATCCATCGTCGGTGTTGTCGGCCTGGCGACGGCTGCTGCCATCAGTGTCATGGGCGGGCCACGTCCTGAAGTGATCATGGAACCTGTCGCCCGCCAGATACGGCTTCTGGTGCAACTTGTTCCTGGCGAGTTGCCGGGCCTCAAGCGGGTCCAGATCGATCTCTCGGATCATCCCGCCGGCGGCATTGAAGATCCAAAGCATACCCGTGTGCTCAACGAGATCCTGCATAATGACGGCCTGGAGCTTCCGGCTGTCGTGACGCGTGTCGTCGGCAAGCGTCGCATGGTGGCTTCCGTCAGGCTGCCCGACGACCGCTGGATGCTCGTCAACATTCCCGATTTCTCGCCCCCTCAACGTGGCTGGATCGTGCTCGCGGGCTGGATCACCTTGATCGTATTGGGGGCGACCGCCGTATCCCTCTATTTCACCGCCGTGCTGACCCGGCCATTGGAGATGCTGGAGGCGGCTGTCGCCAAGATCGGACCGGATGGCGTTCTCGCCCCACTGCCGGAGGATGGCTCAGGCGAGGTCAGAGCAACGGCACGCGCACTCAATCAGCTCTCTGCCAGACTGAAGACAGCTATGGAAAGCCGTATGCGGCTGGTCGCTGCCGCCGGTCACGACCTGCGCACGCCCATGACGCGGATGCGCCTGCGCGTTGAATTCCTCGACGAAGATGAACGCGAAAAATGGCTCAACGATCTCGATGAACTCGACCGTATTGCCGACAGCGCTATCCGGCTGGTGCGCGAGGAAGTCGATCAGGACGATGTCGAAACCGTCCAGCTTGAGAAACTGGTCCGTGACATTGTTGCTGAAATGGAAACGCTCGGACATCACGTCACGGTCGAACGCCTTGAGGCGGTTTCGGTGCGGGCCGGCGCTCTTGGCCTGCGGCGCGCTATCCGCAACCTTATGATCAACGCTGCCACCCATGGAGCCGGCTGCAGCGTTGCGCTTACCGCCTCGAACGGGAAAGCAATGCTAGGCCTGACCGACCGGGGGCCAGGCATTCCGCCGGAATTGCTGGACAAGGCGTTCGAGCCATTCTTTCGGGTTGATCCCGGACGCAGGCAGTCCGTGCCGGGCGCCGGCCTCGGCCTTGCCATCGCCAAGGAAATCATCGAGCGCTACGGCGGCGCCGTGACCCTGCAAAACCGGGATGGAGGAGGATTGTGTCAGAGAATCGTTTTCGACGCCGTATCTCAACACTCCGTAGCGTCTGGCGAATCTGCTTACGCCTGAATTTGCCACCCACGCTTTTGTGCATCCATCGCAAATCGCACTTCATCCTTGAACCCACCGGGCTACAACTTGTAAGGGATACGCACACTCGGAGAGGCTTCCGGGAAGTCCTTCGAGTTTCGGGTGACCAGCACCATCGAATTCGTCTCAGCGGATGCCCAAATAATCGCATCAGGCAGTTTGATGCGATGCTTCCTCCGGATTGCTACCGCTCCCTCTGCAACTATGCGATCAATGGGGACCAGATCGAAACCGTCGAGGAAAGATCGCGTTCCGTCCTCGACGTGCGCGTCGACGCCAATCATCACCTCCATGACCGGCAACAGCCGGTCTTCCCATGATGTGCGTAAGGCGAGTATTGCCGCCGTTCAGCGTGTCGTTGCAGGCCCCGCCACGCAGGATGTTCTTGCCGTCATTGCCGACAAGCGTGTTGTTGAGCGTGTTGCCGTTGCCGGTGAGATCGGCCGGGCCAAGAAGCTCCAGCCGCTCGACATTGGCTGCAATAATCCAGTAGACTTCGGAACGCACCGTGTCGGTGCCTTCACCGGAAAGTTCGATTGTTCGATCACCGTCGACACAACATATGTGTCGTTGCCGGCCTTGCCATCAAGGATGTTGTTCCCGGAATTCCCCTCCAACACGTTGTCGAGGGCATTGCCTGTTCCATTATTGACGTTAGCTTCCGGGCCAGCATCCACGTCCAGCGAAAGCACGCGCCAACGGCAAAATGGTCGCCTGCGGTCGCGATGCCCAGGCCACGCAAAGCTGACCTGGAAAGCCGGCGTCAGAAGTGTGCGTCTATAAGCCTCGCCAATAAGATCAGACGACGAAAAAGTCTCCGGCCGACACCGCAAGTCCTGGTGAGAGAGTCGCAAACTTCATCGCAGCCGCACTCCCAGTGCCGTCTCGGTCAAAGAGCAGGTCTCCGTTCGAACTGTTGTAGATGATGCGATCGTTGGCATCATGCGCAGCGTTGCCAATGTGGAATGCCGCTGCCGCCAGCCAACCTGCCGCCAGGCCGGTGAAAATTGCATTTTCGACCTGGAGCGTGTCCTGTGCCGGATTGTAATCCGTGATTTTGTCGATGTTGTTTACACTGAAAGCAGCGTTGAAAAAGAAGGTGTCGTTGCCAGATCCACCTACCAATGTGTCCTTACCCGCACCGCCGACGATATAGTCGTTACCAGCAGCGCCGCGTAGGACGTTGGTTCCGCCGTTGCCGATGAGCGCGTTGTTCGAACTGTTGCCATTTCCGACCAGATTTGTCGTGCCCTGCAGCTCGAGACGTTCAGTATTCGCGGCCAATGTCCAATTGACAGAGGATCTGACCACGTCCGAACCTTCACCGGCGAGTTCGATGGTTCGGTCGCTGGTGGAGGTGACGACATATGTGTCATTGCCTGTCCCGCCATACGCGGTGTCGGCTCCGACACCACCGGTCAAGTAATCGTGGCCCGCTGCACCCCGTAGCGTGTTTGCACCGCTGTTGCCGACGATCGTGTTGTTCAGGCTGTTGCCTGTTCCGACAAGGTTAGCAGTTCCCTGCAACTCCAGCCGCTCGATATTCGCACTCAGTGTCCAATGCGTGAAGGCTCGGACGATGTCCGTGCCCTGGCCAGCATACTCGATCGTCCGGTCGCTCGTGGACGAGACGATATAAATGTCGTTGCCGGTTTGGCCCTGCATAACGTCGGCACCGCTGCCGCCGTCGATGTAATCGTTGCCGGCACCTCCGAAGGCGTCGTCATTTGCCGCGCCGAGCGAAATCACGTCGTTGAAATCACTTCCAAACGCGATGTCCCGGATGCCGCTGCCATTGATCGACTGTCCTGCTGAGGCATACACGTATACGTGGTAGTCTTCGGAGTATGTCTCAATTTCACCAGTGAAATCGTTCTCGACGGAGATGTCGTGCGCAAATACACCTCCATCCCAAACATCGAATTCAAATGAGAATGAAGTGGAATCGTAGAAGCTTTCGTGAAAGTAACTGTTGTCTTCCCAATATGCCTCAACATAACTGTCATCGTAGTAATCGCTAACATCTGTATTTATAGTGAGATAGCCATTCACGGAATCGAACGAGTAATCAGTGTAAACTCTTCCCATTGTAACCTTCCATCACTTCAGCCCGAATCTCGGCAATGTCCCTCTACCGCAACCGACAACGCTAGGCTGTCAGAATTGAGGCACCAACTTCAGCCTCTGATTTTATTGGAGTTTTTGCCTGTTTTTGTCCCACCCAAATCCACCCCCTTGGAAATCTTCGTTTCCGTCGCAACCGAAAGGTGACGAAGGGTGCCTTGCGGCAATGACGAACGGGAAGAATGGTGGCGCTACATCGAGGCGCAGCCCTTGTGGCGACGGTTAAACATCTACGTCTGGCAGCTTCTCTTTCTCGCCGCCGTCGCCGTGATCCTGGCCGGCCCGTTCATCTTCTCGCTCGTCCGCTTCCAGCCCTGACGTTTCCTGATCCAGTGGCGGCTCGGCGACCTGCGCAAGGCAACGGCGTCCGAACCTGCCGGATAGCGCTGCCGGTTCGGGGTGTCGTTTGCGGCCAGCCATACCGCTTCGGCGACGTCACTTTCGTCAGCGTCGGATTGGCAAATTCTGCAAAGATAGGCCGCAACTTACCAACATCACAACATTCGTCGGAAAACCGAACACTAGGCACCGGAAATCTTCAAGCGAGAAGGGAACCTTTGCCGAAATCCAGCATCCAATTGGTTGACGCCGCAAATTTGAACGGCGTCGTGAACCAAAGGAGTAGGCAATGAGAACCATTTCTATCGCGCTTGCCACGCATGCTGCCGACCAAGAATCTCAATCCTGACATCAATCGAAAGCCGGCCGAACAGCCGCCGCCTACATTTTGCCGTGACCACCATCGCCGGTGCCCCGATATCAGGAAAAGCGCCAGCCTTCGACGGTTCTGTCGCAAATCCTGCTGGTGGTCACGAGAGGAGCTATGTCCGCAGGGTCAGGCGGTGAGGATGTCGAATTGCTCGGCGATTGACGGACGTGGATTGCGGGCAAACCTCGCCTGTCGTTTGCGCATCATGTGCACCATCTCGATGCCCGAGAGAATGATCTCGGCGCTTGATGCGCCTGTGATCCTGTTCGATCCGATTGTTGAGATACCTGCTCCGTCGAATGCGGATCGGCTTTAGTGAACGTCGCGATCGATCCCGCAGACGGTTTTCGGCATCGCAAGAAATGATCGCCTCATGATTGGTCTGGCTGCCGTCGATGACGATGCGCTCCGGTCGGCCGTGGCGCGCGAATGCCTTCCGGAAAAAGCGTTTGGCTGCCAGCAGGTCACGATTTTCGCTGAACAAGAACTCGACCGTGTCGCCGACACCGTCGATGGCACGGTAAAGATACGTCCACTGACCGCGTACCTCGATGTAGGTTTCGTCCATATGCCACTTGCTACCGACGCTCCGCTTGTGCCGGTTGAAGCGCTCCAGAAGCTGAGGCGAGAAGTGAACGACCCAGCGGTGCACGGTCGAATGATCGACGTTCAGGCCGCGTTCGGCCATCATCTCCTCCAGATCGCGTAGGCTCAGATTGTAAGTCAGGCACCAGCGTACGCACAGCAGGATCACTGATCGATCGAAATGACGCCCCTTGAACATCGAGAACTCCCGGATAATCGACGAGCTCTCATGCTGGAAACAAGTTGCGATTCAGTTTGCGACAGAACCGCGGCGTTCGCCTGTGCACACCACCAGACTCATCGCGTTTCTTGACGCACTGTCGAGCGCCGCCGACGCCGGGATGAAAGAGCTCGATCGGCTCGGCCAAGCGAAGGATCAGATGGAGCGTCGCCTGAGGTATCGTCGGTCATCGAGTAGCCTTCCTGATGTTCTTGAGCTTGTCCTGTCTCGTCCAGTCGTTTCCGCGGCAATGATCGCGAAGGCAGCAAAGGTAACTCCGCGCGGGGCGCTCAATCTTGTGGTTGACCTTGGAGTGCGGGAGATGACGGGGAGGGGACGTTATCGAGGTTGGGGCGTCCTATGACTACGGGGAGGCGCTCGGTGGAGATCCAAGTCGAAGCCCAATTCCGGTCGCGTATCGAGATGTGGCAGGAGGCCTTCCTGGATGACACGACCGGCAGCCACAAAAAACCATAAACGATTTGCTCTGGAACTATGCCGCGTTTCAAACGGTAGCGGCGCTCTATCGAGGATCGCAACTGACTTGTCGGCTTGGCGGCGATGCGTCCACCCGTCCGAAGAGTGTCACTCATTGCGAACGAGGAAATGTTGAGTGATGCATGATCCTATATCGGAGGACGTTTGATGATCACTATCCTAAATCAACGTCGTTGACGGCGGTGGCATGTCAAGGTAGATACATTATCCTGATCGTTGGGACCATTTGATCTAGGACTATGTATCATGGCGTACCAGAGCGAAAGGCTGATCGCGCAAACACGCGAGGTCCGCGAGGCCTCAGGCGTTAGTCAGCGCGCCCTCAGTAAGCGAGCCGGGCTGACGCAGAGCCATATTTCCCAAATTGAGAGCGGTAAGATGGAGCCTGGGCTATCAAGTTTCATCGACATAACCCGCGCGCTCGATCTCGAGCTCATGCTCGTGCCGAAGAAACTGGTGCCCGCGGTCCTAGGCCTGGTCAAGGCGCAGGCAACGCCCAACATGCATATTCATGCGGGTCAGCCCAACGACAAACGCTTCGCCCGCGCTGAACGGCTGGTCAAGAAGATGAAGGAACTCTACGGAAGCTCGGCCGACCTCGACCGCGTCGAGGATACGCTGCGTTTCCTGCGGCGGGTGAATCTCAACGATCAAGAGATGCAGCTCGTGCGCGAACTGATCGCTCGGCTAGAGCGCTATCAGGCGAGCGACCAAGCGGCACCCATAGTCCGTGACATCGCGCAGAACCTGCAGCGTTTACGCAATTCGATCGCCCATGGCGGTTCAGCCGAACCACGGGCTGCCTACTCGCTCGACGAAGGTGACGACGATGCCTGACGTCTCGGTTCTCGATGTGCGACTCTACGGTGAGCCCATCGGCACGCTAACCCATTTGCAGGGCGACCGGACGATATTTGCCTTCAACGAAGACTATGTCGAAAACCCGGATCGGCCGACCCTCAGCCTTTCGTTCAAAGACGATCTGGGTGGCCTCATTACCAAAATTCGCCCGACACAGCGGGTTGTGCCACCATTTTTCTCGAACCTGCTACCCGAGGGAGGGCTGCGGCGTTATCTCGCCGAGCGGGCCGGGGTCAACCAGCAACGCGAATTCTTCCTGCTATGGGTGCTTGGCCTAGATCTGCCGGGAGCGCTGTCTATTCATCCCGCGGCCGGTGACGCCCTTCCACGTCGCGCCGACGAGGATTTACCGGAGAATGCCAAACCTAATGCGCTGCGCTTTTCGCTCGCTGGTGTGCAACTCAAGTTCTCTGCGTTCCAGAACGCCGGCAAGGGCGGGGGCCTGACCATTCCCGCCGAAGGAGTTGGTGGTTCCTGGATCGTGAAGCTGCCGTCTCAGCAGTTCGCCGGCGTTCCAGAAAACGAGTTTTCGATGATGATGATCGCCGGGATGATCGGCATGGAGGTGCCGATCATCAACCTGATCGATCTGGATGCGATCGCCGGCATTCCAGACGGCATCGGCGAGTTAAAGGGACAGGCGCTTGCTGTCAGCCGCTTCGACCGAACCGTCGACGGCCCTGTCCACACCGAGGACTTTGCGCAGGTTTTCGGCGTCTTTCCGGACAACAAATACAAGCGCGCGAGCTACGCAAACATCGCACGCGTCATCGGCACAGAGGCTGGAGATGCCGGCGCCGCCGAGTTTATCCGGCGCCTCGTGTTCAGTGCGCTGATTGGCAATGGCGATATGCACCTCAAGAACTGGTCGCTGATCTATCCGGACCGACGAACGGCTGCGCTCTCGCCAGCCTACGACCTAGTGTCGACCGTTCCTTATATGGAGGGCGAGGATACGGCCGCCCTCAATTTCTCGCGAACAAAGAAGATGGCCGAGCTCGACGCTGATGAGCTTCGGCATATGGCGGCCAAGGCGTTGCTATCGGAAAAGCTCGTCCTCGATACCGCCGCCGAAACCGTCCAACGATTTCGTCAAGCGTGGGAGGCTGAGAAGAGAAATCTCCCCCTCGCCGCCACTGTCGTCAAGGTGATCGACGCACACGCCCCGACCGTGCCGCTCTATAGCGAACTTGCATAGGCGGAGGGATTGTTTTGACCCCAGCGGCGCCGCGAACAGCCAATGTACTGGATCCGGCACGGAGGGAGTTCCGGCTCAATGTCTATTCATCTCGGCCACGATGACCCTGAGGTCCGCCAAAAGTTCGGCAGCGATAGTGCGCGCCTCGTCTACGGCTTGGATCGGGAAAACGAGAGGCTGGTCCATATTTCGGTGGCTCGTCGCGGCCTTGCCTGCGGGCTGATCTGTCCCCACTGCAAGGCAACTCTCATAGCAAACCTCAAAGATGATCTCAAAGCGGCGCATTTCGCTCACCAGGGCCCTGCCTGCGGCGGGGGGGGGGCCGAGACGGCGCTTCATCTTCTCTGCAAGGAGATAATACGAAACGAATTGCGGCTAACGATTCCCCGCCAATTCGCTGCGCATGGTACATATGAACTCCTGATTGCTGAAGAACGCGAGATCGCAGTCGATCGTGCGACGCTCGAACACCGCGAGCACATCGAAGTGATACCGGATCTCCTCCTCCAGGTTGGTGCGCTGGAACTCTTCGTGGAGATCGCCGTGACCCACCCGTGTGGAGAGGAAAAGATTGGGCGCCTGCGCAGGCTGGGAACAGCGGCCGTCGAGATTGACATGTCCTCAGTGCCGAGGAACGCGACACCCGACGCAGTGCGCCAAGCTGTTCTGTCGGCGGCGCCGCGAAAGTGGCTGTTCAATGTCAGGATCGAACGCGCGATAGACGACCTTCGTCTCCGTGAACAACGCGACGCAGAAGCTTGTGCCAGACGATTGGCGTCCGCCGCACGGCGCAAAATGGAAGCATATGATCGAACTCGCCGGAGCGCCGGCGAGCAGAAGCTGCGCATCAAGGATCTTCCCGCCCTACGCTACCTCGGCTTGCGCCAGCACCTTGGAGTCGAGATCGGCGGTACAGGCTGCTTCACGGTCCGCCCAGAGACTTGGCGATCAGTTGTCCTTGCCACAATTCTGCGGCCAAGGCTCCATCACCAACGCTTCCTTGCTACTGACCATATCGTCTCCCGCCTTGTTGAAGAGGGATATATCCAAAGCGACTTTGTTAAGCTCACCAAAGTGCTTGCTGATGCAGCGCGCAATCTCGACCCGGAGTTCCTCACGCCCTGGGAAGCAGTGCACCGGTTCCTCCAAGCTTTGACCAAGGCGGGCCTCACAGAACAGCAACATCTCTCCTTTGCGTTGACGTCCAGCCTGGCAGATCGATGGCGCGGCTGGGAAGCTGCCGAGCGGAGCAAACGCGAGAGGGCGGACAAGATTTCAAGCCTTGTCTCGCGAATACTGGATAACATTCCAGAAAAAGCTCGCGGGTCCATGACGGTCGAATCCTGGTGGCAGGTGATCGACACAAAGAGCGGAATGGCACGAAAAGAAACCTTCGTAGCCGATAATGCGATCGACAACGACCTCGAGAAACTCCTCGACGTCTTGCTCCTGCGAACCAGCGCATCACCCCGCGGCTTATACGGCCTCCCTGCAGAAGGCGCGATCGAGGAGGCATTGTCGAACGAGGCGAAGGCCAAAGAGAAACGGGAAGCGGATAAAGCAGACGATCGTCGGCAATCGATGATCAGGCTTTCGGAACAGACTTTGAATGAGCAGGATCTACCCGACTTCCTGCGAACTCCGGTTGCCGAACAGGGCGGCATTCTCCCGCTCGATCTTGCCGAGGCAAACATCACAGGTTAGGGGTTGGCAGAAGAGGCCCTGAGAAACTTCGCACAGGCGCGCCGAACGGACCGCGTGGCCACCGAGTGGCGATCAAAGCTCGACGGGGAGGCCAGGAAGCTCTTCGGAGACAGCGCAGCGCGGGTGGTCAGACAACCGGTCGATGGCAAGCTCGACGGGCGTCCGCCACTGATTTATTGCCGCGACGAACGCACCTATCAAGCCGCGCTCGGTGTATTGCGATGGATCGCACAAATGCGCTAGGGCCGGCGCGAACAGCTCGAAGTCATTCCTCCTGAGTATCCCAACTGCAAAGAGCTCAAACTATTGTCGCGTTCCGGAGCCGTCTGAATTCTCATGACCATTATCATTGCGCAGCGCCGCGACTCTGAAATCCTTCTGCTAAGCGACACAAAAATAGACAATCCAGGGGAACTAGGCCCTGATAACATGCCAGGGCAACTGAAGCTGGCAGCTCTAGGAAACCGTATTTCGGTTGCGTTTGCTGGTCTTGCCGGTCCTGCCGGGGTGAAAATTCGGAAAGCTCGGCGATTGGCAGCCGATAGCGATCTGGCCGGAATTGTCGAACTTTTGAAGCAATCCTCGGCCGGTGGGGGACCGACTATCTTGTGGCAAGCCATGCCTCAGAGGCCAGCCTCTTGCGTATAAGAAATGGCGTGGCCTTGGATGTGCCTGACATTTGCGCGATTGGGGATGACGAGCCATTTCGGGACTTGATCGATAAGGCTAGGACAGTTGCCGACGGACCTCTCTTCGCAAGCGATCTACGATCTTGCTTTATGGACCGGATGCTGACCAGCAAGGATCTCGGGCCGCATATTGGTGGGTTCCCGATCGTCCTCGGAGCCACTGCCCAAAAACATCGCTATCTCGGTAGTACCGGTGTGTACACCTACAAATTCCCGAATTTGAAATGGGGTGAGGAAACTCATCAGTCGATCGAAGAGGTCTATAGCGGGGAAGGCCATTTCCAGATGAGCGTCCTGCCGCCTGACGTATCGGACATCCCTGTCGTAGGCATATGCCTGCTTCAGGCGCGTATGGGTTATGTGTATTCGCCTATCGAGAATGAGCGCGCTTTCCGCGTTCCTTTGGCCGATGCCGCAGAGCCTTGGGAAGGCAACGAGCAGGACATGTACGCCGTGTTACGGCGTACGGTTGCGGACCATGTCGCCAGCGTCAATGGACGCTCCGTTGACGTGGATGCTAGTCGCCTGCCGGGGGGCTAAACTGCTGTATTGGCCCCATCCATGCGGGACAATTCTGACTGCGTCCAAGGGATTTTGAAATTGAGCGTCGCTTTCATCAAAGAAGACAGTGCCGAAACCGCTTCGGAAACCATGCTGCCGGCTCGTGCGATTTCCGCAGAACTAAACCTTGTCACGGAGGCGGGGCTGCAGGCTCTGGATTTGCAGCTCAACCAAGCCCGGCAGGCCTACGAGGCTGCCAGTAAAATCGAAGATGTCAATGAACGGCGCCGGCAAGCGGCGATCCCGTTGCGCGATCTGCGCTACTTCGCCGAGCGCGTTCGCACAGCCCAACTAGTACCTGCCCCGACCTCGACGGAGAAGGTTGCCTTCGGCAGCACTGTGAGCTTCCGTCGAGAGGACGGGCGGCTGCAGAAATATCGCATCGTGGGGGAGGACGAAGCAGATCCAAAGGCCGGATCAATCTCCTACGTGTCTCCCCTAGCGAGGCTTCTCATAGGCAAGGCTATTGGAGATGTCGTGAGCGTGGGCGACCGAGAGGTTGAGATCCTGGCCATCTCCTGAGGCGTGGTCTCGCCGCGATACGAACCGCTAGCTTCGCGGATAATTCGCCGGAAGTGAAGTTACCGACAACCTCCGCAGCCGTGCTGCCCGTGGATCCCGACGCACCCGATGTGCGGATGCGGGTTGAACTGATATCTGGCAATAGCTATCAGGGGGCCAACCGCAAGCGGATTTTTCCGCGAACATAAGGCACATCCCGGCATGATCCCAGATTTCCTCGTCACCCATTCCGGTGGCTTCCATGCTGATGAGCTCCTGTCCAGCGTCATCCTGACACGGCTTTTTCCGCAGGCGCGTCTGATCCGCAGCAGAGCGCCGGAATGGATCACGGCTGGCTCGGACCGCATCATCTACGATGTGGGTGGCCTTTATGACGCGGCAGCACAGATCTACGATCACCATCAGCGCGGCGCACCGTTGCGCGAGGATGGCCAACCCTACAGCTCGTTCGGATTGATCTGGAAGCATTACGGCCGTGATTATCTTGCCTCCTCGAAACTTCCCGAAGCCGATATTGAAGCGGTCCACGCCTCGTTCGATGCGAGTTTTGTGCTCCCAATCGATCTGGTGGACAATGGTGCGCTCAGCCCCTCGGGGCCGCTGGCGGGGCTCACGCTGCCAACTCTGCTGGAAACCTTGAAGCCGGATTTCGACGAGACTGATCCTGCGGCCGAAGACCGCGCGTTCCATGCTTCCCTGTCGATCGCCCGCAGTTTCGTCGAGGCCAGCATCGCCCGCAGTGCCGCAAAATTGCGGGCCGAAGCTGTTGTGTCTCGAGCCATTGCCGCTGCGGGGCAGGGGCGTGTTCTCGAGCTTCCCATGGGCATGCCGTTTCGGCCTGCCATCACGAAAGCAGGCGCCGATCATCTGCTGTTCGTGGTCCACCCGCGCGACAAGGATTGGTGCCTGACCACGATCCGCCGGGGGGACGACGGGTTTGAGGCGAGGGCCGATCTTCCTGCGGCCTGGGCTGGGCTGAGCAATAGCGATCTGGAGGCGGCATGTGGTGTGGAGGGCGCGAGCTTCTGCCACAATGGCCGTTTCGTCGCCGCCGCCAGGACCCGCGATGCGGCACTTGCTATGGCTGAATTGGCGGTAAAGGAGGCTGCCGACGTCGTGGTCGTGCCGGGTGGCAGGTCGTAGCAGGGCACCTACAGAGGGATTGCGTGTGTATCGGAGCAGATCCCCGAGTCGCGCGTTGCCGTACGTCGACCCTGTCGAACGGCACGCCCTTTTCCAGAAGGATGATCGCTGCCCGTTGAACGAACGGGCAAAGTGGATGGCTGATGAGCGTGAGGCTGGTTTCGGGCATGATGATCTCTTGAGGTGGGCAAGGAACAGGGATGTCGGGGCGGTGCTACAGCAGTTGCCCGCCCGAGATGTCGAAGGTCGTGCCGTTCGCCCAACCCATGTCATCGGACAAGATGGCGGCCACAGCGCCGCCGACATCGTCCGGCAGCCCGACACGACCGAGGGCAATGCCCTGCGCCACATAGGCGTTAACACCATCATTGTCGCGCACAGCGCCGCCGCCGAAGTCGGTCGCGATGGCGCCGGGCGCGATTGCGTTCACCCGGATACGGCGCGCACCAAGCTCGACTGCCATGTACCGGGTCAGTACCTCGACTGCAGCCTTCATCGCCGCATAGAGGCTGTAGCCGGGCAGCGTGAAGCGCACGAAGCCGGACGACACGTTCAGAATACGCCCGCCGTCCGTGATGAGGGGCAACAGCTTTTGGGTTAGGAAGACCGGTCCGCGCAGGTGCGTCGTGACCAACGATTCGAATTGCTCTTCGGTCGCCTCAGCGAAGTTGGCAAAAAGTCCGTTGCCGGCATTATTGACGAGAAAATCGAACCGCTCGCGGTCGAAAGTGTTCTTCAGTGTTTCGGCGACCTTCGCGGCAAATGTCGGGAAGCTCGCCGTATCGGTAACGTCGAGCGCCAGCATGGCGGCCTTGCCGCCCAGCGCCTCGATCTCTTGGCGCAGGGCCTCGGCTTCCGTCGCGCCGCTGCGGTAGGTGCCGATGATGTGGACTCCGCGTTTAGCAAGATGCAGCGCCATGTTACGGCCGAGGCCGCGGCTGGCGCCGGTGATGAGTGAATTGCTTTATCGTCTCCTGCAGGGTCCGCAGGGCCGCCTGTTGCGCCAGATCGCCCAACCCGAGGGTGCGCTGAGCCGTATCCGGCGCGCGGTGACGTGGATCAGAGACAATCACAACACGCACTTACGCATCGAGGCGCTCTGCGATGTGAGCGGCATGAGCCGAGCCAGCCTGCATCGCCATTTTCTGGCGATAACCGGTCTAAGCCCGGTGCAGTATCACAAACAGCTCCGGCTGCAGGAGGCGCGGCATTTGTTGCTTGCTGGAGACCATAGGGCATCCGATGTGGCCTTCGCGGTCGGTTATGAGAGCGCCTCGCAATTCAGCCGCGAATATCTCAGGCAGTTCGGTGCACCGCCGGCGCGCGACGTTCGTCAGATCAGGCAGGCGATCGGCAGTCCGGTAATGGGCTGAACGGGCCCGGCGTACACGTATCTGCTCACAAGGCGCAGAAACAACCAACTGGCTTTAATCCCGGACCATGAGCCGCGTGTCTTCCAGACACGGCCAAGCGGGCCGACATGATCGCGACCGCGATTACCGAGTTTCGCATGGGTGGGCATCAGCGTTGTAAGAGATCGCTACGGTCCTCTGCGCCCGTCGAACGGAACCGTGTTGGTCACACCGGCAGCCCGTTCTGCTTTCGCAGGCTTTTGTCGAATGCGGACTCGGGCACGAAACGGCGCAGGAAACTGACCTGGCGCGCCATTTTGCCCGCCGCATACCGCCTCTTCGGCGCAGGATCGGTTGCTGCTTTCAAAACCGTCTCGGCTACCACTTCGGGTGCATCGCCTTTTTCCATCGCTTTCCGCACGGTTACGGTCATGTCAGCGCGTGCAGCGTCATAGATACCAAGCAACTGATCCGGCCTGGCAAGATTATCTTCGAATGACGTGCGGGTGTAGGCGGGCTCGACCAAGACAACGCGAATTCCGAAGGGGCGCAGCTCGTGATCGAGCGATTCAGAATAGCCTTCAACGGCATGTTTGGTCGACGCATAGAGCGCGAAATAGGGAGCCGGGATGAACCCCTGCACCGAGCTCAAATTGACGATTCGGCCCGTTCCCTGTCGGCGCATCGTCGGGAGGACCGCATTGGTCATGCGGAAAACGCCGAAGACGTTCACGTCGAACAACGACTTGGCCTGGGCCGTCGAGGACTCCTCTGCGCCGCCGAACAGGCCGATGCCGGCATTGTTGACAAGCAGGTCAATGCGCCCGGCCTCGGCCAGCACGTCATCGACGAGTTTCGCCACGGACGCGTCATCGGTGACGTCGCAGGCCAGCATGGTAATGCCGTCAGAGCTTTCTGCGGATCCACGACGGCTGGTTCCGAACACGCGAAAGCCAGCCTTCTGTAGGGCCTTGGCCGTTGCGCGCCCTATGCCGGAGGATGCTCCCGTCACCAGAGCGACACCTGAATTGGTCTTGTTCATGGAAATCACTTCTTTCTTTATGTTGGATTGCCGCCTTCGGGCGCGCAAAGGGAGATGTAGCGCACGCCCTGCAACCCGATGAGGCCATTACTCGCCAATGGCCCCACTCGGCTGGTTGGACACCGATCCCGCCCTGGTGACGACAAGCTTGTCGCCCGAGCGCGACATCTCAAAGCTCTGGCCAGGCCCGCCGAATTTTCCCGGCACGGATATCGTAGCCGACTGCCCTTCGGCGAGAGTGGCCGCGAAGCGTACCGGCACTCCGGCCTCTCCTTCCGCAATCGTAGCGACCACACGATAACCGTCATTTTCGTCGATGTAGTAGAAGACGCCATGCAAACCGCCGATGTGAATACTCTCCCCCGCCATGGCTGACAGTTCGCCTGCATGCGCCGGAGACGCGGCCAGGCCGAATGTGACCACTCCACCGATGAGGTGGATCATCGCCAGGCTCCGTTTGGACGCTGTCGATCTCGGCTGGTCTGCGATGGCATGATGCGCCGATTGCACGCGCTGATGGTTAGGGACTGGATGGGCTCCGACTTCATTTGCAACGGTGTTCATAACAGGCTCCAATGTTGACAGTGATAACTTATGGGCATTGACATAAGTCCAGAAGTAGGCAATGTCAACATATGTTTTCAATGACAACTTCGTGAGGAAAGATGCCGAACCCGACCAGCCGCCCCTATCACCATGGCGACCTGAGGCGCACGATCATCGAAACCGCCATGGCAATGCTGCACGAGGATAAGGGCTGGCAGTTCACCTTAAGGGAGGTTGCCCGCCGCGCCGGCGTCAGCCATGCCGCTCCCTACAAGCACTTTCCTGATAAGGCCGCCCTGCTTGCCGAAATGGCGCTGCTGGGATTTGACAGCCTGCATAAGGCGCTGACGACGGTGAAGCCAAAAAAGTCGAATTCCTTGCGGGACGAATTTTTCGCCGTCGGGCGGGCCTATGTCCGATTTGGAACGGCAAATCCGGGCCTCTACCGGCTCATGTTCAGCGCGGAGGCCGGTAAGGCAGTGGACGTGCATTTGAGCGAAAGAGCGCTCGCTGTGTTTGGCGTAATAACCGAATTACTGGTGCGGGGCCAGACTGCGGGAGTGCTGCGCAAGCGTGACGTGCGGGGCCAGGCGGCAACCTGTTGGGCACAAATGCATGGCGCCACCATGCTGACCATCGAGAGCTTGCTCCTGATTGAAAAGGTGGGGCCCGATCCGCTGGACGCCGCCCTCCTCACGCTTCTCGAAGGCCTGGAGAACTGACTATTTCTGGTTGGGAACTACTGGAAAAGCACGGCCTGCGGCTACACTGACATCGCGTCACGGCAGCACGAACGCGCCGACCGTAGGGCCGGTGGATTTGGAAAACAGGAGATATCAGAGGCAAGGGTTCGGTCGCCGGGCTCCCCAATGATCACGCCGCCAACTTGTCCGTCCAGCGTCTGAACAGCACGCTGGCGTTGACTCCTCCGAAGCCGAAGCCATTAGAGATCGCGTAGTCCATCGCCATCGGCCGGGCTTCTTTTGCGATGAAGTCGATCCCGTCGCCGGCCGGATCGGGGGCGTTCAGATTGAGCGTAGGCGGCGCCACCTGGTCCCGGAGCGCGAGGATCGCGAAGATGGCGCCAAGCCCGCCGGCAGCGCCGAGCAGGTGGCCGGTGGCCGATTTCGTTGCGCTGACAGCTATTGCAAAATCGCGCCCGAATACGCTCTTGATCGCTTCGATCTCCCCCAGGTCGCCGACCGGCGTGGAGGTCGCGTGCGCATTGAGGTGGCGAACCTCGCGCGGCGAAATTCCTGCCTGGGCAATCGCGATCTCCATGGCTCGCCGCGCGCCGTTGCCGTCCTCGGGACCGGAGGTGACGTGATAAGCATCCGCGGTCGTCCCGTAGCCGACGAGCTCGGCTAGCGGCGTTGCGCCGCGCGCCAGCGCATGGCTCAATTCCTCGATGATCAGCATGCCGGCTCCTTCGCCCATGACGAAACCGTCTCGCGCCGCATCGAAGGGACGCGAAGCTTGAGCCGGCGCCCAGTTGAAGCCGGTGGAAAGGGACCGGGCAGCGGCAAAGCCACCGAGACTGACGATATTCATGCATGCTTCGGTGCCGCCGCACACAGCGATATCGGCTTCATTGGCACGGATGAGACGAGCCGCATCGCCGATCGCCTGGATGCCAGCCGCGCACGCAGTCACCGGCGCGCCTAGCGGCCCCTTGAAGCCATGGCGGATCGAGATGTGGCCGGCCGCGAGATTCACCAGGAAGGATGGCACCGTGAACGGCGAAAGACGCCTGGCTCCGCGCTGATCGACCGTGCGCACCGCCTCGGTGATGGCGGGGAAGCCTCCGATGCCCGAGGCTATGATCGTGGCCGTCCGCAAACGATCCGCTTCCGAGGCCGGCTTCCAGTTCGCCTGCGTGAGCGCCTCTTCTGCCGCCGCCAGCGCAAAGAGAATAAACCGGTCCACCTTACGCTGGTCCTTCCGCGGCAGAACGGCATCCGGATCGAAGCCGGCTTCCGAGTCTTGCTCCAGCGAGGGAACTATGCCGCCGATCTTCGCCGGCAGATCTCCCACGACGTCGTCCGGAAGCCTGCGGATACCCGAACGGCCGGCCAGGAGACGCGTCCAGGACGCTTCAACATCAGCGGCGAGGGGCGTCACCGCTCCCATGCCCGTAACAACAATCCGTCGCATCATTATCCTATCAATTTGAGTACGTAACCAGCCCCGCCCGCAAGCGGCGTGATTCTGTGGACACTCGGTTGCGATCGCCGCCGCTTGCTCCACTTCTGCCGATACGGCGCGCCGCGCTGATATCTTTCACACTACTGCCTCCGCTTTGGGGTGGCGCATTGCGACAGGGAGAAAGACAAGAAGGGCAAGTGCCGAAGCCGTAGTCAGGACGACCGCAAGGGAAGCAGACGGCTGAAGAGGCAGAACGCTTGCTAACGACGCGCCGATGGTCGCACAGCCCATCTGAAGAAAACCGAGCAACGCGGATGCCAGCCCGGCTTGCTGTCCAAAAGGATGGAGCGCGATCGCAGTGCCGAGCGGATTGATCAATCCCATGCCGAGCAAATACAGCGCGATGGCAATGGTGAAGGTCACGAAGGTAGGTTCTGCGGCGAACGCGAACATGAAGAGGCTGCCAGCGAGAGCGATGAAGATGCCGGCCATGCCGATAATGCGCTGACCCCAGCGATGAGCCAGCCGCGGCGCGAGAAATCCCGCCGCGACGACGATCAGAACCGTCGTTGCGAAGGATAGTCCAAGTTCGAAGGCGGTAAGGCCCAGTTCGCTCATCAGCACGCCGGGGGCAGCCGCAAAGAAACTGTAAAGCCCGCCGATGACGAGGCTCACCGCAAGCGCGGGCAGCAAAAAGCGAGGATCGGCGGCCAAGCGGCCATAGGTGGATGCCACCGATGAAAGCGCCAGGGGGGTTCTGCGGTCCGCCGGATGCGTTTCGCCGACGCGCCTGGAATAATGCAGCGCGATTACAGCGCCAAATACCGCAACGATAAGGAAGGTGATCCGCCAGCCGAACAGGCCGTCAAGCGCACTTCCGAGCAGAGGCGAAAACCCCGGCGCAGCCGCCCCGGCAATCATTGTCAGCGCCAGAGCCCGTGCGAGCGCCTCGCCATCGAACAGGTCACGTGCGATGGCGCGCGACAGGACAGAGGCGGCGCAAGCCCCGAGCGCCTGGATGACACGGCCGAGGACCAGGAAGGACAAGCTGTCGGCGAAGGCACAAAGGACGCTGCCTGCGGCAAAGACTGCAAGGCCGCCCAGTACCAGCCATTTGCGGCCGAAGCGGTCGGAAAGTGGGCCGACGAGAAGCTGCCCGAACGCAAACGCTACGAAGAAGCTACTCAATGTCAGGCCAAGTTCCTGCGAAGAAACGCCGAGGTCGGTGCCAATCCGCGGAAAGGCAGGGAGGATGATGTTGGTGGCGAGCGCGCCGAGCGCTGCCAGACCCGCGAGCAGGAATAAGGTTTCGCCGGTCAGGCGGCGCTCGGGCGGCGCGGGGCTTGCAATTGAAAGCTCGGACATCAGGGTTGGCGCGGAGCTAGCGTTGCATCGCCAGCAGGAGCCCCCGTCAGCACGCTCTCGGCGGCCGCTTGCAGGAACCGCTTCGACAGCCGATCGTCTTTGACGACGCGCGAAAGAAGCACCGCACCGACCATCGTCGAGAGAATGGCCATGGCCTTGCCACCGGGTTCCTCGCCGTCGGCCTCGCCAATCCAGCTCCCGAGCAGCTCGAGGTATTCCCGGATCCCGGCTTCGAATGAAGCCTTCACGTCGGCGCCCTGTCTGGCAGCATCCGAGCCGAGCGCAACAACCGGGCAGCCGTCCATCCTTTCCCCACGATGGTCCATACTGAGGTAGAACGCGACCACTGCGCCAAGCGGGTCCTGCGGATTGGCTTCGGCAGTGGCGGACCATCGCAGGATGGCGCTCTCCAACGCCCGCCGGGAGGCCTGCACCGTCAAATCGTCCTTGGATGCGAACTGCTTGTAAAATGCGCCTTGGGTTAGCCCGGCACCCTCCATCAGGTCCTTCACGCCGATGCCGTCAAATCCATGCTCCCGAAAAAGGCGGCTTGCCACGTTGATAACGGTTTCGCGGTTTTCCGCTGCCTGGCTGCGACTTACGCGCATCATCAATCTCCTTAATTAGCTTGCGCTCGACATCTATCAGATATAGAGTTCGAACGCAATCTATCAAGAAGAGATACGAGATGATCCGCAGAACCCTCGCGCATCGCTTTCAGCAACGGTGCTTGTTGCCACCCAGCGTTCTGATCCGACGTGGTGAACTGGGCTCCGACTGCCAGACAGAAACCACGGGTTTCACCGGGTGAGGCATACGCCAGGGTTTCCCAACGGCGGCGAGCAACGCCAAAAAAACACTCGAACGGAGCGCCACACGGTGCTCTCGATCACGCCATCGAACAAGTTTGGAGGAGAGAGAAATGATATATAGCTATTTTGTCGAGAAATCGATCCGCCAGAGCTTCGACGACATCAACAATCATCGCGTGGATGCGGCGGTGAAAGCACTCGTTCCGCATGTCCGTCACCGCGTTTCCGGCGTCCACGCGCTTGGTGGTGAGCGCCACGACAAAGAAGCCGCGCGGCGCTGGTTTGAGCGCCTCGGCCGCGTGCTGCCCAATCTCCAGATCACGGTCAACCACATCTGGGTGAAGGGCTGGCCGTGGCATACCACCGTGTTTGCCGAGTGGGACGGCGCCGGAACGCTGCTGAACGGCACTTCGTACGTCAATCGTGGTCTCCACGTTTTCACCTTGCGGTGGGGCAGGGTCCATGCGCTCGAGGAATTTCAAGATTCTCAAGCAGCAGCCCGCGGTCTTGCCGCCCAAGCGGCAGCAGGCCTCGAAGAAGCCGTCGCCGAACAAATTGTCAGCTAGCAGAAACGCCGTCCGACCACCACGTTGACCGCGGGTGCGCTATCCGTAGCCATCGCTGGCTGGCGGGTCGCCCGTGCCTCGGCTCGGCAAATTCGTATTTCGGCACCAGCGATTCACGGTTTTGCGGTTTCAGCGGCCTGAACGCGAGTCACGCACGCATCGTCATATTTCAAAATTTTAGATTGCATTCGTAATCTATGTCATATATAGAGTTCGAACGTAATCTAAAAAAGGAGATACGAGATGACCCGCAGAACCCTGAGCGCAACGCTCCTGACCACACTGTTTCTTGCGACCCCGGCGTTTGCCGAGGAAGCGACCATCGACCGCCCGATCGAGGCCGGCAGCTTGCATGAAGGAAACCTCGACATGGTCGTCTACTACGTCCCGGTAAACGGCGACCTGCTGGAGGTTACCGCCACCGCCGCACCGAAGAACGGGGGCTATCCGCAGCGCGTCGTCATGGGTCTCGCCGACGGCGACTCCGTGGCCTTTTCCATGCCGGGCTATCAGGACTCGCTATACGCGTTCTCAAGGTCCGGCGAGAAGGTGACGGTCTCGACCGAGCATCTGCGAGCCGACGCGCCAACGAACTGACCCGACGTGCAGACCGCACTTGGCCGCGTGTTCCGGGCTCAGGACTGTGCCGCGGCGGAACGAAATCTATTTTGAGATGAGGCGACGAGCGTGAAAAAGAGACCCGCTATTGTGCTGGGGAGTGTCCTGATCCTGGGATTGGGGGTGGCGGCATTCGCCATACTTGCCATTCCCACGCGGAAAGCGGCGGCCGTGAGTGACCCGAGACAGGAACCGCCGATCGTAAGATTGGCGACAGCCGCGCGGGTGACCGGATCCGACCGCGCATTCACCGGTATCATTGGCGCGAGGGTGCAGAGCAATCTCGGCTTTCGCGTACCGGGAAAGATCGTGGAACGGCTTGTAAATGTCGGTCAGCAGGTCAAAGCCGGTCAGCCGTTGATGCGGATCGACGATACCGACCTTCGCCTCTCGCTTACGGCGAAGCGCAACGCCGTTGCCGTAGCACGTGCAATGGTCGTTCAGACGGAACCGGATGAACGGCGGTACGCCAGTTTGCTCAAAGATGGATGGGTCCCCCGACAGCGTTACGAGCAGGCGAAGGCCGCGGTCGATACGGCCCAGGCGCAACTCGCCGCCGCCGAGGCCGAGGCACGGGTCGCCGAGAACGAGGCAGCCTACGCAGTCCTGTTGGCAGACGCGGATGGAACAGTGGTCGAAACGCTCGGTGAGCCGGGGCAGGTCGTCTCCGCAGGCCAGCCAGTGGTCCGGATCGCCAAGGCCGGGCCCCGCGAAGCGGTGGTCGCGCTCCCCGAAACGATCAGGCCGTCAATTGGCTCGGTGGCCGAGGCCAGTGTGTATGGTGGCGATGAGCATCGTTATACGGCACATCTGCGGCAGTTGTCGGACTCTGCCGATGCCCAGACCCGTACGTATGAGGCACGTTATGTTCTCGAGGGTGAGGCCGCGGGCGCACCCCTTGGCGCGACGGTCACCATTCGATTGGTCAATCAGGCGAGCCAGCCTGAGGTGGAAGTCCCCCTCGCAGCCGTGCTGGACGACGGCCAGAAGACTGGCGTCTGGATCTTGGATAGCGCCACTTCGACGGTGAAATTTAAGCCGATAAAGCTTGTGCGTGTAACCAGCGAAACCGCTGTTGTCTCCGGACTGAACTCCGGGGATCCCATTGTTTCGCTCGGCGCTCATCTCCTGCAGGAGGGCGCTAGAGTCAGGACTGCTTCTGAAAGCAGGAGCAACTGATGAGCTTCAATCTTTCCGCGATTGCCGTTCGTGAACGCGCCGTCACCTTGTTCTTCATCCTCCTGCTGGTGGCAGCCGGGGCCTACGCATTCGTCATGCTCGGGCGGGCGGAGGATCCCAACTTCACCATCAAGACCCTGACGGTCACGACGGCTTGGCCGGGTGCGACGGCACGCGAGATGCAGGACCTTGTCGCCGAACCGCTGGAAAAGCGCCTTCAGGAACTGACCTGGTACGATCGGGTCGAGACGACCACGCGGCCGGGTTATGCGTTTATGACGGTCACGCTGAAGGACAGCACGCCGCCAGGCCTCGTGCAGGAGGAATTCTATCAGGCCCGCAAGAAGCTCGGGGATGAAGCCCGCAACCTGCCGTCCGGCGTCTACGGCCCCTTCGTCAACGACGAATATTCGGATGTGAGCTTCGCCCTCTATGCACTCAAGGCCGGGGGCATGCCGATGCGTGAACTGGCGAGGCAGGCCGAGGTGATCCGTCAAGACCTCCTGCATGTGCCCGGCGTCAAGAAGATCAATATCCTCGGTGAGCGTCCCGAACAGATTTTTGTCGAGTTCTCTTATGCCAAACTGGCAACTCTCGGCGTGTCGGCACAAGACATCGTCGCCGCCTTGCAGCGGCAGAACACCGTCACGCCGGCGGGTTCGATCGACACCCAGGGCCCGCGGGTCTTCATTAGGGTCGATGGCGCTTATGACAGCGTTCAGGCGATCGCCGACACGCCGATTGTCGCTGCTGGGCGCACGCTGAAGCTCTCCGATATCGCCGAAGTCCGCCGCGGCTACGAAGACCCTCCGACATACCTCATCCGGCGTCAGGGCGAGCCGACCATCATGCTCGCGGCTGTTATGCAGGCGGGCTGGGATGGTCGCGCGCTCGGCAAGGCACTGGAGGACAAGACTGCCGCGATCGCACAAACACTGCCGCTCGGCATGACGCTCGACAAGGTGTCTGATCAGGCTGTCAACATCACCTCGGCGGTTGACGAGTTCATGTTGAAGTTTGCGATGGCGCTCGGCGTCGTGCTGCTGATCAGCCTGATCAGCATGGGCTGGCGCGTCGGCATCGTCGTGGCGGCTGCCGTCCCCCTGACGCTTGCCGTCGTGTTCCTCATCATGCTGGAGACCGGCCGGTTCTTCGACCGGATCACGCTGGGCGCCCTCATCCTGGCGCTCGGTCTTCTGGTGGACGACGCCATCATTGCCATAGAGGTGATGGTGGTGAAGATGGAAGAGGGCATGGACCGCATCAAGGCAGCGGCCTATGCGTGGAGCCACACCGCAGCACCCATGCTGTCGGGCACGCTCATAACGATCGCCGGCTTCCTGCCGGTGGGTTTTGCGCGCTCGACGGCCGGTGAATACGCCGGCAACATCTTCTGGGTCGTGGGGTTCGCCCTGATCGTCTCCTGGATCGTCGCGGTGGTTTTCACACCCTATCTCGGTGTCAAGATGCTACCCGCGATCAAACCGATACCGGGTGGTCATCACGCGATCTACGGCACGCCGAACTATCAGCGTCTGCGGCGACTCATCGCCTTTGCTGTGCGTCACAAGTTCGTCACTTGTGCTGTCGTGGGCATCGCTTTCGTACTCTCAGGCGTCGGCATGGGCGCCGTGAAACAGCAGTTCTTCCCAACATCAGACCGGCCAGAAGTGCTGGTGGAAATTCGCCTGCCGGAAGGCACCAGCATTGAGACTACGACCGCTGCCGTTGAGAAGCTCGAACATTGGCTGGACAGCCAGCCCGAGGCCAAGCTTGTCACGAGCTATGTAGGTCAGGGAGCTCCGCGCTTCTTCTTCGCGATGGCGCCGGAGCTGCCCGACCCGGCCTTCGCCAAGATCGTCGTGCTGACCCCTGACGCCGAGGCGCGCGAGGTGCTGAAGCACCGGCTCCGGGAGGCGATCGCACAGGGGCTTGCACCCGAGGCCTATGTCCGCGTCACCCAGCTCGTATTCGGCCCTTACACGCCGTTCCCGGTTGAATTCCGGATCTTGGGACCTGATCCCGCGCAACTCTACAACATTTCTGAAAAAGCCCTCGAAATCATGCGGGGCGTCCCGGACGTGCGGCAGGCCAATCGCGATTGGGGTAGTCGCACCCCCGTGCTTCGTTTCGTCCCGGATCAGGATCGGCTGAGTCTCCTCGGACTGTCTTCGGCGGAGGTAGGCCAGCAGCTCCAATTCCTCCTCACCGGCGTCCCCGTCACACAGGTTCGCGAGGACATCCGCAATGTTCCCATCGTGGCGCGCAGCGCCGGAGCTGAGCGGCTGGATCCGACGCGCCTGGCGGATTTCTCGCTGATGAGCCGTGACGGCCGCCAAATCCCGCTCGATCAGATCGGTCATTCCGAAATCCGTCTGGAGGAGCCGATCCTGAAGCGCCGCGACCGTACACCCGTCGTCACGATCCGCTCGGACATCAATGAGGCGACCCAACCTCCCGAGGTCTCCAAGCAGGTCATGACGGCCCTCCAGCCTCTGATCGCCTCGCTTCCGGCCGGCTATCGCATCGAGCTCGGCGGTTCGATCGAGGAGGCGGGCAAGGCCAACGCGGCCTTGGGCAAGGTCTTCCCGCTCATGATCGCCGTCACGCTGATCGTCGTCATGCTCCAGGTTCGATCCTTCTCAATGATGGCCATGGTGCTGCTGACGGCGCCGCTTGGGCTTGTCGGTGCCGTGCCGACATTGCTCGCCTTCAACCAGCCCTTCGGATTCAACGCTATCCTGGGCTTGATCGGGCTGGCCGGCATCCTGATGCGCAACACGCTGATCCTGACCGAACAGATCAAGGAGAACCGTGCCGGCGGTCTCGACCCCTACCACGCCGTCATCGAGGCCACGGTGCAACGCACGCGACCAGTGATCCTGACCGCACTTGCCGCAGTGCTCGCCTTCATCCCCCTCACGCACTCCGTCTTCTGGGGATCGATGGCCTACACGCTGATCGGCGGCACGGCGGTCGGCACGGTGCTGATCCTGCTCTTCCTTCCCGCGCTCTATGCCGCGTGGTTCCGGATCAAGCCGACTGCGGATCAGACCCATGAAGTCTCGACCGAGGAGCCGGAACCGCGAGCAGCAATGGCAGCCGAATAAGGGGCTTTTTGTCGGAGAAGACGGTTCACCGCTTGCAGATGATCGTTCAAGGCAAGCCCGGCAGATCCAAATCATCAGTTCTGGAGACATCATGAATCGTCCGGTCCGAACGCCGACTGATCCCGACGAGACACGCGCACGCATCCTGGAGGTGGCGGAGGAGCACTTTCGCCGGATCGGCTACCATAAGACGTCGGTGGCCGACATCGCCTCCGAGCTAGGCATGAGCCCGGCGAACGTCTACCGCTTCTTCCCCTCCAGGGATGCTATTAACGAGTCCATCTGCGAGCGGATCGTGAATGAGGTCGCTGACATTGCCTCTGCGATCGCTCGCACGAACGCAACAGCCTCGCAGAAAATCGACTGGCTCCTGACCGCTATTCACCGGCACAACAAGACGAAACTGATCAAGGAAAGGCACATGCACGACATGATCGTCGCCGCCTTGCAGAAGAACCGGACGATCATCAAGACGCATATCGAGTGGATGGTGACGATCTTCGAGGCGATCATCCGCGAAGGCATCGACGCGGGCGAACTCAAGGTCGGAGATCCGGCAGAAGCGGCGCGTGCGGTCAAGACCGCGTTCATGCCGTTCTTCCATCCGATTCTGATCGAACACTGCGTTCAACACGACGAAGACACCGAAGCAACCCTGCGCGAGCAGATTCGCTTTATCCTGAAAGCTCTCGGCAAGTCGAACTAGGGCGTGCCGTATGCACGGCACTGGGCTCCGGAGAAGGGCGCACAAACAAGGTTTGCGTCGAAGGCCAACTCATCGTCAACATCGCGGCGCAACGTTGCACGCGGCGCGGGCCGAACAGAGATAACCTATGTGCTGGGAAGAGCTGGCAAATCCTACCTCGCCCAAGGTCGAGCCCCAAAGGCTTGCTGCCCACGCCTGCCTCGTTCATATCTGAGACTAAGCGAATCCGGGCGGCCGACAGTCGGCTCAAGGTCGCCAGCATCCGTAGCGAACGTCAGGTTTGAAGGAGTGCTACGAATGACTGGAATTGTTTAGCGCGTATTTTCAACGCGCTGCCCTCCAGTGGAGCAAGCGACAGGTACGAAGCGATTGATCACACCACGCGGCCCGTGGGTTCTGTTCTCATAACTGACCTATCTCAGCAGAGTTCCGCCCTTAAGTCTGGCGCGTACCCGCTGCACCACTCATATTTAGTTCCATAATGTTTATTATCTGACTTCTGCCTGTAGCCGGGTGGGTTCAAGGATGAAGCGCGACTTGCGAATGATACCAATGAGTTATCATACGCAAGGAAGATGCAATGAGACGCACCTACTCCCATATCGGCCTGGATGAACGTCGTAAGATTGCTCGCTGGCGGATGGCCGGCCTGAGCATCGAGATCATCGCAGAAAAGCTTGGACGGCATCGCTCGACGATCTTTCGCGAGATCAAGCGCAATATGTTCGTCGACAAGGTCGTTCCGGATCTCAAAGGCTACTATTGCGTGACGGCCCACGGCATGGCTTGCGAGCGCCGCGCCAAGCTGCGCAAGCTGGCGCGTTTCTCACACGTCCGGCAGTCCGTTGTCGACCGGATCATGCACGGCTGGTCACCACAGCAGATCGCCGGTCGTATGCGCCTGGAGCGTCATCCGATATCGGTCAGCCACGAGACGATCTACAAGTTTGCATATTCGGCCGATGGCCAAGCCATCAAGCTGTGGCAGCATCTGCCGGAGCATCGGGCCAGGCGCCGCCCCCGGCATGCAAGGCGCAGACATGGCCGGCGCTTCAGCCCGGAACTGAACATCCTGCACCGCCCGGACGTCGTTGCCGACCGTAAGCAGTTCGGACACTGGGAATGCGACCTAATTCAGTTCCGCAAGAAGTTTGGCAAGGCCAACGTCACATCGCTGGTCGAACGGGTCAGTCGCTTCGCCATCTTCCTGCGCAACAATGATCGCCAGTCCCGGCCCGTGATGGATGGCGTCATACAGGCGCTGCAGGCTCTCCCCCACCTCGCCCGCCGTTCGATCACATTCGACCGTGGCACGGAGTTCACCGACTGGCCGTACCTTCAGGCAAGCATAGGCACCCAAACGTGGTTCTGCGACCCGCAGTCTCCCTGGCAGAAAGGCACCGTCGAAAACACCAACGGCCGGGTGCGGAAATGGCTTTCGAGAGAGGTCGATCCATTATCTGTAACCGATGCCGACCTGATCGAGATCTGCAATCGGCTGAATGCGACGCCGCGCAAATGCCTCGGCTACCGAACGCCAGCGGAGGTCTTTCGAAAGAAACTGCTCGCCCAGATGAGGCATGCCGGCTAGCTTGAACCGACCGCAAGTCGCATCTCAGCATGACTCCACACCGGTTGAGGTCGTTGGTCTGCACTATCAGATCGAGCCAAGAATGTGAGGCAGTATCGTCACAGTCAGCGCGGCTTACACCGATTATCCGTTTTCAATTCCGCAGGCATGAACCACAGGAGGATAAAGCCTAGGGCCATTAATATGACTGCGGCCAACAGGAATACCGGAGTGGTTCCGTAGAGATCAATGACCATACTGACCTGCCACTGAACTTTCATCCAGCGGCGATTAGAGCCTCGGCCGTTTTGATCCGATACCATTCTTTGGACCGCCGGAAGGTGGAGTTTCCCGGCTATATCCCGATGGCGGGCTGGTGGCGCCATCGGGATTAATCAACGAGATCGGGACCTTGTGTCCGATTGCGCCATGTGG